>NZ_JBICWL010000003.1:205867-471876 GCF_043199735.1 Streptomyces sp. NPDC048566
CCGGGGGGGGGGGGGGGGGGGGGGGGGGGGGGGGGGGGGCGCGGGGGGGGGGGGGGGGGGGGGGGGGGGGGGGGGGGGGCCCCCCCCCCCCCACGCCGACGTCACGCCACCCCGGCCGCGGCGGGCGCCGGTCGAGCACCGTTCGGCGTGGGGGAGTCCGGTGGCCCGTCCGGGGGCGCGGACGCCGAGGGGGCCGGCGGGGCCGACTCCCACCTCGGCTCCGGACGGCCGTCCCCGGCCGGTTCCCCCTCGCGGGCCGGGCGCCGGAAGGCCGACGTGCCCCGGGACAGGTCGTGGCCGATCGCCACCGCGTCGAGGTCCGCCGACGTCCAGCTCTGTCCGTCGCGGGTCTCGGTGCGCACCTTCAGCCTGCCCTGCACGATGACGGGATCGCCCACCGACACCGAGGCCCCCACGTTCGTCGCGAGCACCCGGTTCGCCCACACCGTGAAGAAGTTGGTGTGCCCGTCCGTCCACCCGCTCTTGTCGCGGTCCCAGTACCGCGAGGTCACCGCCAGCCGGAACCGCGCCGACGCCCCGTTCGCCGACTCCCGGTAGACGGGCCGTGTCGCCACGTTCCCCACCGCGCACACCATCGTCTCGTTCATCGCGAATCCCTCCCGTGCGAATGCGTCCGTCGCGGCGACCGCATGGGCTGCGGTCGCCGCGACATCAGACTGCCCTCGCCCGGCCGGGCCCGCCGGAGACTGTGGAGCACCGGCCCGATGGGGAAAAACCCGTCACCCGACCGGGCTACCCGCCCTCGCCACGCCCATCACCCGGCCGTACTGCTCCCGCACCTCGCGATAGCGCAGCAGCTCCGCCGCGACCGGATCGAGGACCCGCGCCCGGCCGCACCCCGCCGCCGCCTCGCGCAACCTGCGTTCCGCCTCCAGGCCGTAGCGGCGGGCTGGCCCGCGGGCGGCCATGCGACTGCTCCACTCGACGGCCGGCCCGCCGACGATCCCGCACACCATCAGCAGCACCGGAACCCCGAGATTCGGCACGGCCACCCCGACGATCTGCGCCACCAGCCACAGCCCGCCGACGACCTGGACGAGCGTCATCGCGGCCTGCGCGAGCACCGCCACCGGCCACCAGCCGGGCCGCGGCGGCCGGCCCACCGGGGCCGCCGCCCGCGCCGCCATGTCGTCCAGGGCCTCCGGGAGCCCCTGCACGCCCCGCACGGCCGCCTCGCGCACCGCCTGGCCCCACGGCACGGGCAGCCCGTACGCCGCCCGGTCCGCGACGGTCCGGACCGCCTGTTCCACCCGCTGGCGGGCGGTGGCCTCCTCGTCCGCCGGGGCGCGCACGGGCAGCCGTCCGGTCGGGGGCTCGCACCGGTCCTGGTACCAGCGCCACAGGCGCAGCCACGGAGTGCCGCAGGCGCGGTTGGCGTTGCGGCGCCAGGCCCGCTCCGCGGCCTCACCCGCCGCGACGGCGCCCACCGCGTCCGCGAGGCGGTCGGCGAACTCGTCGCGCGCCTCCTCGCTGAGCCCGGCCTGCCTGCCGGTCGCGTAGACCGGGCGCAGCCGGGCCGCGGCGGCGTCGACATCGGCCGCGATGCGCCGGGCCGCCGCGCCGCGTTCCGCCACGAACTGGCCCAGGCACTCGCGCAGTTCGCCGATCCCGTCGCCGGTGAGCGCGGACAGGGCGAGCACCGTGGCACCCGGTTCGCCGTACTCGCCGAGCGCGATGCCGTCCTCGTCGAGCAGCCTGCGCAGATCGTCGAGCACCTGGTCGGCGGCCTCACCGGGCAGCCGGTCCACCTGGTTGAGGACGACGAAGGTGACTTCCGCGTGCCCGGCCAGCGGGCGCAGGTAGCGCTCGTGCAGGACGGCGTCCGCGTACTTCTCCGGGTCGACCACCCAGATGACGGCGTCGACCAGGGCGAGGACCCGGTCCACCTGCTCGCGGTGCCGGACCGCCGCGGAGTCGTGGTCGGGCAGGTCCACCAGCACCAGACCGCGCAGCTGTGCCTCCGCCTCCGCGCTCTGCAACGGTCGCCTGCGCAGCCTGCCGGGGATGCCGAGCCGGTCGATGAGGGTGGCCGCCCCGTCGCTCCAGCTGCACGCGATGGGGGCCGAGGTGGTCGGCCTGCGGACCCCGGTCTCCGAGATGGCCACGCCCGCGAGGGCGTTGAAGAGCTGCGACTTGCCGCTGCCCGTGGCGCCGGCGATGGCGACGACGGTGTGCTCCCCGGACAACTTCCGGCGTGCCGCCGCCTCGTCGAGGACACGGCCCGCCTCGGCGAGCGTCCTGCTGTCGAGCCGGGCGCGGGAGAGGCCCACCAGCTCGCGGAGGGCGTCCAGGCGCGAGCGCAGCGGACCGTCGTAGGCGAGGGGCGCCGGGGCCGCGGGGGAGGAGGCGCGCGGCTCCGATGCCGGAGTCTGGTGGCGGGCGGGTGCCGACTCGTTCACGCGCCGGGCGATGAGACCGTCGTCCCAGACCGGGCCGTCCTCCGCCCGGTCGGCGGGGTCGCCCGTTCGGGGCGTGTCCGCCGGGTCCGGGTCGTCCGTCCGGGTGGCACCGGCTCCACCACCGGCGGCGGCCTTCCGTGTGCCGCCCGGCGCGCCGGTGCCGCCGGCCGGCGCGGTGGCGCCGGTCGAGCGGGTGCCCTCGCGCGCCTCCGGGGCGGTTCCCTCGCGGTCGGCCGGGGGAGCGTCGGCCGTGTCGTGCGTGCGGGGCCGCGCGGCGTCCGTAGCGGTCGCTTTCGCGTTCCGCGCGACCTCGCCGCCCGGGTCGCGCCGGCCGGCCCCGCCGCCCGTCAGGCCTCCCCGCGGGTACCCGGCCTCCGCCGCGTCGGCGCGTTCGGAGCCGGAGCCCGATCCGGAGCCGCGGCCGGAGCCCTCCTCCCGCGCGGAGGGGGCACCCGACGTCCGGGCGGTGGCGTTCCCGGGCGCCACCGCGTCCCTGGTCCCGCCTCCAGAGCCGGCGAGGGTCGTGGAGCGGTCCCCGGAGTGTGTGCCGCGCGCGTCGCCCTCCCCGGCTCCGGTCTCTCCTCGCCGGATCTCCTCGGAAGGCGTCACCCCGTCATGAGCCCCGCCGTCACGGGCCTCGCCGTCGCGGGGTCCCCCGTCACGGGCATCCCCCGTACGGGCCCCCGAGGCGGACTGCGCCTCCCGGGGCCCCGCCTCCGGACGGTCGTCGCCGGGCCGGTCCTGTTCCCGGCGGTCGTCGCCGGAGGGCTCGTCTCCGGGACGGTCGGCGTGATCCGTGTGGTCAGTGACGGCAGTCACGGCGGTCACCTCTCCTTCTGCAGTACGGACAGCGCGGCGATGAGTTCGGCCTGGGGTTCCGGGTGGACGTCGAGCGCGTCGAGGGGGCCCAGCCGACGCTCCCGCTCGGTGTGCAGGGCCCTGTCGACGAGGTCGGTCAGCAGCCGGCCGCCCTTGTCGCGCAGCCGCAGCGCGCCGTGCGCCCCGATCCGCTCGGCGAGCCCCTCGCCCGCGGTGCGCGCCCTGCGCCCCCCGAGGAGGGCGGTCGCGACGAGGACGGCCACCACCGAGGGGTCCGGGGCGACGCTCCGTTCGAGATCGCGCACCTCCTCCTCGGCGTACTCCTCCAGGACGCGCCGCCAGCGGCGGACCGACATCCCGATGCGGTGCTCGGCGCTCTCCACGGTGGGATCACGGTCCGTCAGCCCGGCCCCGTCCGCCGCGGGTTCGCGGCGCCACGCCTCGTCCACCCGCTCGTCGGCGGCCGTCACCGAGCAGAGCAGGAGCGCCGACAGGCTCTCCACGAGGGCGTCCAGCAGTTCGTCCGCCGTGCAGTCGAGGGGATACGCCCGCCAGCGCTTGAGCGCGTCACCGGAGAGCACGGCACCGGCCTGCAAACGGCCCTTCACGCGCGCGTGCTCGCTGTCGTAGGCCCCGTCGACGGCCGCCGTGAGCCGGGTCGCCGCGGCGTACTGGGCCGCCGCCGCGCTCGCCAGCTCCGGCATCCGCGACTTCATGGAGTCCAGAACGCCGTAGGCGGTGCGGGCCATGGCGTCCTGCCGGGACCCCGGGTCCTGCACGTGGTGTGTGAGCCAGGTGCGCAGCGGGGCCACCGCCGTCGCGGGCAGCAGGCCACCGCCCCAGGCGGACTCGGGGAGTTCGGGCACGGTGAAGCGCGGTACGTCGCCGAGCCCCGCCTTGGTGAGCAGCGCCCCGTACTGCCGGGAGACCTCGGACACCACCTGGTGCGGCACCCGGTCGAGCACGGTCACCAGCGTGGCCTTGTGCTCCTTGGCGGTGCGGAGCAGGTGCCAGGGCACGGCGTCGGCGTAGCGGGCCGCCGTCGTGACCATCACCCAGATGTCGGCCGCGCAGATGAGCTCGGCCGCCAGCACGCGGTTCTCGGCCACCAGGGAGTCGACGTCCGGGGCGTCCAGGAGGGCGAGGCCCTTGGGCAGGGTGTCGGCGGTCTCGATGCGCAGGACCTGCTCGCCGCGGTCACCGAGCCCGGGAACCTCGTCGCCCGGCTCCTGATGAGGCACCCACACGCGCGTGAGCCGCGGCAGAACGCGCATCCCGCTGAACCAGTGGTGGTCCTCGGGATGGCACACCAGTACCGGTGTACGGGTCGTCGGGCGCAGGACGCCCGCCTCGCTGACCCGGCGCCCCACCAGGGAGTTGACCAGCGTCGACTTGCCGGCTCCGGTGGACCCCCCGATGACGGCGAGAAGCGGCGCTTCGGGTTCCCGCAGCCGGGGCACCAGATAGTCGTCGAGTTGGGCGAGCAGTTCGTCGCGATTGGCACGCGCGCGTGGAGCCCCCGCCAGGGGCAGCGGGAAGCGTGCGGCGGCGACACGATCGCGCAGGGCGGAAAGTGCGTCGAGCAGCTGAGGCCGTACGTCCAAGGTCACCACATGTGAAGAATGCCCAATTTTGGTGGCTTTCTGAAGCATATGGGTACTCCTGCGCGCCGACCGGACACTCGGGGCGGAAGGGATGACTGGGGCGCAGGCATAACGAGTGCACAACACCCGTCGCGCGAGGCGTCAAAATCGGTGCACGATTCGTACCTGCCTGCGATTATCGGGACCGCTTCACTGAACCTCCACATCGAGCCACGGAGGTGAAGCGCGGGGGGCAGGGACGCGGGAGCCCTATTCTTGTCCCCGGCAAGGTCAGGGATCGGTCCGCACTCGGACGCCAGGACTCCGGCCGACACAAACCGGCCCCCGTAGCTCAGTGGATAGAGCAGGCGCCTTCTAAGCGCTTGGCCGCAGGTTCGAGTCCTGCCGGGGGCGCCAGTCTCCGCCCTCCCTCTGGGGAGGGCTTTTCGTTGGCCGGAGTGCGCCTCGCGTGCCGTGGCGGCGCTCCGGGGGCCTTCCCGGTCATCGTGAGGCCGAGTCGACGAGACGCGGAGCGTGGGACTGCCGCGCGCGTCGCGCCGTGCTCCGCGCACCACGGGACCGGCGAGAACGCGGACCGCCGCCCCGCGGGGCGGCGACATCGGGCGCAGCTCCTCGTCCTCGACGCACTGCCGGGGAATGGGTGAGGGCTGCCCGGCGCGGTGCCGGTGTCGCTCTCGGCGCGCCTTCGGATCGCGCCGGTTCGACATCAGCAAGGGGACCCTTCCGTGACCGCACGTATCGACCGGCATGGGCTGCCGACAGGGCCTGAGGCCGAGCGGTTCGCCGAACGACTTCACAAGCACCCCGGCAGGAAGGTCGATCGGCTTGAGGAGTCCGCGTCCACCATCGACTCGGCCTTCAACACGTCCGTCCTGCACCTACGGGCCCGCTGTGTCGTCGACCCTCGGGCGGCGGCAGTGGAAACGTGGGAGGCCGTGGTCACGGCGATGCGCATGGGTTCTGCACTGTTTGCTGTGACCGGAGTGAGCGAGGGCACCGTCAAGGGCCGTATCGACCGCAAGGTGCGCAACGTGCCTGCTGCCGGTGCCCTTTCCACTGCTGATGCGGGCACCTGGCTGCGGGCGTTCTGGCTGGCCGTCATCTGCCGTGAGCAGGACCGGATGGCGCAGTTGTGCGAGATCCCGCTGGACCGGTTGCGGGCGCCGGAAGGGCAGTACGACGAGTACATCTACCAGTGGGTCGACGCTCTGCAGACGTACTGGCTGCGGCGTCCCGACTGGCAGGCGGCGCTCGTGGAGAAGCTCACCGCCACGTTGGAGAGGTCCGACCCCGCTGTGGCGAGTATCGCCCCTCGGGACCTGCTGGTTGGCATCCTCTATCCGCCGATCAACCTCTTCTACCACGTCGTCCGCAGGGACGAGGAGGGCTTCAGTCCCGCCCTGGTAGAGGCGCTGAAGCTGCACACGGCGTACTGGACCTTGAACGAGGAGCGGGCAGCGGACATTGACGGCGCTGTCGCCCTCGGGCCCTTGGCCATCGCCTGCCGTGCCTACGACGGCGGCATCCCTATCGAGGTCGAGTCCGACTACCTGCCGAAACACCTGCTCCAGCGTGCCTGGCTCGGCGAGTTCCCCACCTGAGCAGGGCACTGCCCGCCCTCGACCTCGCCCCCACCCGGATCGGCCCCACCACATCGACACAGGCGGCTGACCGCAGGTCCCGCCGGGTGTCGCCCGCCCCTCGCAGGGCGGGACGACCACGGCGATCCGGGATGGGAGGCGGCCGGGCCGCCGGGCCCGTCGTATGTTCCGTGCGGTGTGCGTCACCTGAGGGTGTGCGAGGTCCTGCCCGACGCCGCGTCGATCTCGTCGTGTGCCTTGGTCAGCAACTGCATGGCGAGTTCGTTCAGCGCGCGTCCGCCCGCGACCTCCTCGCCCACCCGGGGCTGGTTGGCGTCCGACGGGTGGCGGCTGGCGTACCCGTGTGCGCGCAGCTCGCTGCCGTCGGGGAGCCGCAGCAGGGCGGCGGCCCGCGTCCGGTGCTCGTCCTCCTCGAACTCCATCTCCACGTGCCAGCCCACCGTGGTGCGTGGCCGGTCCTGCGTCTGTGTCATCGCGATCACCTCCGGAGCCGCGTCCCCCACAGGCCCCCTGCCGGACCCTCTCCTCCCAGTGTCCTCCGGGTGCCCGGCCCGCACGAGGCGAGCGCCCCGAGGGGTTTCGACACCTCGTCCCGAGAGGCTTCTCCACCTCGTCAAGCCCCGGGCGCGCCCCCCCGGCTCCACCGCGGGGCGGCTCCCGGCTCCGGCGGAGGAAGCGCCGGCACCGGTACGCAGAGGGCGCGGTTTTGGCCCGGTTGTACGCTCCGGTTCGAGAGAGGGGGGATCTCCATGGTGCACCTGGCGCGACCGGACGCACGCCTGCGGACCCGCCTTCGGGACTACCTCCTGCTGAGCGCATGGTTCGGCCTCGTGGCCGTCGCGGCACACGAGTGGGCCCCGGAGACGTGGAGGCAGGCGATCGAAACGGTGATCGCCTTGTTCGCAGGGTGGGTCGCCCTGCTTGAGCTGCGCGCGTGGAAGCACCGGCGCCGAACCGGGTGAGGGCCCGAGCCGTGAGTGCTTGGCAGTACAGCGGAGGACAGCGTTGAGGAGTCGTGGCCTCACGGAGCCGTGATCGCGACGAGCCGAGCGCCGGCATCCCGGCGGTGCTGCCTTCGCCACTGGCCGCACTGCGAGCGCGCCGCCCCCCGCCCGGTGACCATCGCGGAGCCGAGTGTGGCGAGTGATCCTACGGCGGCGCCGAGCAATGCGGTGAGTCCAGCATCCGTGGTCTCATTCTGCCTACCGTGGAACCGAGTTGGACCGGCCTGGGCAAGGCGGTGCCTGGCACGGTCATGCTCTGATCATGGATGAGTCCACGTGGCCGGCCGGTCCCGGAGTGCCGACGGGGGAAGCAGTTCGGCAGAACTGGACGGCAACCCTCGCGGCGCTGCCTGAGGGCGCCCGTATCCGGGGAGAGGTCATCGGCCGTCAGGGGTTCGGTGTCTTCATCCGGATGCACGGGATGCCCGACGCAGTGGGGCCGGCCGAGGTCGGCGGCATGCCGCATGATCCGGAGCTGCCCGCCATGGGTGCGGCGGTGGCAGGCGTGGTCATCCGGCATGCAGATCACAACCACCCAGTGGAGATCACGCTGGATGGGTGGGGCCGGTCCGAGTGATCGCGCCGGGCCGTCCCGGAGTCGTGCGAGGGCGCTCGGCGGTGACCCGCGGTGACAGCCGGTGACCGATCCGGTGCGCGCGAGGGCGGCGAAGCGCGAGGTCACGGCCACCCGACGGAACGGGTTTCCCCCGAGGGGTGGCCGTCAGGCAAGATGGGGTGTATCTGCCCACTGCCGATTTCAAGCGTCCGGACGGTTTCTCTTGGCTGAGTTCATTTACACCATGCGCAAGGCGCGCAAGGCGCACGGCGACAAGGTGATCCTCGACGACGTCACCTTGAGCTTCCTGCCCGGTGCGAAGATCGGTGTGGTCGGACCGAACGGTGCCGGCAAGTCCACCGTCCTCAAGATCATGGCGGGCCTCGAACAGCCCTCCAACGGTGACGCGTTCCTGTCGCCCGGCTACAGCGTGGGCATGCTGCTCCAGGAGCCGCCGCTCGACGAGTCCAAGACCGTGCTGGAGAACGTCCAGGACGGCGCCGCCGAGATCATGGGCAAGCTCAAGCGCTTCAACGAGGTCGCCGAGCTGATGGCGACCGACTACTCGGACGCCCTGATGGACGAGATGGGCAAGCTCCAGGAAGACCTCGACCACGCCAACGCGTGGGACCTGGACACCCAGCTGGAGCAGGCCATGGACGCCCTGGGCTGCCCGCCCGGCGACTGGCCCGTCACCAACCTCTCCGGTGGTGAGCGCCGCCGCGTCGCGCTCTGCAAGCTGCTCCTCGAAGCCCCCGACCTGCTGCTCCTCGACGAGCCCACCAACCACCTGGACGCCGAGTCCGTGCAGTGGCTGGAGCAGCACCTCGCGAAGTACCCCGGCACCGTCGTCGCCGTGACCCACGACCGCTACTTCCTGGACAACGTCGCCCAGTGGATCCTGGAGCTCGACCGCGGCCGGGCGATCCCGTACGAGGGCAACTACTCCACGTACCTGGACAACAAGGCCGCCCGCCTCAAGATCGAGGGCCAGAAGGACGCCAAGCGCGCCAAGCGGCTCAAGGAGGAGCTCGACTGGGTGCGGTCCAACGCCAAGGGGCGTCAGGCCAAGTCCAAGGCGCGACTCGCGCGCTACGAGGAGATGGCGGCCGAGGCCGACAAGATGCGGAAGCTGGACTTCGAGGAGATCCAGATCCCGCCGGGCCCGCGGCTGGGCTCGATCGTCGTCGAGGTCGCCAACCTCTCGAAGGCCTTCGGCGACAAGGTCCTCATCGACGACCTGAGCTTCACCCTCCCGCGCAACGGCATCGTCGGCGTGATCGGCCCGAACGGCGCCGGCAAGACCACGCTGTTCAAGATGATCCAGGGACTGGAGACGCCGGACGCGGGCTCCATCAAGGTCGGCGACACGGTCAAGATCTCCTACGTCGACCAGAGCCGCGAGAACATCGACCCCAAGAAGACGCTGTGGGCCGTCGTCTCCGACGAGCTGGACTACATCAACGTCGGCCAGGTCGAGATGCCCTCCCGCGCCTACGTGTCCGCCTTCGGCTTCAAGGGCCCCGACCAGCAGAAGCCGGCCGGCGTCCTGTCCGGCGGTGAGCGCAACCGCCTCAACCTGGCGCTCACCCTCAAGCAGGGCGGCAACCTGCTGCTCCTCGACGAGCCGACGAACGACCTCGACGTCGAGACGCTGTCCTCCCTGGAGAACGCGCTGCTGGAGTTCCCCGGCGCGGCCGTGGTCGTCTCCCACGACCGCTGGTTCCTGGACCGGGTCGCCACCCACATCCTCGCCTACGAGGGCGAGTCCAAGTGGTTCTGGTTCGAGGGCAACTTCGAGTCCTACGAGAAGAACAAGATCGAGCGCCTCGGTGCGGAGGCGGCCCGCCCGCACCGCGCCACCTACAAGAAGCTCACCCGGGGCTGATCGGTCTTGCGCCACATCTACCGCTGCCCCCTGCGCTGGGCGGACATGGACGCGTACGGCCACGTCAACAACGTGGTGTTCCTCCGCTATCTGGAGGAGGCCCGTATCGACTTCCTGTTCCGCCCGGAGAAGGACTTCCAGCAGGGCTCCGTGGTGGCGCGGCACGAGATCGACTACAAGCGGCAGCTGGTCCACCGGCACACGCCGGTGGACGTCGAGCTGTGGGTGACGCAGATCCGGGCGGCGTCCTTCACGATCTCCTACGAGGTCAAGGACCCGGACCAGATCTACGTCACGGCGTCCACGGTCATCGTGCCGTTCGACTTCGAGCGGCAGCGCCCGCGGCGGATCACCGCCGACGAGCGCGATTTCCTGGAGTCCTACCGGGACGACGAGGACGAGGCCGTCGCGGCATGACCGTCCTGCACCTCGCCGACGCGGGGGAGGCGGCCGACCTCGGCGCCTTCCTCGCCCGGCTGGTCCACTACGACCGTGCCGCCGCCGTGCGCCTCCAGGCCCACGGCACCACCCTCGCGGTGTTCGGCCGGCCTCCGTCGTTCGAGGTCCTCGCGATCCGCACCGCGCGGCTGGCCAAGCCCTACGAGCACGGCCTCGACATGCGGCTCGACGCCACCGTCTCCGCGGGCGAACTCCTGGAGTCCGTCGACGAGTCGGCGGCCACGGTCGCCGTGCCCGGCGCCGTCACCGGCCCGCCCTGGGCCGGCGTCCTCCCGCCGCGCGGCGGCTGGCGTCCGGAGCCGGGGCTGCCCGCCCTCGACGCCGTGCGCGGCGTCGTCGCCGGAGTGGTCGCCGAGTTCCGCTCCCGCACGCAGGAGTTGGAGCCCGAGCGGCGCACCCGTGCCGAACTCGACCGGATCGGGCGGGAGATCTGGTCCCGGCCGGTCGGTGACAGCGTGCTGCCCGTCAGGGCCGCGCACGCCGCCCAGTCGCTGGGCTTCCTGCGTCCCTCGCCCGCCCGCGGACCGGCGGCCCCCGGCGACGCGGGTGTCCCGCGGTCCACCGGCCCGGACCGGCCGGACGAGCGCCGGCTCGACCCCGCCGGCGAAGGGGAACTGGGGCTCTACTCGTCGGGGGCGTGGCTGCGGCTGCGGACGCCGTTCGGCTCGATCGCCGTGCGCAGGGCGGGACGTGGCGCGCTGGACGTCAGCGTCCGCTGAGGCCGCTCGATCCGTCCGCTCGGTGGCCGACGGCCCGGGGCCGGGAGAACCGCGCCGCGGCGGACCCGCCGGCCCCGGCATCGCAGTCACCACCGGTCGGCCGGACGCACCCCGAGGCGGACCGGCGAGCCCGGGCGTGCGGGTCACCACCGGTCCGCCGGCCGGACGCACCCCGGGAGGGACCGGACGCGTGCCTTCGCGGATCGTCGACGCGCGCCTTCGCCGTCCGGACGAACCCCTTTGACGACTGGACGCACGCCGTCCACGTCCGGACGCCCTCCGCCACCGGCCGTGGCCCGCGGCGATGGTGACCACCGTTCTCCGGGCCGTGCTCCGCGGACATCGGATGCTGCTCTGGTCGGCTCCGCCGGTGGTCCCCGCGGGGGCGTTCGCGCCCTTCGCCCGCGCGCGGTGCCGTGGCACCCGCCCGCTTGCGGGCCGTCCCCGCCCCGCCCCGCCCTGCCCGTGACGGGCCGAACGCGCGGACGTCGTCCGTCACCGGCGGTGGCCCGCGGCGACCGCGACCCCGGTTCGCCGCGCCCTGCTCCGCGGAACCTCGGCGCCGCTGCTCCGGCCGCCCCCGCCGGTGGTCCCTGCGCGGGCGTCCGCGGCCCTCGACGGTCCGTGCGCGGTTGTCGTGGCACCCCGCCGCCTGCGGGCGGCCTCCGCCCCGCTCGGGACCGGGGGGCGAGCCGCGCGGGTGCGGGGCCGGCGCGCAGGGCTCGCCGGCCGGGGGCGCCCGCCCCACCGAGCGGAACCCGCCGCGTCGCCGGACGGGGCCGGGAGCGTCGCCGTCGGTGAGCGCCGGTCAGCCCGCGGTGTTCACCATCGAGGCCGCCGCGTAGGTCAGGTAGTTCCACAGCGTGCGCTCGTGCTCCTCGGAGAGGCCGAGCTCGTCCACGGCGACCCGCATGTGCCGCAGCCAGGCGTCGTGTGCGGCCTGGTCCACGGTGAAGGGCGCGTGCCGCATCCGCAGCCGGGGGTGCCCCCGGTTCTCGCTGTACGTCGTCGGGCCGCCCCAGTACTGGATCAGGAACAGCGTGAGGCGCTCCTCGGCCGGGCCCAGGTCCTCCTCCGGGTACATGGGTTTCAGCAGCGCGTCCCCGGCGACCCCCTCGTAGAAACGGTGCACGAGCCGACGGAAGGTCTGCTCGCCGCCGACCTGCTCGTAGAAGGTCTGCTCCTGCAACGTGCCGCGCCGAATCTCATTCACGCCCCCCATGCTCTCAGACGGGGTGACCCGGGACCCAGGGCCGAGGGACTCTCCCGGCGGCTCGCTCCGGCGGCCGGATGGCAGGACAGTGGAGGTATGCAGGCGGACGCGTCCGGGAGCGGACCGGAGGACCTCGCCGACCGGGCGCGGGCGGCTCTCGTGCGCGAGATCGAGCGGAGCGGCGCCTTCGCCGGCGACCCGGTGTGGCGGGAGGCGTTCGCGGCGGTTCCGCGGCACCTGTTCGTGCCGTCCTACTACGTGGGGGTCGCCGGCGGCTTCGAGCGGGTGTGGAGCGAGGACCCGGACCCGAGGGGCCGCGAGAGGTGGCTGCGCGGCGCGTACGCGGACGCGCCGCTCGCGACCCGGGTGCGCGACGGCGAGCTGGTCTCCTCCAGCAGCCAGCCGTCCCTGATGGCGGTGATGCTGGTCGAGCTGGCCGTCCGCGAGGGCCACCGGGTCCTGGAGATCGGTGCCGGCACCGGCTACAACGCGGCTCTGCTGGCCCACCGGCTGGGCGATTCCCGGGTGACGACCGTCGACCTCGACGCGGAGATCACCGAGGCCGCCCGCGCTCACCTGGCCCGGGCCGGACACCACCCGGCCGTCGTCACCGGCGACGGCGCCCTCGGGGTGCCCGAACGAGCCCCCTACGATCGGATCATCGCCACCTGCACGCTCCCCACCGTGCCGCCCGGCTGGCTGCGCCAGTGCACGCCCGGCGCCCGCATCCTCGCCCCGCTGGCCACCGGTCTGATCGCCCTGCGGGTGCACGACCCCGGACGGGCCGAGGGGAACTTCCTGCACACGTCCGCCTACTTCGTGCCGCTGCGCGGTGCCACTCCGCCCGGCCCGGAGGCGGACCGGCTCGACGGGCTGCCGCGGCGGGCCAGGGGGCAGGATCTGTTCCGGTTCCTGCTGGCCCTGACGGCCGGCCGGCTCGACCCGCACGCGGCATACGCGCTGTGGGAGGAGGAGGGGCGGCCCGAGCGCGAGCGGTACGGGGTCACGGTCGGCGACGGGTCCGTCCGCGCCTGGCTGGACGATCCGCGGGGGCCGCACGTCTGGCCGCTGAGCTGAGCAGCCGGACCGGGCCGCCGCACCGTGCCGCATCCGCCGACCCTCCGTGACCGCCGGGCCGCCCGGCGGCCGGGCGGCGCCGCCCGACCGGGCGGGCCTCCGTTCAGTCCCGCCGGATCGTGATCGTCGTCCAGGCGCCCACATGTACCCGGTCGCCGTCCTGGAGCGGGACCGGAACGAAGGGCTGGATGGGCTCCTCGCCGCCGTTGACGGTCGTCCCGTTCGTCGAGTTCTGGTCGACGACCGCCCAGCCGCCGTCGGGCTGCTGGACCAGGACCGCGTGCTGGTGGGAGACGCCCGGGTCCTCCGGCGGCACCGACAGGTCGATGTCCGGGGTGTCGCCCGTCGAATGCCTGCGGCGGCCGATGGTCAGCTGGTCCCCGGTGAGCCGGCGCTGCTGCTCGGGCGAGTAGGCGGGCAGGTTCAGCCCCGCGGCCTCCGGCCCCGAGCGCTGCATCATCGCCATGAAGTACTCGCGGTCCGGACCGATCGTCGCGCTCCAGGACACCGGCTGCCGCTGGTAGCCGGGGCCGGGCGGGGCCTGGGTGGCGCCCGGCTGCGGGTAGCCGTAGCCGCCCCCGCCGGGGCCGTTCGGGCCGCCCGGTCCGGGGCCGTCCTGGCCGCCGGGCGCGCCGGCCGTGGGCGGGGAGATCACCCAGTCGTCGTCCCCGCCGCCGAAGGCGGGGCCGCCGGACCGCGGGCCGCCCTGCTGGGGCGGCCGGCCCTGGGTGAAGGGCGCGGCGGGCTGCTGGGTGTACGCCTGCTGCGGAGCGCCGCCGGGGCCGCCGCGCCCCGGACCGCCCTGCCCCTGTCCGCCGCCGGGTCCGTCGGGGTACGCCGGGCGGGCCGGGTCCGTGCCGAAGGCCGGATCGCCGCCGAAGCCCGAGGGGCCGTCGTACCGGTGGCCGGAAGGACCCTGCGGGATGGGCTCGGCCGGCCGGTTCATCTGCGAGGGGCGCGAACTCTGGTAGTCGAACGGGTCGTGCCCGGGGCCGCCGGGGCCCGGGCCGCCCGGCCCCTGCTGCTGGAAGCGCGGCGGGCCGCCCTGACCACCGGGGCCGCCGAACGGCGGGGCGCCGCCGGGACCGCCCGGGGCGGAGCCGGAGGGGCGCGGTGCCGCCGGGGTGTAGGACGTCGCGGTGTTGGTCAGGTAGTTCCACCGGCATTCCTCGCAGAACGGCGCGGCGCCCTCCCGGGGCGTGCGGCACTGCGGGCAGAGTTCCGGTTCGCCGTCCGGCACCGCGGACGGGTGCGGGCGGCCCGCACCCTGCTGCGGCGAGGCGGGCGGCGGGTAGCCGTATCCGGCGCCGGGCGGCGGCGGGGGCAGCGGGGGCACGGCACCGGCCATGCGGTGACCGCAGACCTCGCACCAGTCGTCGGAACCCGACTGGTGTCCGTTCGGGCAGGTCGGCATGTCGGCGCTTCCCCCTCTCCTCTTCCGGCCGTTGTGACCGGGTGTCTCCGGTTCCCCGCGGGAACCGGGCTCGCTACTTCTTTACACGAACCGTCTTGGTGGACCGGGTCTCGAGGGTCATCTCGTCGGCCTCCTCGACCCGGGCCTTCAATCGCACAGTACCCGTCGCCGCGTCGACCACGTCCACCACCTTCGCAAGCAGTTTCGCAGTATCGGCGTTGCCGGAGGCGCCGGCGAGCTGGACGGCCCGCCCGAGCTTGGCCGTCGCCCCGTCGACATCTCCCGCTTTGCGCAGATCCAGGCCCTGTTGGATGACCTGTGCCAGTTCGGCCTGCCCCGTGTAGTGCGCGACCTGCGGGTTGATGGAGGTCGAGGCGGCCGTGTCGTCGGTCCAGACGGCCCGGACGAGACCCTGCGCACCCAGGTTCTGCACCCCGCCGTCGGCCTGCGGGATCACCAGCGAGACCCGGGCGGCGAGCATCTCCCGGCCGATGCCCGCGGCCGGGACCCGGACGCAGACGTGGTAGTCGCGGGACTCGTCGCCCCACGAGCCGGTCGGGTAGTCGCCCGCGCGGGGGCCCGCCTCGGTGCGGCGGCCGGTCAGCTCCTCCACCGCGGGTGCCACCTGCTTGACGAAGGCGATCTCGGTGTCGACCGGCGTCCACAGCCGGAGCGCCACGTCGGCGACTTCCTTGCCCATCACCGTCTCCATCATGTGCGTGAAGTCGGCGGCCAGCGCGGCCGGGTCGGCGACGATGTCGGAGGTGCCGAGCAGCGCCGAGGCGATCCCCGTGACCTCCTTGACCTCCCAGTCGGTGCCCACGCCCCGTGCGTCGCAGGTGTAGCGCCCGGCGCAGGAGTCGAGGGCCGCCCGCAGGGCCTCGGGGGACTCGTGCTCGTTGCGCCCGTCGGTCAGCAGGATGCCGTGCCGGATCGTCACGTCCGCCGAGGACAGCAACCGGTCGGCGAGCCGCAGCCAGGTGCCGATCGCCGTGCCGCCGCCGGCGCTCAGCTTGCGCAGGGCCTGCCTGGCCTCACCGCGGGTGGCCGCGTCCGCCACCGCGAGCCGGCCGCCCCCGGGGTAGACCTCCGCGGCGACGTGCGTGCCGGCCACCACGGCGAAGCGGACGCCGTCGCGCAGCGTGTCGATCGCGGCGGCCGTCGCGTCACGGGCGTTGCGCATCTTGGTCGGCGGGTAGTCCATCGAGCCCGAGCAGTCGACCATCACCACCACCGCGGCGTCCGGGCCCTGTCCGGCGGTGTAGAGGTGCGGTGCGGCGACCGCGCCGCCGATGGTGCCGCCGCCGGTGGCGCTCACCGTGACGATGGCGTTCACCTCGCGCCCGCCCTCGGGCAGGTACGCGTTCTGGTAGACGTCGACCGAGAACCGCGGCACGCTCGACTTCGAGAAATTGGCCATGCCCACTCCGCCCCCTGGAGCCCCCGCCGGCGGCGGGGGCCGTGCACCGTGCGGACCGATCCCCTTCGGTCCTCGGCCGTCCCCGTGTCCTACGCGGCCTCAGGCCGATCCTGCCCCCTGCGCGGGGGCGGGGAACGGCAGAACCGCCACTGTTACGTTGTCGTGGCCCCCGCCGTCGAGGGCGTGGCCGACCAGGACCCGCGCGCTGTGCAGCGGCCGTTCGGCGGCGTCGGCCGGCACGATCGCGGCCAGCTCCGCGGCCGTCTCGGCGTAGTTCCACAGTCCGTCGGTGCACACGATCACCACGCCGGGCCGGTCGGGCTTGAACGACGCGGTGTGCGGCTCCAGTTCGTAGGCGTCGGCGCCGAGCCAGCCGGTGATCGCGTGGGCGCGCTCGTCGGCGTACGCCTGGGTCTCGTCCATCAGGCCGGCGGCGACCATCTGGGCGGCCCACGAGTCGTCCTCGGTGAGCCGGGCGGGCATCGAGGTGCGGTCGGCGGGCACCCAGTAGGCGCGGCTGTCGCCGATCCAGCCGACGATGAGCAGGGCCGGGGTGACGACGGCGCCCACGATGGTGCAGGCGGGCGCGTTCACGTGCGGGGCGTGGTCGCCCTGGTCGGTGGAGGGGTCGGCGAGCGCGTTGACGGCTTCCGAGGCCGCGACGATCGCCTCGTGCAGGGCCGTCTGCGGGTGGGTGCCCAGCGGCAGGGCAGCCATCAGGGACTCGCTCGCCGCGCGGGACGCCGCGAGGGACGCCTCGTCGGGGCGGGTCGCCGAGGAGACGCCGTCGCAGACGATCGCGACGACGGCCGGCGAGCCGTCCGGCAGCGCGGTGGAGGAGACCGCGAAGGCGTCCTCGTTGCGGTGGTGGCGCAGCCCGCGGTCGGTGACCGCGGCGACCGCCCCCAACTCCTGTTCCATGTGGTCCCGTTCCCGTGGCTGCGCGTGACCGCAGTTCTCGCAGTATCCGTCGGTGTCGACCTGCCCCGATCGGCACGCCACACACGTCTTTCCGGCGGACGGCGGTGCCGGGAGGTCGGCGGTGCGGGGGTCTGCCGCGGTTCCCGGCGCCGGGGCTGCGGTGGCCGCGGGGCCGGCCGCGCGGTCGCCGGCGGACGGCGGGGCGAGCGGGTAGGCGTCGGGCTCGGGGGGACGGTCGAAGCGCACGCCGGCGGGCCGCCCCGCCGTGCCGTCCGCGCGGGGCGCGGCCGGCACGCCGTCCGGCTGCTCCGGGTGCGGGAGTTCGGAACCGCCGGAGTCGGTACCCCGGATGTCGGCCGCGGCGTGCACCGGTGCCGGCACGTCGGAGCTGTCGGTCTCCGGAGCCGCGGGCCAGTCCACCGGGGGCGCCGCGGGCGGGCCCGAGGCGGCACCGTCGACGGCGGCGGCCGGCTCGTCCCGCGGTGGTGCCGGCACCGCCGACAGGTCGTGGCCGCACGCGCCGCAGAAACGGTCACCCGCCTCCAGCGGCTCCGCGCAACTGGGGCACCGCGACAGGGCCGTCGGCTGGGGCATCTGGGACATCAATCACACCCACGTCCGGGGGCGGTAACGGTTGGCACGTTCCACCAGGTCGATCCTCTCCTCGCCGTCCCGCGCGAGCCGGGCCAGCGTCCGGTACGAACGTTCGAGGCCGAAACGCAGGCCACGTTCGTCCAACGCGCTGCCGAGCAGCACGGTTCCGCCTCCGCCGGCCGGAGCGGAACCCCGGCCACCGGAGAGTACCCAGTCCAGGGCGCACCCGAGGACCTCCGTCGACAACCGCTCGCGCCGCACGGCGTCGAGCCCGAACCCGTCGAGCGCCTCCACCTGTCCGGCGGCGGCCGTCAGCTCGTCCAGGAACGGCGGCGCGGCGGCCTCCTCGACCGGCCTGCGCCGCAGCCGTGCCCGCACCGCGGCGACCCGCGCCGCCGTGTAGTGGATCGACGACTCGGGCACGGACTCCAGGGTGCGGACGGCGGCGGGGCGGTCCCCGGCGGCGAGCCGCACCCGGGCGAGGCCGAACGCGGCGCTCACGTGGCCGGGGTCCGTGGTCCACACCAGCCGGTAGTACTCGGCGGCGTTGTCCGGCTGGCCGAGCACCTCGGCGCACAGACCGAGGGCCAGCTTCGGAGCGGGTTCGCCGGGGAAGGCGTCGTACACCGCGTCGAAGGACAGCGCCGCGATCTCGTGCGCGCCCGTCGCGAGCGCCGTGACACCGCGGTACCAGACCACCCGCCAGTCGTCCGGGTGCTCCGCCTCCAGCGCCTCCACCGCGTCCCGCGCCGCCGCCAGTTCCCCCATCTCCAGGCGGGCCCGCAGCTCGCCCAGCCGCAGCTCCGGGGAGTCGGCCGGGGCCGCGCGCAGCGCCGCGATCAGCTCCGCGGGCGCCGACGCCACGAGCCCGGCGAGGAAACCGGCGTTCGGGTCGCCGGGGTCCACGCGCGGGGCGGGCAGCGCGAGCGCCGCCGCGGCGGCGGGCACGGGAAGCACGAGCGCCGCGCCGTCCGGCGGCCCGGCCGCGCCGGTCGACGCCGCGGCCCCGCGCCCGCGGACGGGCACCGGCCGGGCCCCGAGCCGTGACACCTCCCCGGTCTCCGTCCCGAACAGCTGCGTGTCGGTGACCTTCGTCTCCGGACCGAACAGCGTGGACAGCGCGGGCCGTGCCCGCCCCGTCTGGAGGGACACCACCTCGCGCAGCACGCCCGTCAGCTGCTCGGCCATCTCCTGCGCCGACGCGAACCGGCGCGCGGGGTCCGGGTCGGTGGCGCGGACGAGGAGCCGGTAGAACGACTCGTACCGGCGGAAGACCTCGATGTGCCCGGGGTCGGGCAGGGAGTCCGCGAAGACGTTCGTGTAGCCCTGGAAGTCGAAGGTGAGGACCGCGAGGGTCCGGGCGACCGTGTAGAGGTCGGAGGCGACCGAGGGGCCCACCTCGGCGACCTCGGGAGCCTGGTAGCCCACCGTGCCGTAGATCGCCGACTCCTCGTCGTCCATCCGGCGCACCGCGCCCATGTCGATGAGTTTGAGCTGGTCCTCGGTCTGGATGGCGTTGTCGACCTTGAAGTCGCAGTACAGCAGGTTGCGGCTGTGCAGGTGGCCGAGGGCCTCCAGGGCCTCGATGCCGTACGCGCAGGCCTGCTCCACGGGCAGCGGGTCGCGCCTGCCCTCCGGTGTCCGCAGGGCGTTGGCGATCTCCTTCAGCGACTTGCCGCCGACGTACTCCATGACGATGTACCCGTCCAGCGAACCCGTCCGCTGGTCGAGGTGCTCCACGAAGTTGTAGATCCGCACGATGTTGGCGTGCTCGATCTCCGCGAGGAACCGCCGCTCGGAGATCGCCGCGGCCATCGCGTCCTGGTCGCCGGTGTCGAGCAGCCCCTTGAGGACCACCCAGCGGTCGGACACGGCACGGTCGACGGCGAGGTACACCCAGCCGAGCCCGCCGTGCGCGAGCGGGCCCGCCACCTCGTACTGGCCGTGCACGACGTCACCGGACCGCAGCTTCGGCACGAACGAGTACGGGTGGCCGCACTTGGTGCAGAAACCCTCCGTGCGGCCGGGCCGGTCGCCGCGCGCCCGCCCCACCGGGGCCCCGCAGTCGGAGCGCGAGCAGAACCGCTTCCGCTCGGGGACCTCCGGGTCGTCCAGAACCATCTCGCGCGGGTCGGGCCGCGGCACGCCCGGCACCTCGACGAGCCCCGCGCCGAGCCGTCCCCGGCCGGAGGAGGCCGCGGTGGAGCCCGAACTGCGCACCGACACCGAACGGCCCGTCGAACCGCCCGACAGCGCGTGCGACAGCCGTCCGGACACCGACCGCCGCGACCGCGAGGAACGCGACGACGTCCGCGTGCCGGCCCGCGCACCGGCGCCCGCGCTCCCGGCGGAGCCGCGCGAACCGTCCGCGGCGCTCCCGGCGGAACCCGGGGAGCCGCCCTCGCCCGCCGTCACGCCGGTCGCGGGCGACCCCACCGTCCCCGTCGCGGACACCACCGGGGCGAGCCCGCAGGTGTCGCAGTACAGTTCGCCGCCGCCCATGTCCTCGTACGCGCCCGCACAACCGGGCCGCTGACATGCGCGCCCTCCCGCAGCGTGCTCACTCACGCCGCACCCCCTCTCCGCCTCACGCGTCGGGCCCCCCGCGCTCCGCCCGGTCGCGCGGCCCGCCCTGCTCCGGCACCGCCGGGCCGAGCACCTCCGCGGCGGCCCGCTGATAGCGCAGCACCGCCTCCTCCGCGACCCGGAGGTCGCACGGGGCGCTCCACAGCATGCGCCGCGCCGCGTCGTAGCGCTCGACGAGGAACGGGTCCTCGGCGAAGCCGAGCCGGGCGACCTTCGCCTTGTACGCGTCGAGCCGGCCCCGCAGCTCCGCCCGGACCGCGAGCGGCGCCGTGACGGCCGTCAACGACTCCCGCGCACGCAGCAGTTCGTCCTCGGCCTTCTCCTCCAGCGCCTCCAGCAGGGGGGACAGGCGGTGCCACTGCGCGTGCCTGCGGTACTCCGCCGCCCTCGCGAGCTGTTCCTGCAGCGCGGTCGGCGGACCGGACACGGCCGGCACCTCCGAGGCGGCGATCTTGGCGAGCACCTCACCGCGGGCGCTGCGGGCCTCGGCGAGCGTGCGGTCCGCCCGGCCGAGCACGTCCCGCAGCTTCACCAGCCGCGCCTCCGCGTCCTGCCGGACGGTGAGGACCGCGTCGATCTCCCGGCGCACATCCTCCAGCGCGCGCGCCTCCCGGTCGTAGGCGGTCGTGTCGGGCCGGCCGCCGCCCGGGGCCGAACTCCCCTGCGCGGGAGCCCAGAAGGCCAGCGGATCGGAGACGACCCGATCGCGCAGGGCCGTCAGCGTCCGGGTGATCCGCTCCAGGTCGTCGCCCGAGGGGTGCTCGCCGGGGCGGACGCCCACCGAGTGGGCGAGCCGCCGGGTGCGCTGGAGCTCCGCGGCCAGTAAGTCGATCCGGGCGGGCAGCGCCGACCACACGGCGTCCGCGCTGACCACGAGGTCGAGCGAGGAGGCGTACAGCTCGTTCATCCGGTCCACCAGCGCCGTCAGCGTGAAGCGCTCGCTGAGCTTCCCGGTGCCGGCCTGGGTCGGCGCGTTCGCCGCGGCGGTGGCGGAACCGGCGACGGTGACCCCCGGACCGCGCAGCAGCTCGGTCAGCTCGACCAGGTCCTCGCGGCTGGACCAGCGGCGCCGCGAGCGGATCTCGCGAGCGGAGCGCAGCGCGCCCGAGTACGCGTCGAAGTAGGCCCACAGCAGGGTGATCGAGGCGTCCGCGGCCGTCCAGCGCTCCTTGGTGGTGCCGGTCAGTTCGGCGCCTTCGAGGAGCCGGCGGCCGGCGTGGTCCTGGAGGGCGAGCAGCGAGGTCTCGATCGCCTCGTGCTCCGCGCCGAGGCGCGCCAGCGCACGGTCCGCCTCGTCCCGGTCCATCACCGGCCCGGGGGGTCCCGTGACGCCCATCGATCACCTCTCGCTTCCTGTCCGTCCGTCGCGCGCCGGCCGCGCGCCCGGCCGACTCTCCAGTGGTATCAGGTCGGTCGCCCGTACCGGGCGGTGGGCGGATCCTCCGAGGGGGAGTCCGGCCCGAGGGTCGCGGCGAGCCACCGGTCGTAGGAGCGCCGCCAGCCGTCCTCGCGGTAGTCCGCCAGGACCCGGTTGACCCGGCGTACCAGGTCCTCGGAGCCGCGCTGCATCGCCACGCCGTAGTACTCGGTGGTGAAGGTGTCGCCCTTCAGCTCGACCGTGGGGTCCTGGGCCGCCTGGCTCGCGGCGAGGGCGCCGTCGGTCACCACCGCGTCCACCTCGCCCAGTTGGAGCCGCACCAGGCAGTCCAGCTGGTTCGGCACGGTCGTGACGGACACCGAGGGGGCCGGCCGGCCCTCCCGCCGGTCCGCCGCCAGCCGGTCGTGGGCCGTGGACCCCGCCGCCGCGCAGACCCGCTTCCCCGCGAGGGTCTTGTCGTATCCCCTGATCGTGGACCCGGCGGGGGCGAGGACCTGCTGGCCGGTCCTGAAGTAGGGCGCGGAGAAGGCCACCTGCCGCAGCCGGTCGCACGTGATCGTCATGGTCCGCACCACCATGTCGACGGTGCCGTTGCGCAGGGCGGGGATGCGCTGGTCGGTGGGGATGGCGCGGAACTGGACGGCGTCCGGGTCGCCGAGGATGTCCCGGGCGATCGCGTGCACCAGGTCGATGTCGAACCCCTCCAGGTCGCTCCCGGCCCGGGGGTTGTTGGGGTCGCGGTAGCCCCAGTGGTAGCTGTTCTGGTCGACGCCGACGATCAGCCGCCGGTCTGGGCGCGCCTTGATGGCGTCGATGGAGGGGCCGTCGGCGCCCGACGGGGCGAGGCTCTCGTCCTGCGGGTCGGTGCACTTCTCCGCCCTGGCCTGGGCGCCCCGCGCCGTGCCCCGGCCGCCGAGGCCGGTCTGCCCGCGCGGGTCGCTCAGCGGGAGCAGCAGCGCGAGGACGAGGGCGGCCGCGCAGGCGGCGGCCATCGCGCCCACCCCGCCCCAGCCGCGGAGGCTCGCCCTCAGGCGCCGTGCGATCATCGCCGCTCCTCCTCCGGTCACCGGTACTCCGAAAGTCTGCGTCCGACACCGAGCAGCGCGCCCGCCGCCGCCAGCACCGCGAGCACCGCCGCGCCGGCCGGCAGCCCGGTGAGGGCCCCCAGGCCGTCGCCCGCGGCCCGCCGGAACTCCGCCTGCTCGTGCGTGAGGGCGAGCGTGAGGTTGGTGTCGACCCCGTCGAAGCAGGCACGCGTCGGCTTCTTGTCCGCGGAGCCGATCACCTTGTCGAGCGCGTCCTGGTAGCGGCCGTCCTGGTCGGCCCGGCGGGCGGCGGCGTGCCGCCGCTTCCACTCCTCCATGTTCGACGTCGCGGTCCGCACCGGCCGCTCGCCCGCCGCGTCGTCGGCGAGACCCGCCGCCACGGCCAGGCCCTTGGTGAGCGACCCCATCTCCGTGTCGAACTCGCTGTCGTACAGGTCGACGACCTGGCCGTCGGCGTTCTTCGTGGTCTCCGCGCCGCGGCTGACCAGCGTGAGGTTCTCGTTGCCGCGCGCCTTCAGGGACGCGATCTGCGCGTCGTGCAGCACGTTCAGGGAGCGGACCCCGTGGTCGTAGGAGGCGTCGAGTCCGGCGCGGGCGACGCTGTGCCCGACCGTGAGCCACAGCAGGACGACGGCGGTCGCGGCGGTCGCGGCGGCCATGCCCTGGTTCAGCACCCGGTTGGTCCGGCGGTAGTTGCGCCGCTGCGCCCACCCGAGGGCGCCGAGCGCGACGAGGCCGAGGGCGATCGCGGCCCACGGGTAGGGCGTGGCGTCGGCGTAGTCGGCGCCCAGCCGCTGGTTCTCACGGGTGTAGAGCAGCTGGGCCTTCGGCAGCATCCGGTTCTGCATCGTGTCGTTGGCGTACCGCAGATAGGCGCCGCCCAGCGGGTAGCCCTGCCGGTTGTTGGCGCGGGCACGCTCGATCAGGCCCTTGTACTCGGGCAGCAGTTCGTTCAGCTGGGAGATGGTGACGGCCGCGGGGGAGCCGGGCTCGGAGCTGTTGGCCGCGGTGATCAGCTTCGCCGCCGCCGTGCGGATGTCCCGCTCGTAGCGGTCGCGGGTCTCCCCGGTCTCCTGGCCGCCCGCCAGGAAGCCGCTGGCCGCCGCGGTGTTGGCGTCCGCGAGCGAGCGGTAGATGTCGGCGGCGCTCGCGCTCAGCGGCTGGCTGCGGTGCAGCACGTTGTCCGCGGCGTCCGATCGCTGCGTCATCTGCACGGCGGTCACCGCCCCGAACGCGACCACCAGCACGGCGAGGAAGGCGCCGATGGCGCGCAGCCGCCCCGGTTCCGTCGTCGCGGCGGCCCGCAGCCGGTCGACGCCCTCCGACCACGCCGTGCGGCGCGGTGGCGCGGCCGGACCGCCGCCCGTCGCCGGCCGCGGTCCCGGGGCGGGGCCCGACGGGCCGCGCGGCGCGGGAGGCACGGACCGCGGCGGCACGGCGGGCATCGTCGGCGCGCCCCGCCCCGGCGGCGCCGCGCTGCCCTTCGGCGGCTGTGTCACGTGACCTCCCCCATGGTCATCCGTCCGGTCACGCCCCCGCGGACCCGGCCCGCGGGACCGTGCGGCGCGGGCGCCCGGCGGCAAGTATCGCCGCCGGGACCGCTATCCGCACAGGGCTTGCCTGGATCTTGTTCGGATCGGGGCGCGGCACGCACCGGCCCGCGCCGCCCCCCTCTCATGAACACGTGGTGCGGTGCGCTTCGGTTCCCCGGCCGGAGCACCCCGGCGCCGGATCGCCGGCCGGGTCAGTCCGCCGCGTAGAAGGAGCGCACGCGCGCCTGGACCTCCTCCCCGGCTCCCGCGCGGTCCAGCCCGAGCAGCGCGGCACCGAGCACGGGCGGGGCGGACACCACCCGGGCGACCGCCTTCGGGGCGCGGGCGGCCAGGAGCGTGCCGATCCTCTCGTCGAGTTGCGGGTGACGTGCCGCCAGGACGCTGCCGCCGAGCAGGACGGGCGTCTCCTCCGCGAGCAGGTCGAGGCGGGTCAGCGCGACCGTGGCCAGGGCGACGACCTCTTCCGCGAGCCGGTCGACGAGCGCGCGGGCCACCGGATCGCCGTCCACCGCGGTGGCGAACAGGACGGGCGTCAGCTCGTGCCGCCGGGCGAGGCCGATGTGCTCCAGGTGGAGCGCCTCGATCAGCGCGTACATGGAGTCCAGGCCGAAGTGCGCGGGCAGGGTGCGGGACAGGGCGGTGGGCCCGCCCCGGCCGTCCTCGGCCCGTGCGGCGTGCCACAGCGCCTCCTCCGCCAGACCCCAGCCGCCGCCCCAGTCACCGGAGATGCGGCCGATGGCGGGGAAGCGCGCGGTGCGGCCGTCGGGGCGCATGCCGACGCAGTTGATGCCGGCGCCGCACACGACGGCGACGCCCCGCGGCTCGGCTATCCCCGCGCGCAGTACCGCGAACGTGTCGTTGCGGACCGCCACGTCCGCGCCCCACCCGCGGGCTCGCAGCGCCGCCGCCAGCCGCTCCTCCTCCACCGGCAGATCGGCGTTGGCGAGACAGGCCGAAACCTGCTCGACACCGGTGACGCCGGCCTCGGCGAACGCCCGCCGCACGGCGTCGGCGAGCACGTCGACGGCGGGCTCGACGCCGACCACCGGGGGCCGGAAGCCGCCGCCGCGCGCGCCGCCGGCCACCCGGCCGTCCGCGGCGACGACGGCGACGTCGGTCTTGCTGTTCCCCGCGTCGATGGCCAGGACGAGTCCGGTGGGGCCGGGCCCGGCGGCCGTCCCGGCCCCGGTCGCCGTCGAGGTCATGCCCACGCGAGGTGCTCCCGGTTGTGCGCGATCAGCTGGTCGGTCAGGGCGTCGGCGTAGGCGTACTGGCCGACCAGGGGGTGGGCGAGCAGGGCTCGGAAGACCCGGTCGCGGCCGCCGCGCAGGGCGGCCTCCAGCGCGAGGTCCTCGTACGCCGTGACGTTCGCCATCAGGCCCGCGTACAGCGGGTCCACGGCCGGCACCGCGAGCGGCGTCGGACCCGTGGCACCGATCGCGGCCTGCACCTCGATCACCGCGTCGTCCGGGAGGAACGGCAGGGTTCCCCGGTTGTACGTGTTCACCACCTGGTAGGGGCTGCCGCCCCCGCCGAGCAGCGACGCGGCGAGGTCGACGGCGGCCTCGGAGTAGAAGGCGCCGCCGCGGCGGGCCAGCAGTTCCGGCTTCTCGTCGAGCGCCGGATCGCCGTACATCTCCAGCAACTCACGCTCCATCGCCGCCACTTCGGCGGCACGGGAGGGCTTGGTGCGCAGCTCCTCGACGACGGCGTCGTGCGCGTAGAAGTAGCGCAGGTAGTACGAGGGGACCACACCCAGGCGGTCGACGAGGCTGCGCGGCAGCCGGAGGTCGTCGGCGACGGAGTCCCCGTGCTCGGCAAGCAGCTTGGGCAGGACGTTCTCGCCCTCGGGGCCGCCGAGGCGCACCCCGGTCTCCCAGGTGAGGTGGTTGAGCCCCACGTGGTCGAGGTGCACGTCGGCGGGGGAGACACCGAGCAGGCCGGCGAACTTCCGCTGGAAGCCGATCGCCACGTTGCACAGACCGACCGTCTTGTGGCCCGCCTGGAGCAGGGCGCGCGTCACGATGCCGACCGGGTTGGTGAAGTCGATGATCCACGCGTCGGGGTTGGTGCGGCGGACCCGCTCGGCGATGTCCAGCACCACCGGAACGGTCCGCAGCGCCTTGGCCAGGCCGCCCGCGCCCGTCGTCTCCTGCCCGACGCAGCCGCACTCCAGCGGCCAGGTCTCGTCCTGTTGGCGGGCCGCCTGGCCGCCGACGCGCAGTTGCAGGAGCACCGCGTCGGCGCCCTCCACGCCCGCGTCGAGGTCCAAGGTCGTGACGATCCGGCCGGGGTGGCCCTGTTTGGCGAAGATGCGCCGTGCCAGACCGCCCACCAGCTCCAGACGCTCGGCCGCCGGATCCACCAGGACCAGCTCCTCGACCGGCAGCGTGTCCCGCAACCGGGCGAAGCCGTCGATGAGTTCGGGGGTGTAGGTCGACCCTCCGCCGACCACGGTGAGTTTCATGGTTAACCCTTCACTCCGGTGAGCGTGACGCCCTCGACGAACGCCTTCTGTGCGAAGAAGAACACGAGGATCACGGGGGCCATGACCAGAACGGTCGCGGCCATGGTGAGATTCCAGTCGGTGTGGTGCGCGCCCTTGAACGACTCCAGGCCGTAGGACAGGGTCCAGGCGCTCTGGTTCTCGGAGGCGTAGATCTGCGGGCCGAAGTAGTCGTTCCAGGCGTAGAAGAACTGGAACAGCGCGACGGCCGCGATGCCGGGCTTGGCCATCGGCAGGACGACCCGCAGCAGGGTGCGCAGGTCCCCGCAGCCGTCGACCTTGGCGGCGTCCAGGTACTCGTTCGGGATGGTCATCAGGAACTGGCGCAGCAGGAAGATGGAGAACGCGTCGCCGAACGCCATCGGGATGATCAGCGGCCACAGCGTCCCGGACAGGTCGAGCTGCTTGGCCCAGAACAGGTACATCGGGATGATCACGACCTGCGGCGGCAGCATCATCATCGAGATGACCAGCATCAGGGACAGGTTCCGGCCGCGGAAGCGGAACTTGGCGAGCGCGTAGGCGACCGGGACCGACGAGACGACGGTCAGGACGGTGCCGAAGCCCGCGTACAGCAGGGTGTTCTTCCACCAGGTGAGGAAGCCCGGGGTGTCGAAGACCTTCTTGTAGTTGCCCCATTCCCAGGTGTGCGGGATGAGGTCGCGGCTGAGTGCCTGGCTGTCGCTCATCAGCGAGGTCAGGAACACGAACACGAAGGGCAGGACGAAGAAGAGGGCGGCGGCGAGACCGAGCGAGTGCACGGCCACCCACTCCAGGAGCGCCTTGCGCCGGGCGGTGCGTTCGGCGGGGGAGACGGCCTTCGCCGACTCCACCGGCTTGTCGAGTACGTGGGTCATCGGTCAGTCACCTGCCTGGATGAGACCGCCCCGGCGCCGCATCAGGAACGCGGTGAACACCATGGACAGGGCGAACAGCACGAGCGCGACCACACAGGCGGAGCCGTAGTCGAAGCGCTGGAAGCCGAGGTTGTAGACGAGCTGGGGCAGGGTGAGCGTCGACTTGTCGGGATAGCCGGGCTCGAACTGCGTGCCGGCGCCCTGGATGACGCCCGAGGCGACCTTCCCGGCGATGAGCGGCTGTGTGTAGTACTGCATGGTCTGGATCACACCGGTGACCACGGCGAACATCACGATGGGCGAGATGTTCGGCAGGGTGACGTACCGGAAGCGCTGCCAGGCGGAGGCTCCGTCCAGCTCGGCGGCCTCGTACTGCTCGGTCGGCACGTCGAGCAGCGCGGCCATGAAGATGACCATCAGGTCGCCGATGCCCCACAGGGCGAGCAGGGTGAGGGCCGGCTTGGACCAGGACGGGTCGTTGAACCAGCCGGGAGCCGGTACACCGACCTTCTCCAGGAGCGAGTTGACCGGTCCGGTGCCGGGGTTGAGGAGGAAGGCGAAGGCCATGGTGGCCGCCACCGGAGGGGCGAGGTAGGGCAGGTAGAACAGGGTGCGGAAGACCCCCGTGCCCGTCTTGATCTTCGTGATCAGCAGGCCCACGCCGAGTCCGAACAGGACCCGCAGGGTGACCATCACGAGGACCAGCCACAGCGTGTTGCGCAACGCGGGCCAGAACAGCGGGTAGTTCTCGAAGACGTAGGTCCAGTTCTTCGTCCCGGCCCAGGTCGGCGGCTTGAAGCCGTCGTAGTGCATGAAGGAGAAGTAGACGGTGGACAGGAGCGGGTAGGCGAAGAAGACCGCGAACCCGATCAGCCAGGGCGACATGAAGGCGAGAGTGCGAAGCGCCGCCCTGCGGCGCTTCGAAGCCAGCGTGACAGTGCTCATCGTGTGGCTACTTCGCCTGCGCGATGTCCGTGTCGATCTGCCGGGCGGTGGACGCGAGGCCCGCCTTCAGATCCTTCGTCTTCCCGCTCTCGTAGTCGTATCCGAACTGCTGCAGCGTCACGAGGTAGGTGCCGCCGTTGATGGACGCCGGCGTGGTCGTCGAGTTCGGGTTCGACGCGATGTCCAGGAACGTCTTGAACCGCGGGTCGTACTTCAGCTTCGGCGACTTGAGGGCGGCGAGCGTCGAGGGCACGTTGTGGATGGCGTTGGCGAAGCCGACCACCGCGTCCGTGTCCGTGGTCATGTACTTGATCAGTTCCCAGGCCGCGTTCTGCTTCTTGCTGGTCGCCGCGATACCCGCGATCGTGCCGGTGATGTAGCCCTTGCCGTACTGGTCCGCCTGGTCGTCCGGGACGGGCAGCGGGGCGACGCCGATCTCGAAGCCGGGCTTCGTCTCCTCGGCCATGCCGAGCCGCCACTCGCCGTCGAGCTGCATGGCGACCTGACCGGTGTGGAAGGGGTGCTTGGGGCCCCACTCGTCACCGAGCTTGGAGCGGTAGGTCTCCAGCTTCTTGAAGCCGCCGAGCTCGTCGACCAGCTTCTTCTGGAGGGTGAAACCGGCGGTGAAGGCGGGGTCCTTGGCGACGTTCGACTTGCCGCTGCTGTCGAAGTACGTCGGCGAGAACTGCCCGAAGTAGTGCTCGGTCGTGGACTCCCAGCCGTGGTAGTTCGGCATGAAGCCGAGCTGCGCGTAGGAGTCGCCCTTGGTGACGGTGAGCTTCTTGGCGTCCTTCTCGAACTCCGACCAGGTCTTCGGCGGCGCGGAGATCCCGGCCTTCGCGAAGGCGGTCTTGTTGTAGTAGAGGCCGTAGGCGTCGCCGAGCAGCGGCACCGTGCAGCGGTCGCCGTCGAACTGGGTGTACTCGTTCATGGCCCGGGGGAAGGTCGCCTCCGGGTCGACGCCCGCCTTCTCGAACAGCGGGTTGAGGTCGACCAGCGCGCCCGAGGAGCAGAATCTGCCCACGTTGTTGGTGGTGAACGAGGAGATCACGTCGGGTGCCTTGGCCCCGCCGGTCCGCAGCGCCTGGTTGATCTTGTCGTCCGTCATGTCGGCGACGACGTTCACGTGGATGTTGGGGTGCGCCTTCTCGAAGCCGGCGACCAGTGCCTTCACGGCCTTGACCTCGCCCGGCGCGCTCCAGGCGTGCCAGAAGTTGATGGTCTGCTCCTTGGACGCGTCGTCGCTCGCGCCCGCGTCGGACTGGCCGGTACACGCGGTGGCGAGGAGGGCTATCGAGGCGGAGGCGGCGAGCGCGACAGCCGCCTTTCGGGACATTCCGGGCATGACGAGGTCTCCCTGCGAAGGACGGGGCGGAAACGGGACGACGTGCGGATCGGCGGGGCGGGGCGGAGCGAGGCGCGGACGCCGGGGCCGGATGGGTGCCGGTGGGGGTGGCGGGGGTCAGCGGGAGGTGTCGAAGACCTCGTCGCGGGTGGCTGCCAGGGCGCTCTCCAGGGCGCCGCGCAGGACGGGTTGGTCGCGGACGTCGCCGACCACGAGGTGCGGCCGGGCGGCGGCCAGCTCCGCCAGCTCGGCCTGGACCAGGGCGCGCAGCGGTTCGCCGCCCGCGGTGAGCGAGGAGCCGCTGAGCACGACCAGTTCGGGGTCCAGTACGGAGACCAGGGAGGCCAGGCCGGTGGCGAGCCCGGTCGCGTAGGTCTCCAGGAGTCGCCGGTAGGGGCCGTCCCCCACGGCCGCGGCCCGCTCCACGGCGGTGGCAGCGACCTCGGTGTACGGGCCCGCGGGCAGGTCCTCGATGCCCAGGTCGCGGGCCAGTTTCGGGATCGCCTGGGAGCCGGCCAGCTCCTGGTAGCCGCCGCTGCCCGCCCGGGTCACCTGGCGGACCAGGGGCGCTCCGGGCACCGGCAGGAAGCCGACCTCGCCCGCGCCGCCGGTCCAGCCGCGGTGCAGCCGGCCGCCGAGGACGAGCGCGGCGCCGAGACCGTCCTCGTTCCAGAGCAGGACGAAGTCCTCGTGCCCGCGGGCGACGCCGAGCCGCTGCTCGGCGATGGCGACGAGGTTGACGTCGTTCTCGTACTCGACGGGCATCGGCAGGGCGGCGGCCAGGTCGTCGAGCAGCGTCGGGGCGTGCCACCCGGGCAGGTGCGAGGCGTACCGCAGCCGGCCGGTGCCGGGGTCGAACGCGCCGGGGGTGCCGATGACCAGGCGGCGGACGTCGTCCCGGGTGAGCCCGGCGGCCTTCACCGCGCCGTCGAGGGCGTCGGTGACCTGGCGCACCACGGGCTGCGCCGGCCGGCGGCCCGGGGTGGGCAGCTCGAAGGAGCCGACCGTCCGTCCGGTGATGTCGGCGACCGCGGCGAGGATGCGTTCGGGGGTGACGTCCAGGCCCGCCGCGTGGCCGGCGCCCGGGTTGACCGCGTACAGCTGGGCGCTGGGGCCCGGCCGGCCCTCGCTGGTGCCGGTGGCCAGCACCAGGCCCGCCGCCTCCAGCCGGGCGAGGAGTTGCGAGGCGGTCGGCTTGGACAGGCCCGTGAGCTTGCCGATCCGGGTCCGGGAGAGGGGGCCGTGCGCGAGCAGCAGGTCGAGTGCGGCCCGGTCGTTCATGGCGCGCAGGACGCGCGGGGTGCCCGGCGTGCCGGCGGTTCCTGCCATGTCTGTCGCCACCTGCCCTTCTCGGCCAGCTTTTCAGGGGCGACCGCGGGAAGTCCACCCCGCCCACCACTGTTAGGAAAGTTTCCTATCGCCGTGGGAGGAAAGTAGGCCGCAGGCGGGCGGGGCGTCAAGGGAATGCGCCCGCGCGGCAACCGACTCGTTACCCGCGCCGTCCCGCCGCCCGGAACGGGGAGCGGGATCGCGCGGGGTGGCGCGGCGGAGAAGTGCGGCGCGGGGCGCGGGCACGAGGGAGGGGGCGTGCGTGCGTCGGCGGGCCCCGGCGGGTGGACGTGAAGCGGCGGCGCCCGCCGGGTGACCGGGCGCCGCCGTGCCGCCCGAGGGTGGGAGAGCCGTACTACGGGGCCGTACTACTTGGTGGTGCTCGGCGGGACTACTTGGTGGTGCTCGGTGGGGCGGGGGCCGGAACGATCGGCGCCGCCGCGAGGGACTGCGGGGAGGTGGGGTTGGCGTGGGCCGAGGGGGCCGCCACGCCCGCCGAGGGGTCGGCCGCCTCCTCCTCCGCCTCGACCGCCGGCCCTCCGACGATCCGGATGTCCGCCTCGTCGAAGGCCCGCTTGATGCGCCAGCGCAGTTCGCGCTCGACGGACGCGGCCTTGCCCGGCATGGTCTTGGCCGAGACGCGGACCACCATGGAGTCCAGGAGCACGCTGTCCAGGCCGAGGATCTCGATCGGGCCCCACAGGCGCTCGTTCCAGGGCTCCTCCTTGCCCACCGTCTCGGCGACGTCGTGCAGGACGGACTGGACGTGGTCCAGGTCCTCGCTCGCGCGGACGGTGACGTCGACGTTCGCCGTCGCCCAGCCCTGCGAGAGGTTGCCGATGCGCTTGACCTCGCCGTTGCGGACGTACCAGATCGCGCCGTTCTCGCCGCGCAGCTTCGTCACCCGCAGCCCCACCTCGACGACCTCGCCGGAGGCGACACCCGCGTCGATCGTGTCGCCCACGCCGTACTGGTCCTCCAGGATCATGAAGACGCCGGAGAGGAAGTCCGTGACCAGGTTCCGGGCGCCGAAACCGATCGCCACGCCGGCCACACCGGCCGACGCGAGCAGCGGCGCCAGATTGATCTCGAAGGTGCCGAGGATCATCAGCGCGGCGGTGCCCATGATCAGGAACGAGGCGACCGACCGCAGCACCGAGCCGATCGCCTGGGAGCGCTGGCGGCGGCGCTCGACGTTCACCAGCAGGCCCCCGAGAGCCGTGCCCTCCATGGTCTGGCCGGTGCGGCCCATCCGGTCGATGAGCTTGGTGATCGCCCGCCGCACGACCGCTCTGAGGACCACGGCTATGACCAGGATGAGCAGCACGCGCAGACCGATCGCCAGCCAGGTCGACCAGTTCTCCTCGACCCAGCTGGCGGCGTTCGTCGCGCCTTCCTGGGCGTCCTGGAGCGTGGGAGCGATCCGCTCGGTCGTCGTCGGCGACGGCGAGGGCGTCGAATCGGCGGCCGGGGCCGAAAGGACGGTCAGGGACACGGCAGGTACCTCCACGGTGTGCGGTCCGCCCGGGGCCGGGGACGTACGCGGCGCCTTTCGGGCAGACTCACCACACTAACGGGGCATCGTGGGCGGATCGTTGTCTTCCCGGCGGGAGAGACGGTGCTCACCTGGGGATGTACGGGGTGTGGTCGAAAACACTCCCAGCCCGTTACCGGGACATGGTGGCGCTTCCACCAGGCATGAGGAGAGACTGGCTACAGATCGTCCCGGCGCGAGCCACGCGCCGCCGGCGTACAAGGAGGCATCCGTGCCGCACGTCCTGGTTCTCAACGCGTCGTACGAGCCGCTCGGCGTCGTACCGCTCCGCCGCGCGCTCGTCCTCGTCCTGGAGAACAAAGCCGTCTCCCTCGAGGAATCCGGCGCCTTCCTGCACAGCGCGACCGTTACTGTCCCCGCACCCAGCGTGGTCCGGCTGAAGAGGTTCGTGCGGGTCCCCTACCGGGGGCCCGTCCCGCTGACCAGGCGGGCGCTGTTCGCCCGCGACGGCGGCCGGTGCATGTACTGCGGTGGCGTCGCAACCAGCGTCGACCACGTCATCCCGCGCTCCCGCGGGGGTCAGCACGCCTGGGACAACGTGGTGGCGTCCTGCCGCCGCTGCAACCACACCAAGGCCGACCGCCACCTGGTGGAGATCGGCTGGCGCCTGCGCCACAAACCCGCCCCGCCGACGGGACTCGCCTGGCGCATCATCGGAACCGGGCACAGGGACCCGCGCTGGTTGCCCTACCTGCAGCCCTACGGCGCGGACGACGCGATGGCCCGGATCGACGGCATTTCAGCCTGACGATCCGGGCTTTTGCGTCGCCGGCGGCACCTGCGGCACGCCGCGCGCCCTGCCCGCCGGACGGCCCCGGTGCCGTCCGGCGGGCAGGGCGCGGGCGCGTACCCGCCGGCCCGGTGGGCGCGGCCGGGGCCGCGGCCTTCGCCGGCCGCGCCGCCGCCTCGCCCTACGGCCGCCGCAGCTCCGCGGGTCGCATCGAGCGGCGCAGCAGGGGCAGGGACGTGGCCGCGGCCAGCAGGCAGGCCGCGTAGACGGCGAGGGGGACGACGAGCGGGAGCACCGGGACCGTGGCGGCTGAGGTGAGCCGCCCGTACCACAGCGCGACGCCGAAGCCGCCGGCGCCGGCGACGGCCAGCCCCGGCGCGAGGGGCAGCGCCGTCTCCAGGAGCAGCGCGCGGCCGAGCACGGCCTGCGGGACACCCGCCGCGACCTGCGCCGCGAGGCCGTGCCGGCGCGTGGCCACCGACTCGGCCGTTCCCACGGCGAGACCCGACAACGTGAGGGCGAGGCCGAGCGCGACGGCCGCGCCGGTGAGGCCGATCCCGGCGCTGGCCGTCCCCCGAGCACCCGGCGGAGGTCACTCCGCGACCGCGTACACCCCCGCCGACCAGAGCGAGTAGCCGTAGCGGGTGGCCCGCTTGATGCCCTGGACGCGGACGAAAAGGGTGTCCCGCTCGTCGAAGCGGACCTCCTCCCGGCCGCCCCGGGCGTCGCTGACGGTGGCCGCCGTGCGCCACACCCGGCCGTCCGCGGAGACCTGCACCCGGTACGCCGAGGGGTGCGCGTCCTGCCAGTGCAGGGTGAGCCGGCCGACGCGGGCCGGTTCGGCCAGGCGCACCTGCCACCAGGCTCCGTCGTCGACGGGGGAGGACCAGCGGGTCTCCGGATCGCCGTCGTTGGCCGCCGAGGCCGGGAAGTCCGGGGTCTCGTCGCCGGACGAGGAGGCCGTGCCGGTGCGTGCCAGGTCGGGGCCCGCCGTCCGGGGGAAGGCGCGGACGGTCAGGGTGCGGGTGGCGGAGCCGAAGGCGACCGGCACCTCGTAGGTGCCCGCCGGGGTGCCCGGCGCCACCGTGACCTCGACCGGCGTGTCGACGACCGCGCCGCGCGGGAGGGTCGGGGAACCGCGCGGCACCTCGACCCGGATGCCCTCGGGAGCCTTCGCGGTCAGCTCGCCGCGCACGTCGGAGGGGCGCAGCGAGGTGACCCGGGCCGTCACCCGCACGCTGCCGCCGATCTCCGCGTCGGCCGTCGAGCGGTTCAACTCCAGCTCGGCCGCGGGGGAGTCGGCGAACCACGGCACCACGTGGCGGACCTGGTCGCGGGCGGGTCCGCCGACCCGGACGGCGTCCGCGCGCACGTCCGGCGTGTGGATCTCCGTCGCGCCCCCCGCCGCCAGCTCTCCGAGGCGCCGCCAGCCCTCGCCGGGCACGTGCGCCTCGACGGACCCCGCGACGCCGGGTTCGGTGAGCACGCTCACGGCGGTCAGCGTCCGGGGGTGCGGGAGCGTCAGGACGCGGGGGTCGGCTTCCTCGCCCGCCCCGCCGTCCTGCTTCCCGGGGTCGCCGCCCGGCGCTTCGGTCCGGTCCCCTCCGGTGTCCTCCCGGCTCCCGCCGCCCGCCGGGCCGCTCCCGTCCGGTTCCGCAAGGCCGGGCCCCGCCCCGTCGTCCGCTCCGGCCGACGTGTCGTTGCCGAGGCCGGCCCACCGCTCGTACGCGGTGCGGGCCCGGGTCAGGAACGGGTCCAGCACGCCCTTGCCGACCGTCACCCCGCTCGCCGCCAGTTCGGCGCGCAGCCGCCCCAGGGTGCGGTACGCCGTCCACGCGGCCGTGGCGTCGCCCCGCCGCTGCGCGGCGGACAGGTCCACGGCCGTCTCGCCGGCCTGCCCGTAGCGGGCCAACTGCTCCGTCCAGGGCTCCACCTCGGCGGCGACCGGGCGTCCGGCGAGCCGCCCGGGGGTCTCGCGCATCACCGTGAACGCCGCCCGCAGCCGCTCGGCCGCCTTGTCGTTCGCGGCCCGGTCCGTGGTCGCGCGCGCCTGCCAGAACGCCGCGACGAGCGGACGCAGGTACGCCGACTCCTCACCCCCGAGCACCGAGGACGCCTCGTTGCCGGCCAGCGCGCCGAGCGCGCCGGCCCGCCGGGCGTCCCCGTCCGCGAGGTCCTCGATCGCCGCCTTCCAGGACTCCTGGGGGCGGTAGGCGCGCGGGTTCCACGCGTAGTCGGCGGCGGTGAACAGCGGGATGCGGGACGCCTCGGCCTGGGGCATCGCGTTCGCCAGCAGCGCCGCCGAGCCCGTCGCCACCGCCGGCTCGCGGCCCTGGTAGGGACCGAGGAACACGCGGTCCTGCGCGTAGTCGTTGACGGGGTAGTTGTCCATCGTGACGAGCCGGTGGTCGCCGAACACCTCGCGGGTGCGGGCCAGTTCGCCGCCGGTGATGGTCTTCGGCACCACGCCGACGCCCGTCCAGGCGATCTCGACGCCCTCGTCCAGCGCGTCCGCCAGCCGGCGCCGGTAGTCCGTCGAGCCGTCCTCGTAGTACTCCGTCGGCATCAGGGACAGGGCCGCCACGTCCGGGTGGCGCGCGGCCAGGTGCCGTGCCACCGCGTTCGCCACCCGGGCCTGGGCCCGGGCCGCCGCCTCGGGGCCGGAGCCGAAGGCGTCCGCGTCCGCCCCGCAGTGCCACTCGCTGTAACTGACGTCCTGGAACTGCAGCTGGAACGCCCGGAACCCGAGCGCCCACATGGCGTCGAGCTTGCGGGTGAGGGCCTTGACGTCGGCGTCCGAGGAGAAGCACATCGCCTGCCCGGGGGCCACGGTCCAGGTCAGCGTCACGTGGTTGCGCCGCCCCCGCTCCGCCAGGTCCCGGAAGTGGGCGCGCTGCCCGGCCGGGTACGGCTCGCGCCAGCGCGCCTGCCGGTAGAGGTCGTCGCCGGGGGCGTAGACGTACCGGTTCTGCTTGGTCCGCCCCATGAAGTCGAGCTGGGCCAGGCGCTGCTCGCCGGTCCACGGGCTGCCGTAGAAGCCCTCGGTCGTGCCGCGCACGGCGGTGCCGGGCCAGTCCCGGATCACCGCCCCGGCGATCGTGCCGTCCGCGCGCACCAGCTGGCGGAGCGTCTGCACCGCGTGGAAGAGGCCGTCCTCCCCGACCCCGGCGAGCGCGAGCGTGGCGCGCCCGCCGGCCCGGCCCACGGCCAGCCGGTAGCCGCCGGTGGGCAGATCGGCCCGGGGGGCCGCGCCGAGCGCGGCGAGCGACCGCTCCAGGGCGCTCGTTCCGGCGCCCGCGGCCGAGCCCGCGCCCCAGCGGCCGGTGTGCGCCGCCTCGGTGCCCACCCGCACCACCAGGGCGTGCGCGGGCAGGTCGTCCCCCTCGCGCGCCGTGTCGATCCTGCGCGCGCCCGCCTCCCGCAGTACCGAGCGCAACGCCTCGACGGCGTACGGGTCGAGCGTGCCGTCCGGGGAGCCGGAGGAGGCCGAGGCCGGCGGGGAGGACGGAGCGGGCCGGACGGGGGTGACCCCGGGTGCGTACGGGGCGAACGGGGTGCCGGGGGTGTACGGCTCCGCGGCCGTCGCGGTGGCCGGGGCGCCCGTGGGTCCGGTGACCAGGACCACGTCCTCGGGGACCGCGACCGGTGCCCCGGTGGCGCGCATCGACTGCGGGCGGGGCCACACGGAGGGCGCCGTGCCGCCGACGGGGTCGCCATCGTCCGTCGAGGCCGCGAGGCCCGGACCGTCGGGCGCCGCGACGGCTACGGGAGCCGTGCCGAGCGCGCTCGCGACCACGGCGAACGCCAGCGCGGTCGCCCCCTTGCCCCGCCGGAGTCGCACGGTGCCCCCTCGTAGCTCGCCGCCCGGCCGCCGCGCCGGAGTGGCGACGAGCCCACCATCCGGGTGGTGAGGGTGTCAACGAGAGTGGCCGAAGTGTCAGGATTGACCCAGCCTGTAAGGGTGGCCGGAGACGCCGGGCGGCCCCGGAGTGTGACCAGGGCCACGTTGCCTGCCCGAGGACGTCTGCCGTCGCGTCCTGTGGGTAGGGCTTGCGGGTGACCACCCGGGCGACCCGTCCGGCACGCCGTGCCGGCGACCGCCGGACCGTCCCGGGACACCGTACGACTCGACCAAGGAGGCCCCCGTGGCCGCATCGGCTCACCTGCTCCTGTCCGCCCTGTCCAAACCTGACACCGAGCCGTCCTTTCCGGGCCAGCGCGGCGGACGCGCGTCCACCGAGCCCGAGGGCGCCGGACTCTTCCTGCTCAGCGCGGAGGGCGCCGGCACCGAGCTGCCGCTGACCAGCGAGCCGCCGCTGCCCGACGCGGAGCCGCTGACCAGCGAGCCGCCGCTGGCCGACGCCGCGCACCTGACGAGCGAACCGATCTCCACCGGCGTCGCGTCGGGGTTCTAGGTGGCAGCCAGTGGGCCCGCCGAGCCGCGGCGGACGCCATCGGAACCGGCCCCGCGGACCGCGCTGGCGCGGCTCGCCGAACTGCACGGCGTCGCCCCCGCCTACAGCCCCTCCCCGGACCGCACGGTCGCCGCCCCGGACACCGCGCTCGTCGCGATCCTGGCCGCCCTCGGCGTCGACGCGAGCACCCCGGACGCCGTCACCGCCGCCCTCGCCCGCCACGCCGCGGACGCGGCACGGCGGCTGCTGCCGCCGACCCTGGTCGGCTGGGGCGACCGCGCCCCCGCCGGACTGGACGCGCTGCCCGCGGGCACCGTGCTGCGTGTCACCACCGAGCAGGGCGAGACGCGCGCCTCCGCCGAGGGCCTGCCCCCCGGCGTCCACGTGCTGCACGCCACCGCCCCCGACGGCCGCACCGGCGAGGCCCACCTCGTCGTCGCCCCCACCCGGCTGCCCGCGCCGCCCGGACGCACCTGGGGCCTGCTCGTCCAGCTGTACTCGCTGCTCTCCCACCGCTCCTGGGGCATGGGCGACCTGGGGGACCTCGCCGAGCTGACCGCCTGGGCGGGGCGCGCGCTCGGCGCCGGGTTCGTGCAGGTCAACCCGTTGCACGCGGCCGTGCCCGGCGATCCCACCGACCCCTCCCCGTACCGGCCCTCCTCCCGCCGCTTCCCCGACCCGGTGCACCTGCGCGTCGAGGACGTCCCCGAGTACCCCTACGCCGAGGACGGCGACCTGCTGCGCACGCTGCCGCAGCGGGCCGGGCGGCTGCGCGCGGCCGTGCTGCGCGAGGGCGCGCTGATCGACCGCGACGCCGTCTGGGAACTCAAGCGCGAGGCGCTGGAAGCACTGCGCTCGGTGCCGCTCGGCCCCGGCCGGCGGGCCGCCTACGCCGACTTCCTCGCCCAGGAGGGCCAGGCCCTGGAGGACCACGCCACCTGGTGCGCGCTCGCCGAGGTGCACGGCTCCGACTGGCACAAGTGGCCCGCCGGACTGCGCGACCCCCGGTCGCCGGAGACCGCCCGGGCGCGCGGCGAGCTGATGGACCGCGTCGACTTCTTCAGCCGGCTCGCCTGGCTCACCGACGCCCAGCTGGCCGCCGCCCAGCGCTCCGCCCGCGACGCGGGCATGGCCGTCGGACTCGTCCACGACCTCGCCGTCGGGGTCCACCCGGACGGCGCCGACGCCTGGGCCCAGCAGGACTGCTTCGCGGCCGGCATGTCCGTCGGGGCGCCGCCGGACGCCTTCAACGCGCGCGGCCAGGACTGGGGGCTGCCGCCCTGGCGGCCCGACCGGCTCGCCGCGTCCGGCTATGCCCCCTACCGCCGCCTGCTGCGGGCCCTGCTGCGGCACGCGGGCGCCCTGCGCATCGACCACGTCATGGGCCTGTTCCGGCTCTGGTGGGTTCCCGAGGGCCGGCCGCCCACCGAGGGCTCCTACGTCCGCTACGACGCCGAGGCCATGCTCGCCGTCCTCGTCCTGGAGGCGTCGCGGGCCGGGGCCCTGGTCATCGGCGAGGACCTCGGCACCGTCGAGCCCGGCGTGCGCGAGAGGCTCCGGGAGCGGGGCGTGCTCGGCACGTCCGTCCTGTTCTTCGAACGGGACTGGGAGGGCGACGGGCAGCCGCTGCCCCCCGAGGGCTGGCGCGCCGACTGCCTGGCCACCGCCACCACCCACGACCTGCCGTCCACGGCCGCCCGGCTCACCGGCGACCACGTCGAACTCCGCGCCTCCCTGGGCCTGCTGCTCGGCACCCTCGACGAGGAGCGGGCCGCCGCGGCGGCCGACACCCGGGAGTGGCTCGCCGTGCTGTCCCGGCTCGGCCTGCTGCACGGCACCACCGGCGGCAGCCCAGCGTCTGCGGAGGAGGCCGAGATCCAGGCCGTGCACCGCTTCCTGCTGCGCACGCCGGCCCGCATGGTCGGCGTCTGGCTGCCGGACACCGTCGGCGACCGGCGCCCGCAGAACCTGCCGGGAACCTGGGACCAGTACCCCAACTGGCGGCTGCCGATCGCCGACGCCGAGGGCCGTCCGGTGACGCTGGAGGACCTCGCCGCGTCCCCCCGGCTGCACGCCCTCCTCGGCGTCCTCCGGGCGGAGAGCGCCGCGCCGCGGGCCGCGGGGGGCGCCTCGGGCGGCGGGGCCGGGCCGGGACCGGGCGGAGGTCCCTGACCTTCGTACGGCACCCCCGGGCGCGCGGGCCGTCCGGGTGTTCGCTACGTTTGCACCGTGGACAAGAAGAACGCTCTGCGCGCCGGTGCCCTGGCCGCCGGTACGACGCTGATGATGCTGCTCATGTCGTCCCCCGCGCTCGCGCTGACCCGCGACGACGGCGACGACCCCGGCTCCGGTCTCAGCGTGATCCAGACGCTGGGGCTCTACGTCGCCGCGCCGATCGCCCTGTTCGTCGTCATCGCCGGCCTGGTGATGGTCCTCGACAAGTCCCCCAAGCAGCCGTAGCGCGGCTGAGCACCGCTCGCCGCAGTACCGCTCCGCTCTCCGCCGAGGGAGTCGCCGCACGCACGCCGCGGCGACTCCCTCGGCGCGTTCGTGCCGGGGCGGGCCGCCGCGGTGCTCAGGAGGCGGTGGCCGCCAGCAGCGGGCGGAGCAGCGCGGCCAGCCGGGCGGCCTCGTCGCCGTCGAGGGCGGAGAGCGCCGCGGCCTGGACGGCCAGCCCGGCGCCGGCCGCGGCGTCGGTGAGTCGCAGCCCCTCGTCCGTCAGCGTCACCTGGAGGGCGCGCCGGTCGTGCGGGTCGGGGGAGCGGCGGACCAGCCCGGCCCGCTCCAGCCGGTCCAGGCGTCCGGTCATCCCGCCGGTGGTCAGCATCAGCACGGCCGAGAGCCGGCGCGGCGAGAGCGTGTACGGGGCGTCCGCGCGGCGCAGGGTCGCCAGCACGTCGAACTCCCCGCGCGAGAGCCCGAACCGCTCGTACTCCTTCTCCATCCGGTCGCCCATCGCCCGCGCGATCCGGAAGACCCGCCCGAAGACCTCCACGGCCGCGGTGTCGAGATCGGGCCGGACGGCCGCCCACTGCTCGATGATCGCGTCGACGGGGTCCCGGGGGATGGTCATGCGCCGATTATCCCCGCCGCGGCGGCGCCCGGACCCGCGCCGCGGCCGGCCGCCTCAGTCCCGCCGCACCTCGTAGAGGAAGCAGCCGTACTCCACCGCCCGCACGTGCACCAGTGCCACCTCGGGGTCGGCGAACGCCGCGGCGAACGCCTCCCGGAACCGGTCCGCCCGCTCCACCAGGCGTCCGCCCAGGATGCGCCCGTCGGACGCGTGGCGGCGCAGGACGCGGTGGGTGTCCGTGAAGGGGAGCACCGCGCCGTCCGGTCTCCCGTCCCCTGATCCCGCGCCCCGCGGTCCGCCGCACTCCCGCGCGTGGACGAAGACAGGCCCCTGCTCGTCGTAGGCGCCCGGATCGGTGCCGGTCTCCGCGGCCCGGCGGCGCAGCGGGGCGTAGGAGACCAGGGCGATGCGCTCGCCCGGCTCCCCCCGCCGCAGGCAGCAGCGCAGCGGGGCACCCCCCTCCGAGTCGGTGAACGGGACCGCGGGGCGGCCCGCGTCGTCGCGCTCGCGCAGCTCCTTCAGGACGGCCGGGGGGACGGGTCGTGCGCTGTACGTCGTCATGGCTCCAGGCTGCCGCCCGCGCGGGCCCGGCACCGGCGGCAAACGGACATCGCCTTGGACACGGTCCCGTGGAAGGATGGCGCAACCCACACATAACGAGGAGATGACCGCGTGCCTGGCACAAACCTGACCCGCGAAGAGGCGCAGCAGCGCGCGAAGCTGCTCACCGTTGACTCGTACGAGGTCGAACTCGACCTCTCCGGCGCGCAGGAGGGCGGCACCTACCGGTCCGTGACCACGGTGCGCTTCGACTCCGCCGAGGACGGCGCGGAGTCGTTCATCGACCTGGTCGCCCCGGCGGTCCACGAGATCGCCCTCAACGGCGACCCGCTCGACCCGGCCGAGGTCTTCGGGGACTCGCGGATCGCCCTGCCCGGCCTGCTGCGCGGGCGCAACATCCTGCGCGTCGTCGCGGACTGCGCCTACACCAACACCGGGGAGGGGCTGCACCGGTTCGTCGACCCCGTCGACCAGCAGGCCTACCTCTACACCCAGTTCGAGGTGCCGGACGCGCGCCGTGTCTTCGCGTCCTTCGAGCAGCCGGACCTCAAGGCGACCTTCCAGTTCACCGTGACCGCGCCGGCCGGCTGGACGGTCATCTCCAACGCGCCGACGCCGGAGCCCAAGGACGACGTCTGGGTCTTCGAGCCCACCCCCCGGATCTCGTCGTACATCACCGCGCTGATCGTCGGCCCGTACCACTCCGTGCACAGCGTGTACGAGAAGGACGGCCGGTCGGTGCCGCTGGGCATCTACTGCCGGCCCTCGCTCGCCGAGTTCCTCGACTCGGACGCGATCTTCGAGGTCACCCGGCAGGGCTTCGACTGGTTCCAGGAGAAGTTCGACTACGCGTACCCCTTCGAGAAGTACGACCAGCTCTTCGTGCCCGAGTTCAACGCGGGCGCGATGGAGAACGCGGGCGCGGTCACCATCCGCGACCAGTACGTGTTCCGCTCGAAGGTCACCGACGCCGCCTACGAGCTGCGCGCCGAGACGATCCTGCACGAGCTCGCCCACATGTGGTTCGGCGACCTCGTGACCATGGAGTGGTGGAACGACCTGTGGCTGAACGAGTCGTTCGCCACCTACACCTCGATCGCCTGCCAGGCGCACCACCCCGACAGCCGGTGGCCGCACTCCTGGACCACCTTCGCCAACTCGATGAAGACGTGGGCCTACCGGCAGGACCAGCTGCCCTCCACCCACCCGATCATGGCGGAGATCCGCGACCTCGACGACGTGCTCGTCAACTTCGACGGCATCACCTACGCCAAGGGCGCCTCGGTCCTCAAGCAGCTCGTCGCCTACGTCGGCATGGACGAGTTCTTCAGCGGCGTCCAGGCCTACTTCAAGGCCCACGCGTTCGGCAACACCCGCCTGTCCGACCTCCTCGGAGCCCTGGAGCAGACCTCCGGACGCGACCTCGGGACCTGGTCGCGCAAGTGGCTCCAGACCGCCGGCATCAACGTGCTGCGCCCGGAGATCGAGACCGACGCTGACGGCGTCATCACCTCCTTCGCCGTCCGCCAGGAGGCCCCCGCCCTCCCCGCCGGAGCCCAGGGCGAGCCGACGCTGCGCCCGCACCGCATCGCGGTCGGCCTCTACGACCTCGACGCCGGCAGCGGCAAGCTCGTCCGCGGCGAGCGGATCGAGCTGGACGTCGACGGCGAACTGACCGACGTCGCGCAGCTCGTCGGCACGCGCCGCCCCGACGTGATCCTGCTCAACGACGACGACCTGTCGTACGCCAAGGTCCGTCTCGACGAGGACTCGCTCGCCTTCGTCACCGAGCACCTCGGCGACTTCGCGTCCTCGCTGCCGCGCGCGCTGTGCTGGGCCTCGGCCTGGGACATGACGCGGGACGCCGAACTCGCCACCCGCGACTACCTGGCCCTGGTGCTCTCCGGCATCGGCAAGGAGTCGGACATCGGTGTCGTGCAGTCGCTGCACCGCCAGGTGAAGACGGCGATCGAGCTGTACGCCGCCCCGGCCTCCCGCGAGGCCCTGCTGACCCGCTGGACGGAGGCGACGCTCGCGCACCTGCGGGCGGCCGAGGCCGGCGGCGACCACCAGCTCGCCTGGGCGCGCGCCTTCGCGGCCACCGCCCGCACCCCGGAGCAGCTGGACCTCCTGGAGGCGCTCCTGGAGGGCCGCGAGACCGTCGAGGGCCTCGCCGTCGACACCGAGCTGCGCTGGGCGTTCGTGGAGCGGCTCGCCGCCGTCGGCCGCTTCGACGAGGCGGAGATCGCCGCCGAGTACGAGCGGGACAGGACGGCCGCCGGCGAGCGCCACGCGGCGACCGCCCGCGCCGCCCGGCCGACCGAGGAGGCGAAGGCGGAGGCGTGGGCCTCGGTCGTCGAGTCCGACAAGCTGCCGAACGCCGTCCAGGAGGCGGTCATCGCGGGCTTCGTCCAGACCGACCAGCGCGAGCTGCTCGCTCCGTACACGGACCGGTACTTCGCCGTGCTGAAGGAGATCTGGGACGAGCGCTCGCACGAGATCGCGCAGCAGGTCGCCGTGGGGCTCTACCCTGCCGTCCAGGTCGGCGAGGAGACCCTGGCCAAGACGGACGACTGGCTGGCCTCGGCCGAGCCGGGCGCCGCGCTGCGCCGCCTGGTCTCGGAGTCCCGCTCGGGCGTCGAGCGGGCGCTGAGGGCCCAGGAGGCCGACGCGCGGGGCGCGGCGACCGCGTAAGGCCGCGCCCGCCGGCGTTCCCGGCGGGGACGACCGCGCGGTGACGTGTGACGGCGGGTGGGGAGACCGGGAGCGGTCTCCCCACCCGCCGTCGTGTCGGGAGCCCCGAGGCCGCCCGCGGGAGCCGCTCGGCGGGGACCGTGCCACCGGTGCCGTCGACCAGCGTCCCCGTCGACCCAGCCCGCCGGGTCCGAGGCGGGGAACACGGCGGTCGCGGCGACCTCCGCGAGGCGCGGGTCGCGGCGGGTCGTCCGCCGGGTCGTCGCGTCACGCCGGTCGACGCGGCGCCATCGCCCAGGCCCCGGCCCCGGCGCGCCGGGGAACCACCGGGCCGGGCACGCCCCCGTCCGCCCCCCGCCGTGCGACGGAGGCGGACGCGGGCGGGTGCGCCGGAGGGGCGGGGCGCCGTCCGGCACCCCGCCCCTCCCGAACCGTCCGCCCGACCGGAACGTCAGCTCCGGCGGTCCTTCAGCTCGGCCGCGACCAGCTCCGCGATCTGGACGGCGTTCAGCGCGGCGCCCTTGCGCAGGTTGTCGTTGGAGACGAACAGCGCCAGAGCGTTCTCGGCGGTCTCGTCCTCGCGGATGCGGCCCACGAACGACGCGTCCTTGCCGGCCGCCTGGAGCGGCGTCGGGATGTCGGAGAGGACCACGCCGGGCGCGCCCGCGAGCAGCTCGGTGGCGCGCTCCGCGGAGAGCGGGCGCGCGAAGCGGGCGTTCACCTGGAGGGAGTGGCCGGAGAAGACCGGCACGCGGACGCAGGTGCCGGAGACCTTGAGGGCGGGGATCTCCAGGATCTTGCGGGACTCGTTGCGGAGCTTCTGCTCCTCGTCGGTCTCGTTCAGGCCGTCGTCGACGATCGAGCCGGCCAGCGGGAGGACGTTGAACGCGATGGGCCGCTGGTAGACCTGCGGCTCGGGGAAGTCGACGGCCTCGCCGTCGTGGGTCAGCGCGTCGGCGTCGGCGACGACCTTCAGGGCCTGCCCGTGCAGCTCGGCCACGCCCGCGAGACCGGAGCCGGACACCGCCTGGTAGGTGGCGACGACGAGGGCCTCCAGGCCCGCCTCCTCGTGCAGCGGCCTCAGGACCGGCATCGCGGCCATCGTCGTGCAGTTCGGGTTGGCGATGATGCCCTTGGGGCGGTCGGCGATCGCGTGCGGGTTCACCTCGGACACGACGAGGGGGACCTCGGGGTCCTTGCGCCAGGCGGAGGAGTTGTCGATCACCACGGCGCCCTGCGCGGCGACCTTCTCGGCCAGCGCCCGGGAGGTGGCGCCGCCCGCCGAGAAGAGCACGATGTCCAGGCCGGAGTAGTCCGCCGTGGAAGCGTCCTCCACCGTGACACCGTCGACCACCGTCCCGGCCGACCGGGCCGAGGCGAACAGGCGCAGCTCGTCCACGGGGAAGTCCCGCTCGACGAGGATCCTGCGCATGACTGTGCCGACCTGTCCGGTGGCTCCGACGATTCCGACCCTCACGGCGACTCCCTTTGCGTGCGTTTTACGTGTCCGGCGTTTCCATCATGCGTCTGACCCGGGCCCGCGTGTCCAATCCTTTGGCCGCGGCGCACCGGCGGCGGGGCGTCCGCACCCGCCCCCGGCGGCGCGATCCTGCGGCGGCCGGACGCCCCGATACGAGGAAATCGCCCCGGGACACCGGGGAACCGGAAGCCGTGCGGTGTGGGCTCCGTCATGGTTTCCCGCCCGGTGTGACGTACGCCTCGAATCCGGTCGAACGTTTCGGTCCGCGGCGGCGTCCTAGGGGAGACGCGGGAGGGAAAGGGGTGGGCCGTGCTGCGCAGAAGGCCACGTCGCGCGCCGGGGGCGGACGACCCCCTGGACGCGGCGCAGGAGCGCCGGGTGCGTGCCGTGCTCGCGCTCGGCGGGGTTCCGCAGGCGGACCTGCCGGACGGGGTGCAGCAGGTCCGGCTGCGACTGCTGGAACGGGCGGCCAAGGGGGAGGAGGCGCCGCGCGATGTGTCCGCCTGGGCCGCGGTCGTCGCCTCGAACCTGGCGATGGACTGGCATCGCGCCAGGCGCCGCCAGGAGCGGATCGGGGAGCGGCTCGCCTCGCTGCGGCAGCTGGAGCAGCCCTCCGACGAGGAGTCCAGCGTGCTCGCCCTGGCCGTCGCCCGCGGGCTGGACGGCCTGCCCGACGCCCAGCGGCAGGTCGTCGTCCTGCGGTTCTACGCCGATCTGCCCGTGCGCGAGATCGCCGGCGCGCTCGGCGTCCCCGAGGGCACGGTCAAGAGCAGGCTGCACACGGCGGTCCGCGCGCTGCGCGTCCGCCTGCACGAGGACGAGGTGGTGTGACGTGGCCGAGGACCACGAGGCCGACGCGCTGCTGGCCGCGATCACGGACGCGGCGCCGCCCGAGGGCGCCCGCGACGACCCGGTGCTCGCGGCCGAGCACCGTGCCGCCCGCGAGGACGTGCGGGTGCTCCGGGAGCAGCTGGTCGTCATCGGGGACGCCCTGGCCGGCCCGCCCGGGGCCGCCGGCCGGGCCGCCGCCGCCCGGTCCGGCAGTCTTCCCGGGCCCGGGAAGAAGGGGACGGGCCCGTCGGCGGGGCGGCGCGGTGCCCGCGGTGCCGTGCGTCCCGGCGGACCGCCCGCCCGCTCCCGCCGGCGCGGGATGCTCGCCGTCGCCGCCGGCGCGCTGACCGCCGTGGCGGTGGCCTCCCTGGTCGTCGCCGCGGGCCGGCTGGTCGCGGGGGGCGGGGCGGGCGAGGCGGCCTCCGGTGACGCCAAGGCGGCCGACCGCGGGGGGAGTTCGCTGAGCGCCCCCGGGTACATCGCCTGCTCGCGGCTCATCGCGGAGGGCACGGTGACCGGGGTGCGCGCGGTGCCCGGCACCGGACAGGACCGGGTCACCCTCGACGTGTACCACTACTACAAGCCGGACACCGGCGCCCGCGAGGTCACCTTCCTGATGGGCCGGGACGCGGTCCCGCGGCTGCACCGGGGCGAGGAGGTGCTGGTGGGCATTCCGCGGCACGCCTCCGCGCCCGACATCTGGACCACGGGCGACCGCGCCATCGCCCGCGAGCGGTCCTGGATCGTCAAGGCGCTGCCCGAGGCCCGCCGCACGGAGTGCGGCGGCTGACCCCGGGGGACGCGGCCCACGCACGAGGGCGGGACGCACGAGGGCGGGCGCCCGTTGCGCGGCGCCCGCCCCTGTGCCGTGCCGCTCACGCGGCCGGTGGCCTACTCCGTCACGGAGTGACCTTCTCGATCTTCACGCTGCCGGTGCCCGCGACGGTGCCGCGGGCGTTGACCAGCTGGACCTGCCCGAAGAACTCCCGCCCCTCGGGTGCCGCCGCGGCGGCGGTGACCGAACCGGACACCGTGGCCGAGGCGCCGGTGGCGAGCTTCACCGGGGTGGAGTCGTCCACCGTGACCGTGCCGAGCGCGGCGGAGAAGAACACGTCCAGGTAGTCGTAGGCGGTCGAACCGGACGGGACCGAGTAGCCCGCCACCTCGACGGTGTAGGTGCCGGCGGCGGGGGAGGCGATGGAGACGGCCTCCTCCGAGTCACCGTCCGCGGACTGCCCGACGACCTTCCCGGCGGCGTCGTACACCGTCAGGTCGAGGTCGGCGGCGGTGTCCGAGACGTTGCCGATGGACACGTCGAGCGACGCGGCGCCCGCGGGCACCTCGACCGTGCTGGTATGCGTCGCGCCGTCGGCGATGGTCGGCCGGGCGCTCTTGGACGAGCCGAGCGGGCCGCCCTTCAGCGTGCCGTCGATCGCGGCGAAGTTGTTCTTCACCGTCCAGGAGGCCGTGGACGGGACGCCCACCTTGGCGTCGGGGACGGTCACGACCGCCGGGTCGAAGGCCGCGCCGAGCACCGCGACGTCGAGCTTGTACGGGTTGTCGAGCAGCGGCGAGGTGCGGCGCGCCTCGACCTCGATCTCCCAGACACCGGCCTGCGGGGCCGGGTACGAGCGCACGTCGGGCGTGCAGCCGTTGCCGTCCAGGTAGTTGTTGTAGCAGTACGGGGTGCTGGTGTTGTCGACCGGAACGCCGTACGGGTGGATCGCGATGAACCGGGTCTGGCTCTTGTCCTTGAGCCCGCCGATCGCCACCTCCAGCGACGTGGCGCCCTCGGGGACGGTCACGAAGTAGGACGTGGTGCTGTTGCGCTGCACCGAACCCGACGCCTTGTAGGTGTGGTGGACCGGCGAGGAGACCACGACGGTCGACAGGATCTGCCGGTCGACGCCCTCCGTGCGCGGGTCGTCGACCTCCAGGATCGCGCTCTTGAGACCGGCCGACCGCGGGGCGGCCTGCACCTTGACGGTCACCGGCTGGTTCAGCGGGAGCCGGACCACGTCCGGGCCGACGATGCGGAAGGTGCCGCCCGCGTTGTTCGCGAAGTACAGCTCGTGCCGGATCGCCCGGTCCTCGCCCGACGTCCGCGTCAGGGTGATGTCGTAGGTCTTGCGCTCACCCGCGCGCAGACCGCCCTCGCGGTCGTAGAGACCGGTGCCGAAGCCCGGCGTCTTCAGCGCGTAGTCGATCGCGGTGTCGACGGGCGCCTTGACCGTGTAGTCGTGGGCGCTCGCACCGCGGCGGATCGACTTCCAGGCGTCGGGGACGTTGATGAGCCCCGCACCCTCCTCGTACGCCTGGACGCCCCGGATGTGGTCGGCGGTCGAGGTCAGCGCGGTGCGCAGGGTGGCCGGGGTGAGGTCCAGGCCCTTCTCCTTGGCGGCGCTGATGAGCAGGGCCGACGCGCCCGCGGCCTGCGGCGAGGCCATCGACGTGCCCTGGAGCATCGAGTAGCCGGCCGGCAGCGAGTAGCCCGCCTCGGCGACCGGGGAGCCCGGCAGCCAGGTCTGGGTGGAGTTGATGGAGGCGCCCGGCGCGCTCAGCGTCGGGGTGAAGCCGCCGTCCTCACGCGGTCCGCGCGAGGAGAAGGGCAGCATCGCGTACTTCGTCCGCACCGCGGAGCCGTAGTTGGCGGCCCAGGTGGCCTTGGAGATGGTCGCGCCGACCGAGATGACCTTGTCGGCCAGGCCGGGGTCGCCGATGGTGTTCGCGCCGGGGCCGGAGTTGCCCGCGGAGATCACCAGCTGGACGCCGTAGGTGTCGATGAGGCGCGTGTACAGCTCGCTGCGCGCGTTGTTGCCGTCGTTGAGCGCCGGCAGGCCGCCGATCGACATGTTGACGATGTCGACGCCGCGGTTGGCGACCAGGTCGATCATGCCCTCGGTCAGCGCCACGTTGGTGCAGCCGCCGGACCAGGTGCAGGCCCGCGAGGAGACGATCTTCGCCCCGGGGGCGGCGCCGTTCATCCGCCCGCCGAACAGCCCGTTCGCGGAGGTGATGCCCGCCACGTGGGTGCCGTGCTCGGACTCGATGACGCCGATGTTGACGAAGTCGCGCTTCTGCCCGACCCAGTCCCCGCCGTACGGGTCCATGGGCACGTCCTTGCGGATCTCCACGACGAACGGCTGGCGCTCGACGACGTCCGTCGACGGGTCGTCGGTGCCGAAGTAGCCGATCTGGAAGCCGTCCTTGTAGGGCTTCATCGGCTTGTCGTCGGAGAAGTCGGCGTTGTTGTTCAGGTCGACGGTGACCGTGCCGGCCGCCGGGTCGTAGAGCACGCCCCACACGTCGGTGGTGTCGCCGTCGCGGTTGGCGTCGCCCTTGGCGTCTCCTCCGGCCGTCGCCGACTCGCGGAAGGTGCTGATCTCGTACGATCCGGCCGGCGCCGTCCAGCTCCGGCCGCCGTAGGTGAAGGCCGGCCCGTTCACCGCGGTGACCATCGGGCGCCAGGTCGCGTCGCCGTCGAGGATGGGGTCGGTCGCGGTCACCCAGTCGACGATCTTGCGCTCGCCGGTGGTGGTCTTCTGCAGCGCGGGGTGCCCGAGGTCCACGCCGGAGTCCAGGATGCCGATGGTGACGCCCCGGCCGTCCGCCTTCGGGTGGTCCTTCACGAAGTCGACGGCACCCGTCTCGAAGGACGGGTTGTACGGGTTCTCCGCGGGGGTGTTCCTGCCGGGACCCGCGTAGGTGGCCGCGGTGGAGGTGTTGGCGCCGTGCCGGGCGGTGTCCGCGCTCGGCGTCGGGTCGTCCAGCGCGATCTCCTGGCGCAGGTCGATCCCGTGCACCGAGGGCAGCTTCGCCGCGGCGGCGATGGCCGCGTCGGCCCGGCCGGTCGGGACGGTCGCCCGGACGTAGCCGAGCTTGTCGTAGGTCCGGCCCACCGAGCCGCCCTTGACCGCGTCCAGCTCCTCGGCGACCTGCTCGGTGCGGCCCGGTGCGGTGGCGATCATCATCGTGACGTTCTTGTCGCCGTTCGCCTTGGCCTCGGTGAGGAGGTCGGCGTCGCTCGAACCGAGCTTGGCGGCTGCGGACTTGGTGCCGGGGTCTGCGGCGGGCGCACCCGCGTCGGCGGAGAAGGCCATGGGTATCGGCCCGGCCGCGGAGAGCGCGGCCACCAGGCCCGCGGCCACGGCGATGCGGGCCACGCGTCTCGCGCCCGATATCGGGGCGCGCTGAGGGTCGGAGATCATCTGCATCCCTTGTAGGTAAAGGAACGAGCGGGGAGCGCCCGGTTCCGCCGGTTGGGGCGGACCGGTCGCGACAGTCCGGTATGTGGACCCGGATGACCGCTCAGCTTTGCCTAAGGGGTGGTTGTTTGGGGAGAGTTGACCGGGGCGGGATGGACGCATGGCGTACTTCCGCCATACGCCACGCCGGTGATGCACCCCTATGAGGGGACATGCCGGGCGGAGGGTGCGCGCGACTCCGTCCATCCGGGTGTCTTTCGTACGCGGGACGTGGCGGGGCGCTTCCGGGTGGTGACCGTGACCTACCGTCAGGTGCTCGTGGAGCGACCGTTCCCTGGGGGCGACGACCGTCCCCGTGGTGCGGACGAAGCCCGCCTACCCCGGAAGGTGAACGCGGAGTGACCGTCCCCGGGCCGTTCGGACAGGGCTCCGTGGACGCGCAGGGTGCGCCGAGATCCACGTACGGCGATCGGCGCCCGACGTTGCCGCCGCGTTAACGGGCAGGTCACCACCGGTGCCAACGATCCATGGTGAGCGGGGCGTTCGATCCGGCCGCCCCGCGACCACAGCCGACGCGTTCGCACTCGGGGAGACCGCGCCATGTCGCGCACACGCTCTGTCGCCGCCGTACCCGCACTCAACCGCCGCACCCTGCTGGCCGCCACCGGAGCCCTGTCGCTCTCCGCCGGTGTCGGTCTGGCGCTGCGCCCGGAGTCCCCGGCGCACGCCGCCACCCCCGGCCCGGAGACCGCGGCCGACGCCGTGGCCGCCTCGCGGGCCCGGTCGGCGGCGGTGACCCCGCTCGCCCCTCCCGCACCCGCCCCCTACACCCGCGGAACCACGGTGCACGGCGTGGCCGCCCCGCGATCCGGCACCTCCGGGTACCGCCGGCTCGGCGACGGCGCCGGCTGGAAGCGGGTGGTCCGGGACGAACTGGCCGCCGGACGCAAGGGCCGCGCCGACCGGCGCACCGCGCTCGCCTCGTTCGTGCAGCTCACCGACCTGCACCTGACCGATGCCCAGCATCCGCTGCGCCTGGAGTTCCTGCGCGCGCAGAACACCAGCGCCTGGCGCCCGCAGGAGACCCTGACCGTCGCGGGGGCCGTCTCCCTCGTGGAGCGTGTCAACTCCCTGCGGGGAGCCCCCGTCACCGGCTCCCCGCTGCACTTCGTCATGACCACCGGCGACAACACCGACAACAACTCCCGGACCGAGCTGGAGTGGTTCCTCACGGTCATGAGCGGGGGCCGCATCCGCCCCAACAGCGGTGACCCGCGGCACTACGAGGGCGTCCAGTCCAGCGGCCTACCCACCTACTGGCAGCCCGACGCGGCGCTGCGCGACGCGGACAAGCAGCGCGGCTTCCCCCGCATCGAGGGCTTCCTCGCGGCGGCGATCCGCGAACTGCGCAGTCCGGGCCTGCGCCTGCCCTGGTACTCCACCGTCGGCAACCACGACGCGCTCCCCATGGGCTGCTACGCGACGCGGGGCGACTCCTACCTCACCGAGTTCGCCGTCGGCGGCAGGAAGCTGATGTCGGCGAGCGCCGCCGAGACCGCAGCCCTCGCCCGGAGTCTCAAGAAGGGCACCAGCCCGAGGGGCAAGGAGGTCCACGACCTGCTCAAGGCCCACACCCGGCAGATGCGTCCGGTCACCCCGGACGAGAACCGCGCCCCCTTCACGCCCGCCGAGTACCTCCGGGCGCACCTCGACCCGGCCCACACCGGACCGGGGCCGGTCGGCCACGGCTACTCCTCCGCGAACCTCGCGGCGGGCACGCAGTACTACACGTTCCGGATCGCCGAGGACGTCATCGGCGTCAGCCTCGACACCACCGACCCGGGCGGCCACTACGAGGGGTCCCTCGGCACCGCCCAACTGCGCTGGCTGGAGCGGACCCTGCGCGAGAACCGGGACGCGTACGTCGTCGTCTTCAGCCACCACACCAGCAGGACCATGCGCAACACCCACAGCGACCCGGGCCGCCCGTCGGAGAAGCGGCACGGCGGTGACGAGGTCGTCGCGCTGCTGTCCCGCTTCGCCAACGTGCTGGCCTGGGTGAACGGCCACACCCACAAGAACGAGATCGTCCCGCACGCCGCCGCGGGCAACCGTTCCTTCTGGGAGATCTCCACCGCCTCGCACGTCGACTTCCCCCAACTGGCCCGAGTCGTGGAGCTGGTGGACAACAAGGACGGCACCCTCTCGGTGTTCACCACCCTGGTGGAGTCCGCGGCCCCGCACGCCACCGACTTCGCCGACCTCAGCCAGACGGGACTCGCGGCGCTCTACCGCGAGATCTCCTTCAACACACCCGGCGCCCGCACCGACCTCGCCGGCGCCGCCCGCGACCGCAACACGGAGCTGCTGCTGAAGAAGGGCTGACGGCGGCCCCGCGGGGGATCACCGCTCGGCCTCAGCCGGCCGTGAACGTCACCTCCGCGGTGCCGACCGTGGCCGCCCGCCGGCCCGGGGCGTCCTGCCACTGCCAGTACAGGTTCGTGTGCGCGACGACCTCCGCGGGGGAGGGGGCACCGTAGGCGGTGAGGTCCTCCGTGGTGTGCGCGTCGCCGACCAGCGTGACGTCGTACCCGCGGGTGAACGCTCCGTGCAGGGTGGAACGGACGCAGGCGTCCGTCTGGGCACCGGTGACCACCAGGTGCCCGACGGCCCGCTCGGCGAGCAGGTCCTCCAGGCCGGTGGCCTCGAAGGCGTCGCCGTAGTTCTTGTGGACGAGCGGCTCGGTCTCCGCGCGGACCAGCTCCGGCACGTACCGCCAGGCCTCGCTGCCCTCCTTCATCCCGTCGTCCGAGTGCTGCACCCAGACCACCGGCACCTTCTCGGCGCGGGCCCGGGCGACCAGGGTGTTGATGTTCTGGATCACGGTCGAGCGATTGTGCGCGGAGTCGACTGCTCCGTGCTGCATGTCGACCACCAGCAGGGCGGTGTTCGGGCGGCCGGGCAGGGTCGTCATCGGGTTCTCCCGTCTGGCGTCCCGCCGCTCGCGGCACGGGCGCCGGTCCATGGACGCGCTGTCCGACCCACAGTAGAGCGACCCACCGACAACGCCGCCGGAACACCGCGGGACGGCCCGCGGGACGGGCCGCGGGAAGGGGCCCGACTGCGGGCGGGGGCCCCTTCCCTCCCCTCCTGCCGCAGCCCCGGTCCGTCACTACCGGGGCAGGACCACGACATGCGCCGCCGGTTCCCGGTCGGCCGCCGCCATCAGCGCGGTCCTGACGACCGCGGCCTGCTGGTCCACCGCCTCACGGAGCTTCGCCGGCGTGATGTGGACGACCGTGATCCCGAGCCGCTCCAGCACCTCCCGCTTGCGGGCGTACTCCGACCACAGCGCGTCCTCGTCCCGCCGCCCGGCCCGCGTGTCCAGCTCGACCGCCACCGCCTGCTCGGGCCAGTACGCGTCCAGGCCGCCGATGTGCGGGCCGCCCGGCAGCCGCAGGTCGACGTTCCACACCGGGTCGGGCAGCCCGTGGTCGCCGACCATCCGGTACAGCCGGTCCTCGGCGAGCGCGCGGCCCTGCGCCAGCAGCGTGTCCACGGCGTCCGCCACGTGCGGCCTGCCCAGCAGCCGGGCCGCCGTCAGCGCCCCCACCACGGCGGACGGTTCGCAGTGCCCGGCGCGCACCGCCTCCGTCAGCAGCCGGCGGACGGTGTCGGCGTCGTCGAGTTCCGCCACCGCGTCGGCCAGCGCCCGGGACACCGGGGCGACCGGGACGCCCGTCACGAACGCGGGAGCCGGCAGGACGGGCGTCCGCACGACGCGGACGCAGCCCGTCGACCGCAGCCGTCGCAGCCGGGGCACGAGCACGTCGATCGTTTCGAGGCCGTGGAGCGACGGCGCCGTGGCGAACCCGTGCAGCGCGAGCGCGGCAAGCCCGGTGACCAGCACGTCCGTGAACGGCTGCGGGGCGTGCGGCTCTCCGGCGCCCGGCTGGGAGGGGATGGAGTCCGCCGGTCGCGGGGCGGGGGAGCGGGCGGTGTAGAGCAGCGCGGCGTGCAGCCGCTCCTCGGCGGTGGCCGGGCCGGAGTGCAGCAGGACCACACCCGGGAGGATCTGCCGCCAGTCCCCGCCCGCCCGGCACCGCTCGTTGGTCTCGGCGGCGGTCACGCCGCGGCTGCGCAGCTGAGCCGTGGTCAGGACCCGCCGCCGCACGGGGGACAGGTGGCGGAGGGGGAGCGAGGGGAGCGGGGTGTCGTGGTTCATGACCCGGAATCTCCCGCCCGGAGGCCGCCCGCTAACCGCTGTTACACGCTCGTCGGCGAATCGGGACAACCCCGCCCTAAAGTACGGGCGTTCGAGTGCCGAAAGGCGCAGGTCCCGGCGGGTGTTCATCGGGGTTATGGCTCTGCATACCTGCATTTGGTAACCAGTGCGCCCGTCCGATGAAGTCACCGCGGCGCGCGGCGCGCGGCGCACGGCGGACGGTGGACGGCGCCCGCGCCGAGCGGCGCCCGGAACGGGCGAGGGCACCGGACGCGCGACGCGCCGGTGCCCTCGCCGTGGATGTCCCCCGGTCGGGGTCAGCCCGCCGCGGCGGTGTCGCAGGCCTGCCCCCGCAGCGCCCGCGCGAGGTCGTCCCGCGACTCCAGCACCAGTCGGCGCAGCGCCGGGGCCGCGTCCTCGTGCGCCGCGAGCCACGCGTCCGCGGCCTCCAGGGTCTGCGGGGAGTCCTGGAGCCCCGGGAACAGACCGCTGACCACGTCCATGCCGATCTGGATGGACCGCTGCGACCAGACCCGCTCGATGGCGGCGAAGTACGCGGCGGTGTACGGCGCGAGCAGCTCCCGCCCGGACGGCTGGGCGAAACCGGAGATGGTCGCCTCGACCAGGGCGTTCGACAGGGCGTCCGACTCCACGACCGCCGCCCATGCCTGCGCCTTGACCGCCGCCGACGGGCGGGCGGCCAGGCAGCGCACCTGGTGCCGCTTGCCCGACGCGGTGTCGTCACGGGACAGCTCCTCGGCGATCACCGACTCGTCGGCGACGCCGTGCGCGGCCAGCGGCTCCAGGAACGCCCACCGCAGTTCCTGGTCGACGTCCAGCCCGTCGATCTTCGCGGTCCCCTCCAGCAGGCCCCGCAGCAACTGCAGATCGGCCTCGTCCGACGCGACACGGGCGAAGAAGCGCGCCCAGGCGAGCTGGTGCTGGCCGCCCGGCTCGGCGCGCCGCAGCTCCCCCAGCGCGCCCTCGGCGAGCAGCCGGGCGCCCTCGGCGCGCCAGTCGGGCGCCACGTAGTGGACGAGCGCCGAGTGCGCCCAGCCGTGCAGCGTCTGGAGGACGCCGATGTCGGACTCGCGCCCGGCGAAGCGCAGCACCAGCGCGACGAAGTCCCGGGCCGGCATCAGCGCGTCCCGCGTCAGGTTCCACAGCGCCGACCAGCACAGGGCCCGCGCGAGCGGGTCGGTGATCTCGCCGAGCGCCTCCCGCAGCGTGGCCAGCGAGCCCTCGTCGAAGCGGATCTTGCAGTAGGTGAGGTCGTCGTCGTTGACCAGCACCAGGTCCGGCGCCTCGGCGCCCGCCAGCTCCGCGACGACCGTGCGCGGACCGTCGACGTCCACCTCGGCGCGGGCGTAGCGGACGAGCGAGCCCGTTCCGCCCTCGCGCAGCGACTCACGCCGGTAGAGGCCCACGGCCACGCGGTGCGGGCGCAGTTCGGGGTGGGACTCGGCGGCCTCCTGGAGCACCGCCAGGTCGGCGATCCGGCCCTCGGCGCTCAGCACCACCTGCGGGGTCAGGGAGTTGACGCCCGCCGTCTGGAGCCAGGAGCGCGCCCAGGCCGCCATGTCCCGCCCGCCGGTCTCCGCCAGCACCGCCAGCAGGTCGCCGAGGCGGGTGTTGCCGTAGGCGTTGCGCTTGAAGTAGCGGCGGGCGCCCTCCAGGAAGGCGTCCTGGCCCACGTACGCCACGAGCTGCTTGAGGACGGAGGCGCCCTTGGCGTAGGTGATGCCGTCGAAGTTGAGCTTGGCGTCCTGGAGGTCGCGGATGTCGGCGGTGATCGGGTGGGTGGAGGGCAGCTGGTCGGCGCGGTAGGCCCAGGCCTTGCGGCGGTTGGCGAAGGTGATCCAGGCGTCGGTGAAGCGGGTCGCGCCCACGTTCGCGAACGTGCCCATGAAGTCGGCGAAGGACTCCTTCAGCCACAGGTCGTCCCACCACACCATGGTGACGAGGTCGCCGAACCACATGTGCGCCATCTCGTGCAGGATGACGTTGGCCCGCGCCTCGTAGGACGCCTGCGTGACGTTGCCGCGGAAGATGTACTCCTCGCGGAAGGTGACCATCCCCGGGTTCTCCATCGCGCCGAGGTTGTACTCGGGCACGAACGCCTGGTCGTACTTGCCGAAGGGGTACGGGTAGTCGAAGTGGTCGTGGAAGAAGTCCAGGCCCTGCTTGGTGACCAGGAAGACGTCCTCGGGGTCGAAGTGCGGGGCCAGTCCCTTGCGGCACATCGCGCCGAGCGGGATGTCCAGCGTCGTGCCGTCGTCGAGGGTGCGCGTGTAGGAGTCCGTCACGTGGTGGTACGGGCCCGCGACGACAGCCGTGATGTACGTCGAGATCGGTTTGGTCTCCGCGAACCGCCATACGCCGTCGACGAGTTCACCCGTGCCGTTGCTCCACGCGGTCCACTCCTCGGGCGCCCGCACCGCGAACCGGAACGGCGCCTTGAGGTCGGGCTGCTCGAAGTTCGCGAAGACGCGCCGGGCGTCGGCCGGCTCGTACTGCGTGTAGAGGTAGACCTCGCCGTCCTCGGGGTCGACGAAGCGGTGCATGCCCTCACCGGTACGGGAGTAGGCGCACTGCGCGTCCACCACGAGTTCGTTCTCCGCGGCGAGGTCGTCGAGCCGGATGCGCACCCCGTCGAACACCTCGCCGGGGTCGAGGTCCCGGCCGTTGAGGGAGAGGGCCGTCACGCTCGGCGCGATCAGGTCGGCGAAGCTCGCGGCGCCCGGCTCGGCGCAGCGGAAGCGGAGCGTGGTGACCGAGCGGAAGGTGCGGGGAGCGCCGTCCGTGCCGCCGGAATCCGCCTCGCCGACGGCCGAGCGCAGGTCGAGGAAGACGTCGTAGCCGTCGACGGACAGCAGCGCCGCCCGCTCCTGGGCCTCGTCGCGGGACAGGTTCTCACCGGGCACGGCTGTACTCCCTCAGGGCGTCGTCGACATGGGTGACCGGCACCGATCCTGCCATGTGCCCGGTCGCCGGTGAGCGCGGCGCAGACGTCCCCCGCGGCGGGCACCCGCCGCCGGGGACGTGCGCGGGAGCGGCGAGGTGGGGTCGCCGGGGGGACGGGGCGTGCGGGAATGGTGCCGGGGCGCCGGGTTGTTGAGAGCGCAAAGACCACGTTCCGAGGAGAGACATGTCCGAGCAGACCGCTCAGTCCGGTTCCGGCAAGACCCCCGTCGACTTCTGGTTCGACCCGCTGTGTCCCTGGGCCTGGATGACCTCGCGGTGGGTGCTGGAGGTCGAGAAGGTACGTGACATCGAGGTGCGCTGGCACATCATGAGCCTCGCCGTCCTGAACGAGCCCAAGCTGGACGAGCTTCCCGACGAGTACCGCGAGATGCTCGAAAGCACCGCGTGGCAGCCGATCCGGGTCGTCACCGCGGCCTGGCAGAAGCACGGCGACGACGTCCTGGGCCCGCTCTACACCGCGCTCGGCACCCGCATCCACAACGAGGGGGCGGGCCCGACCCGGGAGGCCATGGTGGCGGCCCTCGACGAGGTCGGGCTGCCCGCCGACCTGATCGAGTACGCCGAGCAGGACGACTTCGAGTTCGACGCCGAGCTGCGCGCCTCCCACAAGGAGGGCATCGAGAAGGTGGGCCAGGACGTCGGCACCCCCGTCATCGCCGTGCCCGGCGCGGACGGCGAGCAGATAGCGTTCTTCGGCCCGGTCGTCACCCCCGCCCCGCGGGGCGAGGAGGCCGCGCGGCTGTGGGACGGCACGCTGCTCGTCGCCTCGGTTCCGGGCTTCTACGAGCTGAAGCGTTCCCGCACCGTGGGACCGGACTTCGGCAACCTGTAGGGCGACCGGGGCAGCGGCCCCGCCCGGCCCGGCGGCCCGTCCGCCGGGCCGGTCTCCCGGGGTCCGGCGTCCGCCGGGCCCCGGCGCTATCCCGCGGCCAGTGCTTCGGGGAAGTCGCCGCCCTCGCGCCAGTTGCTCCAGCGCTGGAAGCGGCGGCAACCGGTGCGCGTGCAGCGGTGGTAGGCGCCCGGGTCGGCCACCTCCAGGATGCGGCGCACGTGCGCCTCCTCGTCCCGGGTCAGCTTGCGGAACCGCCGGAGCGGACCTCCGCAGTTCGGGCAGCGCACGTCCACGGCGGTACCTCCGTGTCGAACGGATGAGGCGGAACGGGCCCGGCCCGAGGCGTCCGGTGCCGGACGCCGGGAGCGAGAGCGTACGCGCTCCCGGAGCGCTGCGGGGGCGGCCCGGACCGTTCCGCGGTGACGCGCCGGCTGCCCCGGGCGCCGTCCGCGCAGCGTGTGCCACCCCTCCTCCGGGGCCTGGACGCGCCCTGGCCCGGGCTCCGGCCGCGCGTGTCCCGGCGGCAGGGGAGAGCCCCCGCGCGTCACGTCCGCGCGGGGGCTCCCCTTTCTCCGCCTGCCGCGTGAAGGGTGAGAAGACGATCACGAGCAGGACGCCTCGTCCGCACGGGGACGTCCGGGCGCGGACGGACGGAGGCACCCGGACCCCTTATTGCGAAGAAGTCGCAACTGCACGCTAGCAGCAAGACGGCGGTCGTGGGGGCGCCGGGAGGACGACGGACGTGTCGCCGGACGCAGCCGGTCGGCGGCCGGGTACGCCGACGGGCCCCCGCGCGGTGTCGTTCCGCGTACGGGGGCCCGTCCCTCGGGGCGCTGCGGCGCGCCGGTCGCGCCGGAGCCCGGTCAGGCGCGAGCGCGCGCCCGCTGCCGGAGGAGGCCGGCCGCGGCCAGGAGCAGCGTCATGCCGCCGGTCGACCACAGCTGCGTGCGGGTGTCCGGCTCCCGGGCCATCAGGACCAGGACCGCCACCATGGCGGCCAGCGCGACCCAGGTCAGCACGGGAAACGCCCACATCCGCACGACCGGCGTCTGCCGGGCGCGCTCCAGGCGGCGGCGCAGCAGCAGTTGGGAGACCGCGATGAACATCCAGACGACCAGGATCACCGCACCGATCATGTTCAGCAGCCACGGGAAGACGTCGTCCGGGCGCCAGTAGCTGAGCACCACGCAGGCGAAGCCGAAGACGCAGGAGACGAGGACGGCGACCCGCGGTACGCCCGCCGAGACCCTGCCGAGCACCTTCGGGCCCTGGCCGCGCCGGACCAGGGAGTAGGCGATGCGCGAGGAGCCGTAGATGTTGGCGTTCATCGCCGACAGCAGCGCGACGAGGATGACCACGTTCATCAGCTGCCCGGCGCCCGGGATGCCGAGCTGTTCGAGCGTGGCGACGTACGGGCCGCGGGCCACGACCGCCTCGGAGTCCCACGGCACGAGCGTCACGATGACGGCCATCGAGCCGACGTAGAACAGCCCGATGCGCCACATCGCGGTGCGGACCGCGCTCGCGACGCCCTTGACCGGGTCCGGGGACTCGGCCGCCGCGATGGTCACGGTCTCCAGGCCGCCGTACGCGAACACCGAGGCCAGCAGGCCGACGACGAGCCCCTCGCCTCCGTTGGGCAGGAGGCCCCCGCGACCCGTGAGGTTCGCGGTGCCGGGCGCGTCCGCACCCGGCAGGACGCCGGCCACGGCCAGCACGCCGAGCACCAGGAACAGCACGATGGCGCCGACCTTGAGCGCGGCGAACCAGAACTCGAACTCGCCGAAGTTCTTCACCGCGGCCAGGTTGGCGGAGCAGAAGACCACCATGAACAGGGCCACCCACGCCCACTCGGGGGTGCCCGGCAGCCAGCCGGTGACGATGTGCGCCGCCCCGATGCCCTCCAGGCCGACGGCCGTGCACAGCAGCACCCAGAAGGCCCAGCCGGCCGTGAAGCCCGCCCAGGGTCCGATCGCCCGCTCGGCGTGCGCCGAGAACGAGCCGGACGAGGGGTGGGCGGCCGACATCTCGCCGAGCATGCGCATCACCAGCATGACGAGCAGGCCGGAGGCGGCGTAGGCGATCACGATGGACGGTCCGGCGGCGGCGATGCCGGCACCGGAGCCGACGAACAGTCCGGCGCCGATGACACCGCCGAGGGCGATCATCGACAGGTGGCGCTGCTTCAGGCCGTGGGACAGGGACGCCTCGGCGCCGGGCGGGGCGGACGGGGTGTCGAGAGTGCTGCGGGACATGAGAGCGGGGTCCCTTACGTGCGGGTGCGGGCGAGCAAAACGCCGCCAGTCTGGGCATTCCCGCACGCCGGAGGGCCGCACCGCCCACCATGCGGACGGGTCGGCCACGGAGGGTGACCGGTCGGCGACGCTCGGACCGGGGCGCGGGCCGCCGCAGGCGCCCGGCACCGCGTCGCGCGTGCCCGCTCCACCCGCCGGGCGGGCCGATCCGGACCGGCCCGCCCGGCGGAGCGGCCGGCGTGCCCGATTCCGGCCGCCCGTCATCTTCCGGTCACCCGCCATCCTCGGGGCTGCCCGCTGCCCGCCGCCCTCGGGCTGCCTGCTGCCCGCCACTTTCAGGCCGCCCGCCGCCCACCCTCCGGTCGGCCAGGTGCCCGTCGTGCCCCGCGCGGCGAGGCCCCCGTCGTGCTCCGCGCGGCCAGGTTCCCGTCGTGCTCCGCGCGGCGAGGTGTCCGTCGTGCTGCGCGCGGGCAGGGGCTACCGGCTCGCCGGGGCGGCGGCGCCGGGGCGGGTGCCACCTCGTCGCCGGGCTCTGCGGGCACCTGCATGCTGCGAGCGCCGGGTTTGGCGACTCCCGACAGTCGCCCGCCGCGCCCGAGGGCGGCGCACACCACGTCCTCGCAGTGACCAGCGTCACCTTCGTGCGGGTGTCCCCGGCCGTCTTTGTGGAGAGCCCACCAAACGGCCGAACCGCCCTTTGTCGAGCGCTGACGGTGATCACTTCCCGGCCGCTGGGATAGCGTCGCCGTGTCCCGACCTGTCCCCCCGTAACTCCGCAGGAGTACGGGGGCATCCCCTTCGCCGGAGTCCCCATGAGCACCGCTGCCGCCACGTCCTCCCGACCCGGCGAAGTCCTCGCCGACCTCCTCCCCGCCTCCCGGGTCCGCGACGTCGCCCTCGTGATCGGCGGCGCCGCCCTCACCGGCCTCGCCGCCCAGATCTCCCTGCCCGTCCCCGGGTCCCCGGTGCCGGTGACCGGCCAGACCTTCGCGGCGCTGCTCGTCGGCACGGCGCTCGGCGCGCGCCGCGGCTTCCTCTCCCTCGCCGTGTACGCGCTGGTGGGCATGGCCGGCGTCCCGTGGTTCGCGGGCGGCGGCTCGGGTGCCGCCGCGCCCTCCTTCGGCTACGTCCTCGGCATGCTGCTCGCGTCGACCGTCGTCGGGGCCCTCGCCCGTCGCGGCGCCGACCGCTCCGTGCTCCGGACGGCGGGCACGATGCTGGTCGGCGAGGCGATCATCTACGCGGTGGGTGTCCCCTACCTGGCTCTGGCCACCGGCATGTCGGCGAGCGCGGCGATCGCCGCGGGCCTCACGCCGTTCCTGATCGGCGACGCCCTCAAGGCCGCCCTGGCCATGGGCGTTCTGCCCACGGCGTGGAAGCTCGCCGACAAGAAGTGACCTGCGGTCCGTGACATCGAACGGACCTTGTGCCGAGCGGATGTGACATCCGGTGAAGAGGCTCGCCGGGCGGGGGACACCCCGCCCGGCGAGCCTCTTCGCGTGTCTCACCCGATGCCGCGTCCGGCGTTCACGCCTGCGCGCGCGGCCTGCGGCGGACCCACCACAGACCGGCCGCCCCGGCCGAGACCAGGGCCGCGCCGGCGGCCCCGAACGGCAGCACCGAACCGCTCGGGCCGGTCTTCGGCAGCGCGTCCCCGCCCGGTGCCACCGGCTTGTTGTCGGTGCCGAGGAGCAGAGGGGTGGCCGGCGCGTTCGGCGAGGGGTTCGTGGTGCCGAAGGGGACGGGGCCCTGCTGCCAGTACGTCGTGCGGCCGTCGCCGGTCTGCACCGGAAGGCAGATCTTTCCTTCCTTTCCGAGATCGAACGTGGCGTCGACGGCGTACGATTTCGAGCCGCCCGCGGTCAGATTTCCCACGGAGCAGACGAAACCGCTGTTCGAACCCTTCGGGAGATCCTTTTCCCCCATCTTCGTGCAGCCCTTCACGCTTTTGACCGTCAGTCCGTCGAAACCGACCACCAAAAGCCTGATGTCGCCGCTTTCCTTTGTTCCCTCGTTCTTCACCGTGGCGGTCAGCGCCGTCTTGCGCGTACTGTTGTCGACCGAGATTTTCGACGGCAGCAGCGTGGTCACCCGAACACCCGCCGGTGCCTTGTCCATCGCCTTGCCGCCCCTGCCGCTGGCCGGCCCCTGGTCGTCCGCGACGGCGGTGTGGGAAAGGATCACCACGGCGGAGAAACAGGCCGTGAGCAGTGATCCGGTCATGGTCGTCCGATAGCGAGAACGCATGTTCGCCCCCCTTGGCTGCGCCTGAATTCGCAGTACTTGAAGAGGTACCACAAGATTTCTCCGCACTATGCTGATACGGACTGAAGTGTGACCGTTGTGTTTCCGCCGTGACGAGCGAATGGTGCTGATGTCGAGGGGGTGGGGGGATTGTCGGCGAACGCACAGGGTGGCGTTCCGGGATTACTGGTGTCGGGACGTTATCGATTGGCCGAGAGTATCGGGCAGGGGGGAATGGGGCGGGTGTGGCGAGCCGCCGACGACATGCTCGGCCGGAAGGTCGCCGTGAAGGAGATGCGGATCGACGGACTCGATCCCGAGGACACCCGCACGCGCCGGGAGCGCACCCTGCGCGAGGCGCGGGCCACGGCCCGGATCGACCATCCCGGAGTGGTCCGCATCTACGACGTCGTGGACGCCGGGGAGCGCCTGTGGATCGTGATGGAACTCGTCGCCGGCCGTTCGCTCGAACGGATCGTCGCGGAGGACGGCCCGCTGGACGCGCGGGAGGCGGCCCGGGTCGGTCTCGAACTGGTCGGCGCCCTGCGGGAGGTGCACGCCGGGGGAGTGCTGCACCGGGACATCAAGCCGGGCAACGTCCTGGTCGAACGATCCGGACGGCGCCGGGTGGTCCTCACCGACTTCGGCATCGCCGCGCTCCAGGACGCCGAGGCGCTCACGATGGCGGGCATGCTCGTCGGCTCGCCCGACTACATGGCCCCCGAGCGGATCTCCGGTCGTCCGCAGGGCCCGCCGTCCGACCTCTGGTCGCTCGGCGCGACCCTGTGCGCGGCGCTCGGCGGACGCTCCCCGTTCTCCCGCGCCACGACGTACGCCACGCTGCACGCGGTCCTCTACGAGGAACCCGAACTCCCGCCGATGGCAGGCACGTTGCGGGGCGTCCTGGCCGCCCTGCTGGAGAAGGAGCCGGACGCCCGGCCCGGCCTCGGGGAACTGGAGTCGGCCCTCGCCGGGATCGCCCGCCCGCCCGGCGGGGAGGCGCCCGGCGGGCGGGCGCCGTCACCGGACCCCGCGGGGACACCGGCGTCGCCGGCCCGTCCGGCGCCCGCGTACGAGCCCACGGTCACCTCGCTCCCGGTGTCCCCGGCACCGCGCCCGGTGGACGCGTCCGCCCCGACCCGGGACGCCACCGCCCAGCCCGCTCCGCCGGCCGTCGGCACCCCCGCGGGCGCCCCGCCGCAGGAGGCGGACCCCGGCCGGGAGCGGACCGGCCGGGCGGGTGGCTCCGGCGGGGAGGGCACCGGCCCGACCGGCCCTTCGGACACGGAGGCCGCCGCCACCCGCCCTCCCGACCCCGCACGAGCGTCCGCCCCCCGCCCGGGCGCCCCCCACCCGGCGACCGAGCCCGGCGATACCCGGCTCGGGGAGTCTCTGCCGGAGGAGTCCCTGCCCGCTGGTTCCCGGCTCGGTGAGTCCTCGTCGAGGGAGGGACTGCCCGGCGAATCCCAGCCGGGTCAGTCCTTGTCGGGGGAGGGCCTGCCCGGCACGTCACGGCTCGGGGAGTGCCCGTCCGGCGACTCCCCGTCCGGCGACTCCCCGTCCGGCGACTCCCCGTCCGGCGAGTTCCTGCCCGGCGAGTCCCTGCCCGGCGAACCCCTGCCCGGCGAACCCCTGTCCGGGGAGAGCCGCTCGGGCGAGCACCGGTCGGGCGCGGCTCCGTCCCCGGCGCGCCGGCCCGGCGGTCATCGGTCCGGGGTGCCGGCGATGGACGACGGCTCGGCTCCCGGGCCCGTACCTCTGGGCGTTCCGGCGCCCGGACCGGCGCCCGCGAGCGACCCCCGCTCCGCCGGGCGGACCCCCGCGTCGACTCCTCCGCCCGACCCCGACCTCGACCCCGCCCCCGGCACCGGGAGCGGGTCGGTGCGGGAGCCCGTCCCGCGCCGACCACCCCTGCCGTCGGCGCCGTTGGGGACACCGCCCGAGAGCCCGGCCCGCTCCGACGGCCCGCCTGCTGCCGGAGTTCCGGGTGCCTCCGACGGTCCGGCCGTCTCCGATGGGTCGGGGCTCTCCGGCGTTCCGGCTTCTTCCGGCGGTTCGGTGTCTTCCGGGGGTCCGCCGGCGCATGGCGGTCAGGCGGACTCCGGCGCTCCGGCCCTGTCCGGAGGCCCGGCCCGCTTCGACGGACCTGCTCCCCGCGGTGATTCGGCCTCCTCCGCTGCCCCAACTCCCGTGGACGGGCGGCCTGATCCCTGCGACCCGCCGTCCTCCGGCGGTCTCGCGCCGCTCGGTCTCCCGGTCGCTTCCGTCGTGCCGGGACCCTCCGTGGCGGACGCGCCGAACGACCCCGGGCAGGGACCCGGGCCGGAGGGGGCGCGGGCCGACGCCGTTCCGGAGCCCGAGGACGCTCCCGAAGCGGCGCCCCCTCTCCCGGCCGTCGCACGCGAGCAGCCCCGGACCCCCGCACCGGACCGGCACCCGCCGGTTCGGCGCCCCGACCCGCCGCGCCCGACCGGGCCGCCCTCGGCTCCCGGCCCCACGCCCGCCCCCGAGGACTCCGTCCCGTCCGGCCCCGCGCCGTCCGCGTCCGCGCCGGAAGCCGCCGTCGCACCGGCGTCGGAGGGCGCACCCGACCGCAGGGCCGCCGAGCCCGGCGGGCCGCCGGTACCGGGAGAGGGGCCGGAGCCCGCCCCCGCCGAAACGCCCACGCGCGCCCTGCTGGACACCCGGCACCCGGTCCGGGAGCCCGGGCCGCCCTTCACGGCCAACGCGTCCACCGAGGCCCCCTCCGCCCCGCACGGAGAGCCCCGTTCGGAGATCGCCTCCCCGCCGCCCACCGCACCGGTGTCCGTGCCGCGGGAGGGCGGCGCACCCGCGGCGGTCCGGTCCGGGACCCCGTCCCGTGCCCGGCGCCGGGGAGGCGGCGGGGCGGAGGCGGTTGGCGAGCCGGGCGGCGCTCCCCCGGAGGGCCGGGGCCGCCGGCGCCGGGTCGCCCTGGCCGTGGTCTGCGTGCTCGTCGCGGGGGCGGTCGCCGCCGGCGCCGTCGCCCTGTCGGGCGGCGATGCCCCCGACGCCGGGAGCGCGATCTCGACCGGCGGGGCGGCCACCGCCACGTCGGCGGGCGGCAGTTCCGGGTCCGCCCGGCCCACCGTCGAGGGCACCTCGCGCCCGCCGAGCCTGCCGCCCGGCGCCCGCCGGGAGGCAGGCGGGTACGCCTGGGTCCCGCCCGAGGGGTGGCGGCGCGATCTGCAGACGGGCGCGGAGGTGCACTACACCTCGCCGGACGCCACCCAGGAACTCGTGGCCAAATCGTCCCTGGCCAAAGGGGATCTGATGGACTCCTGGCGGACCTCGGAGCAGAACGCGCGGCAGGGCCGCGACTACCGCAAGATCCGGCTGGAGGAGACGACGTTCCGCGGGCGGCCCGCGGTCGCCTGGGAGTACACCTTCACGCTCAAGGGCGTGAGCTGGCACGCGCGGCTGCTCGGCTTCGACGCCGAGGGCACGTCGTACCAGATCAACACCTGGTACCACCAGGACCGCGAGGCGGCCGCCGTCGAGGTCTACGACACGGTGAAGAAGAGCTTCACCGTGCTCTGAGCCCGGACCCGGTCCGCATCGGCGCGGGCCGGTCGGGACCGTCACCGGAGGCGGGGAACGTGGGCGGCGCCGCGGTGGCCGGGCGAGGACCCGCGCAGACGAGTCCTGACGGAGAGGCGGGAGGCGCGGGAAAGACGAGAGAGACGGGGGAGGGGCCCGCGGAGTGCCGCGAGCCCCTCCCCCGTCAGGCCGGGAGGGCGGGTCAGGCGCCGACCTCGGCCTGCTCCTCGTCGCGGGCCGCGCCCGGGAGCGGGGCCGACGGGGAGGTTCCCGCACCGAGCTTCTGCCGGACGACGGCGATGACCAGCACGACCGCCGCGACGAGCAGGGACAGCAGCACGGTCGTCCGCCCGTCGTGCTCGGTGTCCGTCAGCATGTAGCCGAGGACGAACACGATCAGAGCGGCGGTCGCCCACGTCAGGTAGGGGTAGAGCCACATCTTCACGACGAGCTTCTCCGGCGCCTCGCGCTGGATGATCTTCCGCATGCGCAGCTGCGAGAAGCAGATGACGAGCCACACGAACAGGGCCACCGCACCGGAGGAGTTGACCAGGAACAGGAAGACCGAGTCCGGGAACTTGTAGTTGAAGAAGACGGCCACGAAGCCGAAGACCACCGAGACGACGATGGCCGCCATCGGCACACCGCGCCGCGTGGTGCGGGCGAACGCCCGCGGCGCGTCACCGCGCTGACCGAGCGAGAAGGCCATCCGGGAGGCCGTGTAGAGACCGGAGTTGAGGCAGGACAGCACCGAGGTCAGCACGATGACGTTCATGATCTGACCGGCGTGGGCGATGCCGAGCGAGTCCAGCGCGGCGACGTAGGAGCCCTTGTCCTTGATCGACGGGTCGCTCCACGGCACCAGGGTGATGACGACGAAGATCGAACCCAGGTAGAAGACGGCGATACGCCAGATGATGCTGTTCGTGGACTTGGTCACCGCGCGCTGCGGATCGGTGGACTCGCCGGCCGCGAGGGTCGCGATCTCACTGCCCATGAAGGAGAAGACGACCAGCAGCACGCCGGTGAGGATCGCGCCGGGACCGTGCGGCAGGAACCCGCCGTGCTCCGTCAGGTTGCCGAGCCCCGCCTTGTCCGTGTGGACGCCGGGCAGCACACCGAAGATCGCCAGGGCGCCGACCACGATGAACGCGCCGATCGCCACGACCTTGATCCCGGCGAACCAGAACTCGAACTCGCCGTAGGAGCCGACCGAGACCAGGTTGGTCGCGGTGAGCACGATCATCACGATGAGCGCCCAGCCCCACTGCGGCACGGCCGGGACCCATCCTTCGAGGATCGTGGCGCCGGCGGTCGCCTCGACGGCCAGCACCACCACCCAGAAGAACCAGTACAGCCAGCCGATGGAGAAGCCGGCCCAGCGGCCCAGCGCCCGGTCGGCGTGCGCGGAGAACGAGCCCGAGGTCGGGTTGGCGGCCGACATCTCGCCCAGCATCCGCATCACCAGCACCACGAGCGTGCCGACGAGCGCGTAGGAGAGAAGGATGCCGGGGCCGGTGGTGGCGATGCCGGTGCTGGACCCGACGAAGAGGCCGGCTCCGATGACGCCGCCGATGGCGATCATCGACAGATGACGGTTCTTGAGCCCGGCCTGGAGGCCGCCGCCGGGTTCTCCGGGGCCTCCGGAGGCCGGTGCGGCCTTCGTGGGGGTCGGCTGCGAGGTCATGAGGGGGAATTCCTTTGCGCCGGATGAGCAGATTCCCGTACCCGACGTCCACTCCGTACGAGCGGTGTACGGGGAACGCGTCGCTCCATCGTGTGGACCGGCGTACGAGTTGGTCCAGTGAAACGGAGGCAAAGGAATTCGTGAACCTTTGAATCCAGATCGTTACTTGAGGTTTCCTTGAGGTTCTGTAGTCTGGGACACGTTTTTCGGTCACCGTGCGGTCCTCGGCCCCGGCGGCGCCGGGGCGGGCGGGGCGTGTCACACTCGGTCCATGCGCGTGTACCTCGGCTCCGATCATGCCGGTCTCGAACTGAAGAACCACCTCGTCGAGTGGCTCAAGGCCGCCGGGCACGAGCCCGTCGACTGCGGCCCCCACATCTACGACGCCCAGGACGACTACCCGCCGTTCTGCCTCCGCGCCGCCGAGCGCACCGTGGCGGACCCGGGCTCCCTCGGCATCGTCATCGGCGGCTCCGGCAACGGCGAGCAGATCGCCGCGAACAAGGTCGCCGGCGTGCGAGCCGCCCTCGCCTGGAGCGAGGAGACCGCCTCCCTCGGCCGGCAGCACAACGACGCCAACGTGGTCGCCGTCGGCGCCCGCATGCACACCGAGGACGAGGCGACGAAGTTCGTCGAGACGTTCATCAACACCCCGTTCTCCGGGGACGAGCGCCACGTCCGCCGCATCAAGATGCTCGCGGAGTACGAGACCACCCGGGAACTGCCTCCGATCCCGGCGCACCACCCGCAGCAGCCGTAGGACCGCAGCGCCGTCCGGGGCCCGGCACGCCGGGCCCCGAAACGCAGAACCCGCAGGAGGACCCGTGCCCGAGGGGCACACCATTCACCGGCTCGCCGCGGACTACCTCGGGGCGTTCGGGGGCGGGGCCGCCCGCGTCAGCAGCCCCCAGGGCACGTTCGGCGACGCCGCGGCCCTCCTCGACGGCGCGGCCCTGACCACCGCGGAAGCCCACGGCAAGCACCTCTTCCTCGGCTTCCGCGACGCGGACTGGGTGCACATCCACCTCGGCCTCTTCGGCAAGGTCGGCTTCGGCGCCACGCCCGCCCCGCCGCCCACCGGCACCGTCCGGCTGCGCCTGGTGAACGACACCGCGCACGTCGATCTGCGCGGCCCCACCACCTGCGCCCTGATCACCGGCGACGAGAAGGACGCGATACACGCCCGGCTCGGTCCCGACCCGCTGCGCCCCGACGCCGACCCCGCGTCCGCCTACCGCCGGATCTCCCGCAGCCGCACGACGATCGCCGCGCTGCTGATGGACCAGAAGGTCATCGCGGGCGTCGGCAACGTCTACCGCGCCGAGATCCTCTTCCGGCACGGCATCGACCCGTACCGCGCCGGGAAGGACCTCCGGCCGGCGGAGTGGGACGCGCTCTGGTCCGACCTGGTGGACCTCATGCGCGAGGGAGTCCGCACCAACCGCATCGACACGGTGCGCCCGGAGCACACGCCCGAGGCCATGGGCCGTCCGCCGCGCGTGGACGACCACGGGGGCGAGGTCTACGTGTACCGCAGGGCCGGGCTGCCCTGTCATCTCTGCGGCGGCGAGATCCGCACCGCCGGCCTCGCCGCCCGCAACCTGTTCTGGTGCCCGGACTGCCAGCGGACCTGATCGCCGGGCGAGCGGATCGGCCGCGGAGCGTGCCCCGCACCCCGCCCCGCACCCGCCGCCCAGCCGTCCTGCCCCGCCGGTCTGCCGCCCCGCACCCGCCGGCCCGCCGCCCCGCCGGTGAGCCGGGCCGGCCGGTCGCCGGGGTCGGGACCGGCCGGCCCGGGCCGCCTCCGGGGAGCCGCGCCCTGAGGCCCGCCGGCCTGCCGCGACCCGCTGCCGTCCGTCAGAACCCGTGCGGCAGCCACGGGGCCCGTGGCGACGCGAACGCCGTCGACGCCTCCGCCAGCGCCCCTTGGCGCACCTCCCGCACCCGGCCGGCCGCGGCCAGCGAGACGAGCGACACCCCGCCCAGATAGGCCGCGCCCAACTCCCTTGCCGACAGGGCGAGATCGGGCCCGTCCTCGGTCCGCACGCAGGACGCGCCCTTGCCGTTCCCGGTGAGCCGCCAACGCCCCGCGTTCCAGGGGCAGAAGGCGTCCTCGACCTCCAGCACCACGTCCACCGGCGTCTGGTAGGTCCGGGCCTCCAGCGCGGCCCCCACCGAGACGAGCCGCACGTGCAGCCCGTCCTTCATCCGCACCCGGCACCGCCGGATGTCGGAGACCAGATGCTGCCAGTCCTCGTCCACCGGACGGCCCCGGGTGCGCAGCGACGTCGTCAGGTCGATGTCGAACAGGAACCGCCACAGCGCGGCCCGCGTGGCCGGATCGACCCCCTCCAGATCCTCCAGCCGCACCACGCCGTCGTGCCCCGCCGGACTCCAGCCCGGCTTGACCCGGAAGCGCGCGTACCCCGTGGCGGAGCCGTCGCGCTCGGCGACCACGCACTGCAGCGGAGACGCCCCGTCGCGCTCGCCCTCCGGGTCCAGCACCTGGACCCGCTCCCAGCCGGGCTGCCGGGCCAGCATCCCCGGACGCTCCGGCACGATCCGCGCGTACACCTCCTCGCACGCGCCGAGGGCGTCGCCCGGAGCGGCGTACCGCAGCCGTACGTCGTCCGTCCCGGGCGGTACGGACAGCCGCACCCGGCCGGTGTCGATCTCCGCGTTGATCTGGAGGGTGCCGATGCCGTAACCGAACCGGCCGTAGATCGCCGGTTCCGACGCGGTCAGCACGGCGAGCGGCTCCCCCGCCGCCCGCACGTCGTCCAGCTGCCGGCGCATCATCGCGGTCAGCACCCCGCGCCGCCGGTGCGTCGCCGCCACACTCACCATCGTCACCCCGGCCGCCGGAACGCCGGCGCCTCCGGGGACGGTGACGTGAAAGGAGAAGGCGCCCGCCGTACCCACGCACTCCGCGCCGTCCCACACGCCGAGCGAACGGTCGTACTCTGTGAGCGCGTTCCACAGTTCGCGCTCCTCGGACGACTCCGCCACACCCCCGAACGCGCGGATCAGGTTCTCGTACCACTTGTCCCAGTCGGCCTGCCGGAGCACCCGGACGTCAGTCGTCATAGCCCATGCCTACCAGGGCAATGCGGTACGAGCGAGGGAATTTCGCCCGGTGCCGAGCCCCCCGAGCGGAACGAGTCGGTGAAGTTCGCTGTGAAGTTGAGCGCTCGGACGGGGGACAAGTGGGACCTCCCGTGCCAAGCACCTGGTCCGATGGATAGGGTCCCGGACTAATGGCAGCAGGACGAGAGCGGCGCTCGGAAGCCGATACGTTCGCGGCCCGGGTGAGGAAGCTGTGGCACCGGGCCCGCACAGCGCTGCGCCGATCCGCCGTGGACTACTTCCGCGGCGACGGCTCCGACTGGATCGCGCTCGCCGGCCTGCTCGTCACGATCCCCGTGATCACCGCGACCACCCTGGTCAACTCGGTGTGGTGCACCCCCGCCGTCCTCGTCCTGCCGATCGTCGCCGGCGGACTGCTGCTGCGCCCCGCGAGCCTGCTCGGCCTCTACGCGGCCGCCGCCACCGCGCTGATCGTCGAGTCCGTGAAACTCGGCCCGTACACCGAGGGCCCCTCCCGGGTCACCCCCGGCGTCGTCCTGGTCGTGGCGGCCTGCGGCTTCTTCGGCCTGCTGATCGCGCAGTTCCGCAGCCGGGTCGGCGTGCCGTGGCGGCGCGGCGGCACCATGCTCTTCGACCTGCGCGAACGCATCCGGGTCCAGAGCAAGCTGCCGCAACTCCCGGTGGGCTGGCACCGCGAGATGGCTCTGCGCCCCGCGGGCGGCCAGTCGTTCTCCGGCGACTTCGTCGTGGCCGCCCGCACGAACGGCGGCCGGACCCTCGAAGTCGTCCTGACCGACGTCTCCGGCAAGGGGATGGACGCCGGCTCCCGCGCCCTGCTGCTGTCCGGCGCCTTCGGCGGCCTGCTCGGCTCGCTCCCGCCGCACGCCTTCCTGCCCGCGGCCAACGGCTACCTGCTGCGCCAGGACTGGGACGAGGGCTTCGCCACCTCGATCCACCTGGTGCTCGACCTCGACTCCGGGGACTACGAGCTCTTCTCCGCCGGGCACCCGCCGGGCCTCCAGCTCAGCGCGGGCAGCGGGCGCTGGGAGGAGAAGGTGGCCGAGGGCCCGCTCCTCGGCGTGTACGACGGCGCGCAGTTCGACCCGGTGAAAGGCTCCCTGCGGGCCGGGGACGTGCTGATGCTGTTCACCGACGGTCTGGTCGAGACCGCCGACCGGGACATCGTCGAAGGCATCGACCGGCTCACCGGCGAGGCGGACCGCTACGTCGCCGGAGGGTTCCACGGCGCCGCCTGGCACCTCATCGAAGCCGTCGCCAAGGACGTCAACGACGACCGGGCGCTGCTGCTGATCTGCCGCGAGGGTCTCGCCGGGAGCCGCTGACCCTCCTTGCCGGCCCGGGCGGCACGTCTCCCGGACATCACGGTTTTCCGCGAGGGGGCGGCAACGGGAGGACCCGGGGTGACACTGGGCGGGTGACGCAACCTCTCCTGACCCTCGCCGAAGTCGAGGCGATCGCCCGCTCGGCGCACGCGGCCCAGACCGACAAGGCCGGCCGTCCCTACGCCGAACACCTCCAGGCGGTGGCGGACGGTGTCCGCGAACGCGGCGGGAACGACGACCAGATCGCGGCGGCCTGGCTGCACGACGCGGTCGAGGACGACGCCCTGTCGCAGGAGTGGCTGGCCGAGGCGGCGCTGAGCGCCCGGACCAAGGACATCGTGCGGGCGCTCACCAAGCAGGACGGCGAGTCCCCGGAGTCCTACGCGGGCCGCATCCGCTCCACCCGGGGCGCCCTGCTCGTCAAGGCGTCCGACCTGGCGCACAACGCCGACCCGGTCCGCCTCGCGGTCCTCGACGAGCACACCCGGGCCCGGCTGACGAAGAAGTACGCGCTGATGCGCTCCCTGCTCGGACTCCCGCCCGGCTGAACGGCCTTGCGCCGTCCCGGCCCGCCCGCGGCGCCCCGGCTCCGGGGACGGCTCCCTCCGCGCCCCATGCGTGAGGGCGGGCCCGGGATCACCCCGGGCCCGCCCTCACCCTGCTCCTCGACGCGACCGCCGGCCGTACGCCGGGCCGGTCCGGCCCGCGCCGTCCCCCTACGCGCCGGCCTTGGCCCGTTCCCGGGCCCGTTCGGCCGCGTCCTGCTTGAAGGCCCACTCCATCTTCGGCTCCATGGCGAAACGGAACATCCGCTGGACGGGCTTGGTGCACAGCACGGTGATCAGGGCCGCGGCGAGGACGGTCACGAAGACCTCGCCGGCGGGGGACTGCACCCAGCCGTGGTCCAGCCAGTTCCACTGACGGGAGGCCCGGATCACGAAGCCGTGCAGCAGGTAGCCGTACAGCGTGCCCGCGCCGAGCGCGGTGAACCAGTGGTGCCGGCCCGGCACCCAGGCGAAGAAGGACGCGGTGAGCAGCAGCGAGCAGCCGAACAGCGCCAGCGTCATGACGACACCCGCCCACCACGGAGCGCCCAACTCCTGCGCGGCGTCGCGGTGGTAGAACCAGGAGTCGTTCATCCGGGGGGCCGCCCAGTAGCCCACGACCAGCGCGGCGGCGACCACCGGCACCGACAGCACGCGCACCGAGCGGCGGCGCACCATCTGGAAGTGCTCCGGCTTCATGACCAGGCCGAGCACGAAGAACGGCAGGAACTGCAGCACCCGTTGGAGATCGAGGTCGTTGCCGATCTCCGGCGAGACGCAGGCGAGGGCGGCGAGGCCGAGCGCCAGCGGAACGGGCCAGCGGACCAGCCGCCACAGCGGAGCCGTCAGACGCCAGATGAACAGCGCGACCAGGAACCAGGTGAGGTACCAGGGATCGAGCAGGCTGATCGTCTGGTCGCTGTTTCCCCCGACATAGCGGTCGTACAGGGAATAAGCGGTCTCGAAGAGGATGTACGGGACGACGACGCCGGTGACGAGCCGCTTCAGGCGGTCGGGGCGCATGTCGAAGTTCCGCGAGAAGTAGCCGGAGATGATGATGAAGGCCGGCATGTGGAAGCCGTAGACGATCACGTACAGGGCGTCGACGGTGCGGCTCTGCCCCTTCATCGGCTCCCAGGTGTGCCCCATGGCCACGAGCACGATCGCCAGGTACTTGGCGTTGTCGAAGAAGGCGTCGCGGCCCTTGGCGGGCTTGGCGCCCTGCTCAGGGGCGTCGGCCGCCGGGGCGGTCGCGGCGGGAGCCGGGGAGGAGTGCCCGCCGTCGGCCCCGTCCTGCGGCCGGACCGCCGGAGGGAGGGGCGACCCGGTGCGGCCCCGGGGTCGGAGTGTGTCGGTCACAGGCCCTCCCGCCACGATCGTCCGGGGGCGGTCCTGAGCCTCGCTGCGCGTACGGGAGACGTGGCGTCGTGGGACATCTGAGGCACCCTAGCGTTCTCTGTCGTTCTCGTAAAACCATCGATCTCATTCCTGCTTATCGCCTGCGTCTACCCCCGATTTGACGATGTGTGCCTGCGGTTTCGCGCAAGATCGCGTATGTCGATTCCCCTGACGCGTACGGGCGTTCTGTCCGCCTTCATGCCAACTAAAGGGTGCATAACGCCCGCGGGCGACTCTGGTGATATGTCCGGTTGATTGGTTTTTACTTACCCGTCGTTGCCGGTCGAGGTGTGCCCGTGGCAACAATTCGAATTACCTGCGAACAGGGTGTGTGGACATGGCAATGACCCCTATTGGATTTCCGCGCGCGAGCCGTTCAATTGCCGTACGGCCGCGCGGGGTCGGCTCCCGGCGCGCGGCCCCGCGCGCGTGCTCGGTCCCGGCGGCCGGCGACTCCCCGGCCGCCTGCCGGATCCGCCCTCGGTCAACGATGCGTCACCCGCCGCATACGAGCGGCCGGTTGGTGGCACGATGGTTCTGGCGGGGGTGTGCGGGGCGGCACCTCCGGGCCGGGAGAGCGGACCGACCGTAGGGTGTGATCAGTTGTGGCCATTTCGCTGTCAGTGGTGCTGCTGTTGGCGATCGTCCTCGTGGTGCTGATCCGAGGAGGATCGATCAAGGCCGGACCCGCCATCGTGGCGGTGCTCTTCGGCTTCTTCCTGGCGTCGACCGGCATGGCCCCGTCCATCCAGCGGTTCCTCAACTCGATAGCGGAGACGATCAACTCGATCAGCTTCTGAGCGCGCTCCGCCGCCGGTCCCACAGGCCGCTCACCGGCCGGTATGCGTAGAGTGTCCCGCTATGGACGATGTGATGGCGGCGGTCGTGATGACCGGGCACGGCGGCCCCGAGATGCTGGAGGTCCGCCGCGACTGGCCGGTGCCCGAGCCCGGGCCGGGACAGGTCCGCGTCCGGGTCACGGCGGCGGCGGTGAACAACACCGACATCTGGACCCGCGAGGGCGCGTACGGCAGTCCGGGCGACCCCGACGCCGTCTCCGGATGGCTCGGCCCGATCGCGTGCCCCCGCATCCAGGGCGGTGACGTCGCGGGCGTGGTCACCGCCCTCGGCGAGGGCAGCCCCCAGGCCCTGCTGGGGCGCCGTGTGCTGGTGGACCCCGGCCTCTACCCGGACGCGAGCGACAACAGGCCGCCCACCGGGTTCATGGGCAGCGAGGCCGACGGCGGTTTCGCCGAGTACGTGGTCGTCGACGCGGACCACGCGCACGACGTGACCGACAGCCCGCTCACCGACGACCAGCTCGCCTGCCTGCCCGTCGCCTACGGCACGGCCACCGGCATGCTGGACCGCGCCGGGGTCCGCTCCGGCGAGCGGGTCCTCGTCACGGGCGCCTCCGGAGGAGTCGGCCTGGCCCTCGTCCAGCTCGGCGCCGCACGCGGTGCCGAGGTCGTGGCCGTCACGAGCCGGGCCAACGAGGAGGAGGTCCGCAGGGCCGGTGCGGCCCACGTACTCCTGCGGGACGCCGAGGAGTTGGCCGCGCAGGCGGCGGCGGTCGCACCGGACGGGCTGGACGTGGTCGCGGACGTCGTCGGCGGCCCGCTGATCGACGCCCTGATGCCGCTGCTGCGCGACGACGGGCGCTGGGTCATCGCGGGGGCGGTAGCCGGCCGGGTCGTCCGGTTCGACCTGCGGCGCCTGTACCTGCACAACATCAGCCTCATCGGGTCCTCGATGCACACCCGCGCCCACTTCGCGACGCTGGTCGAGGCCGCCCGCGCCGGGGTCCTCGCCCCGCGGATCGCCGCCCGCTTCCCGCTCACCGCGCTGCACGAGGCCCAGCAGGCCTTCGCGAGCACACGCGACGCCGGGAAGATCGTCATCCAGGTCTCCGAGGCGGGCGCCTCCGCGTCCTGACGCCGCCGCGCGCCAGGCCCCTTCGGCCGCCGCACCCGGTGCCGCCGTACGGCACCCGGCCCGACCCCCGCGCCGACCGGGCCGCCGGTGGCCCGGGGAGGGGCAGGGGGGGTCCGCGGGGCCCGGCGGGCACACCGCGGGCGCGGGGGACGGATCGGAGCCCCCGGACACGACGAAGGCCAGGCGGAGGAATCGTCCTCCGGCCTGGCCTTGTGCCGTGTGGAGCGGGCGACGGGAATCGAACCCGCGTAGCTAGTTTGGAAGACTAGGGCTCTACCATTGAGCTACGCCCGCACAGGCGCACCGCAGGTCGGCGACCGCGGCACTGGATGCATCGTAGCGGGTCGGCGCCGGTGGGCGCACACCCCGTTCCGGCTCCTGCGCGCCGCCGTGCCGGACCGGCGGAATGCGGCGGCCGTACCGCATGCGGGCATGTACCCTACGTGTCGCACCGACGGGGTGTGGCGCAGCTTGGTAGCGCGTCCGCTTTGGGAGCGGAAGGCCGTGGGTTCAAATCCCGCCACCCCGACCACCGGCAGAACCGGCCGGGGTCCTGCCCCGGCAAGATCACCTTTTGGGGCGTGTACCGCCTGCGGTTACTATGCAAGCTGCGTGCCCGTATGTCTGCAGTGTTACGTCTCTCAAGGGCCGCACATCCTGCCCGAGGCTCTGCCCGACCGGCAGAAGCACGCAGCAGAACCCCCAAGAAGTCAGCCACAAGGAGACCGAACCGTGAAGAGCGCCGTGGAGACCCTGAACCCGACCCGGGTTCGGCTCACTGTCGAGGTGCCCTTCGAGGAGCTCAAGGACAGCCTCGACGCGGCGTACAAGAAGATCAACCAGCAGGTCACGGTGAAGGGGTTCCGGAAGGGCAAGATCCCGGCGCGCGTCATCGACCAGCGGTTCGGTCGCGGCGCCGTGCTCGAAGAGGCCGTCAACGACGCGCTCCCGAAGTTCTACACCGAAGCGGTCAACGAGGCTGAGCTGAACGTCCTCGGACAGCCCGAGGTCGACATCACCGAGCTGAAGGACGGCGAGACGCTGAACTTCACCGCCGAGGTCGACGTCCGTCCCGCCATCGAGATCCCGGACTACTCCGGCATCGAGGTCGAGGTCGACGCCGTCGAGGTGAGCGACGAGGACGTCGAGAAGGCCGTGTCCGACCTGCGTGAGCGTTTCGCCTCGACCTCCCCGGTCGAGCGCGCCGCCCAGGACGGCGACGTCGTCACCATCGACCTGGAGGCCAAGGTCGACGGCGAGGTGCTGGAGGACGGCATCGCCAGCGGTGTCTCCTACACCATCGGCTCGGGCGAGCTGCTCGACGGCATCGACGAGGCCGTGACCGGCCTGGAGGCCGGCGGCGAGGCGACCTTCACCTCCGAGCTGAAGGGCGGCTCCGCCACCGGCAAGGAGGCCGAGGTCACCGTCAAGGTCACCCAGGTCGCCGCCCGTGAACTGCCCGAGCTGGACGACGAGTTCGCGCAGCTCGCCTCCGAGTTCGACACCCTCGAGGAGCTGACGGCCGACAGCCGCAAGCGCCTGGAGAACATGAAGCAGTACGACCAGGCCACGCAGGCCCAGGAGCGCGTCCTGGAGAAGCTGCTGGAGCTCGTCGAGGTGCCCGTCCCCGAGAAGCTGCTCGAGGACGAGATCAACACCCGCAAGCACAACCTGGAGCACCACCAGCTCGGCCAGATGGGCCTCGACCTCGCGAAGTACCTGGAGATCCAGGGCAAGAGCGAGGAGGAGTTCGACGCCGAGACCAAGGAAGCCGCGGTCAAGGGCATCAAGACGCAGTTCGTGCTCGACGAGCTCGTCAACAAGGAGAAGCTGAACGTCAACCAGGAGGAGCTCACCGAGCACCTCATGCGGCGCGCGCAGTCCTCCGGCATGTCCCCGGACCAGTTCGCCCAGGCCGTCGTCGAAGGCGGCCAGGTCCCGATGCTGGTCGGCGAGGTCGCCCGCGGCAAGGCCCTCGCGGTCGTCGTCGAGGCCGCCACGGTCAAGGACACCAACGGCGAGGTCGTCGACCTCGACGACGAGGACGAGACGGACGAGACGGCCGAGACCGTCGAGGCCGCCACCGAGGCCGAGGCCGAGGACAAGCCCGAGGCCTGATCACCTCTTCTTGTACGCCGGTAGCCGATGGGCCCCGGAGACCGCCCGGTCTCCGGGGCCCATCGGCGTATCCGGGGCGCGCGGAAAGGCCCCGGGTACGCCCCCGTCGCGCCCCCTGGCCGGGACCCCGGCCGCGGACGCGCCGGCGGAGCCCGCCTCCCGCCCCCCCCGCGGGCCCTGGCGACCCCTCGGGGGACGAGGGCGACTCCCTGGTCGGACCGGCGCCGCGCATGCGCTCACAGCGAACAGTTCCCTCTGCGGGATTCCCCGGAGGGACCCGCGCGTTAGGGTCCATGAATACGAGGGCAGGGGAGTCCCCGAAGCCGCCCGCGGCGGTGTGAAGCACCGGGGTCCCACGCCCCCAGCAGAAGACGTGAGACGGCCCGGCGCCGTCGTAAGACGAGCAGGTGGATACGTGACGAATCTGATGCCCACAGCTGCCGGCGACCCCATCGGTGGTGGCCTCGGCGACCAGGTCTACAACCGACTGCTCGGCGAGCGCATCATCTTCCTCGGCCAGGCGGTCGACGACGACATCGCCAACAAGATCACGGCGCAGCTGCTCCTCCTTGCCTCCGACCCGGACAAGGACATCTACCTCTACATCAACAGCCCCGGCGGCTCGATCACGGCCGGCATGGCGATCTACGACACCATGCAGTACATCAAGAACGACGTGGTGACGATCGCGATGGGCATGGCGGCCTCGATGGGCCAGTTCCTGCTCAGCGCGGGCACGCCCGGCAAGCGCTTCGCGCTGCCGAACGCCGAGATCCTGATCCACCAGCCGTCCGCCGGCCTCGCCGGTTCCGCCTCGGACATCAAGATCCACGCCGAGCGCCTGCTGCACACGAAGAAGCGGATGGCGGAGCTCACCGCCTTCCACACCGGTCAGACCGTCGAGCAGATCACGCGCGACTCGGACCGCGACCGCTGGTTCGACCCGATCGAGGCCAAGGAGTACGGCCTCATCGACGACATCATGCCCACCGCTGCCGGCATGCCGGGCGGCGGCGGCACCGGGGCGGCGTAAGCCCCTCCAGCGCCCCCGTGGGCGGCGCAGGACCCCTCCGCCGCTCCCCGGCGGCCCAGGGCCCGGCGCGGCCCGCAGCCGACCGCTCAGCCCTTTTCAGGCTTTTCAGGAGACACAGTGAACGACTTCCCCGGCAGCGGCCTCTACGCCCGCACGGAGGCCGAGTACACCGGTCCTCGTGCGGAGTCCCGCTACGTCATCCCGCGCTTCGTCGAGCGCACCTCGCAGGGCGTGCGCGAGTACGACCCCTACGCGAAGCTGTTCGAGGAGCGCGTGATCTTCCTCGGCGTGCAGATCGACGACGCCTCCGCCAACGACGTCATGGCGCAGCTGCTGTGCCTGGAGTCGATGGACCCCGACCGTGACATCTCGGTCTACATCAACAGCCCCGGCGGCTCGTTCACGGCCCTCACGGCCATCTACGACACGATGCAGTTCGTGAAGCCGGACATCCAGACGGTCTGCATGGGCCAGGCCGCGTCGGCCGCCGCGATCCTGCTCGCCGCCGGAACCCCCGGCAAGCGCATGGCGCTGCCGAACGCGCGCGTGCTGATCCACCAGCCCTACAGCGAGACCGGCCGCGGCCAGGTCTCGGACCTGGAGATCGCCGCCAACGAGATCCTCCGGATGCGCTCGCAGCTGGAGGACATGCTGGCCAAGCACTCGACCACGCCGATCGAGAAGATCCGCGAGGACATCGAGCGCGACAAGATCCTCACGGCTGAGGACGCGCTGTCGTACGGCCTGATCGACCAGATCATCTCCACCCGGAAGATGAACAACTCGGCGGTTGTCTGACGTACCGCTGTATCGTCTGCCGTTCCCCGGCGCGGTTCGCTGCGAAGCGAACCGCGCCAAGGGGGGCCCGAACGAGGGGCTCGGCAAGGTACCGTCGGACATAAGGCAGCACCAGGAGCCGCCGAACCCAGGCGACTCCCAGGCGAAGGGGAAGCACACCGTGGCACGCATCGGTGACGGCGGCGATCTGCTCAAGTGCTCGTTCTGTGGCAAGAGCCAGAAGCAGGTCAAGAAGCTCATCGCAGGCCCCGGTGTGTACATCTGCGACGAGTGCATCGATCTCTGCAACGAGATCATCGAGGAAGAACTCGCGGAGACGAGCGAGGTGCGCTGGGAGGAACTCCCCAAGCCCCGCGAGATCTACGAGTTCCTCGAGGGCTACGTGGTCGGTCAGGAGTCCGCCAAGAAGGCGCTCTCCGTCGCGGTGTACAACCACTACAAGCGGGTCCAGGCCGGCGAGAACAGCACGGGCCAGAACCGCGAGGACGCCATCGAGTTGGCGAAGTCCAACATCCTGCTGCTGGGCCCCACCGGCTCCGGCAAGACGCTCCTCGCGCAGACCCTCGCCCGCATGCTGAACGTCCCGTTCGCCATCGCCGACGCGACGGCGCTGACGGAGGCGGGCTACGTCGGCGAGGACGTCGAGAACATCCTCCTGAAGCTCATCCAGGCGGCCGACTACGACGTCAAGAAGGCCGAGACCGGGATCATCTACATCGACGAGATCGACAAGGTGGCCCGCAAGAGCGAGAACCCGTCGATCACGCGCGACGTGTCCGGCGAGGGCGTCCAGCAGGCCCTGCTCAAGATCCTCGAAGGCACCACGGCCTCGGTTCCTCCGCAGGGCGGACGCAAGCACCCGCACCAGGAGTTCATCCAGATCGACACGACGAACGTCCTGTTCATCGTGGGCGGTGCCTTCGCCGGCCTGGAGAAGCTCATCGAGTCCCGGGCGGGCGCCAAGGGCATCGGCTTCGGCGCGACGATCCGCTCGAAGCGGGAGCTGGAGTCCAAGGACCAGTTCGAGGACGTCATGCCGGAGGACCTGGTCAAGTTCGGCATGATCCCCGAGTTCATCGGCCGCCTGCCGGTCATCACCTCGGTGCACAACCTCGACCGCGAGGCGCTCCTGCAGATCCTCGTCGAGCCGCGCAACGCCCTGGTCAAGCAGTACCAGCGCCTCTTCGAACTCGACGGCGTGGAGCTGGACTTCGAGCGTGAGGCGCTGGAGGCCATCGCCGACCAGGCGATCCTGCGGCAGACCGGCGCACGCGGTCTGCGCGCCATCATGGAGGAAGTCCTCCAGGCCGTGATGTACGAGGTCCCGTCCCGCAAGGACGTCGCCCGCGTCGTCATCACCGCCGACGTCGTCCTGTCGAACGTCAACCCGACGCTCATCCCGCGGGACGCGCGGCGCGGGGGGCCGGGGGAGCAGAAGACGGCCTGACGGGCCGCCCACCACGAGAAGAGGGGCGCCCGGCGACACAAGTCGCCGGGCGCCCCTCTTCGTTGCCCCGCGCCCCGCTTCTCCGGGACGAACGCGCGGACGGGCACGGCGACCGAGTCCCCGCCTGGCGAACCCGGCACGTTCACGACCGAGGCGCCCCGCGGAATCCGCGGAGCGCCTCTTCGTTCGCGGTCGTCCGGCGAACCGGTCAGATCTTGACGCGGATGTCCTTGCGCAGAGCCGCGGTCACCTTGGCGGACTCGTCCATGCTCACGCCCTGGCCGCCCTCGGCGGCCACACCGAAGCCGAGCGTGCTGTAGTCGGCCCACATGCACATGTACTGGGTGTCGGTCTTGCCGGTCGCCCGGTTGGGCGCCTTCGCCTGCTGGCACTTCATGATGGCGCCGTCGAGACCGGCCGGGCTCACCGACTGGGGGTCCCCGACGAACTCGATCTTGTTGGTGGAGCTCTTGGACGAGTCCTTCTTGATGTTGGCGAACGCGGCGTCGAGCGCGGACTCCGGATCCTTCACCTTGCCGTAGAGGCCGGAGAACGTCACGGCCTTCGATCCGGCGATGGCCGTGGGGTCTTTCAGCGTGTCCGGGTCGGAGAGGTCGATCGTGGAGTAGATGGCGTCCACCGACTTCGCGCCGGTGATACCGCTGGCGGCCAGGTCCTTCGCGTCGCCGGAGGAGGGGGCCTGCGGTCCGCGATCGCCGCCCATGCGCTGGTACTCGCCGTTGATCACCTTGGCCGGGGTCGTCAGCTTGTGCGGGCCGTCGTCGGCCACGCTCGAACCGCCGCCGCCCCCGCCGATCGCGAAGTACACGCCCACCGCGACCGCCGCCACCACCGCGACACCGCCGATGATCAGGCCCGTCCTCTTGCCGCCGCCGGACGGTGCGGGCGGCATCGGGACGGTGGTGTAGGGCGGCTGCTGGCCGTAGGCGGGCTGCTGGCCGTAGGGAGGGGTCTGCGGCTGGCCGGCCTGCTGCGGGTAGCCGTAGCCGGGCTGCGCCGGAGGGGCCTGCTGCGGGTAGCCGTACCCCGGCTGCGGCGCCTGCTGCGGCGCTTGCTGGGGCGGCTGGCCGTAGGGGCCCGGCTGACCGTAGGGCCCGGGCTGTGGGGGCTGCCCGCCGCCCGGCTGACCGTACGGACCGGGCTGCTGGGGCTGCCCGCCGTACGGGCCGGGCTGGTTGAAGCTCATTCCTGGGTTCCCCTCCAGATGCTTATGTGTTCCTGACATCCTGGCGCACCGGGCGCGCGGCGGGGTCTGCGGGGGTGGCACCGTTACGAAGTAATCCCGTTTCGGGACACGGGTGTGACGCCCCTAAACTGACCCCGTGACCGAGAACTCTCAGCAGCCGCCAGCAGCCCCCACCTCCGACCTGCCGACCCAGTACGCGCCGGCCGACGTAGAGGGGCCGCTGTACGAGCGCTGGGTGGAACGGGGTTACTTCGCCGCCGACGCGAAGAGCGACAAGCCCGCGTACACCATCGTCATCCCGCCGCCGAACGTCACGGGCTCGCTGCACCTGGGGCACGCCTTCCAGCACACGCTCATGGACGCGCTGACCCGCCGCAAGCGCATGCAGGGCTACGAGTCGCTGTGGCTGCCGGGCATGGACCACGCCGGTATCGCGACGCAGAACAAGGTCGAGCAGCAGCTCGCCGAAGAGGGCAAGTCGCGGCAGGACCTGGGGCGCGAGGAGTTCGTCGAGCGCGTCTGGCAGTGGAAGGAGGAGTACGGCGGCAAGATCCTCGGCCAGATGCGGCGCCTGGGCGACGGCGTCGACTGGGACCGCGAGCGGTTCACCATGGACGAGGGCCTCTCCCAGGCCGTCCAGACCATCTTCAAGCGGCTCTTCGACGACGAGCTGATCTACCGCGCCGAGCGCATCATCAACTGGTGCCCCCGCTGCCTGACGGCGATCTCGGACATCGAGGTCGAGTACCAGGAGGACGACGGCGAACTCGTCTCCATCACCTACGGGGAGGGCGAGGAGACCCTGGTGGTCGCCACCACCCGTGCCGAGACGATGCTCGGCGACACCGCGGTCGCCGTCCACCCCGACGACGAGCGCTACCGGCACCTGGTCGGCAAGCACATCAAGCTCCCGCTGACGAACCGCACCATTCCGGTCGTCGCGGACACCCACGTCGACCCCGAGTTCGGGACGGGCGCCGTCAAGGTCACCCCCGCCCACGACCCGAACGACTTCGCGATCGGCCGGCGCCACGGCCTGGAGTCGATCACCGTCATGGACGAGCGGGCCGTCATCACCGTCCACGGCCCCTTCCAGGGACTCGACCGCTTCGAGGCGCGCAGCGCGATCGTCGCGGCGCTGCGCTCGCAGGGCCGGATCGTCACCGAGAAGCGCCCCTACGTCCACTCGGTGGGCCACTGCTCGCGGTGCCGGACCACCGTCGAGCCCCGCCTGTCGATGCAGTGGTGGGTCAAGGTCGCCCCGCTCGCCCAGGCGGCCGGCGACGCCGTCCGCGACGGCCGGGTCTCCATCCACCCCGCCGAGATGTCGAAGCGCTACTTCGACTGGGTCGACAACATGCACGACTGGTGCATCTCGCGGCAGTTGTGGTGGGGCCACCGCATCCCCGTCTGGTACGGCCCCGAGGGCGAGGTCGTCTGCGTCGGCCCCGACGAGGAGCCGCCGGGCACCGAGGCCGAGGGCTGGAAGCAGGACACCGACGTCCTCGACACCTGGTTCTCCTCCGGCCTGTGGCCGTTCTCCACGCTGGGCTGGCCGGAGCGGACCCCGGACCTGGAGAAGTTCTACCCGACCGACGTCCTGCTCACCGGCCACGACATCATCTTCTTCTGGGTCGCCCGGATGATGATGTTCGGCCTCTACGCGATGGACGGCGAGGCGCCCTTCAAGACCATCGCCCTCACCGGCCTGGTCCGTGACGAGCGCGGCAAGAAGATGTCGAAGTCCTTCGGCAACGTCGTGGACCCGCTCGACTGGATGGACAAGTACGGCTCCGACGCCGTCCGCTTCACCCTCGCCCGCGGCGCCAACCCCGGTACGGACGTGCCGATCGGCGAGGACTGGGTCCAGGCCTCGCGCAACTTCGCGAACAAGATCTGGAACGCCACCCGGTTCGCGCTGATGAACGGCGCGACCGTCGAGGGCGAACTCCCGCCCGCCGAGGCGCTGTCGGCCACCGACCGGTGGATTCTGTCCCGGCTGAACGAGACCGTCGCCGAAGTCGACGCGTTCTACGAGGACTTCCAGTTCGCCAAGCTGTCGGACGCGCTGTACCACTTCGCCTGGGACGAGGTCTTCGACTGGTACGTCGAGCTGTCCAAGACGACGTTCATGGCGGGCGGCGAGCCCGCGAAGGTCTCCGGGCGGGTCCTCGGCGAGGTCCTCGACGTCACGCTGCGACTGCTCCACCCGATCGTGCCGTTCGTCACGGACACGCTCTGGACGACGCTCACCGGCGGCGAGTCCGTGGTCGTCGCCGAGTGGCCGAGGGACAGCGGCTTCCGGGACACCGCCGCCGAGCGGGAGATCGAGGCGCTCCAGTCGGTGATCACCGAGGTCCGCCGCTTCCGCGCCGACCAGGGTCTCCAGCCCGGTCAGCGGGTCCCGGCCCGGCTGACCCTCGACGGCACCGCGCTCGCCCCGCACGAGGCCGCCATCCGCCAGTTGCTGCGGCTCCAGCCGGAGGGCGAGAGCTTCGCGGCCACGGCGACCCTCCCGGTCGGCGGTGCCACGGTCGCGCTCGACCTGTCGGGCACGATCGACGTCGCCGCCGAGCGCAAGCGGCTCGCCAAGGACCTCGCCGCCGCCGAGAAGGAGAAGGCGCAGGCCAACGCCAAGCTCGGCAACGAGGCGTTCCTCGCCAAGGCACCCGATCAGGTGGTGGACAAGATCCGCACCCGGCTGGCCAAGGCCGACGAGGACATCGCCCGCATCCAGGAGCAGCTGACCCGCCTCCCCGCGGCGTAGCCACCCGCCCCGCGCCACGAAGGCCCCCGGACCACCCGGTCCCGGGGCCTTCGCCGTGCCGGGGCGGACAGGGCGAAACCCCCACACGCCCACCCACCCCGCCGCCTCCGTAGACTGGCACCGTGAGCGACCTCCCCCCGCACGACAGCAGCGCGCCCGACGATCCGGAGCGTGATCCGCTCGGTCTCTTCGAGGAGATCGTCGAGGCCGAGACCGAGCGCGACCCCGACCTCGCGGTGATCGAGGCGGGCAGCCGTACCCTGCGCGCCCAGGGGGGCGGAGGCCGCCAGGCCGACGTACCCGCGCGTCCCGCCGACCCCGAGGTCGACAAGGCGCTGCGCGAGGTGGAGGCGGAGCTGGCCGGCCGCTGGGGCGAGACCAAGCTGGAGCCGTCCGTCAGCCGGATCGCGGCGCTGATGGACGTCCTCGGGGAGCCGCAGCGCGCCTACCCTTCGATCCACATCACCGGCACGAACGGCAAGACCTCCACGGCCCGCATGATCGAGGCGCTGCTGGGCGCCTTCGAGCTGCGCACCGGGCGCTACACCAGTCCGCACGTCCAGTCGGTCACCGAGCGGATCAGCCTGGACGGGGCGCCCGTCTCCGCCGAGCGGTTCATCGAGACGTACCACGACATCAAGCCGTACGTGGAGATGGTCGACGCCGCGCAGGAGCACCGGCTGTCGTTCTTCGAGGTGCTGACCGGCATGGCCTACGCGGCCTTCGCGGACACCCCGGTGGACGTGGCCGTCGTCGAGGTCGGCATGGGCGGCAGCTGGGACGCCACGAACGTGATCGACGGCGACGTGGCCGTCGTGACCCCCATCGACCTCGACCACACCGACCGGCTGGGCGGCACGCCCGGCGAGATCGCGGTGGAGAAGGCGGGGATCGTCAAGCAGGACGCGACGGTGATCCTCGCCCAGCAGCCGGTCGACGCGGCCCAGGTCCTGCTGAAGAAGGCCGTGGAGGTCGACGCGACGGTGGCCCGCGAGGGCCTGGAGTTCGGCGTCGCCGCACGGCAGGTCGCGGTGGGCGGGCAGCTGCTCACGCTGCGCGGTCTCGGTGGCACGTACGAGGAGGTGTTCCTGCCGCTGCACGGCGCCTACCAGGCGCACAACGCGGCGGTGGCGCTCGCCGCGGTCGAGGCGTTCTTCGGCGTGGGCTCGGCGCACGCCGAGAAGCTGGACATCGACACCGTGCGCAAGGCGTTCGCCTCCGTGACCTCCCCGGGGCGGCTGGAGATCGTGCGCAGGTCGCCGACGGTGGTGCTCGACGCCGCCCACAACCCGGCGGGCGCCCGCGCCACCGCCGAGGCGGTGAGCGAGGTGTTCGACTTCAGCCGGCTGATCGGGGTCGTCGGCGCGAGCGGCGACAAGAACGTGCGGGAGCTGCTGGAGGCCTTCGAGCCGATCTTCGCCGAGGTCGTCGTCACGCAGAACTCCAGCCACCGCGCGATGGACGCGGACACGCTGGCCGCGATCGCCGTCGAGGTCTTCGGCGACGACCGCGTGCAGGTCGAGCCGCGGCTCGACGACGCGCTGGAGGCCGCGATCACGCTCGCCGAGGAAGAGGGCGAGTACGCGGGCGGCGGCGTGCTGGTCACCGGATCCGTCATCACGGTCGGCGAGGCCCGGCTGCTCCTGGGGAGGGGCTGACTGTCGTGCGCACGCTCTGTGCTTCCACCCTGATCGGCGAGTTCTTCGTCATCGGCTTCGCCGGACTCGTCGCGATGAAGGACCCGGCCCTGTCCACGGGCACGGTCTGGACGGTCTGCGGCGTCCTGATGGCGCTGAGCGTGCTGCTGTGCGGCATGATCACCCGGCCCGGCGGGGTCCAGCTGGGCTGGGCGCTGCAGATCCTGCTGATCGCGGGCGGCTTCTTCGTCCCGTCCATGTTCGTGCTCGGTGCCGCCTTCGCGGCCCTGTGGTGGGCCTCGGTCCACTTCGGACGCACGATCGACGAGGCCAAGGCCCGGTTCGCCGCGCAGGCGGAGTCGGCCGAGCGGGCACCGGAGGACGGCGAGGCCCCGGCCGGGCCCCGGTCCGAGGGCCCGGCCCAGCCGCGGGCCGCGGGCGGCACACCGGCTTGATCCGGCCCCGGGCCGGTGGACGCCGATGCCGCCGGTCCGCCGCCGCGACCGGCGCAGGCGTGCCCGACCGGCGGCTCGCGGGCGCGTCCGGCCGGGGCACCCGGCCGGAGAGGGGTCCGTCGTGCGGGGCGCCGACCATGCCTGCCCCGGCACGGAGGGGCGGCGCTGACCCCGTGGGGCGTGTCGCGAGAGTCCTTCGTTCGCCCGGAGGCGGGAGGAGGGCACCTCGCAACCCGCCCTAGCAGCTGACGCTGCGTGACAGCGCCCCCGACACGCCCTGTAGCCTCGGGTCACCCGCACATGCGTGACCCGAAGGAGCCACCCCGTGAGCCAGCGCACCCTCGTCCTCCTCAAGCCCGACGCCGTCCGGCGCGGCCTGACCGGCGAGATCATCAGCCGTATCGAGCGGAAGGCCGGCTGGCAGATCACCGCGCTGGAGCTGCGGACCCTGGACCAGGACACGCTGGAGCAGCACTACGGCGAGCACAAGGGCAAGCCCTTCTACGAGCCGCTGGTGGACTTCATGGCCTCCGGGCCGGTCGTGGCGCTGATCGTCGAGGGCGAGCGGGTCATCGAGGGCGTGCGCGCCCTCGCCGGTCCGACCGACCCGATCGCCGCCGCCCCCGGCTCCATCCGGGGTGACTACGGCGTGATCGTCCGCGAGAACCTGATCCACGCCTCGGACTCCGAGGAGTCCGCCGAGCGCGAGGTGAAGATCTTCTTCCCGGGCCGCGCCTGAGCGTCGAAATCGAGGGCCCGCCGCCGCCCGTGGAGGCTCCCGCCGGAGGATCGGCGGGAGCCGGAGCGCGGCGCGCGGTGCATTTTCGGAGAAATTTTCTGAGGGGGCGTCAGCCCTTTCGGGGGTGCCTGACCTGGGGCGGCCGTGAAAAAATCGGCCGTCCCGTGGCATATGCACGCCGATCGGGGGAACGCGTGCCCCTGTTGGCCCGTCTCCAGGAGCGGGGCGGCCCATCATCTGCTGACAATGGCGAAGACCCTCGCGCAGTGTTCGGGAAGGCGCGTCTACGATGGAGCCCTTCACGTCACTGCACCCACCTCGCCGTCCTAAACAGCCGTCAAAGCTCCACTTGGGAAGGCCAGACGAATCCTGATGGGGAACTCAATGTCGTTCATCGGCCGTGACATGGCTGTCGACCTCGGGACCGCCAACACGCTGGTGTACGTCAGGGGTCGCGGGATCGTACTCAACGAGCCGTCCGTCGTCGCGATCAACACCAACACCGGTGGCATCCTCGCGGTCGGCGCCGAAGCGAAGAAGATGATCGGGCGGACGCCGGGCAACATCGTTGCCGTGCGCCCGCTGAAGGACGGTGTGATCGCCGACTTCGAGATCACCGAGCGCATGCTCCGCTACTTCATCCTGAAGATCCACAAGCGGCGCTACCTCGCCCGTCCCCGTGTCGTCGTCTGTGTGCCCTCCGGCATCACGGGCGTCGAGCGCCGTGCCGTCATCGAGGCGTCGTCCCAGGCCGGCGCCCGCCAGGTGCACATCATCGAGGAGCCCATGGCCGCCGCCATCGGCTCCGGCCTGCCGGTCCACGAGGCCACGGGCAACATGGTGGTGGACATCGGCGGCGGCACCACGGAGGTCGCGGTCATCTCGCTCGGCGGCATCGTCACCGCCCAGTCCATCCGCGTCGCGGGCGACGAGCTGGACAACGCGATCATCCAGCACATCAAGAAGGAGTACAGCCTCCTTCTCGGTGAGCGGACGGCCGAGCAGATCAAGATCACGATCGGTTCGGCGTACGACCTCGACACTGACGAGCACACCGAAATCCGCGGCCGGGACCTCGTGTCCGGCCTGCCCAAGACGGTCGTCATCTCCGCGGCGGAGGTCCGCAAGGCGATCGAGGAGCCGGTCAACGCCATCGTCGACGCCGTGAAGACGACGCTCGACAAGTGCCCGCCCGAGCTCTCCGGCGACGTGATGGACCGCGGAATCGTTCTGACCGGCGGCGGAGCCCTGCTGCGCGGCCTCGACGAGCGGCTCCGCCGGGAGACCGGCATGCCCATCCACATCGCGGAGGACCCGCTCGACAGCGTTGCCCTCGGCTCCGGCAAGTGCGTCGAGGAGTTCGAGGCACTCCAGCAGGTCCTGGATGCGCAGCCGCGCAGATGACGTAACACTTCGATTCCGCCGTACGGGACGACCCCTTCTCGTACGGCGGATCGTTGGCGTGGAGGCATAAACTCCTGCGACAGACAGACATAACCTCTCTCATATCGCCCACCCCGTCCGCCACTCCATCCCCCCAGCCTCACCGCACCCGCGGGCCCGCTTCTCGCCCGGGGTGCGCCCCTGTTGAACCATTCCGACGAGGAAGGCACGGCCGCCGCACGTGAGGGACACACGAGAGAGCCGGCTGCTCCTGGTGCTGCTGATCGCCATCGCGTTCGCACTGATCACGGTGGACATCCGCGGCGGGCAGGACTCACCGGTCGACGGTGCCCGCCAGGCCGCCGCGACGGTCTTCGGCCCGATCGAGAACGGGGTGTCGTCCGCGGTCGACCCCGTCGGCAACGCCGTCGCCGCGATCCGCGACTCCGGCGACCGCCACGACCGCGTCGCCCAACTGGAGCACGACAACGCGGCGTTGAAGGCGAAACTCGGCAGCGACGACCGCAACCGCAGCCGCCTCAAGCAGCTCGACAAGATGATCAGGGTCGCGGGCGAGGGCCAGTACGGCATCAAGGGCGCCGAAGTGATCGCCATAGGAGCGGCCCAGGGCTTCTCCTGGACCGTCACCATCGACGTCGGCGCCCGCGAGGGCATCGAGCGCGACATGACGGTCCTCAACGGCGACGGCCTCGTCGGCCGCGTCACCACCGTCGGCCCGGACACCGCCACCGTCCTGCTGGCCAACGACCCCGACTTCACCGTCGGCACCCGCATGGAGTCCAGCGACGAACTCGGCTTCGCCTCCGGCCAGGGCGACAGCCCGCTGCGCGTCGAACTGCTCAACGCCAAGGCGAAGATCAAGAAGGGCGACCGGCTGGTCACCTTCGGATCGCAGGCCGACAAGCCGTTCGTCCCCGGCGTCCCCGTCGGCGTCGTCTCCCGGGTCGACCCCTCCGGCGGCGACCTGACCCGCACGGTCTACGTCAAACCGTTCGTGTCGTTCACCCGGCTCGACATCCTCGGCGTCGTCGTCACCGCCCCGAAGAGCGACCCGCGCGACACCGTGCTCCCCGCCAAACCCAAGCCCACGCCCACGCCGACCGTCACCGTCACGGTCACCCCCTCGGCGAACGCCCCCGTCGACGGCCAGCAGTAGCAGGAGGAGCCGAATCCCATGCGTCTCAACAGGATGCTGCTCTCCGTCACCCTGGTGGTCGTCGCCCTGGTGATCCAGGTGAGCGTCCTCGCCCGGCTCCACCTCCCGGGGGCCGTCCCCGACCTGGTGCTGCTGACCGTGATCGCCCTCGCCATGGTCTACGGACACGTCGGCGGCGCGCTCATCGGCTTCGGCGCCGGACTGCTCTCCGACGTCGTCCCGCCCGCCGACCACGCCGCCGGGCGCTACGCCCTCGTGCTCTGCGTCATCGGCTACTGCGCCGGCCTCGTCAAACCCGAGAACGGCCGCCTGAAGTCGGCCACCGCGCCGATGGCCGTGGTCGTCGTCGCCGCGATCGGCTCCACCCTGCTCTACGCCGGAGTCGGCGCCCTCGTCGGCGACACCGCCGCCCGCCACGTGGGACTCACCAGCCTGCTGTTCACGGCGGCCCTCTACGACCTGCTGCTCGCGCCGTTCGTCGTCCCCGTCGTGATGGCACTCGCCCGGCGCGCCGAGAACGACCCGCTCGCGGAGGCCGGTTCGTCCGCCCCCGGCGGCGACGTCGCCACCGGCTGGCCGTCCTCCGGCACCGGTCTGCGCATCGGGGGCCAGCGCGGCGGACTGCGCGTGAAGGCCGCCAAGGCGCGGGTCGCCCGCGCCGGACGCATCAAGGGGGTGAAGCGCCTGTGAGGACCCCGGGCAGATCGGCCCGGCCCTCTTCCGGGGCGCCGCGCGCAGCACGGAACGTGGCCGGTCGGGGGCTCGCCCCGCACAGCTTCGCCGTGTACTCGTATGTCACATACACGCACTGAGAGGGGGAGGCACCAGCAGTGACCAACATCCCGGAGACCGGCCGGACCCCACGGGTCCAGATCCGGCTCGTCGTCATCCAGATTCTCGTACTCTCCCTCCTCGGCACCCTCGGCGGCCGGCTCTGGTACCTCCAGATCCGCAACGGCGACGAATACGCCAAGGAAGCCTCCGGCAACCACGTCCAGCAGGTCGTCCAGCCCGCCGTCCGCGGCTCGATCCTCGACGCGCGCGGCGTCCCCATCGCCGACAACGAGACCCGCCTGGTGGTCTCCGCCTCCCGCACCGACCTGCTGAAGATGAAGGACGACGGCCGGGCCGTCCTCACCAAGCTCGCCGGCGTCCTCGGCATGAAGCCCAAGGACGTCATGGAGAAGGTCCGCCTCTGCGACGCCGACACGCCGCAGCCCTGCTGGAACGGCTCGCCCTACCAGCCCATCCCCATCACCGACGAGGCCACCGCCAAGCAGGCCCTCCAGATCCGCGAGCGCTCCGAGGACTTCCCCGGCATCAGCGCCGAACCCGAGGCCGTGCGCCGCTACGCCGCCCCCGGCAAGGCCAACACCGCCCAGGTCCTCGGCTACCTCTCGCCCGTCACCGACGCCGAGATCACCAAGGCCAAGGACACCGACTCCCCGTACCTGCGCTCCGACCAGGTCGGGCGCTCCGGCCTGGAGCGCCAGTACGACAAGGCGCTGCGCGGCAAGGCCGGCGTCACCCGCTACGAGGTCGACAACCTCGGCCGCGTCATCGGCCGGGCCGAGAGCGACGCGGCCGAGCCCGGCGACAACCTGGTCACCAGCATCGACTCCCGCGTCCAGCGGGTCGCCGAGTACGAGCTGAACGACGCGATGAAGGTCGCCCGCACCCAGTTCGACAAGATCACCGGCGAGAACTACAAGGCCGACTCCGGAGCCGTCGTGGTGATGGAGGCCAAGACCGGCCGCGTCGTCGCCATGGCCTCCAACCCCACCTACGACCCGAACGCCTGGGTCGGCGGCATCTCCGGCAAGGACTACACCGCCCTCACCGGCAAGGACTCCAACTACCCCCTGCTGAACCGCGCGATCCAGGGCCAGTCCGCCCCCGGCTCCACGTTCAAGGTGGTCTCCACGGCCGCCGCCGTCGAGGCCGGATACGCCTTCGACGGGCGCTACCCGTGCACCAGCTCCTACTCCGTGGGCAACCAGGTCTTCAAGAACTTCGAAGGCGAGAGCTTCGGCCCCATCTCCCTGGGCCGCGCGCTGGAGGTCTCCTGCGACACCGTCTTCTACGGCCTCTCCGACAACGAGTGGAAGAAGGACGGGGGCATCAACCCCAAGAAGACCCCCAAGGACTACTTCTACAAGGCCGCCCACCAGTTCGGCCTCGGCAAGGAGACCGGCATCGACCTCCCCAACGAGGTCACCGGCCGCGTCCCGGACCGCCGGTGGAAGGCCGACTACTGGAAGGCCAACAAGGACTCCTGGTGCAAGACCGGCAAGAAGAACGGCACCTACGTCCAGCAGATCGCCTACGAGAACTGCCTCGAAGGCAACCGGATGCGCGAGGGCGACTCGATCAACTACTCCATCGGGCAGGGTGACACCCTCGTCACCCCGATCCAGGAGGCGGCGATCTACTCCGCGGTCTCCAACGGCGGCACCCTCTACGCCCCGACCATCGGCAAGGCCCTCGTCAGCCCCGACGGCAAGACGGTCCGCGAGATCAAGCCGAAGGTGAACGGCAAGCTGCCCGTCACCCCGGCCACCCTCAAGGGGATAGACGAAGCCTTCGCGGGCGTCGTCACCCGCGGTACCGCCGCCTGGAAGTTCGGCGGCTGGCCCCAGGACAAGATCCCGCTGCACGCCAAGACCGGCACCGCCGAGGTCTACGGCAAGCAGACGACCTCCTGGCTCGCCACCTACTCCAAGGACTACTCGATCATCATGACGATCTCCCAGGCCGGTACCGGCTCGGGTGCGTCCGGTGAGGCCGTCCGCAAGATCTACAACGCGCTCTACGGCGTCTCCGCCGACGGCAGCATCGACAAGAAGAGGGCTCTCCTGCCCACCCCGCAGAAGAGCCTGCCGAAGATCCAGAGCGACGGCTCGATCGACTCCCCGGCCGTCTCCAAGGACCCGGTCAAGGACCTTCAGGCCAGTGACGCCCTGCGGGACGCCACCAACGACCAGAACCAGGACCTGCCCGCCGCCACCACGGCCTCGCCCACCGCCGCCAACCGCGACACCCGCCGGCGCGCCGGCGGCCCCGGCAGGCGGCGCGGGAAGCGGGTCCCGGCATGACGACCGCGGCGATCCGACGCCCCGAGGAACTGACATGACCGGAGCCAACAACTTCTCCGTCTCCGGGTACGGGCCCGAGCGCGCGGGCTGGACGCGAGTCCTCGCCCGCGACTCGCTCGCCCGCCGGCTCGACTGGCCGATACTGCTGTCCGCCGTCGCCCTGTCCCTCATCGGCGCGGCCCTCGTCTACTCGGCGACCCGCAACCGCACCGAGATCAACCAGGGCGACCCGTACTACTTCCTCATCCGCCACCTCATGAACACCGGCATCGGCATCGCGCTGATGATCGGCACCATCTGGCTCGGCCACCGCACCCTGCGCACGGCCGTCCCCATCCTCTACGGCATCTCCGTCTTCCTGATCCTCATGGTGCTCACCCCGCTGGGCGCCACCGTCAACGGCGCCCACGCCTGGATCGTCCTCGGCGGCGGCTTCTCGCTCCAGCCCTCGGAGTTCGTGAAGATCACGATCATCCTGGGCATGGCGATGCTGCTCGCCGCCCGGGTCGACGCCGGGGACAAGCCCTACCCGGACCACCGCACGGTGCTCCAGGCACTCGGACTGGCCGCCGTCCCGATCATGATCGTGCTCCTGATGCCCGACCTCGGCTCGGTCATGGTCATGGTCATCATCATCCTGGGCGTCCTGCTCGCCTCCGGCGCCTCCAACCGCTGGGTGTTCGGACTGATCGGCGCCGGCGCCCTCGGCGCGGTCGCCGTCTGGCAGCTGCACATCCTCGACGAGTACCAGATCAACCGGTTCGCGGCCTTCGCCAACCCCGACCTCGACCCGGCCGGCGTCGGCTACAACACCAACCAGGCCCGCATCGCCATCGGCTCCGGCGGCCTCTTCGGCACCGGCCTCGGCCAGGGCTCGCAGACCACCGGCCAGTTCGTGCCCGAACAGCAGACCGACTTCGTCTTCACCGTCGCCGGCGAGGAACTCGGCTTCGTCGGGGCGGGCCTGATCCTGGTGCTCCTCGGCGTGGTCCTGTGGCGCGCCTGCCGCATCGCCCGCGAGACCACCGAGCTGTACGGCACGATCGTCGCCGCCGGCATCATCGCCTGGTTCGCCTTCCAGGCGTTCGAGAACATCGGCATGACGCTCGGCATCATGCCGGTCGCCGGTCTGCCCCTGCCCTTCGTCTCCTACGGCGGATCCTCCATGTTCGCCGTCTGGGTCGCCGTGGGCCTGCTCCAGTCGATCAGGGTGCAGCGACCGATGTCGGCGTAGCCGGCACCGAGGCACCGAGGACGTCCGGGCACGGCGGAGCCGGCGGACCGTGCCCGCGTGTGCGCGGCCCCGGCCCGCCGCACCCGCGACGGTGCGACGAGCCGGCCCCCCCCGACCGGTCCGGCCCCGGGAACAGCCCACCCGGCCCGGAGCCGCAAGCACCAGGGCCGCCTCACGACCGCACCCCGCCGCGCCGGACACCCCCGCAGGCCCGTCCGCCGCCCCCGCCCGGAGCCGGCGTCCGCCCGCCGCGGCGGGCGGCACATCGCCGAGGAGAGGCCGATCGGGTACTGCCCAGGACCCGATGACACGTCTAGATTCGGTTCATGGCGGACACGAAGCGCGAGATCGAGCGCAAGTACGAAGGGCCCGCGGCCCAGGGCGACACCGGCGGCCTGCCGGATCTGAGCGGCGTCCCCGGAGTCGCCGACATCGTCGACGAGGGCCTCGCCGAACTCGACGCGACCTACTACGACACCCCCGACCAGCGCCTCGCCGCCGCCTCCCTCACGCTGCGCCGCCGCACCGGCGGCGCGGACGCCGGCTGGCACCTCAAACTCCCCGTCGCCGAAGACGTCCGCGACGAGATCCGCGCGCCCCTCTCCGACACCGTGCCCCAGGACCTCTCCGGCCTCGTGCGCTCCCGCGTACGCGACGCCGAACTCGTCCCCCTCGTCCGCCTGGTGTCCGCCCGCGACGTCCGCCACCTCCTCGACGCCTCCGGCGCCCTCCTCGCCGAGGTCAGCCTCGACCGGGTCCGCGCGGAGCGCCTCGACACCGCGGCGCACACCGCCGCCTGGACCGAGATCGAGGTGGAACTCGCCGACGGCGGCGACCCCGCCTTCCTCGACAAGGTCGAGAAGAGACTCCGCAAGGCCGGCCTGCACCGCTCCGCCGCGCCCTCCAAACTCGCCAAGGCCCTCGCCGAGACCGGCGGACGCGCCCCGGTCACCCGCGGGACCACCCCGGCGGCGACGGCGGCCCCCGCCACCGCCGGCGACCACGTCCTGCGCTACCTCCGGGCCCAGCGGGACGCCGTCGTCGGCCTCGACCCGGCCGTCCGCCGCGACCTGCCCGACTCCGTCCACAGCATGCGGGTCGCCACCCGCCGACTGCGCGGCACCTTCGCCTCCCACGGCAAGATCCTGGACCCCGCCGTCACCGGGCCGATCGGCGACGAACTGAAATGGCTGGCCGGCGAACTCGGCGTGGACCGGGACCGCGAGGTCCTCACCGAACGCCTCGCCCAAGCCCTCGGGGAACTGCCCCCCACCCTGGTCCGCGGCCCCGTCCGCGCCCGGCTGCGCACCTGGGCACGGGATCGCCGCGGCGGCTCCCGCCAGCGCCTGATCGCCGTCCTCGACGGCGAGCGCTACCTGACGCTGCTCGACACCCTCGACGCGCTCGTCACCGACCCGCCGCTGCTCGCGGCAGCCGCGGGAGACCCCCGCAAGGTGATCGCGAAAGCGGTCCGCAAGGACCTCGCCAAGGTCTCCGCCCTCGTCGCCGCGGCCGTCGACGGACCGCCCGGCGCCGACCGCGACCGCGCGATGCACGAGGCCCGCAAGAGGGCCAAGCGCACCCGGTATGCCGCGGAGGCGGCCGTCCCCGCCCTCGGCGCACCGGCCGCCCGCCTCGCCAAGGCGATGAAGTCGCTCCAGAGCCTCCTCGGCGACCACCAGGACAGCGTCATGACCCGCGAGGCCCTGCGGGAACTGGCGGACCTGGCCCACGCGGCGGGGGAGGACTCCTTCACCTACGGCGTGCTGTACGGACGCGAGGAGCGGCGCGCGGCGGCCACGGAGGCGGCGCTCCCGGGGGCGTGGACCAGGGTGCTGGAGCAGACGTCCGTGTGAGCACTCCCGACGGCCTCCGAAGGCCGGCCCCGGGCGGGACCGGCCCGGGCCGGGGGCGGCCACCGGACGATCATGGCCGGAAGCCCTCTCCGGCCGCGTTACGCTGGATGGTCACCCCTGTCGGCTCACGAAGGTTCGCGAGATGTCTGCCGAAACCGCTGTGTCGGTCTTCCCACAGCTCGAAGCCCTGCTCCCGCATGTGCAGAAGCCCATTCAGTACGTCGGCGGAGAGCTCAACTCCACGGTGAAGCCGTGGGAGGACTGCGACGTCCGCTGGGCACTGATGTACCCCGACGCCTACGAGGTCGGCCTCCCCAACCAGGGCGTCATGATCCTCTACGAGGTCCTGAACGAACGCGAGGGCGTCCTCGCCGAGCGCACCTACAGCGTCTGGCCCGACCTGGAGGCGCTGATGCGCGAGCACCGGGTCCCCCAGTTCACGGTGGACAGCCACCGCCCGGTGAAGGCCTTCGACGTGTTCGGCCTGTCCTTCTCCACCGAGCTGGGCTACACCAACATGCTCGCCGCCCTCGACCTCGCCGGCATCCCGCTGGAGTCGAAGGACCGCACACTCGACGACCCGATCGTGCTGGCCGGCGGGCACGCCGCGTTCAACCCCGAGCCGATCGCCGACTTCATCGACGCCGCCGTCATCGGCGACGGCGAGCAGGCCGTGCTCGACATGACCGAGATCATCCGCGCCTGGAAGGCGGAGGGCCGCCCCGGCGGCCGCGAGGAGGTCCTCTTCCGCCTGGCCCGGACCGGCAACGTCTACATCCCGGCGTTCTACGACGTCGAGTACCTGCCCGACGGCCGCATCGCGCGCGTCGTGCCCAACAGGTCGGGCGTGCCGTGGCGGGTCTCCAAGCACACCGTCATGGACCTCGACGAGTGGCCCTACCCCAAGCAGCCGCTGGTCCCCCTCGCCGAGACCGTCCACGAGCGCATGTCGGTGGAGATCTTCCGCGGCTGCACCCGCGGCTGCCGCTTCTGCCAGGCGGGCATGATCACCCGCCCGGTGCGCGAGCGGTCCATCACCGGAATCGGCGAGATGGTGGACAAGGGCCTCAAGGCGACCGGCTTCGAGGAGGTCGGCCTGCTCTCCCTGTCCTCCGCCGACCACACCGAGATCGGCGACATCGCCAAGGGCCTGGCGGACCGGTACGAGGAGGACAAGATCGGTCTCTCCCTGCCCTCCACCCGCGTGGACGCCTTCAACGTCGACCTCGCCAACGAGCTGACCCGCAACGGCCGCCGCTCGGGCCTCACCTTCGCCCCCGAGGGCGGCTCCGAGCGCATGCGCAAGGTCATCAACAAGATGGTCTCGGAAGAGGACCTCATCCGGACCGTCTCCACCGCCTACGGCAACGGCTGGCGCCAGGTGAAGCTGTACTTCATGTGCGGCCTGCCCACCGAGACGGACGAGGACGTCCTCCAGATCGCCGACATGGCGATGAACGTGATCGCCGAGGGCCGCAAGGTCTCCGGCCAGAACGACATCCGCTGCACCGTCTCGATCGGCGGCTTCGTCCCCAAGCCGCACACGCCCTTCCAGTGGGCCCCGCAGCTCTCCGCCGAGGACACGGACGCCCGCCTGGAGAAGCTCCGCGACAAGATCCGCGGCGACAAGAAGTACGGCCGCTCGATCGGCTTTCGCTACCACGACGGCAAGCCGGGCATCGTCGAGGGCCTGCTGTCCCGCGGCGACCGCCGCATCGGCTCGGTCATCCGCGCGGTCTACGAGGACGGCGGACGCTTCGACGGCTGGCGCGAGCACTTCTCCTACGAGCGCTGGATGCGCTGCGCCGACAAGACGCTGCCCGGCTTCGGAGTGGACCTCGACTGGTACACGACCCGCGAGCGCTCCTACGAGGAGGTCCTGCCCTGGGACCACCTGGACTCCGGCCTGGACAAGGACTGGCTCTGGGAGGACTGGCAGGACGCCCTCGACGAGACGGAGGTCGAGGACTGCCGCTGGACTCCGTGCTTCGACTGCGGCGTGTGCCCGCAGATGGACACGGCCATACAAATCGGCCCGACCGGCAAGAAGTTGCTGCCTCTGACGGTCAAGAACGCGGGTCCGACGCCGGCATCGAGCGGTCACTCTCACTGACGTGAGCGGGCCACTCGATCGGGTGATGGAGGCGCTGGCGGGAGCGAGCGATGACGAGGTAACGGCTGCACTGTCCGCGGCCGGCGCCTCGCCCCCTCGCTCGCCGACGCCGCCAATACCCCTCCGGACGCCCCTGCCGGGCCCTGAGGCCTCGTTGCACATCGTTTCTGAGGTGGAGTGGGTCTGAGCCCGGATTGGCTTCCGCGCGACGTGTACGACTCTGCGAGCTCTCTTTCCTGAACGGGAAGGGAGCTCGTTGAGGTTCGTGGCCGAGTAACCCCACGGACCGAGGTGGAGCGGGTCTGAGGACCGGATCGGCTTCTGCGTGACATGTACGACCCTGCGAGCTCCCCTTGCTGACAGGGAAGGGGAGCTCGTTGCTGTTCGCCGGGGAGCGAATCCGCGGACCGACGGCTTGACTCGTCAGTTCAGGCCGAACCAGTTGCGTGCGTAGCGCGCCGGAACATGTCGGCCCCGAATCCCTCCCAGTCAACGGTCATGGTCTTCGCCGAGAGCCCGTACACCCGTCCAACAGTTCGGTCGGTGTTGCCGTCATCGCATTTGAGCCTGATGACGTTCAGCCCGTCTTCCTTGGCCACCTTGCCTTGACAGCGGTGAGACCCGATCAGTTCGACCCGCGGACCATCGATGTGGAGTACGACTATGCCTTCGGCGTCCGAGCTCATGGACGCGCCAGAGGAATCCCAGCTATCGGTGAGCGCGGCATCAGCCTTGCCGCTGTCCTTCCGAGGCTTGGGCGTGCTGGCCTCGCTGCTGGAGCTCGATGTCGGCCTCGGGGAGGACGTCACTTCCTTGAGCTTGGTACCACTACACGCGGACAAGACGACGATTGCCGCCAAGGTCGCCCCGGAAATCTTCTGTACTCGCTTGATCACGTCACCCCTCCGAAGGGCCAGCATCGGGACCGGTTCTGGGACTGCCCCGCTGGTCAGCGCGCTGAGGCTACAACATGCCGTCTTCGCGTCGAGCACCCGCCGGGTACCGCCCAAGGGCCGGGGGCTTGCTCAGTCGGCGCCCGGAGTTGCTGCCTCTGGCGGTCACAAGCGCTCCGACCCAATGGACTCGAACACTGATGAGACGGAACGGAAGAGCCGTTGGACCCCGCATCGTGGTTCTCGTGAGGACTTGGGGACGAGGTCGCCCGCTGCTTGAGACCGGACCGAACTCAGTCGCAGTGTCACGCCCTGAAGTGCCGAGGTTGCTGATCTCGCTAGGCGGGTAGCGCTCGCGCACACGGCTTCCTTGCCGTTCATCTCAGGGAAGAGGTGAGGGTGATCGGCGGTGAACTTCGTTCGAGAGATCCACCGTTGTGCTCAGGCCGTAGCCGCCTGAATCCCACCCAGTCCGAGGGCATCGAGGTTTCGGTAGTCGGCTCAGGGGGCGTGCTTGCCAGCAGCTCCCCCGTGGCAGCTGGCAAGCATCAATAGCAGCCGACAACCCAGCTTTCGAAAGGCCCCCACATGGACGCTGCCGGGTGGGTGGCAGCTGCCGTAGCCGTGGTCGCTGGATGCGTATCCCTGCTGGGCTATGTGTTCGACCAGGTGCCGGCACTGTCACAGAAGGCAATCAAGGCCATTCGATCGTTCCGCGCTCTGCGTGATGAATTGAAGCGATCGGGCAGGTCGTGAAGAACCTCCGTATCGGCTCCGGCTGGTACGGAGGCTTCATGGCGGAGTCAGAAGGCCTCGGCGAAGTCGTCTTCCTTGAGTATCAGGCGGTCCCGTACGTCCTTCGGGATCATGAGCTTCATGCGGATGTGCGGAGCGCGTACGCCCTGGGCCTTGCTCCTCGTGATCTCGCACTTGACGCCCACCCGGAGCAGATCGGCGGCCATGGCCTCCATGCCGCCTTCCTCCCAGCGGCTGCGGAACGTCTTGCCGTTGTGCACGGCGACCCACCGGTCCTGTGTCGACTCCGGGTCGATGGCCTCCAGTTGCTTGATGAGGCCGTCCAGCGTCTTCTCGGCCTTCTCCTTGGTGAAGCGCGTCTTCGTGAAGCGTCCCCCGGGCTCCAGCCCAGTCATGTAGTAGTTGGTGGCCTCTTCCAGGTGCTGTAGCTCCTTTCGGGCCTCGGCACCCTGCCGGTACTCGCGTGTCATGACCGGCTCGTCCCCAAGGACTCTCAGGACGTCGTCCACGAGCTTGCTGTAGATCTCCTCGGGGTTGGGGGCGCCATGACCGCCGGCCTTGCACTTGCCGCAGCGTAGGTAGGAGTACGACCGCCCTTTGACCCGGGTCAATTGCACGATCATGTTCGAGCCGCAGTCGTGGCAGAACAGCACTCCCAGGAACTTCGTCGCGCCGCCGGGTTGTCTGGTGGGCTGGTTCCTCGACCGGCGGTCCAGGGCCTCCTGAAGGCTCTTGAACTGCTCCTCGCTGAAGATCGCGTCGGCCACGCGGATGGGCTGGGCATCGTCGCCGAGGATCATCTTCGAGCGGCGTACGCCACCGTTCTTGTCCTCTTCTACGCGGTAGCCCATGAGCGCCGGGTTCCTGAGGCGGCGGAGCAGCGTCGAGGTAGTCAGTCCCGGCCCGCAGTAGCCAGCTCGTACGAGGACTTTGACCATGCGGCGGGCGGAAGCGGGCTTGGGCCGTAGTGCTGCGTCATGGCACCAGTGCAGTGCTCGATGCGCGTCCTTGTCGATGACGAGCGTGACCCTGCCATCTTCGGTCTCCGCGGTCTCGTATCCGTACGCGGGCTTGCCCACTAGCCAGTCGCTCTGGGTCTTCGTGTAGTCCCAGAGGCTTGCGACGCGGGTGCTCGTGTTGGTCGCCTCGATCTCGGCGATGCCGCCGATGATCGTGATCATGATCTTCCCGGCGGTGGTGGTCAGGTCGATCGAGTCGTTCTTGGAGACGAGGTTCTTCCCGTACTTCAGACACCAGTCGATCATGGTGCTGAGGTCGGTCAGGCGACGTACGAAGCGGTCCAGCTTCCAGAAAAGGATCTCGTCGAACTCCGGCGCCCGGTTGTTGAGCCAGTCCCCGAGCTCCTTGCGCTTCCACGGCGGAACCTTCATCGCCGACACGTTGAGATCACTGGCCACGCCTACGACTCGGCAGCCGCGGTCCAGGGCCAGTTTCCGGAGATCGAGCTCCTGGCGGACGGGTGACGTGGTGTCGTCGGTGAGCACAGACAGCCGTACAGACAACAGGGCTCGTGGGGCGTCGTCGGGTAAGTGAGCTTCAGCCTTCTTCAGCTCTCGTAGCAGGGCTAAGTCTGCTGTCGTCCACTCGGCCTCAACTGAGTACTGGCTGCGGTCAGTTGCGGTGCGCGTCCTCGTTCGCTTCGCCATGACCAGCACGGTAGCGGTTTAGGGCTTGTTGGCATATAGCCGCAGATGGACACCAGCATCCAGATCGGCCCCACCGGCAGGAAGCTGCTGCCGGTGACGGTGGAGAACGCGGGTCCGACGCCTGCCGCGAGCGGGCACAGCCACTGAGGGGATCGGGGCTCCGGCGGTGACGCCGGTGTCCCTGCTGTGACGCCCCGGGGTGGCCGGGGCGCCGCTCCGGCCGTGTCCGTGGCCTCCGGGCGCAGGCGATCGCCGGCGCCCGGACCCCCGACCGTCCTGCGCGGTTGCCTGGGCGTGGCACCGGCTCGGGAGTCCGTCCCAGGCCGCCGCGGGCTGTGCGCCGTGCCGCGGCCCACCGCGCCCTTCCCCGGCCCGACCGGACGGGCTCCGCGGTGCGCGCCCGGTGCCGGCAGGGCGCGGCGCGCGGGGGAGCGCCGGGTCGACCCGGTGATCGGGAGTTGACCCTCGACCTTGTTCAGGGGGCAGTGTGCCGGGCGTGGAGAACGAGTTGCGCAGCATCGGTGACATGGCCCGCGAGAGCGGGCTCGGGGTGAGTGCCCTGCGGTTCTACGACCGGGTGGGCGTGCTGGTCCCGGCCTGGGTGGATCCGGTGAGCGGCTATCGCTGGTACGGCGCCGGGCAGTTCGAGGAGGCCCGGGTGCTGGCGCGGCTGCGCCGCGCCGGGATGCCGCTCGCGGACATCCGGCTGGTGCTGGCGAGTTGGTCCGGCGCCGACACCGATCTCGTCCGGAAGCTGTGCGCGGCGCACCTGCGCCGGCTGGAACAGGGGCTGTCCGGTGCCCGCGGCGAGTTCTCCGCACTCGATGCGCTACTCGATCACAGGGAGAACGCCATGACCTCGCTCCGCCCCGCCCCCGTCCGGATGACCGTCGCCGCGCCCGAGTTGGCGGCCGCGCTGGACGCCGTCCGGTTCGCGGTGAGTACCGACCCGGAGTTGCCCGTGCTGGGCGGGGTCCTGTTCGACGTCGAGGGCGAGACGCTCCGGGTCGTGGCCACCGACCGGTATCGGATGGCGGTCGCCCGGGCCGGTGTCGCCGGGCACGAGGGGGACCGTCGGCAGGTGGTCGTGCCGGCTCCGCTGGTCGACGCGATGCGGGCGCTCTCGGAGGGCGAGGGGTCCGTCGGCCTGTCCGTGGAGGGCGACCGCGTGACCCTGGAGGCCGGTGGCGGGCAGGCGGCCGGCCAGTGCCTCGACCACGGCTTTCCCGACTACCGCCGGCTCCTTCCCGCGTCCGGTGCCGACCGCCGGCTCGTCGAGGTGGCCGCCTTCCGCGCGGCCCTGGAGACCGGTCCGGTCCGTTCAGGGGAGGCCGGGACGCCGGAGTTGAGCGTGCTCAGGGCGGCGGAGGACGGCACCGTGGCGGTCTGCGCCGAGGGCGACGAGGGCCCGGACCGGGTGGCGGTCAACCGCGGGTTCCTGCTGGAGGCGCTGGCCGCCGCCGACCGGGACCGGCTGATTCTGGAACTGGGCGCTTCCACGGCGCCGATCGCGATGCGCCGGCCCGACGACGAGGAGAGCGTCTCGCTCCTGATGCCGGTCCGTCTGGAGGACTGAGAGGGGCTGCGGGGGGCTCGGGGAGCCGCGGGCCGGGCGGTGGCGCTCCCGCTCGGGCAGGCGCGGCGCCGGTGCGAGGGGAGGGCGGCCGGTGCCGGGCGCTGGTCCCGTCGTGCGGGTAAGCGCGCCGGGCCCCGTCGTTCGGCTGCGGCTGCGGCTGCGGCTGCGGCTCCGGTTGCGGTCGCCGGCGTCGGCACCGGCCGCTCGCCCGCGCGCGCCGTCGGAGGCCCGGCAGGGGTGGACCCCCGGACCTCCGCGGGCGCGTGCGTGCCTCCGGGGAGGGTGAGCCGGTGTCAGGCGTCCGGCGTGTGGGGGCCGTAGGCCGCCGCGATGTCCTTGGAGGAGGCCCAGCGGCTGTAGGTGGGGGACTGCGGCCAGCCTTCCGGAGAGTCCTGCCACTCCTCCTGGCGGCCGTACGGCAGGAGGTCGACGAGGCCGAAGGTGTGGCTCAGCTGCTCCGTGCCGCGGCCGTCGGTGTGCCAGGTGCGGTAGACGGTGTCGCCGTCGCGCAGGAACACGTTGACCGCGTAGCCGCCGTCCCGGGGTGCTCCGACGTCCGCGCCGAAGGGGCTGCCGGCCGTGGAGTACCAGGGCATCCGGTTGCCGACCCGCTTCTTGTAGGCGAGGGCTTCGCCGATGGGGCCCTGGGTGACGACGACGAAGCGGGCGTCGTAGGCGTCGAGGAACTCCAGGCGGGTGTACTGGGAGGTGAACCCCGTGCAGCCCGGGCACTGCCACTCCCGGCCGGCGGACCACATGTGGTGGTAGGTGATCAGCTGGCGTCTGCCGTCGAAGACGTCCGCGAGGGGGAGCGGGCCGTTCTCGCCCTCCAGCGTGTAGGCGGGCATCTCGACCATGGGCAGGCGGCGGCGTTCGGCCGCGATGGCGTCCAGTTCGCGCGTCGCGGCCTTCTCGCGTGCCCGGAGCGCCGCCAGCCGGTCCTGCCAGGTGGCGGTGTCGACGACGGGTGGAGTTGCGTTCATGCGTCCCTCACAGCGGTTTCGGTTTTCCGGTCCGTGCCGTAAGGACTCCTCGAAGGGCGCCGACTCATCGGTCCGCCCGGGTCCGGGTGGCGGGGGCCGGACGGCGGGGCCGGATCGCCCGGTCGGGGCACGGAACGGTCACGATCGCGGGAGGAGTCATCCCGCGGGGCGGTGGAGGCGTCCGGAGAGGTATGGAGCTGGTGAAGACGTCCGCGGGGCCGGTCGCGGAGCGGGGGGCGCCCGAGGGCTGCCTGGTGGTGGCGATCCGTGTCCCGGTGCGGATCGTGGTGTTCGTGCTGGTCGTGCCGCTGCGGATGGTGTGGGACGGCTGCGTCGCCGGCGGGCGGGTCGTCCGGGACGTCCTGCTGCGCCCGCTGGGGCGGGCGCTCGGGTGGCTGGCGCGGGCGCTGTTCGTCCTGCCGTGGGTGGCCCTGTGGCGGTACGGCCTCGTGCCGGCCGGTCGTGTGGCGGCCTGGCTCGGCCGGGTGCTGATCGTCGCGCCGGCGCTGTGGCTGTACCGCGCGGTCCTGACCCCGGTCGGCCGCGTGCTGGTCTGGTGCGGCGCCCGGGTCGTGGAGGCGTCGGCCCGGCTCGCCGCCGCGGTCGTGGCCTTGCTGAACTGGCTGTCCACCCGGCTGCTCGTCCCCGTCGGCCGCGCCGTCGCCGCGCTGGCGCGGGGCGTCGCGCAGGTGTCGGCCGCCGTCGGCGGCGCGGTGTGGGCGGCCGTCGCCTGGCTGGTGCTGCACCTGGTGGTCGGGCCGGTCCGCCTGCTGTACGCCCGGGTCCTCACTCCCGTCGGCCGGGCGGTCGTCCTGCTGCTCACCTGGCTGGGGCGGGGCCTGGGCGCGGTCCTGCTCGGTATCGTCGCGGCGCTGGCCTGGACGGCCCGCCTGCTGCTGGTGGCGCCGGCCCTCGCGCTGTGGCAGCGAGTGCTCGTCCCGGCGGGCCGCCTCTTCGGCGTCGTCGGCCGGGAGGTCGCGGACGCCCTCGGGCACGCGTGGCGGGTCGCCGGGCACCTCTCCCTGGCCGTCGGGCGGTTCCTCGCGCGGGTGCTGCGGTGGACCGTGGCCGATCCGGCCCGCTGGGCCTACCGGACGGTCCTGACCCCGCTCGGCCACGGGGTCCGCGACCTGGTGCTGGTGCCCGCCGCGGAAGCGGTGCGCGCGGCCGGGCGGGCCACGCGCCAGGCGCTGGCGGCGGCCCGCGAGGGCGCCCGCCAGGCGCGCGCCGACCTGCGTCGTCTGCTCCTCGGCGCGCCCGGCCGGACCCGGCCGTCCGCGGAGGAGCTGTCGCCGACGGCCCCGCGCGGGCCGTCGGCCGCAGGACCCGGGACGACCGGTCGGGCCGGTCCGCGGGAACCGATGGCCGTCGGGACACGTACTCTAGGTAGCAGTACGACCGCTCTCACGAAGGACTGAACGACACTGGGCAAGCGACAGCCCGAAGGCCCGCCTCCCGCACCCGCGGTGCAGCGCGTCCGACTGCGCTACACCAAGCGCGGCCGCCTCCGGTTCACCAGCCACCGTGACTTCCAGCGCGCTTTCGAGCGCGCCCTGCGCCGAGCCGCCGTACCCATGGCGTACTCGGCGGGGTTCACGCCGCACCCCAAGGTGTCGTACGCCAATGCCGCACCCACCGGCACGGGCAGCGAGGCGGAGTATCTGGAGATCGCGCTCACCGCGGCCCGCGACCCCGAGGAGCTGCGGCTGCTCCTGGACGAGTCGATGCCCTCGGGCCTCGACATCGTCGAGGCGGTCGAGGCCCGTACGTCGGGTCTCGCCGACCGGCTCACCGCTTCCGTGTGGGAGCTGCGGCTGGACGGCGTGGCGCCGGCCGAGGCGGAGCGTGCGGTCGCGGCGTTCACGGCCGCGGACACCGTCGAGGTCAGCAGGAAGACCAAGAACGGCGTACGGACGTTCGACGCCCGGAGTGCGGTCGCGGACCTCGCGGCCGTCCCCGGGACGCACGACGCCCGGGCTGATAGGCCGAGCGACCAGCCCTGTGCGATACTGCGGCTGGTTGTTCGGCACGTGACGCCTGCCGTTCGACCCGACGACGTCCTGTCCGGTCTTCGCGCCGTGGCCGACCTGGCGCCGCCGGTCGCCGCAGCGGTGACCAGGCTGGCGCAGGGGCTGTTCGATGAAGAGACCGGCACGGTGACCGACCCGCTCGCGCCCGACCGCGAGGCGGTCGCAGCCGCCCCAGCCGATCGCACCGGGGCCGCCGCAACCGCCGCCGCGAAGGCGTCGGCGTAGGGAAGTCCCGCGTAAGGACGCACGTCGTAGCGCCGCCCTCGTATCCGGGAGCCACCTGGGTCGGGCAGCGCACCCACCACAAGACTTTCGCCAGGCCGTACGCACACATGGCGTACGGAACCGGCGAGACAGGACACAGAGAGCTCCCGTGCGGCGCCCGCGCCCCGGACGGCGGCACCGCGCATCGCGCGAGCCGCGGACGTCACCGGCACAGCCGGGCCAGGCGCGGCGCCCGGGAGCCTGACGGGAGATCCACCCGCATGCTCGAGCCGACCGAACCCGCCGAGCCCACCACGGGCTCCGAGGACAACACCACCCCCAGCGACACCCTGCCGCCGCGGCGCCGCCGCCGGGCCGCGTCGCGCCCCGCCGGTCCGCCGACCGCCGCCTCCGAGGCCGCGGCCGAGACCACCGCGCCGGCCATACCGGCCGTCGCGTCCGCCGAACGCGTCGCGGACGACCCCACCGAGGCCGCCGAGGCCGCCCAGGCCCCCGCGGCCGAGACGCCCGGCACCGAGGACGCGGCGCCGCCGCGTGCGCGCCGCCGCGCCACCCGCCGGGTCTCCGCGCCCGCCGCCGCTCCGGTGGCCGAGGAGGCCGCCGAGACCGTGCTCCCGGTCGCCGACGCCGCGCCCGCCGAGGCGGCGCAGCCCCCGGCCGCCGCCGAGGAGCCGGCTCCCTCCGGCCGCCCCCGCCGCCGCGCCACCCGCCGGGTCACCGCCCCCGCCGCGGCGCCCGCCGACACCGCCGAGGCCGTGGCCCCCGCCGAGCCCGCCGCCGAGCAGGCCGAGCCGGCCGCCGACGGCGGCACCCCCGCCGAGGACGCCGCCCCGCGGCGCGCCACCCGTCGTCGTGCCGCCCGGCGGGCCTCCGCCCCGGCCGGCACCCCCGAGGGCGAGGCCGCCGACGAGCGTGCCGAAGCCCCCGCGACCGTCGCGGACAAGCCCGCCGAGCCGGAGCCGGAGCGGGCCGAGGCCGCGCAGGCCGACACCGCGCCCGCGGAGGACACCGGCCCGCGCCGGGGACGCCGCCGCGCCACCCGCAAGGCCGCCGGCGGCTTCTCGGCCCCCGCGCCCAAGGGGACCGAGGACTCCGGGCGCCGCCCGGGCCGGCCTGCCGTCGCCGTGTTCCAGGCGCCGGTGTTCACCGAGCCCATGTTCCAGACGCCGGAGCGGGCCGCCGCCGCTGCCGCCGCCGAGGCGGCCGGCGCGAGCACCGAGGCCGCCGCAGCCACCGAGGCGCCCGAGCCGGCCGAGGCCGTCGAGGAGCCCACCGGCGGCCGTCGCCGCCGCCGTCGCCGCGCCGCCGAGGACGAGCCGGCGCCCGCCGCCGAGGAGATCCAGGCGCCCGCCGAGGACTCGGCGTCCACCGAGGACGCCGAGGACGCCGCCGACGACGCGGAGGGTGACGACGGCGACGAGGAGTCCGCGGGCTCGCGCCGCCGCCGCCGTCGCGGTGGCCGTCGCCGTCGCCGCGGCGAGTCCGCCGACGCCGACCACGACTCCGCCGACGAGGACGACGCCGCGGCCGAGCAGGCCGCGCAGGACGCCGAGGACACCGCCGAGCAGGTCGAGGAGGACTCCGAGGAGTCCGGCGACAACGAGCGCGGCGAGTCCGGCGGCTCCAGCAGCAGCCGCCGTCGTCGCCGTCGTCGCCGCCGTGCCGGTGACTCCGGCGGTGACGGCGAGACGGGCGAGAACGACCCCGAGCGCACCGTCGTCAAGGTCCGCGAGCCGCGCGGCAGGAAGGACGAGCGGCACGGCGACGCGTCGGACGAGGTCCAGTCCATCAAGGGCTCGACCCGCCTGGAGGCGAAGAAGCAGCGCCGCCGCGAGGGCCGCGAGCAGGGCCGCCGCCGCGTCCCGATCATCACCGAGGCCGAGTTCCTGGCCCGCCGCGAGGCCGTCGAGCGCGTGATGGTCGTCCGCCAGAGCGGCGAGCGCACCCAGATCGGCGTCCTCGAGGACGACGTGCTCGTCGAGCACTACGTCAACAAGGAGCAGTCGACCTCGTACGTCGGCAACGTCTACCTGGGCAAGGTCCAGAACGTGCTGCCGTCGATGGAGGCCGCCTTCATCGACATCGGCAAGGGCCGCAACGCCGTGCTCTACGCCGGCGAGGTCAACTTCGAGGCGCTCGGCATGTCGGGCGGGCCGCGCCGCATCGAGTCCGCCCTCAAGTCCGGCCAGTCGGTCCTCGTGCAGGTCACCAAGGACCCCATCGGCCACAAGGGCGCCCGTCTGACCAGCCAGGTCTCGCTTCCCGGCCGCTACCTCGTGTACGTGCCCGAGGGCTCCATGACCGGCATCAGCCGCAAGCTGCCCGACACCGAGCGGGCGCGGCTGAAGACCATCCTCAAGAAGATCGTCCCCGAGGACGCGGGCGTCATCGTGCGCACCGCCGCGGAGGGCGCCAGCGAGGACGAGCTGCGCCGCGACGTCGAGCGGCTCCAGGCGCAGTGGGAGGACATCCGCAAGAAGGCCAAGAGCGGCAACGCCCCGACGCTGCTCTACGGAGAGCCGGACATGACCGTCCGGGTCGTCCGCGACATCTTCAACGAGGACTTCTCCAAGGTCATCGTCAGCGGCGACGAGGCGTGGGACACCATCCACGGCTACGTCGCGCACGTGGCGCCCGACCTCACCGACCGGCTGTCGAAGTGGTCCTCCGAGGTCGACGTCTTCGCGACCTACCGGATCGACGAGCAGCTCATGAAGGCGCTGGACCGCAAGGTCTGGCTGCCGAGCGGCGGTTCGCTGGTGATCGACAAGACCGAGGCGATGGTCGTCGTCGACGTCAACACCGGCAAGTTCACCGGCCAGGGCGGCAACCTCGAAGAGACCGTGACCAGGAACAACCTGGAGGCGGCCGAGGAGATCGTGCGCCAGCTGCGGCTGCGCGACCTGGGCGGCATCGTCGTCATCGACTTCATCGACATGGTCCTGGAGTCCAACCGGGACCTGGTCCTGCGCCGCCTGCTGGAGTGCCTGGGCCGCGACCGTACGAAGCACCAGGTCGCCGAGGTGACCTCGCTGGGTCTGGTCCAGATGACCCGCAAGCGGGTCGGCCAGGGACTGCTGGAGTCGTTCTCCGAGACCTGCGTCCACTGCAACGGCCGCGGTGTCATCGTGCACATGGAGCAGCCGGCCTCCGTCGGTGGCGGCGGCAAGCGCAAGAAGCGCGGCCGGGGTGGTGCCGAGCAGGTCCACGAGCACGACCACGACCACGACACGCACGAGAGCGCCGAGGAGCCCGCGGAGAGCGAGGCCGAGGTGGCCGCCGAGGCCGCCGCGCCGGTCGCGCTCGCCGAGCCGGAGTTCCAGCCGGACGAGGAGCTGTACGGCAGCGTCGCCGAGGCGGAGGCCGCCGCGGGCCGGGGCCGTTCGCGCCGCCGGGCCACCCGGCGCGCCTCGGCTCCCGCCGGTGCGCCGAAGGCCGAGGAGCGCGCTCCCCGCAGCCGCCGCGAGGAGCGGGCCGAGCGCGCCGCCGCCCGGTCCCGTGAGGCCGCGGAGGCCGAGCCGGCCGCGGTCGAGGACCCGGTCGTCGAGGCGCCCGCCGCCGAGCAGCCGGTCGTCGAGGCGCCCGCCGAGGCGGAGGCGGCCCCGGTGGCCGCCGCCGCGGAGGAGGACGCCGCGCCCAAGGGCCGTACGCGTCGCCGGGCGACCCGGAAGGTCTCGGCTCCGGCCGGTGCGCCGAAGGAGGCCGAGGAGACCGTGGTCACGGTCGCCGTCGCGGACTCCGCCGGGACCGCCCCGGCGCCCGAGGCCGACGCCGCGCCCGCCCCCGAGCCGGTGGCGGAGACCGCCGCTCCGGCCCGTCCGCGCCGCCGCGCCGTCCGCAAGGCGACCGCGCCCACGGCGTCCGCGGAGGCGGCCGTCACGGTCGTCCCGTCGGCCGCCGGGGAGCCGGTCGACGAGCCGGTGGCGGCCGAGGCTCCCGTGGCGGAGGCCGCCGAGGCCGACGCCGAGGCGCCGGCCGCCAAGAAGACGGCGCGCAAGACGGCGAAGAAGGCGCCCGCCAAGAAGACCGCCGCCAAGAAGACCGCGGCGGCCAAGAAGACGGCCGCGAAGAAGACCACGACGGCCAAGAAGACGACGGCCAAGAAGACGGCCGCCAAGTCCACGGCCAAGAAGACCGTGGCCGCGGAGCAGACCGCTCCGACCGTCACGGCTTCGGCCGACGAGGGCTGAAACAGCCTCTGACCTGGTGTGGGGGGGGCCCCCCGGGGGGGGCCCCCCACGCAGCATGCCCGTGGTGACCACGATGCGCCCCGCGTCGCGACGGCCCCCGGGCAGCGCGTAGGCGTCGGGGCGGGGGTCCTCGACGACGCAGAGGCCGCCGGCCGCCGGAATGCCGGCGACTCCCCGACGGGCGGCGTGCAGCCGCCGCAGTTCCGACCGGGCGCGCCGCACGACGGTGGCGCAGGTGACGGCGAGCGCGCCGCCGGCCAGCACGGAGACGCCCAGCACGGGACCCGCCGGTCCCGCGTCGAAGGGGTGGACGAGATGGGCCAGGCCGGCCAGGGCCGGCACGGCGAGGGCGGCGGGGAGAAGCAGTACCCCCAGGCATGCCAGCACGCCCACGGCCAGGGCGGCGGAGACCGAGGTGAGGGCCCACAGGGCCGTTTCCGGCCGCACCCGGTCGACCAGGCGCCGGGCCGGCAGCGGCAGGGCGAACGGCAGGACGAGGGGGATCAGCAGGAGCGCGATCACCGGCCGCCTCCGTCCAGCAGCCGCCGCAGCTCCGCCTCGTCGTCCGGGCTCAGCCGTTCGACGAAGCGGGCCAGGGCCAGGCTGCGGTCGCCGTCCTGGTCCAGTTCGCGGTGCATCCGCCGGGCGGTGAGGCCGTGCGAGTCGGCGACGGGGAAGTAGAGGTAGCCGCGCGCGGCGGGGCTGCGTCCCACCGCGCCCTTCTCGTGCAGGCGCACGAGCAGGGTGGCGACCGTCGTACGCGCCAGTGACTGGGGTATCGCCGTCCTGACCTGGGCGGCGGACAGGGGTTTGCCCGCGGCCCACAGGGCGGCGAGGACGCTGGTCTCCAGCTCGCCCGCCGGCCTGCGCTCGCCGTCGGAGTCCGTCATCGCCGCGTTCCTTCCCGTCCTCGGTGCCAGGGGTGCCGACTACAGAATGGTAGACGGTCGCCCCGGGGCGCGACCGGCCGGAGGGGAGGCCGGCCGGCCGGCCGTGCACGGCGGGGGACCGGCGGTGCGCGGCCCCGCCGATCGCTCGCGCCTCCGGGGTGACCGGCACCCGGCTCCGGTGTCCTGCGGCCGGGCCCGGCCCGACTGCCCAGGCGCCGAGTGCCGGATCACCCGCTCCGACCCTGGCGGCGTCCGGCGGCGGCAGTGCCCGACGCGAGCGCGGGGTCCGGCGTCAGGCGGCAGTCGTCAGGAAGGTGGCCACGAGCCGTCGGGCCCAGTCGGGCGACGCGGGGCGGTCGCTGAAGATCGCCCGGTAGTACAGGGGGCCGAGCAGTGCGTCCACCGCGCTCTCGACGTCCGGCGCGGCGCCACCCCGCGCGCGTTCCCGCTCGATGATGGCGCTCAGCTGCGCGTGCCGGTCGGCCGTGCAGGCGCAGCCGCCCTCAGGGCCGGAGCCGATCGTGGCGCGCATCAGCGCGAGGGTGTCCGGGTCGGTGAGGTCGGTCGCCACGTCCTCCATCCACCGCTCCAGGTCGCCGCCGAGCGAGCCGGAGTCCGGCACGACCACGTCGCCGCTGAACCTGCTCGTGGCGACGTCGCCGAGGAGCTGCGCGGCCGAACCCCAGCGGCGGTAGACGGTCGTGGCGTGCACGCCCGCCCGGGCGGCGACGGCGGGGATCGTCAGTGCCTCGGCGGGCTGCTCGGCGAGCAGTTCGGCCACGGCGCGGTGGACGGCGGCCCGCACCTTGGCGGAGCGGCCGCCGGGGCGTACCTGTGCTGGAGCGTCAACCATGACGGAATTATCGCACTGATCGCTGCGTTAGTGCTAGCGTCGTTAACGCATTGATCGCTGCGTTTGGAGAGAGCTCCCATGCCCGGTTCCGCCCCGCCCCAGAGCACGACCTCCCCGTCCGCCGTCGATACGCCGCCCGGTGGACGACGGCGCGAACTCGGCCGTCCGGCAGCCTTCGCCGCCCTGGCCGTCGTCTTCGTCCTGTTCCTGGCCGCATCCAGCGCGCCCTCCCCGCTCTACGTCGTCTACCAGCAGGAATGGCACTTCTCCGCCACTACGCTCACCACCGTCTTCGCCGTCTACGTCCTGGGCATGATCGCGGCCCTCCTGGTCCTGGGCGCCCTGTCCGACCACCTCGGCCGCCGACCGGTCCTGCTGTCCGCCGTCGCCCTCGAAGCCGGGTCGATGATCCTGTTCCTCACCGCGCAGGACGTCGGCGTTCTGATGGCCGCGCGGCTGGTCCAGGGGATCGCCACCGGTGCGGCCATGACCGCCCTCGGCGCCGCACTGGGCGACCTCAACCCCGCCCACGCGCCCCACCGGGCCGGCGTCGTCACCGGCGCCGCACCCACCTTCGGCCTCGGACTGGGAGCCCTGGGCTGCGGATTCCTCGTCGAGTACGGTCCGCACCCCACCCGCCTGGTGTACGCGCTGCTGCTGGCCGGCCTCGTCGTCGCCGGCGGCGTGCTCGCGGCGCTCCCCGAGACCTCGCTGCGCCGTCCCGGAGCCGTCCGGTCGCTCCAGCCGCGCCTCAGGGTCGCCTCCCACCTGCGGGCCGATCTGCTCGGCCTGGTGCCGATCCTCGTGGCGAGCTGGGCGCTCGGCGGCCTCTACCTCTCCCTCGGACCCTCGGTGGCCGCCGGACTGTTCGGACTCACCAGCCACGTCGTCGGCGGGCTCGTGGTCACGCTCCTGACGGTGCCGGCGTCCCTGACGGCGCTCACCCTGCGCGGCTGGCCCGTCGGCCGCACCCTGGCCGTCGGCGCCAGCCTCCTGCTGGCGGGCACCGCCGTCGCCCTCGCGGGAGTCGAGGACCACGTGCTGGTCCTGGCGGCGCTGGGCACCGTCATCGCCGGCGTCGGCTTCGGCGCCTCGGCCCTCGCCGGCTTCGGCACCCTGGCCCGCATAGCCGCCCCCGCCGAGCGCGGGGAGCTGCTCTCCGTGGCCTTCGTGATCTCGTACGTGTCCTTCAGCGTGCCCGCCGTGATCGCCGGAATCGCCGTCACGCACGCGGGACTCCACGAGACCGCGGTCGTGTACGCCGCGACGGTCGCCGTCCTGTCCGCCCTCGCCCTGCTCGCCCAGGGACTCCTGGCCCAGCGCACGGCGGCCCGCCGCGCCGCGGCTCCGCGCACCTGCCCCCAGGCGTGACCCGGCCGCAGCCGTCCGGCGACGCGGGATCCGGCACCCGCCCGGCTCGGCGGGTGTCAGGCCGCCTCGGCCCGCCGTTCGCCCGCGCCGGACCCCGACGTGTCCGACGCGGCGCCCCGGACCAGGCGCAGATGCCGGGGGCGCGCGTGCCGAGCCGGGCGGCCGGGCGGGTCCTGAGCGGTGAGGAACCGGTCCTCCAGACGGTCCATCGCGTAGAGCAGGACTCCTTGGGCGGGCAGCAACAGGAGAGCGACCACGGTCACCACCGTCCCCCCTTCGATCGACGTAGAACGGCGGGTGCCCCGGCCCCGTCATGATCAGTGGCGGCGTTCCGTGGAGGTTTCGTGACCGGCGCGGCGCGGGGCCCGGACGCCGCACCGGGCACCGCGTGCGGCCGGCGGCGGCACCGTCATCCGTTGGGCGCGGCGTTGCTGATGACGGAGAGGACCGAGCCGGGTTCGCTCTCGACGGCGATGTCCCCGAGGGTGACGATGCCGACCGGGAGGCCGTCGTCGACGACGGGGATACGCCGGACCGCGCGCTGGCGCATCAGGGCCACCGCACGGTCGAGGTCGTCGTCGGGGGAGACGGTCACCAGGACGTCGCTGCATGCCTGAGCCGCCGTCACCCGGTCGATGTCGCCGCCGCCGCACATCACCCGGACCACCAGGTCCCGGTCGGTCACCACCCCGCGCAGCCGCCCGTGCTCGACGACGAGCACGGCGCCGATGCCCTCGTCGCGCATGAGGCGGGCGACCTCGGCGACCGGGGTGAGGGGGGAGACCGACCGCGGGGGACCGGTCATCACGTCGCGCACCATCGCGTCCCTCACGCGGTCGCTCACCCTGACGTCGGATCTCTCGGTTCGCATCGGCGTTCCGGCTCCTTCGGCTCGGTCGATCACTGCCCCCCTCGTGTACCCGGGCTGCGCCGGCGCTCCCGTGCGCGCGGCCACCCGCCGCCCGCGCCGGACGCGTGGAATCCACCGGCGCGACGATGAACTCCCCCTCCCGCCAGGTTCGTTCAGATGCCGCGCGCGTCCGCCAGGACACTCGCCCGCTCCATCATCCGCAGCGGTTCGCGGCCGTCGGCCCACGCGTCGTTGAAGGCGGGGACCGATGGCACCGAGGGGCCGAACCGCCGCCGGATCGCCTCCAGCAGCAGGTCCATCGCCCGCGCCTCCAGACGCCGGTCCCCGCCGGACTCCCGGCGGATCGCACCCTGCGAACACAGGGCCCCGTTCTCGTCCACCAGCGCCCCCGCGCACCATCCCGCGTCCCTCATCCGCTCCGCGGCCCGGTGCAGGAGCGCCGCCACCGGCGTCGCGCGGGGACCGGAGACGTCGGCGGGGCCGGCCGGAGCGGACGGGGGGACCGTGATCCCGGCCCAGTCGAGGGGCGCCGTGCCGACGCTCCCTCCCTCGGCCCGCTCCGTCTCGATGTGCGCCGTGTTCACCTCGTAGGCCACCGCCGCCACCGCGAGGCGGACCTCCATGAGCCGTTCGGCCGCCTCCAGGCGGGCCTCCAGCGACAGGAGACCGTCCGGAGCGGGGCGAGAGCCGTCCGGCGGGGAGCCGCCGGGCAGGTCTGCGGAAGCCGGGGCCGGGTCCGTGGGCGGGGTCGTGCGTGAGGGGAGCCGCATGCCGGATGGATTCCAGGCAGGAGGCCGCGCTCAGCACCGCCGGACGGGTGATGTCGGGCGCCGGGCACGCGGGGTACCCGCGTGTCCGGTCTACCGGGCGGCCGCCGGACGCACCCGCCACAGGTCGCGGAGCAGCGCGATCTCCGCCATGTGGTGGATGAATTCGAGGTTGGCTCCGGCCAGGACGGCGACGTAGGGGTCGTCCGGGTCCGAGCCGTAGGGGTACTGCGAGAAACCGACCGTGTCGAGCTGCTCCTCGGTGACGGTGGCCACGCTCGCGCGCCAGCGGTCGATCAGGTCCCAGAACCGCTCCAGCGCGAGGGCCGCGGAGGGCGTGAAGTCGACCAGCTCCCTGGGCTCGCGGCGCCGCTCGCCGAACGTCCACTCCCAACTGCCCCGGAAGTGGAAGTGCAGATGGGCGATGCGCCAGGCGATGGTCGTCACGGGCGTCTCGTCGGGCTCCGGCTCACCCGTGTGGGCGAGCACCTCGCGTACGCGCTCGACCCCCACGCTCCAGTCCGCGGCGATCTTCTCGACCGTCATGCCCTCCGCCGCCTGCCGGGCGACCTCCGCGTACTCGCTCGCCGGAATGTCCGCGGCTCCCAGGTCCATCACCCAGGCGCCCGGACCGAACGCCCGGGGCGTCGTCGCCTCGGCACGGGGCCGGAGCGACCAGCACGCCGGTGCCGGCTCCCACAGGTACTCCTCGTCGCCGAGTCCGGCCAGCCGCACCCGGGCCGCCTCGCGGGCCTTGTCGAACTGCTCCAGCAACAGGCCCAGGCGATCCGCGCGCGTGCCCTCGTGTCCCATTCCCGGCCCCTCCCGCGGTCGTGTCCCCCGTGTTCCACCGGTCGTGCGGAAGGTAGCGGTCGACGCGGCGGCCGCGCGACCCGATTCCGGTCCGCAGGCCGCCCCGATTCATGACCCGCGCCGCTGAATGGCAGCGCGGCCGGCGGTTGGACTTCGCCGCACGGGCGGCGCAGAGTGACGTCATGCCCCCTTCGACCAGCGAAAGGGGCGGACACCTGTCGCCGGCGGAGAACACACCATGAGCCACCTGCCCGACCCCAAGCGCTACGACGGTCCGATGCGTTACCGGCGCACCGGCCGATCCGGACTCGACCTTCCGCTGCTGTCCCTCGGCTACTGGCACAACTTCGGCGACGACAAGCCGTTCGAGACGCAGCGCGAGATCGCCCTGCGCGCCTTCGACCTCGGGATCACGCACCACGACCTGGCGAACAACTACGGCCCTCCCTACGGCTCGGCGGAGATCAACTTCGGCCGGCTGATGCGGCAGGACCTCAAGCCCTACCGCGACGAACTCGTCGTCTCCACGAAGGCCGGCTGGGACATGTGGCCCGGCCCGTACGGCCAGGGAGGCGGCTCCCGCAAGTACGTGCTCGCCTCGCTCGACCAGTCCCTGAGCCGGATGGGCCTGGACTACGTCGACATCTTCTACTCCCACCGGCTGGACCCCACCACGCCGCTGGAGGAGACGATGACCGCCCTGGACACGGCGGTCCGCCAGGGCAAGGCGCTCTACGTCGGCATCTCCTCCTACGACGCCGAGCGCAGCCGTCAGGCGGCCGCGATCCTTCGGGAACTGGGGACGCCGCTGCTGATCCACCAGCCCTCCTACAACATGCTCAACCGGTGGATCGAGACCGACGGCCTCCTCGACGCCGCGGCCGACGAGGGCTTCGGTGTCATCGGCTTCACCGCGCTCGCCCAGGGGCTCCTCACCGGCCGCTACCTCGACGGCGTCCCGCAGGACTCGCGCGCCGCCCAGGACAAGTCCTTCGACACCGGATGGCTCTCCGAGGAGACCCTGCGCCGACTGCGGGCACTGAACGACATCGCCGGCCGGCGCGGCCAGAGCCTCGCCCAGATGGCACTCGCCTGGGCCCTGCGCGACGAGCGGGTCACCTCCCTGGTGATCGGCGCCTCCCGGACCGAGCAGCTGGAGCAGAACGTCGCCGCGCTCGACCACCTCGACTTCTCGGCGGAGGAACTGGCCGAGATCGACGCGCTGACCGCGGGCAGTTTCGGTGTCGACCTGTGGAGCGACGCCCGCCAGGGCACCCTCGGCAGCTGACCCGCGCGTTCCGCCCTCCCCGGTGCCCCCGTACCCCGTGCGTACGGGGGCACCGGCGCGTCGGCCGGGTGACGGTAATCCGGCGGGAGCAGAAAGGTGCACCGGTGCGGGAACCCCGGAGCGCCTGCGGACGACTGCCTGGGGGCACCGGCCGAACAGCGGGCGGTGCCGGGCGGCGTCGGGTCTCCGGCGGGCACCGCCCTGCCCTGCAGGCTGACGGCGCCCGATGGCGCCGCCGACAGAGCGAGGTTCCCGGATGTCCGTCCGTTCCGACATACCCGACCTGCCCGAGGCGGGCACCACCGGACCCGGGCGCCCGCCGCGGCCGGTGCCACCGCGGACGGGCATCGGCGCGATGCTGGTGCGGCTGCACTTCTACGCCGGTGTCCTGGTGGCTCCGTTCCTGCTCGTCGCCGCCGTGACGGGCCTGCTCTACACCTTCACACCGCAGCTCGACGCGTGGGCCTACGGCAAGGAGCTGACCGTCGCCCGCGCCGGCGACGAGCCCGGGCCGCTGGCCGGGCAGATCGCCGCCGCACGGGCCGCGCATCCCACGGGCACCCTGACCGCCGTCCGCCCGGGCCACGGCGACACGACCACGCAGGTGGACTTCGCGCTGCCCGAACTGGGCGAGCGGGCCCACACGGTCTACGTCGACCCGTACACGGGCCGGGTCACGGGCACGCTGACCACCTGGTACGGCAGCACTCCGCTGACGACCTGGCTCGACGACCTCCACCGCAACCTGCACCTGGGCACGGCCGGACGCTTCTACTCGGAGTTCGCCGCCAGTTGGCTGTGGGTACTGGTGCTGGGCGGGCTCGCCCTGTGGTGGCGCAGGCAGCGCGGCAGCCGGACCGCGCGGCGCCTTCTGGTCCCCGACCGCTCGGCGAGGAAGGGCGTACGGCGTACCCGGAGCCTGCACGCCGTGACCGGCGTCTGGCTCGCGGTCGGCCTGCTGGCCCTCTCCGCGACCGGCCTGACCTGGTCGCGCTTCGCGGGCGAACACTTCTCGCAGGCACTGGACGCGCTGCGGTCCGGCACTCCCGGCGTGTCCACCGCGCTGTCCGGTGCGCCGGGAGGCGCGGCCGGCGGCCACACACACGGCGAAGGCGGCGCGACCGGTCACGCGGCCGGCCGCGTCGACCCCGCGGATGTCGACGAGGTCCTCGGCGCGGCCCGGCGCGCCCGACTGGACGGGCCGGTCGAGATCGCCGTGCCGCGGGACGCGAGCACGGCGTGGACGGTCTCGCAGACCCGCAACCTGTGGCCGGTCGGCCGCGACAGCCTGGCCGTCGACCCGTCCACCGGCCGGGTGGTCGACCGGGTGGACTTCGCCGACTGGCCGCTGCTGTCCAAGCTGACCCGCTGGGGCATCAACGTCCACATGGGCACGCTGTTCGGCCTCGCCAACCAGATCCTGCTGGCCGTCCTCGCGGTCGGTCTGATCTGCGTCATCGTGTGGGGATACCGCATGTGGTGGCTGCGCCGCCCCACCCGGGCCGACCGCCGTGCGCCGTTCGGGGCCCCGCCGGCCCGCGGCGCCTGGCGGGGCGTGCCGCCCTGGGCCCTTCTCCTCGGCGGGGCCGCGGTAGCGGCGCTCGGCTGGGCGCTGCCTCTGTTCGGTGTCCCGCTGGCCGCGTTCCTCGCCGTCGACCTCCTCGCCGGAGCGGTCCGCCGGCGCACGGCCGGCCGGCGCGCGACGACTCCGGCGGGCGGCTGACGCTCCGCGACGCGCCGCGCGAGGCGCCGGAGCTCCATGGCGGCGTGCGCGGCGGGGTGCCGGCGCCGGCACCCCGCCGGACCCGGTGGGCAAGGCAGGCACCGGCCGGGCCGGGTCCGGGCGCCGACCGGACGGCGGCCCGGGCCCGGCACGAGCCGCGGCGACGGCCGGGACGGTCGCGGAGGTCGTTCCGCTGCCGTGCGCGGCCGGCTGGGGCCGCCGGATCGCCGGACCGCGCAGGGCGGGTCGTGGAGCGCTCTCCGGCCCGCGGCACGCGCTCGCACGGCGGCCGTCGAGAGCGGAACCCCGGGCCCGATCCGACCGGTGCCGACCTCGACACGTCCGCGGCCGATGTGACGTAGGTCATAACGCGAGGGCGGAACTCGATGCCCCTTTCGTCCGACTTCTCGACCGGTGTGGCACCTCGACCGCCACCCGTCGTGCAGGGTTCGAGAAGATCAGGAAGACCGACCATGGCCGAGTCCCGACCGCCGTCCCACGCCCCGGAGGCCATGCCGCGCCGGGGCGCGGTCCCGCCCGCGCTCTGCGGCTTCCTGCTGTTGCTCGCGCTCGCGTTCTGCGGGGCGTACGCGATCGGGTGCGCCGCGGGACCGGTCGGGCCCGGCATGCGCGCCGAAACCGGCCCCGGAGCCCGGCATGCGGCCGGCGACGGGCCTGGCCACGGGCACGGGACCGGACGCGGCCACAGGGGCGGCGGAGCGGTCGAGGGAGGCGGCACGCCCGTCACGACCCGCGGGCACGGTGGGTCGTGACGGCCGGGCCGACGACCGCTCCGGCGGTCACCGACCTCGTCGTCGGGGGCATGACCTGCGCGGCCTGCGTCCGGCGGGTGGAGAGGAAGCTGGCCAGGCTGGCCGGTGTCACCGCCACCGTCAACCTGGCCACCGGCCTCGCCCGCGTCACACACCCCCACCACGTGACACCGGGGGACCTGGTCACCGCGGTCGAACAGGCCGGCTACCAGGCGGCGCCGCCCCCGTCCCCCGCGCTCGACGACGAGCCTCCCGCACCGGAACGGACCGGCGCGCCGGACGCCGCGGCGGCCCGGAGCGAACGCCAACGCCTGCTCGTCACCGCCCTGCTGGCCCTCCCGGTGCTGCTCCTGTCCATGACGCCGTCCCTGCAGTTCCGCGACTGGCAGTGGCTATGCTTCACCCTCGCCGCCCCGGTGGCGGTCTGGAGCGCCCGGCCCTTCCACGCGGCGGCGCTGAGAGGTCTCCGGCACGCCACGGCGACCATGGACACCCTCGTCTCCCTGGGCGTGACCGCGTCCTTCTCCTGGTCGGCGTACGCGCTGCTTGCCGGGGGAGCGGGCGACCCCGGGACCCGCATGTCCTTCGAGCTGCTGCCCTCCGTGTCGGACGGAACGGCGCACCTCTACCTGGAAGCGGCCGTGAGCGTCCCGCTGTTCGTGCTCGCCGGGCGGTTCCTGGAGGCCCGTGCGCGGCACGCCACCGGGGCGGCCCTGCGTTCCCTGGCGGAACTGGCCGCGAAGGAGGTGTCCGTACGAGACAGCGACGGCGAGCGCTCGATCCCCGTCGAGGCGCTGCGCGTGGGCCGGGAGTTCATCGTCCGCCCCGGTGAACGGGTGGCCACCGACGGCCGGGTCGTCGAGGGCGGCTCCGCCGTGGATCTGTCCCTGGTGACGGGCGAGAGCGAGCCCGTCGAGGTGCACCCCGGCTCGGACCTGGTGGGCGGAGCCCTCAACACGGGCGGGCTGCTCCTGGTCAGGGCCACCGCCGTCGGCGCCGACACCCGGCTCGCCCGCATCACCCGGATGGTGACAGACGCGCAGGCCGGCAAGGCGCGGGCGCAGCGGCTCGCCGACGCGGTGGCCGGAGTCTTCGTCCCCGTCGTGCTCGCCGTGGCGGTCTGCGTCCTCGGATACCGGCTCGGGGCCGGCGCCCCGACGCAGGCCGCCGTCACGGCCTGTGTGGCGGTACTCGTCGTCGCCTGTCCCTGCGCGCTGGGCCTCGCCACGCCGACCGCCCTGATGGCCGCCACCGGCCGGGGAGCCCAGTTGGGCGTGCTGGTCGGCGGAGCCCACGCACTGGAGGCGCTCCGGAACGTGGACACGGTCGTGCTGGACAAGACCGGCACGCTGACGTCCGGTCACATGAGTGTCGCGCGGCTGACGGTGACCCCCGACGGGATCGGCCGGGAGGCCGCGCTGCGCCTGTCCGGCGCGGTGGAGCAGGGCTCGGAGCACCCGCTCGGACGAGCCGTCGCCGCCTACGCCCGTCGCTCGGGCCGCAGCCCGGCCCTGCCCGCCGTCGAGGACTTCGCCGCCCTTCCCGGCCGCGGGGTGCGGGGCCGGGTGGAGGGCCGCCATGTCGAACTACGCTCACCCGAGGGTGAGTTGCCCGCGCCGCTCGCCGCCGCCCTGGCGGACGCCGAGAGCGCGGCCCACACCCCCGTCCTGCTCCTCGTGGACGGCCGGCCCGAGGCGCTCGTAGCCGTCGGCGACGTCCTGCGGCCCGGCGGCTACCGGGCGGTGGACCGGCTGCGACGGCTCGGCATCCGCCCGGTGCTCGCCACCGGCGACCGGGAGGCGCCCGCCCGCGCCGTGGCGGCTGCCCTCGGCATCGGCGAGGTGCACGCCCGGTGCTCGCCGGAGGGCAAGGCCGCCCTGGTCCGACGGCTGAGGGATGCCGGCTGCCGGGTGGCCGTGGTCGGGGACGGCGTGAACGACGCCGCCGCGCTGGCCGGCGCCGACCTCGGCATCGCCATGGGAGGCGGGGCGGACGCGGCGATCGGCGCCGCCGACCTGACGCTGGTCCGCGGCGACATCGAGGCACTCGTCGACGCGGTGCTGCTGGCCCGGCGCACCCTCGGCACGATCCGCGCCAACCTGGTGTGGGCCTTCGGCTACAACCTCGTCACCGTGCCCCTCGCGGCGGCCGGGCTGCTCACCCCGATGGTGGCCGCCGCCGCGATGTCCGCCAGCTCCGTGCTGGTGGTGGGCAACAGCCTGCGGCTGCGCGCCTGGCGGCCCGGAACCGTGCGGCGCCGTCCGGCCGCCACCCCCGGCGGAGTCCGGCCCACCGCGGCACGTCCCGGCCGCGGGCGGCACGGAGCGTGCGCGCCGTCGACCGCGTCCGCGACGAGCCGTCCCGACACGGCATCATGAGCCCGTCTGCCGTGCCGGGACCGCCATCTGCCGTCTCGCCTGGTGTCGTGCCCTTCGGCCGCCGTGCGACGGCGGGTGCCGCCGGGCAGGCGGGGCGTGCCCCTCGACGGGCGCACCTCGTGACGTGCCCCGGGGCGTTCTCGTTCTCGTAGGCGTGACGGTCGCCCGTCGAGTTCCCGGCCTCCCCTGTGACGTGAGTCACCGTCAGCTCGGTGAGGCCCCCTCGGACGCACGGCCGTAACCCTTGTTGTCGAACGGATCGCTGGTGCGAAGATGGGCACGTCATGACGGTCGGTGGGTGGTGCCGCACGGCGCGGGCCGGGATGTTCGCCGCCGTCTGCGTTCTGCTCGCCGCCCTGGGCCACGTGATGATGTCCGGGGCATCGGTCCCCGGCTGGACGCTGGCGGCCGGGGCCGCGGCCACCGGCGGTGCGGGCTGGTTCCTCGCCGGGCGTGAGCGCGGGACCGCGCTGGTCGTCACCGTCGTGGTGGTCGCCCAGGCGACGCTCCACGAGACCTTCGCGCTGGGCCAGTCGATGACCGCCGCGACGGCCTCCGGCCGGCCGGTCCTCCCGGGATCCGGTACGGACCCGTTTGCGGAGCCCGTGCCCACGGGCCGGACGGGCGCGGGGCTCCTGGATGCGGGCCCGATGCACATGGACCCGATGGGCATGGGGTCGATGGGCGGGGGGTCGATGGGCGGGGGAGGGATGCTGCACGGCACCGACGGCACCGCCCATCTGCACGGCGTCCTCGGTGGCGGAGGCGGTTCGCTCGGCATGCCCGCCGCCCACCTGCTGGCGGCACTCGCGTGCGGGATCTGGCTCGCCCACGGAGAGCGCGCCGTCTTCCGGCTGCTGCGGACCGCCGCCGCACGGCTGTCCGCACCCCTGCGGATGCTGCTCGCGCTCCCCGCGCCGGGCGACCGGCCCCTGCACCGGCGGCGCCGCACCCCCGCACACCGGACGTCCCTCGCCCGATTCCTTCTCTGCTACTCCGTCACCTCCAGGGGGCCTCCGACGGGTGCCGCTGTCCGCTGAGACAGCCGGATCCACCGGAGCCCACCCACGCGGCACTCCCGCCGCCGACGCCCCCGCACCACCGGGGGCCCGGCCGCCTGCCCCGTGACGAGCCCCGGACATCGCCGTACCCCCACTTACGGCGCACCCCCCTGGACCGGAGAGCGGCGCCGCTTCACGCGACGCCGCTCCCGACGACATCCGAGAAGGACATCACGTGACCACATCCGTCCTGCCCGTCCCTCCCGGGACACAGCGCGCCGCGGCGGACGCCGCCGCCACCGCCTGGGCCCTGGCCGCACGCAACGGCGACCGGCACGCCGCCGAACACTTCGTCCGCGCCCTCCACGGCGACGTGCTGCGGTACGTCGCCCACCTCAGCGGAGACCCCCAAACGGCCCAGGACCTGGCCCAGGACACCTTCGTCCGCGCCTTCGACAGCCTGCCGCGCTTCGAGGGCCGGGCGTCTGCACGCACCTGGCTGCTGTCCATCGCCCGCCGCGCGGTCGCCGACAGCTTCCGCCGCGCGGCGGCGCGGCCCCGGCCGGCCGACACACCCGACTGGCAGGCGGTCGTGGAGCGCGTCCAGCCCCGCGGGCTGCCGGGATTCGACGACGGCATCGCACTGCTGGACCTGCTGGCCGCGCTGCCCGGCGACCGCCGCGAGGCGTTCGTGCTGACCCAGGTGGCCGGACTCTCCTACGAGGACGCGGCCCGCTGCATCGGCTGCCCCATCGGGACCGTCCGCTCCCGGGTGGGCCGGGCCAGGGCCGCTCTCGGCCGCCTGCTGGCCGAGGCCGACGACGCGTCCCGCACGGCGGCCTGACACCACGGCCGACGCCCTCCCCAGGTGGTCGTCGATCCCGCCCCTCCGGTTCCCGGGCGATTCCGGCAGCGGAAGCACCGGGGGTGGAGGGGCGCACGGACCCGGCGGACCGTGCCCCCGCCGTCCGGCACACCGGAGGGTGGCGGCACGGTCGCCGGGTATGCCCTGGGCAGCACCGGGCCCGGTGATCGAGACACCGCGGCCGCGAGCCTCGCGAAAGGGAGTCGACCATGACCGACATCACCGGGCTGGAGCCGCTGGCCACGTTCTGCGGGGACTGCGACTGCGGCTGCCCGCAACTGTTCGTCGACCCGGCCGCGCCGGCCGAGCGCCGCGTCCTGCTCACGGACGACTTCGGCCAGCGCGTCCAGATGAGCGCCGACCAGTTCGCCTCGCTGGTGCAGGAGGCGAAGGCCGGAAAGCTCGACGGCGTCGCCACCGCCTGAACGGTCACCCGCACGGACGGCGGACGGACGACCACGGGTGGCCCCGGGCCGAGGGCGTCCCGTGCGGGCGGCTCGGCGGCGGAGGAGAGGGCCCGGCCTCCTGCCGCCGACCGCCGGCGAGGTCGTCCTCGGCGCTGGCCGGGCGCCGCGCCCGGCCGCCACCGCCGGCGCGGACGCGGTCGTCGCCCGCACCGGTTCAGAACGACCAGCGCGTATGGCTGTACACCCCGTCGTCCCGCCCGAATCCGTACGCCGTCGACGGGGCCACGCCGAACACCAGTGCCGCGCCCTTGCGGATGGCGTCGCCGATACCGTGGAAGGTTCCCTCGGCAGAGGTGATGTGCGCCCCGTACTTGTCCTCGTAGGCCGTGATCACCTCCTCCAGGACCGCGGGCTCCGAGACGTGCTCCGCCGTGCCCTCGACCACGAGGTCGAGCCCCTCGGTGAGCGCGTTCCCGCCGGTGGTCAGCGCGCAGTGTCCGTCGTGGGCGAGGTTCCTCGCCTTCTGCTCGGAGGGTCCGGTGGAGAAGTACAGCCTGCCGTCGTGCCAGGCGGCGATCACGGGCGTGACGTGCAGCCGGCCGTCGGGCCGGACCGTGGACAGCTGGAAGATCTCGGCGGCGGCCAGCATCCGCCGCGCCGTGGCCCAGTCGGTGGCGGTCACCTCCGCCGCTCCTGGGCGCGGCGTGAGCGCCGAGCTGTAGCGGGCGTCGAGCTCGGTCACGGGCCGCTGCCCGGATTCCTGCGTCGGCATGGGAACTCCTTTCTCTCCTGTTGTCGACCCCTTCCCCGGACGGAAGTCATCGGCATCGCCCGTCCGGAGTGTGTTCCACCCCCGATCGGACGGCCCGGCCGGACCCGCCGGCGTCCGGATGCCGGCCGCCGGCGTGTCCCGCTCCACGCGTCCGGACGGGGCGGCCCGGCGCCGCCCGCCGCTGCCCGGCCCGGGGCCGCCCCGCCCCGTGCGGGCCAGCCGGCCCGTCACTGCGGATGCGCGCCGCCCCCGGCGCCCGCACCCTGAGGGCATGTCCAGCGAGCAGCCCGTCGTCGTCTACCCGCCCACCGCGGACGGCGGCCGCAGAGTCCGCCTCCACCAGGGCTTCGTCGGCATGGCCTACACGTTCCTCGACATCGCCGAGTTCCTGCGCCGGGCCGGCATGGAGGACGTGGAGCCCTCCGACATCCGGACGGCGGAGTGGATCGAGTGGCGGGGCGGCGGTCCCGGGGTCTGGGACCACTGACGGAGCGCCTGGCCCGCCCGGGACGGACGGGGCCGCAGCGCGCACGGGTGCACGGACGGCGTCGCGGCTTACGGGTGTCGGCTTCTGTGTCACCGGAGTTCGTCCGACCGCTGGTGCAACGGCCTACTGGCCGGTATACAGGCGACGTTGGGTCCGCCGGGCACGAGCCGCCGAGCGGCCGGGCGCCGCCGGGCCTTTCCGTGCGCCGTGGCCGCCGTTGCCCGTTTCCATGGACGGTCAGGGTTTCAGGGGAGGGGCATCATGATCCATCGGACGCGTCCGGGTACGACCGCACGGCGACGCACCGCCGCGGCGCTCGCCGTGCTGAGCAGCTGCGCGCTCACCGTCGGCGCCACGAGCACGGCCTCCGCCGCGGCGGGGGAGCGGCACGGCGGACCCCGCACCGACTACGTCGCCCTGGGCGACTCCTACACCTCCGGACCCCTGATACCCGATCAGGTGGACGCGAACTGCGCCCGGTCCGACCACAACTATCCGTCGATCACCGCGCACGAGCGCGCAGTGGCGTCGTTCAGGGACGTCAGCTGCGGCGGCGCGACCACCGCCGAGATGTGGCAGGCCCAGGGGACCAACGGACCCCAACTCGACGCGGTGGGGCGCGACACCGACCTCGTCACCGTGCAGATCGGCGGGAACGACGTCGGCTTCGGGTCCATCATCAGCACCTGCGCCGGGCTCAGCGCGACGGACCTCACCGGTGACCCGTGCCGCCGCTACTACGGGTCGGGGGGCTACGACCAGCTGACGCTCAGGATTCTCCAGACGGCGCCGAAGGTCGCCCGGGTGCTGCGCGCGGTGCACGCCAGGGCGCCGCACGCGCGCGTGGTGGTCGTCGGCTACCCGGACCTCCTCCCCGACGACGGATCGGGCTGCTACCCGACGGTCCCCTTTGCCGCCAAGGACTTCCCCTACCTGCGGGACACCGGCAAGCGCCTCAACGTCATGCTGCGCGCGGTCGCGCTGCTGAACCGGGCCGACTACGTGGACACGTACGGTCCCACGGTGGGCCACGACATGTGCAAGGCGCCCGCCGACCGCTGGATCGAGCCGCTGCGCCCCACCGCGCCCGCCGCGCCCGCGCACCCCAACGCCAAGGGCGAGGAGGCCATGGCCCGGGCCCTCGCGGGGACGCTCGGCCGCCACGCCCGGCACCACTGACGCCGCCGCGACCGGACGGCCCCGTGCGGGTGTGCGCGGGGCCGTCGTCCGGGCGTCCCCTCCGGGCCGGTACGCACGCGCGGACCGTGCCGGGCGACGGACTACGGGGACCACGGACCATGCGCGGCGCAACCGGCGCGGCGGGAGTCCGGTGCGGCCCGGACCGGGGCGCCGCGCGGCGCCTGACACCGACCCGCGCTCGCGGTGCCCGGAGAGCTAGGGTCCGGGCACCGGGGGGCCCGGTTCGGCCACGGCCATGAGCAGCCGGGCCGTCTCCTCGGGGGCCTCCAGCATCATGTCGTGACCGGTGGCCAGGCTGCGCACGGCGCTGCCCTGCTCGACCGCCGTGGCGAACGACGTGTCGAGGCTGCTCAGCGGCGGGCCGGTGTGGCGGACGTAGCACCGGGGCAGCGCGGCGAGGGGGCCGGGGGCGAAGTGCACGGGTTCCGTCTGGCAGCGGAACGGGAAGTCGGTGAGCCGCGGACCGGCCCACGCGCGGAGCTCCTCGTCCCGCACACCCCATTGCGACAGGAACGCCGGGTCGGCCGGGAGATACCAGCCGTCGCCGGCCTCGGCCACCTGCCGGCGATAGCGCCGGGCGACCTCCGGGGGCTCGACGTCCAGGAGGCACTCGCCGGGCCGGACGACGAACGCACCCAGCCACACCACAGCGGCCAGCCGGCCCGCCGCGCGCTCCGCGACGGGGCCCGCCAGGATGCCGGAGTAGCTGTGCAGCACCAGGTGGACCTCGCGCAGGTCCTCGTACCACAGCAGGTCCGTGAGGTCGTCGACGTGGGTGGAGACGCCCACCGAGCGGGACAGTTGACGGACCCGCTCCCCCTGCCCGGTCAGGCTGGGTGTGAAGACCCGGTGCCCCCGGTCGGACAGCGCGTCGCGGACCCGCCTCCAGCACCAGGCGCCGTGCATGGCCCCGTGGACCAGCAGGAAGTTCGCCATCAGCGCCACCGTTCGTCCGGTCGCCATGGGCTGGGGCCTTCTCCCGTCGCGACGTGACCGCTCGCGCGGCGAGCATCCCTGCCAGTATGCGGCGACCGGTGCCGCCCCACCCGTCGATGCCGGCCGGCGCCGGGCGGGCCGGCACCGACGGGTGGGGCGCCGGCCGGGGCGCACCTCGGAGCGGCGACCGCGGCGGGTTGCCGTGCGGCGGGCGGCTCTCTGGCACAGGATGCGCAGAAGCGAAGATCACGAAAGAGGGTGGCGGTGTGGGCGAGTCAGCGCCCCGAGGCACGCCGGGACGTCCCGGCCCGGCGCGGCTGCCGAAGGCGGCCGGCGGACTCCCGCGGCAGGTGCGCGAGGACCTCGTCCGCAGACTCCGGCGCAACCGGCGCGCCTTCCGCGCCGACGACGTGCAGGTCGTCGAGGGGCCGCTGCTGCGGCGCGCGGTCGGGGCCTCGGCCCTCGGCAACTGCATGGAGTGGTTCGACTTCGGCGTCTACAGCTATCTGGCCGCCACCATCGGCAAGGTCTTCTTCCCCGGTGCGTCCCCCGGGGCGCAGGTCGTCTCCTCCTTCGCCACCTTTGCCGCCGCGTTCGTGGTCCGCCCGCTGGGCGGTCTCGTCTTCGGGCCGCTCGGCGACCGGCTCGGCCGGCAGAAGGTGCTCGCCACGACCATGATCATGATGTCGATGGGCACCTTCGTCATCGGCCTCATCCCGAGCTACGCCACCATCGGCATCGCCGCGCCGATCCTGCTGCTCCTCGCCCGGATGGTGCAGGGCTTCTCCACCGGAGGGGAGTACGGCGGCGCGACCACGTTCGTGGCCGAGTACGCGCCGGACCGGCGCCGCGGATTCCTCTCCAGCTGGCTCGACTTCGGCACCTTCGTCGGCTACGCGCTCGGCTCGGCCCTGGTCACCGTGCTGAACCTCGCGCTCACCGACGACCAGATGATCGCCTGGGGCTGGCGGTTGCCGTTCCTGATCGCCGGGCCGCTGGGGGTGATCGGCCTGTACATGCGGCTCAGGCTGGAGGAGTCGCCGGCCTTCCAGCAGCAGCTCGACGCACACGACACGAGCATGGCCCGGGAGTCGGCCGGCACCGAGTTCAAGACCATCATCACCGAGCACTGGCGCCCGCTGCTCGTCTGCATGGGCCTGGTCCTGCTGTACAACGTCACCAACTACATGGTGACCGGCTTCCTGCCGACCTACCAGACAGAGACGCTGAACCGTTCCAGCAGCCGCGCCGACCTGCTGGTGCTGATCGGCATGGTGTGGATCGTCCTGCTCATCACCTTCATCGGGCGGCTCAGCGACCGGGTCGGCAGACGGCCGGTCTACGGGGTCGCCGCGGCCGCCATGATCGTGCTCGCCGTCCCGGCGTTCGAACTGATCAAGAGGGACGCCTTCGCGCCGTCGCTGTGCGGCGTCCTGCTCCTCGCCACCCTGCTGGCCTTCTTCGCGGCCCCCAGCGCGGCCACGCTGCCGGCGCTGTTCCCCACGGCCGTCCGGTACGCGGCGATGGGCATCGGCTTCAACATCGCGGTGGCGGCCTTCGGCGGCACCACCCCGCTGGTCACCGAGGCCCTCGTGAACGTCACCGGCGACGATCTCGTGCCCGCCTACTACCTGATGCTGGCCGGGGCCATCGGACTCGTGACCGTCAGGTTCATGCCGGAGAGCGCGCAGGTCCCGCTCAACGGTTCCCAGCCGATGGTCGGCTCCCGGGAGGAGCAGCTGGAGCTCGTCACCACCTCGAAGGAGCTGTACGAGATCGCCGCGGGGCGGCCCGGGGGCGACGACAGTCCGGCCGAGCCGACCAGGTGATCCCGGACGGCCTCCCCAGCCGCCCGGAAAACCCGTACCGCCGGCGCGGGAAGGGGCGCAGACTCATCGCGTGACCGACATGGACGCGTTCCGGGACGCCGTCACCGCCTGGGCGGCCCGGGGCCCCGCGGGGCCCGCACGTGAAGCGGCGGAAGGACTCTGCGTACGGACCGTCGTCCTGCTCGAGGGCAAGAGCGATCTCGCGGCCGTCGACGCGCTGGCCGCGATCCGGGGGCGGGATCTCGCGGCCGAGGGGGTCTGCCTCCTGTCGATGGGCGGCGCCATGAACGTCGGGCGTTTCGCCCGGTTCCTCGGGCCCCCGGGGCTGGGGCTGCGGCTCCTGGGAGGGTGCGACGAGGCGGAGCGCGGCTGGTACGAGCGAGCCTTCGCGGCCGTTGGCGTGCCGTCCGAGCGCATCTCCGTGTGTGCCGCCGACCTGGAGGACGAGCTCGTCCGCGCCCTCGGCGTGACCCGGGTGGAGGAACTCGTGCGCGCCCAGGGCGATCAGCGCCCGCTGGCCACCTTCCTCCGGCAGCCCGAGCAGCGGCACCGGACCGACCGGCAGCGGCTGCGCCGCTTCTTCGGCACCCGGTCGGGACGCAAGATCACGTACGGTCGCGTCCTCGTCGAGGCGCTCGATCCCGACCGCGTCCCCGCCCCGCTCGACCACCTGCTGGCCGGCCTCTGACCCTGCCGTGCCGTCGGCGTCCCCGGCCGGCGTGGTCGATCCCGTCGTGCGGGTCGGCCGTCCGCCACCACCCGCCGTGTGGCACCCCGCGGACGGCCGACCACTCCGCGCTGCTCTGTCGCCCTCTGTCCCGTTCTCCTCGGCTGTGCGGGTTTTTGCGGTGGGACGTGCCTCGATGGCCTCCGTGGCGGTGTGGCCCCGGGCATCCTCCTGGTGGATGCCCGGGGCCAAGGGTGTGTAATGCAAGTGGGCGGGTATGCGCACGAGGCGCTGTACACGGGGTCGAAAGTTGAATGCATTGGGGCCGGTTTCCGGAAATGAAGACGAAGAGGTGCCAGGCGCACCGGTGTTGCGGCAGACCGTCGCACTGGACGGCGAAGGGGGAAGTATCGCCGAGGCCCGCCGGCTGACGGCGGCCTTTCTGGCACGCGCGCAGACCGAGCACGGGCTGCCCGTATCCGCGCGTGCCCTCGGCATGGCGCAACTGGTGGTCAGCGAGCTGGTCACGAACGCCCGCAAGTACGCCCCCGGTCCGGTACTCATGGAACTGCGCGTCGCCGAGGTGACGGTGGACGTGGTGGTGTGGGACAGCGATCCGGTGCTGCCGGTGGCACGCGCAGCCGATCCCGACCGGATCGGCCAGCACGGCCTGGAGATCGTCAAAGCCGTTGCCGACAGCTTCGAGGTCCGCCGGGAGGCGGTGGGCAAGCGGATCACGGCCCGTATCGCCCTGCGGGACGTGCCCGGCGGCGACCTGGTGGACCGCCCGCTCCAGTAGCGGCCGGTAGCCGTCCGCGTCCCGGGCTCCCCCGCGTGCACCGGCGGAGGCGCGAGCCGTCCAGCCCCGCGGCACCGGCCCGGTCCGACCGCGGCCCGTGCTCCGTGCTCGACCCGCCCCGCTGTCACGACGGTGCCGGGAGTCGCGCACCGGCCTCCGCTCCCCGACTCCCGGCCGGAACACCCGTGCCCCGAACGGCCCAGCGGGAGACCCCCTCGGCCCGGGGCGGGAACTCGCCCCCCGGGGGGTACGCACGGCACCGCGACCGGACGGGTGCCGCACGGGCGGTGTCGGGCACGGACCGGCCTCGTCGACCGCCGGGCACGGGCGGCGGCGACCCGACGGGACGCCCCGAGCGCATCACGCCCTCGCGCCGGTGCCGCCCGACGGGCTCCGCTCCGGATGCGCCGCGTGCCGCCCCTCCTTAGCGTGACTCGGGTACCACCCCCCTCGAACAAGGAGTGATCATGGGCAAGGGTTCCATGGACAAGGCCAAGGGCAAGGCCAAGGAGATGGTCGGCAAGGCCACCGGCAACGAGCGCATGCAGGCCGAGGGCAAGACCGACCAGGCCAAGGGCGACGTCCGCGAGGTCGCCGAGAAGGCCCGGGACAAGGCCGCCGGTGCCCGCGACGCCCTCCGCGACGAGCGGTAGCCGAGGCCCTTCCGGCTCGCGAGGGCGGCTCCCGGCCAGGATCGGGAGCCGCCCTCGCGGTGCGGTCCGGAGAACCTCGCCCCGTCGTGTCGAGAACGCGCCGCCGGCGCCGTCCCGGCAGTGAACGCGACCACAATGGATCGCACCACGACGGAGGAGAGCACCATGGCCAAGTACCTGCTGCTGAAGCACTACCGGGGCGCCCCGGCCGCGGTCAACGACGTCCCGATGACCGAGTGGACGCCGGACGAGATCTCGGCCCACCTGCAGTACATGAACGACTTCGCCGCCCGGCTGGAGAAGACCGGCGAGTTCGTCGACGCCCAGGCGCTCGCCCCCGAAGGGGCGTTCGTCCGGTACGACGGCGAGGGCCGTCCACCGGTGACCGACGGACCGTTCGCGGAGACCAAGGACGTCATCGCCGGCTGGATGGTGATCGACGTCGACTCCTACGAGCGGGCCGTGGAACTCGCCGGGGAACTGTCGGCGGCGCCGGGCGCGGGCGGCAGGCCGATCCACGAGTGGCTGGAGCTCCGCCCCTTCCTGGGCGCGCACCCCTGCACCACGGAGTGACCTCCGCGATGGACGAAGCGCTGCTCCGGCGCCTCACCCCGGAGGTGCTCGGTGTCCTCGTCCGCCGCGGAGCCGACTTCGCGGCGGCCGAGGACGCCGTGCAGGAGGCACTGATCGAGGCGGTCCGCGGCTGGCCGGCCGACCCGCCGCGCGACCCCAAGGGGTGGCTGGTCACGGTCGCCTGGCGCAAGTTCCTCGACGCGACGCGGGCGGACACCGCCCGCCGCCGGCGCGAGGAGAGCGTCGACGAGGAACCGCCGCCCGGTCCCGCCCCGGCCGTGGACGACACGCTGCGGCTCTACTTCCTGTGCGCGCACCCCTCGCTGACGACGTCGTCGGCCGTCGCCCTGACCCTGCGGGCCGTCGGCGGCCTGACCACCCGCCAGATCGCCCGTGCCTACCTGGTGCCGGAGGCGACGATGGCGCAGCGGATCAGCCGGGCCAAGCGCACCGTCTCCCGCGTCCGCTTCGACCGGCCCGGCGACGTCGCGACCGTGCTGCGGGTCCTCTATCTCGTGTTCAACGAGGGATACTCCGGGGACGTCGACCTCGCCGCCGAGGCCATCCGCCTCACCCGGCAGCTCGCGGGCACTGTGGACCATCCCGAGGTGTCGGGGCTGCTCGCCCTGATGCTGCTCCACCACGCGCGGCGGGCCGCGCGGACGGCGCCGGACGGCAGCCTGGTGATCCTCGCCGACCAGGACCGCACCCGCTGGGACACCACGATGATCGCCGAGGGCGTGCGGATCCTACAGGCGGCCCTGGCCCGCGACCGGCTCGGCGAGTACCAGGCGCAGGCCGCCGTGGCCGCTCTGCACGCGGACGCGCCGACCGCGGCGGAGACCGACTGGGTGCAGATCGTGGAGTGGTACGACGAACTCGCCCGGCTGACCGACAGCCCCGTGGTCCGCCTCAACCGGGCCGTTGCCGTGGGTGAGGCGGACGGCCCGCGGGCCGGGCTGGCGGCACTCGCGGAGCTGGATTCCGGCCTGCCCCGCCACGCGGCCGTCGCCGCGCACCTGCACGAGCGCGACGGCGCCCGGGAGACGGCGATACGGCTCTACACCGAGGCCGCATCCCTGGCCTCCAACGTCGCCGAGCGCGACCACCTGACGCGGCAGGCGGCGCGTCTGAACGCGACCCGCCCGACCCGCCGGCGCTCGGGCGTGCCCGAGACCGACGGGGGAGTGCGGGGCGACAGCGGGGCCGACGGTGGCCGCGCTCACCAGTAGTGGCGGCGACCGCCCACCTCACGCCCGACCGCTCCGAGAATCCAGAGCACGGCGCCCACGGCCAGCAGGATGACGCCGATGGTCCAGAGAATCCCGATTCCGGTCAGGAGACCGATGACGAGCAGCACGACTCCGAGAATGATCATGGCGTCCTCCGGTGCCGGGGCGTCGTCCGGAGGCGCCCCCGTCTGAGACCCGAGTGCCCGCACCGTGGCGGCGCAAACACGCCGGGTTCTCCTCGGCCGCGGTGGTGGCGGTGGTCATGTCGCCCTCATGCGGCCCGCCTCGATGCGCGGCCCCGGACCGCGCCATCGGCACGACCGCTCAGCCGGTGGGTTGCCAGGCGGCCTGCGCGGCCTGCACGGTGGCATGAGACGGGAACACCTGGTCCAGCCCGACCATGCGGAAGACGCGGCTGACCGCCTTCGGCACCGCGGCGAGGGCGATGCCCGCGCCGGTGGCCAGCGCGCAGTTGCGGGCCGCGATGAGCACCGTGATCCCGGTGGAGTCACAGAAGGTGATGCCGCCCAGATCGAGGACGAGTTGCCCGCCCGGGGGTAGTACGAGGCCCGCGAGCTGGGCGCGCACCTGGTCCGCGCTGTGGAAGTCGAGTTCCCCGGTGAGTTCGATGACGGAGCCCGCGGCATGGTGATGTGTGCTGAGGATCAGATGGGTCACAGCTGCTCTCCACTGGGGATGCAGGGCACGTGGATGGCGAGGACGGCGGTGTCGTCGTCCACGCCGGTGCCGAAGGTGTCGAGCAGGTCGCGGACCGCGTCGACGGCGTCCGAAGCCGTCGTGGGCGCGAGGGCGCGGGTGAAAGTGAGAAGGGCGTCGTCGCCGTAGCGGCCCTCGGGCGCCCCCGTGTGGGCTTCGGTGAGGCCGTCCGTGTGGAGCAGCAGGGTGTCTCCCGGAGCGAGGTGCACGGCCGTGGTGGCGATGTGCGCGTCGGTCAGGGCTCCGATGAGCTGACCGCCGGGTGTCGGCAGGATGTCCGCGCTGCCGTCGGCACGCATCAGCAGCGCGGGGGGATGGCCGCCGCCGGCCAGGGTGACGCCGAAACCGCCGCGCTCCGGGTCGGGCGTCAGCAGGCCGAAGACGACGGTGCAGAAGCGCGGGTCGCTGCCGTTGTACTCGTGGTTGAGGACGGTGTTGAGATTGTCCAGAACGGCTGCCGGATCGGGGTCGTAGACCGCGGCGGCGCGCAGCGTGTAGCGGGCGAGCGAACTGACGGCCGCGGCGGCGGCGCCCTTTCCGCACACGTCTCCCATGAAGAGGCCCCAGGTGCCGGCCGCGAGCGGGAAGAGGTCGTAGAAGTCGCCGCCGACCTGGTCGGCGGAGGCGATGTGGTAGTAGGCCGACACCTCCAGACCCGGCACGTCGGCCAGCGTGGGCGGAAGCAGCGTCTGTTGCAGGGTGGTGGCCAGATTCTGCAGGCGCTCGCGCTCCTGCTCGGCCACCGTGCGGGCGCGGAGCAGTTCCGTCTCGTACGCGCGGCGGTCGCGGGCGTCGAACAGCGTCGTGCGGATCAGCAGGGGCTGTCCGTCGTGACCCGACTTGACCGTCGACGTGACGAGTACGGGCAGCCGGGAACCGTCGGCGGACCTGAGTTCCAGGGCGATGCCGCTGACCTCTCCCTGCATGCGCAGCAGCGGTGCGTAGTGGGTCTCGTGGTAGATCCGGCCCCCGACGGTGAGCAGGTCGGAGAAGTGCTTGCGGTGGAGCAGGTCCTCACGGCGGTGGCCGAGCCAGTTCAGCAGCGTCGTGTTGACCTTCTCGATCCGCCCGTCGAGCCGGGTGGACAGATACCCGCAGGGCGCGTGTTCGTAGAGGTCCTCGACGCTCTCCTTCAGGAGAGCGTCGAACTGGGTGGTCTCGTCCACAGGTCCGCTCCCCGGGCCTTCCCCGGGGAGGTCAGTACGCCTGCCCATGGTCCGGCAGCCCCTTCGTGAACGTGGCGATCGCCGAAGCGGTCTCCTCCGGTGCGGCGAGCTGCGGACAGTGGCCGGTGGCGTTCAGCGTGACCAGGCGGCTGCCCGGGATTCGGGCGTGCACGAAGGCACCGACCTCCGGAGGAGCGATCGCGTCGCTGGAGCATTGCGCCACCAGGGTGGGTACCGGCACCGATGCCAGATCGGCCCGGTTGTCGGCGAGGAACGTGACGCGGGCGAAGACCCGGGCGATGGCCGGGTCGGTGCGGCAGAAGCTGTTGGTCAGCTCCTCGCCCAGCTCGGGCCGCTCGGGATTGCCCATGATGACCGGAGCCATCGCGCCCGACCAGCCCAGGTAGTTCGCCTCCAGGGACTGGAGGAGTTCGTCGATGTCGTCGGCGCTGAAACCGCCTCGGTACCCGGTCTCCGGATCGTCCACGAAACAGGGCGACGGCGCGAGGAGCACGAGCCCGGCGAAGGCGTCGGGTTCCCGAGCGGCCGCGAGTACGCCCATCATCGCGCTCACCGAGTGCCCCACGAAGGTCACCGGGCCGAGGGAGAGTTCCCGGCACAGCTCCAGCACGTCGTCGACGTAGCCGTCCAGCGTCGCGTGCCGACTCGGGCTCCACGCGGACAGATCCGATCTCCCGGCTCCGACATGATCGAAGAGGACGAGACGGAAGTCGCGCTCCAGAGCCGGTGCCACCAGCCGCCACATGTTCTGGTCGCACCCGAATCCGTGTGCCGCCATCACCACGGGCGCACCTGCTCGTCCGGTCACCGTGACATGGTTCCTGCGCAGCACGTCCATGGGGCCATCCTCGCAGTCTCGTGCGGTCCACGGCGCCGCTTCGAGGGGGACGCGCGTCACGGCCCCGTTCAGCGGACGCTCGCCGCCGGAGTCCGGGCCAGCGGCAGGTCGGCGGTCAGACGCTTGCCGGTGGCCGTCCGCTCGACGGTGAGGCACTGCGCGAGGGCGGTGACGATCTCCAGGCCGTGTTGTCCCACTCGGTCCGGATCGATCGCCCGGGCGGTCGGAAGGACGGAGCTGCCGTCGGAGAGTTCGATGCGCAGCACGCCGTCGACAGCCTGCAGACGCAGGCGGGCCGGGCCGGGTGCGTGTCGGCGGGCGTTGGTGACCAGTTCGCTGACGACCAACTGGACGATCTCCACCGTGTCCGTCGTCACCGGCACCCCCCGCGTGTCCCGCACCACCGCCAGGAAGTCCGCCGCCATGCGACGGGCCTGGGAGATGCGCGTACCGTCGCCGTCCAGGTCGAGTGATGTCTCCGGCGAGGGAGGCGTGCCCGCCCTCGTCACGTCGACAACGCCGGATGATCGGTCCATGTGCGCCCGCTTTCGTCCTTCGCCGACTACCCCCGCAGGCGGCGCGTACGCGCGCCCGGGCACGTTTCCCGTCCGGTGGATTCCCCGATGCCTCGCCGGGGGGACCGGCCGGCCCGCGGCGGAGACGCTTCCCCCCCCGGCACCCGCGTCTTCGGACACGGAGAAGGCGTTCACCCCGAGAGGCGAACGCCTTGACATCCGTGGTTCCGCGGACCGCCCCGTCCGCGGTCGCTCACTGCGTGCTGAGCATGCCGGCGCGCAGTTTGGCCAGGGTGCGGTTGAGCAGGCGCGAGACGTGCATCTGGGAGACCCCGAGGTGCTCGCCGATCTGCGCCTGGGTCAGCTCGTCGACGAACCGCATGTGGATGATGCGGCGTTCCCGCTCGTCGAGCCCGGCGATCATCGGGGCCAGCGCGTTGAAGTCCTCGACGAGTTCCAGGGCGTTGTCGTCCGAGCCGATGAAGTCGGCGAGCGCCGCCTCGCCGTCGTTGCTGGAGCTGATGGTGGCGTCGAGGGAGGAGGAGGTGTAGCCGTTGGAGGCGAGCCGCGCCTCGTTGACCTCTTCCTCGCTCAGGCTCATGAGCTGGGAGAGTTCCTTGACCGTGGGCGTCCGGCCGAGTCGGCTGCGGAGTTCCTCGGTGGCCTTGGCGAGCTGGATCCGGGCTTCCTGGAGGCGGCGCGGGACGTGCACGGCCCAGCTGGTGTCGCGGAAGAAGCGCTTGATCTCGCCGACGATGTAGGGGACGGCGAAGGAGGTGAACTCGACCTCGCGGGTGAGTTCGAACCGGTCGATCGCCTTGATCAGGCCGATGGTGCCGACCTGGACGATGTCCTCCATCTCGTCGTGGCTGCGGCTGCGGAAGCGCGCGGCCGCGTAGCGGACGAGGGTGATGTTCATCTCGATGAGGGTGTTGCGCGCGTACTGGTACTCGGGCGTGCCCTCTTCGAGAACGGCGAGCTGGTCGAAGAACAGCCGCGACAGTTCGCGGGCGTCCTTCGGAGTGACCCGAGACGGGTCGGTCACCTCCGGAAGCGCCGCCCTGTGTGCTTCCGTCACTGCGGTCACCGTCATGTCAGATCCCCTCCCTACTGCGTCGGCCCCCGTACCGCCGGCTGCTCGTGGCCGACGCATTGGGCGGTTACCCCGCCCTGAGACGTCCACACCAGAATATTCGAACGAGAGGCGGTCCCGGTACCACCGGGCGCCCCGGACCTCGGGTGTCGAGGTCCGGGGCGCCCGCCGACGACCCGAAGGACCGGTGCGGGGAGAAGACCGCCGTCCCGGCGCCGTGACTCAGCTCTCGCTGCGCGGCGGGCGGGTGGCCGTCTCCAGGTAGAAGGCGTCGATGCTCTGGACGGCCTGCTCGAACTCCGACAGGTTCACGGGCTTGGTCACGTACGCGTTGGCGTGGCTGTTGTAGGCGCCGGCCACGTCGTCGGGGGCCGAGGACGTCGTGAGGACCACCACGGGGATGGTCTGGAGCTCGTCGTCGGTCTTCAGGACCTGGAGCAGCTCGCGGCCGTTCATCCGGGGCATGTTGAGGTCCAGGACGATGAGGTCGGGCCGCACGCTGTCCGGGTCGCGCAGGTGCTCCAGCGCGGCGACGCCGTCGGTGACCTGGACCAGGTTGCGGGTCCCGCGCTCGGACAGAGCCTCCTCGATGAGCATGGCGTCGGCGACGTCGTCCTCGACGAGCAGGACGTCGAAGGGACGAGTGGGGGTGGTCATCATCGGTCGCTCCGTGGGTGCTTCGGGGGAGTGGTGGAAGAGTCCGGGCCAGCGGCGCCGGGCGCCCTGCCGTGTCATGTCGCATGCTTCGCCGATCTGCGGGTATCCGGCGCCCGCACGGGCGGCGTCCGCCGCCGCTTCACGCTGGAGGCGTTCGGCTGCCCGCTGGAGGTGGGTCAGCACGTGCAGACGGGTCAGTGCCCGCGTGGGATCGTCGGGTGTCGGCGGAGGTGGGGGATCGTCCATGAACCGGTGGGCGATGCGCCGCGCGAGTTCGTCGACCGCGGCGTCCGCGACTGCGGCCGTCTCCTGCGGGGTGGTCGGCACGACGAAGTTCTTGCCAGGCATACCCGGCACATTAGGCCCCTGACCGCCCCCGCGACAACAACCGTTGTCGAAAGCCCTCTAGAGTGTGCGCTGCGCCGCTTCCATGACGGCGATCACGACGGAGGAGTCACAGGATGACCGGCGACGAGAGGCTGCCGCACACGCGGGGGCTGTCCACCTGGACGACCCGGCGGTGGCTTCAGGTGGGAGTGGCGGTGTCGTTGACCGTCCTCGGCCTGCTCGGGGTGACGGGAGCCTGGATCCTCGGGCGGACGGCCTCCCTCAGCAGCGATCTCGTCGACGTCAGGTCGCCCGCGCTGACCACCTCGATCCGCCTCGAATCGGCCGTCCTCAACCAGGAGACCGGCATCCGCGGCTACGGCCTCACCGGCACACCGGACTTCCTCGCCCCCTACCGTGAGGGCGTCGCCGACCAGAAGGTCCACACCGCCCGGCTGGTGGAACTGCTGCGCGGCGACGCCTCCGCCCTGCGCGACCTGAAGACCGTGCAGGACGAGATCGGGACCTGGCAGGCGAAGATCGCCCGTCCCGTCGCCGCCACACCCCCCGGAGCGCCCTCGCCCGAGGCGAGCCGGCGCGCCGCCACGGGGAAGAAGGACTTCGACCGGATCCGGGCGGCCATGACCGCCCAGCAGGACCGGCTCCGTGAGGAGCGGGTCCGGGCGCGGTCCGATCTGGCGTCCACGATGCGCCTGCGCAACGCGGTCTTCGCCACCATCGCGGGCCTCATCGTCGTGCTCGCCGTGATCGTCTTCGAAGCGCTCCGCCGCGGCATCACCACGCCCTTGGAGCGGCTGGGGGCCGACGCCCGCACCATCGCCGACGGCGACTTCGGCCACCCCATCAGACCGATCGGCCCGGCCGACCTGCGGCGGCTCGGCGGCGAGTTCGAGAGCATGCGCCGCCGCCTGGTGCGCGAGCTGGACTTCAGCGAGGAGGCCCGGCTGCGCCTCGACGCCCAGTCGGCCGACCTCAAGCGCTCCAACGCCGAGCTGGAGCAGTTCGCGTACGTCGCCTCGCACGACCTCCAGGAACCGCTGCGCAAGGTGTCCAGCTTCACCCAGCTGCTCCAGCGGCGCTACGGCGGGCAGCTCGACGAACGGGCCGACCAGTACATCGACTTCGCGGTCGACGGGGCCAACCGCATGCAGGTGCTGATCAACGACCTGCTCGACTTCTCCCGCGTCGGCCGCGTCCATCACGCCCTCCAGAGCGTGGACCTGGGCGCCGTCGTGAAGCGGACCCTGTCCGCCTTGAGTGTCGGTATCGAGGAGTCCGGCGCGGTGATCACCCGGGACGAGCTGCCGACCCTGGTCGCCGACCCCACCCAGATGTCCATGCTGTGGCAGAACCTCATCGGCAACGCGGTCAAGTTCCGCCGCCCCGGCGAGTCCCCCGCGATCCACCTCTCGGCCGAACGGGACGGCGAGCTGTGGCGCTTCGCGGTGACCGACAACGGCATCGGCATCGACCCGGAGTACGCCGAGCAGGTCTTCGTGATCTTCCAGCGGCTGCACACCAAGGACACCTACCAGGGCAGCGGCATCGGGCTCGCGATGTGCAAGAAGATCGTCGAGTTCCACGGCGGCACCATCGGTGTGGACCCCGACTACCGGGACGGCACCCGCATCACCTTCACGCTGGCGGGCGAACCGCCGGAGGCGGGGCTCGGCGACGCCGATGCGCGGGAGGCGCGCGACGTCACGCCGGCCGGCTGACCGCCCCGCCGGGGGCGCGGGAAGCGCCGTCCGAAACCGGACGCCGCCCCCCGCCCCCCCGCCGGATGCCGAGGACGCGCCGAGCGGGCCGCACGGGCACCGCTGCGGCGCGTTCTGACACCCGTTCAGCGGCGCGGGCCTCGATGCCGCCCGAGGCCCGGGCCGTGGGCTCCGGCCGCCCTGCTCCGCGGTGCGGCACCGCCGACCGGACGTGCGGCGTCCAGCAGACGCTGCACGGCGGGGGAGCGGGGGCCGAGCCGGAGCCGCCGGTGGCAGCGGCTCCAGTTGTCCAGCACGTTCAGCAACGCCGAGTCGGCGAACACGACATGCCGCGTGTCGAGGCTGAGACGGACGTATCCGGACGCGGCGGCCGAGGCCAGCAGCGCCCGCAGCGGCAGGCTGCTGTGGTGGTCGATCTCGCCCTGGAGCTCGATGCGCAGGGACTGGTCGAGGGTGGTGCAGGAACGGATGATTATGTCGCCGGGCGTTGCCGCGCCCGGTTCCTCCGCGCGGTCGGTGACGCCGCCGGCGGCGCTCGGATCGGTCAGTATCGGAAGGATGCTCGCGGTACTCACGCCATGATCAACCGGCGGGCCCGAGCCCGGGGTGCGGGTGATCACCCGGCTGTACGGAAGATCCGCTCCACCGGGCGAAAATCGTCCCTCGCCCGGGTGGTGTACGCCCCGAGGAGCGTCACACGCCACCGAGCGCCACGGATCGGCGGGTCGTCCCTGAACGCGCTGGTCGGCTGCCGCCGCGAAATCCGTGCGCCGTCGGTGCTCAGCCGCGGCGCGGCCCGAGCACGCAGAACTCGTTGCCCTCGGGATCGGCGAGGACGATCCAGGGCTGCTCTCCCTGGCCGATGTCGGTGTGCCGGGCGCCCCGTGCCAGCAGGCGGGCCACCTCGGCGTCCCGGTCCTCGGGTCTGAAGTCGAGGTGCAGCCTGTTCTTCCCCGTCTTGTCCTCGGTGCCGCGCACGAAGAGCAGGCCCGGCAGGCGGTCCGGCTCCGGACGGATCTCGAACTCCTCGGACGAGTCGTCGACCACCGTCCAGCCGAGCGCGTCGGCCCACCACCTGCCCAACGCCGCGGGGTCCGCCGCGTCGACCACCACCTGCTCCCATTCCAAGGTCATGGGGCCGAGCCTAACGACTGCGGCCGAAGGACACTCCCCGGCCCGCCGCGTGTCCGTTCCGGTCCGACGCCGCCCGGACGAGGCGGCTTGTCAGCGGGCCGGGGGAGCGGCCGGGCGGGACGCCGGCCCCGCGGGCCGGCTCGCGGGGCTTCTCCCGGTTTGCCGGCTCACATCCGGGCGCGCAGCACATCGACCTCGCAGCCCGGTGCGAACGGGTCGAAGCCGTGCTCGGTCAGCCAGCGGACCACCAGCAGGCTGCGCAGCGACCACCAGCCGCGGATCACGTCGAGGTCGACGGCGGCGCCGTATCCCGCGAGGACGTCGTCCAGGCGGTCCTCGTGCCCGAGCGTGAAGGTGGCGAGGTCGTGGAGGGCGTCACCCCGGCCCGCTTCCGACCAGTCGATGATGCCCGTCACCGTGTCGTCCTCGACGAAGACGTGCGCGATCTGCAGGTCGCCGTGGGTGAACGCGGGCGTCCACGGCCGGACCGCCGCCCGGGCGACCCGGCGGTTGCGGGTGACCAGGTCGGCCGGCAGGACGCCGCCGGCGACCAGCGACGCGCACTCGGCGTCGAGTTCCGCGGCCAGGTCGACGGGGTGTCGCCCCGCCCGGCCGACACGGCGCGGCAGTGGCGCGTCGTGCAGCCGGCGCAGGGCGGCGCCCGCCGCGGCCCACGCGGCGGGCGATCCGGTCGACGGTCCGCCCAGCCGGCCGAGCGGCGCCCCCGGGAGCGCGGCGAGGGCGAGCACCTGCGGCTTGTGCCACAGGACCTCGGGGGTCGGGACGGGCGCGAGGGACATCGCCTCCACCTCGACGGCGATGCGCGCGGGATCGGCGTCCACCTTCAGGAACATGTCGCCGACGCGGAGGGTCGCGCGCTCCGAGTGGGCGACGACGACCGTGACTTCGTCCATGGGCGACCAGTATCCCGGTGGCGGCCACGGACGGCGCCTGACTTTGCGGTTTGCGCCGCCGTGGCCGGCCGGGCGCCGGTCCCCGGCGGGCCCGTACGCCCCTGCTCCCGTGGCGCGGCCGGTCTCCGGTGCACCGCCGGGGCGTTCCGGTCCGGGCCTCGCGTGCCCTGACCGGGGCCGGGGGTTCCTCCGAGGCGCGGATGCGATGACGGACTCCGCCCGCCCGCTGAGACCGCGAAGGGGGCCGCCCTTCGAGGGCGGCCCCCTTCCCCGGCGTAGCGGGTCAGCCGCGGCGCAGCATCATGACGACGGCGACGATGACGATGATGAGGACGACGGTACCGAGTCCGATGTACACGGCTCTCTCTTTCCTTCGGAGGAGCGGCACCACTCGGTGTCGCGGAAAGCCTGGTGCCCCGGGCCGGCGCTTGTAGGCATTCCGGCCGGTTCCCGCCCGTCGCGGACCCGCTCGGTGCGGGACGCGGTGGAGCCCTCCGGAGGGGTCGGCCCACCGGCCGGGCGCCGCCGGGGCTGGTCAGGGAAGCCGTGCCGGACCGCCCGAGCCCTTGCGCGGGTCGTGCGGTCCGGCGGGGTACCGCAGGGGCTCAGTCGCCGGGCACGGTGAGGGTGACCGTGGTGCCGGACGCGGCCCGCGTCCCGGGTGCCGGTGACTGCGCGGTCACGGCGAGGGAGTCGTCGCCGATGCCGGAGCCGTCCGTGAAGGCCATTCCGTAGTCGAGGTCGGCGAGCCGGCTTCGGGCTTCGGCGACGGTGTCTCCGGTGAGGTCGGGGACGACGCCTGGGGAGGCGGCGGGCCCGGAGCCAAGGGTCGAGGTCGGGGAGGGGCTGGCCGTGGCTCCCGTCGGTGAGGGCGGGCCGGTGCCGTCGGCGGCGCCGTTGCAGGCGGTGAGGGCGGCGGTCGCCAGCAGCAGGCCGGCGAGGGGGAGGGCGGCGCGGCGCGGCGCGCCGGGGACGCGGTGGTGCATGGCGGACTCCCCGTCAGTGGGGCCCCGGGACATTCGGGGCGTGCAGGACATCAGGGTGGCGGACGCCCCGCGCGCCACGCCATACGCATCGCGGCGTACCTCGCTCCTCGGCCCGACCCGCCGCATGGTGCGGGTCCGGCCCCAGCCGGGGTCGTCCTCGACGGGTGCCCCCGCCGGCCGTCCGGCGCGTTTCCGTGCGTCGTCGGCGACCTCACTTCTCGCCAGAAAAGAAGAAAACGAAAAAATCTGGCATTTCACCCATCCGGTGACGGGCTCGCCTCGGATCAGGGGTGTGATCGAGCCGGGCCGGTATCGCGGACTCGCTTCGGGGGCGGGTCCGCGGTCGTGACGCCCGGCATCCACGAAAGGGCTCCCGAGAAGCCCTCGTCCCGAGGAGGTACCGATCATGGCCACCCGGAGCATGATCAGCACGGCCGCCGCGGCAGCCGCCGCGATCGCACTGCCCCTGTCCGTCGGGCTGCTCGCCCCGGCCGCGCACGCGGACGACGGGGGGACCTTCGGGCCCGCCTGCTCGTCCGTCCCCAGAGAGGGGGCCGGCAGCCTTGAGGGCATGGCACAGGACCCGGTGGCCACGGCCGCGTCGAACAATCCGGCGCTGTCGACGCTGGTGACGGCGGTCAAGAAGGCCGGCCTGGTCGACACGCTCAACAACGCCAAGGACATCACCGTCTTCGCCCCGACCAACGACGCCTTCAAGAAGATCCCGAAGGCCGACCTGGCGAAGATCCTCGCCAACAAGGACCAGCTCACGAAGATCCTCACGTACCACGTGGTCGGCGAGACCGTGGCGCCGAACCAGCTGCCGAAGGGCTCCTTCAAGACACTGGAGGGCGCCAAGCTCACCACCGACGGATCGGACGGCACGTACAAGGTCGACGACAGCGCGAACATCGTCTGCGGCAACATCAAGACCGCCAACGCCACGGTGTATCTGATCGACAGCGTCCTGATGCCGCCTTCGTAGAACCGAGGGCAACACCTCGCAGGGCGGTCGGCGCGGTAGCCCGCCGGTCTCCGGCCCTGGAGATCGGTCCGGATCGCGGCCCTCGGGGACGTGCGGTCGCGGTCCGGGACACCCGCGCGATGCCCGCCCCGCGCTCCCTCCCGTGTGCGCGGGGCGGTGCTCGTGACGCCGTGCAGGCGGATCTGCCACGCCGAACCGGGGGCTGGTGCGGCCGTCCTGACGGAGTGTGCAACGGCACGACGCGTCCTCCCGACGGGTCCGGCCGGGAACCGTCCGGCGAAGGCTCCGAAGGGCGGGGGCCGGGCCGGGAGCGCACGCTCCCGGCCCGGCCCCCGGGCGTCTTCCGCCGCCCTGCCGGGCGGTTCCGCGCGGAGCGCGCCGAACCTTCCGAACCCCCGGTGGTGATGATCCCGAATCCGGGGTACACGGCCCGCCATGGCACCGAAGACCGAACGCGTCCTGTTCCTGCGGGCGGTGCGGACCCTGCACCGTGTCCGTACCTTCTACGTGATGGGCATCCTGCTCTGGAGCACATCCACCCTCTGGACGGCGTGGCAGTCGCCCGGGACCCGGCAGATGTGGGTCTCCGCGCTGCTCCTCGCCGTCTTCTCCGGCCTGCTGCTGACGGCGACGCTCTCGCTGCGCCGGCTCCACCCCCCGAAGACGGGCGAGCCCGCCCACCACGCGGCTCCGCGCAAGGTGACCGCCCGGCCGAGGGCGGCCGCACCCAGCAAGGCCACCGCCTGAACAGGTGCCGCACCCCTTGCGCAACTCCGCGGGGCTGTCTTGCCCCGCCTCGCCGCGGGCCGCGCCGTCTCACCGACTCCCGCACCGAGCAGGCGGCGGGCACGTCAGGGCGTGACGATGGCGAAGTCCTTGTCACCCGGGTCCAGCACGTCCGTGAGCCGGGTGACGGCGGACGCGTCCCCGGCGACCTCGATACCCGCGGCGGCCAACTCCTCCGGGGCGAGGCCGAGGGCGAGGGCGGGCAGAGCCCGCCGGGTGGTCGTGAGGGTCGCGTCGGGCTCCCCGCGCACGGCGGCGGAGCTGTGCGTGAGGACTCCGTTGGACAGCCGCAGCCGGTGGCGCTCCCCGGTGTCGGTGAGGACGACGTCGATCGACAGGTTCTCGTCCCATGCGCGGGGGCCGTCGACCTGGACGGCGAGGGCGTCGAAGAGCATCTCGGGGGTGAGCCGGCCGATGACGTCGGGCACGGTGGTCTCGGTGGGGGTGCCGAAGGGCCCCTGGCGCAGCTCTGTGGCGCCGGAGAGATAGAAGTCCCGCCAGGTCCCGTTCTCGGCTCCGTAGCCGAGCTGCTCGTAGGTGTCGGCGAGCAGTTCACGGGCCGCCGCGTGGTCCGGATCGGCGAAGACGACGTGGTTGACCAGCTCGGCGACCCAGCGGAAGTCGCCGGCCTCGAACGCGGCACGCGCGCTCTGCACCACCGCGTCGGCGCCGCCACCGAGGTCGACGTACCGCCGTGCTCTCTCGACCGGCGGGTGTTCCCACAGCGTCGCCGGGTTGCCGTTGAACCAGCCGAGATAGCGCTGGTAGACGGCCTTGACGTTGTGACTGACCGATCCGTAGTAGCCGCGCGCGTGCCAGGCGTTCTCCAGGGCGGGCGGCAGCCGGATCTCCTCGGCGATCTCGGCACCGGTCAGGCCCTTGTTCATCATCCGCACCGTCTGGTCGTGGATGTAGGCGTAGAGGTCGCGCTGCGACGTCAGGAAGGCGACGACGCGGTCCGCTCCCCAGGTGGGCCAGTGATGGGAGGCGAAGACGACGTCCGCCTCTCCGCCGAACAGGTCGATCGTCTCGGTGAGGACCCTCGACCAGCCGTGCGGATCGCGCACGACGGCACCCCGCAGGGTCAGCAGGTTGTGGAAGGTGTGCGTGGCGTCCTCCGCCGCGCAGAGCGCCCTGAAGTCGGGCAGGTAGACGAGGAACTCCGACGGCGCCTCGGTGTCCGGTGCCATCTGGAACACCATGCGGACACCGTCCACGACCTCCTCGTGCCCGGTGGCCGAGATGATGTCGGTCGGCGTGATGAGCGTGACCTCGCCGAGCGACAGCGTCTGGCCCAGACCCGCACCGACCTGGCCCTGCGGCCCGCGGGCGAGGGCCGCGCCGTACATGTATCCCGCGCGCCGGTTCATCGCGGTGCCGGCGTACACGTTCTCCGCGACGGCGTGTTCGACGAAGCCCTCGGGCGCGAACACGCGGACCCGCCCGGCGTCGACGTCCTCCTGGGTGACGAATCCCTTGACCCCGCCGAAGTGGTCCGCGTGCGAGTGCGTGTAGACGACGGCGGTGACGGGGCGGTCGCCGCGGTGCTCGCGGTAGAGCGCCAGCGCCGCCGCGCCGGTCTCCTTGGACAGCAGCGTGTCGATGACGACGACGCCCCGCTCGCCCTCGACGAAGGTGGTGTTCGACAGATCCATGCCGCGTACCTGGTAGATACCGGGGACCACCTCGAACAGGCCCGCGATCGCGGTGAGCTGGGACTGCCGCCACAGACTGGGGTTGACCGTGTCGGGGGCGTCGCCCCTCAGGAAGGCGTAGGTGTCGTTGTCCCAGAGGACGGTGCCGTCCTGGTCCCGCACGGCGTTGGGCTCGCGTCGGGCGACGAGACCCCGGACGGCGTCCTCGAAGTCCGCCCGGTCGGAGAACGGCAGGGCGTCGAGCAGGGCCCGGTGCCGGGCGACGACGGCGGGCGAGGCGGGTTTGGGCCAAGTGGGCATGTCGTCACGATGGCATCGCGCGGGAGGGGGCGCGAGGCGGCAGCGCCGTCCCGGCCCTCCGATGACGCACGCGGGTGATGAGGCCGGCGGGCGGCAGGGCGTCGAGCGGGCGGCGGACGCGACGCAGGCGGGCAGGCGGGCAGGCGGGCAGGCGGCGGGCGGGCGGGGCCGACGCTGCCCGGACTCATCGGCCCGGTGTGCCGGGCGCGCCGCCGACCCCTCGTCAGGTCGCCGGCCGGTGCCTGCGGGCCGGGAGCGAGTTCGGGCTCATCCGTCCGGGTGCACACGGTCGTCCCCGCCCGCATCCGCGGGTTCGGGCCGGGATGCGGGCGGCGCCGGCGGGCCGCACGCCTCGTCGTAGCGGTGCAGGACCAGCCGGGCGAGCGCCGAGTGCGTGCCGAGCGGCGCCGAGGTGACACAGCCGCCGGAGTGGGCGGCGCGGCGCGCGAAGAAGCCCGGGGTCATCAGGTACGGGGCGACGGCGATCCGGGAGTGGCCCGCCGACCGCAGGGCGGCGACGGCCTCGGCGGGGGTGGGGCCGGCGGCGCAGAGGTAGGCGGGGACGACGTCGTCGGGCACCGGGTGCAGGGTGCGCAGCAGCGCGGCCATCGCCGCGGCGTCGGCGTTGGCCGCCGGATCGGTCGAGCCAGCCGCGGCGAGCACAACGGGGCCGTCACCGGGCCGCCACCCCGCCTCGGACAGCCGTTCGGTGAGGGCGTCGGCCAGCAGCGGGTGCGGGCCGAGCGCGCCGGCCACCCGCGCGCGCAGATGAGGGGCTGCGGCGAGCGCCTCGGGGATGTCCACGCGGACGTGGTACCCGGCGCCGAGCAGCAGGGGCACCAGGACGACGTCGCCCCGCAGCCGGGCGAGGGCCGCCGGCAGCGAGGGGGTGACGAGGTCGAGGAAGCAGCGTTCCACCCGCACCCCGGGCCGCAGCGCGCGGACCCGCTCGACCAGCGCCTCGGTGACCGCGACACCCTCGGCGTCGCGGGTGCCGTGGGCCACCGCGAGCAGCGTCGGACGGAACGGGCGGTCGGGGGCGTGCGGGAGAAAGTCCACGCTCACCCCGCCGCCAGCCGGTAGCCGCGCTTGGGCACGGTCCTGACCAGGTCGCTGTGCGGTCCGAGGGAGGCCCGCAGGCGCGCCACGGCGGCCTCCACCGCGTGCTCGTCCGCATCCGAGTCGGCCCAGGCGCGGCGCAGCAGCTCGGCCCGGCTGAGCACCCAGCCCGGCCGCTCGGCGAGGGCGCGCAGCAGGGTGGCCCCCTTGGGGGACAGCCAGTAGCTCTCCTCGTCGACCAGCAGCGCACTCCCCTGAAGGACCAACGACCGTCCGGCGACGTCCAGTTCCTGGCGTCCTCGGGCGGGCAGCGTGTCCGTGAGGGTCCGCACGAGCGCGCCCAGCCGCCCGCGCTCGGGCCAGATCACCGGCAGTCCCGCGTCCAGCAGCGGCCGGGCGCAGACCGGGCCCACACAGACCGGCAGCACGTCCTCGGCCATGGCCTCCAGGACCCGCTCGTGCAGCCCGTCGGCCGCGGCCGTCCGGAGGAACGCGGCGATCGCGGGCGCGCTGGTGAACGCGAGGGCGTGGACCTCGCGGCGCACCGTCGACTCCACCAGCCGCCGCACCGGTCCCGGGTCGTCCGGTGGAGCCCAGCGGTAGACGGGGACCGAGACGACCTCCGCGCCCCGCTCCCGCAGCGCCGCGCTGAAGCCGGTCAACGGCAGACCGTGTTCCTGCACCGCGATCCGGCGGCCGGTCAGCGGGCGGGCCAGCAGCCAGGTCAGCAGCTCGTCGGTGGCCTCGCTCGCGGGCGAGTACGACTCGCCCAGGCCGCTGGCGCGGACGGCGCCGGTCGCCTTCGGGCCCCGGGTGAGGACGACGGCGTCCTTGCAGACGGCGGACAGCTCGGCGCCCCGCCCCCAGCCGTCGGCAGCGCTCATCCAGCCGCGCCAGCCGACGCCGGTGGTCGCCACCACGTAGTCGAGCGGCGCCACCAGGCACGCTTCGGTGGCCCGGCGCAGCGCGATGTCGTCCTCCAGCGGGAGGATGCGCAGGGCCGGTGCCTCCACCACCCGCGCTCCGCGCCGGGTCAGCAGCGCCACGAGTTCGTCGCGACGGCGCGCCGCGGTCACGCCGACGGTGAACCCTGTCAGCGGACCGGTCGGCGCGGCCGGGGTGGAAGTGTCGTCGGTGCCCATGGACGCAGACTCCGGGCACACCGTTTCCGGCAGGTTGCCCGGCCGTCACGCACGGGTTAGACACATGCTTCGTCGTGTTACGGCACATGTCCGTCGGCGCACCCCGTCCGGCCCGCGACGTGAGCGACGTGTACCGCGGGCGCAACACCGGCGACCAGCCCGTGTAACGCGCCGTGGTCACTGTCTACGGCATGACCACCACCACCGACACCCACTGCCCCTACTGCTCGTTGCAGTGCGGAATGCGCGTCGCGACCTCCGGCGGTGTCGGGACCACGATCGCCGAACGGCCCGCGTTCCCGGTGAACCGCGGGGCTCTGTGCGGCAAGGGGCAGTCGGCCGCCGCCCTGCTCGACGGACCGGGCCGGCTCACCACGCCGCTGGTCCGGGACCGCGGCTCGCTGCGTGCCGCCGGCTGGGACGAGGCGCTGGACCGGGCGGCCCGGGGCCTGTCGGCGATCCGGTCCGCGCACGGCGCCGACGCCGTCGGGGTCTTCGGCGGCGGCGGGCTCACCAACGAGAAGGCATACCAACTGGGCAAGTTCGCCCGGGTCGCGCTCGGCACCGCCAACATCGACTACAACGGCCGCTTCTGCATGTCCTCGGCCGCGGCGGCGAGCCGGAACGCGTTCGGCCTCGACCGCGGGCTGCCCTTCCCGCTGGAGGACATCCCGCACACCGACTGCCTCATCCTCGTCGGCGGCAATCCGGCCGACACCATGCCGCCGGCCCTGCGCTACTTCCGCGAACTGCGCGAGAACGGCGGCCTGCTGATCGTCGTCGACCCCCGGCGCACCCGAACCGCCGAACTGGCCGACATCCACCTGCAACCGCTGCCCGGCAGCGACCTCGCCCTCGCGCTCGGCCTGCTGCACCTGCTGATCGCCGACGGGATGGTCGACCAGGACTTCGTCGACACGCGGACCACCGGCTTCGACCGGGCACGCGCCGCCGCGATGGCCCACTGGCCGGAACGCGTCGAACGGCTCACCGGCATCCCCGTGAACCGGCTGCGCAGCGTCGCCCACCACTTCGGCCGCGCGGGCACCGGCATGGTGCTGACCGCCCGGGGGCCCGAGCAGCAGAGCAAGGGCACCGCCACCGTGGGTGCCTGGATCGACGTGTGCCTGGCGTCGGGCAAGGCGGGCCGTCCGTACTCCGGATACGGCTGCCTCACCGGCCAGGGCAACGGGCAGGGCGGCCGGGAGCACGGCCAGAAGGCGGACCAGCTTCCCGGCTACCGGTCCATCGAGGACCCGGCCGCCCGCGAACACGTCGCCCGCGTCTGGGGCGTGGACCCCGAGACGCTGCCGCGCTCGGGCCGCTCCGCCTACGAACTGCTCGACAGCCTCGGCGGCCCCGCACCCGGAGGCGTGCGCGGCCTGCTGCTGATGGGCTCCAACCCGGTCGTCTCCGCGCCGAACGCGGGCCATGTGACCGACCGGCTGCGCTCGCTGGACCTGCTCGTGGTCAGCGATCTGGTGCTCTCCGAGACGGCGCAACTCGCCGACGTCGTCCTGCCGAGCGCGCAGTGGGCGGAGGAGACGGGCACGATGACCAACCTGGAGGGCCGGGTGATCCTGCGCCGACGCGCCCTCGATCCACCCGACGGCGTGCGCACCGACCTCACCCTGCTGCGCCAACTCGCCGAGCGGCTCGGCGTCACGAGGGGTTTCGACGACGACCCCGAGACCGTCTTCGCCGAACTGCGCCGCGCCTCGTCCGGCGGCCAGGCGGACTACGCGGGCATCAGCTACGAGCGCATCCGCGCCGGCGACGGCGTCTTCTGGCCCTGCCCCGCCGAGGACCACCCCGGAACGCCGCGCCTGTTCCTCGACACCTTCGCCACGCCCGACGGCCGCGCCCGGTTCACGGGGCCCGGCCACCGTCCGGCGGCCGAGGAGCCCGACGACGCCTATCCGCTGCACCTCACCACCGGCCGGGTGCTGTCCCAGTACCAGAGCGGCGCACAGACCCGCCGGGTCGGCGCCCTGAACGCAGCCGCACCAGGACCCTTCGTGGAACTCCACCCCCTCCTGGCCGGTCGACTCGCCGTGAGGGAGGGCGACCTGCTCGCGGTGACCTCCCGGCGCGGCAGGGCGGTCGCACCGGCCCGGATCACCGACGGCATCCGGCCCGACACGGTGTTCATGCCCTTCCACTGGCCCGGCGCGGGACGCGCCAACACGCTCACCAACCCGGCCCTGGACCCGACCTCCCGGATGCCCGAGTTCAAGATCTGCGCGGTGCGGGTGGAGGCGGCCGGCGCCGCCGGACGCGTCGAGCCGGACGCGGAGCGGCACGGATGACCGGGCCCGCCCACATCGCGGTCGTCGGAGCCGGGATGGCCGCCGCCCGCTTCGCCGAGCGCTACCACGCCCTCGGCGGAACCGCCCGCGTCACCCTCTACGGAGCCGAACCCCGGCCCCCCTACAACCGCGTGCTCCTCGCCGACGTGCTCACCGGACGCTACGCGGCGGAGGCGGTGACCCTGCCGGCCGGCGCGGCCGACCTGCGCACCGGCAGCGAGGCCGTGGCCCTGGACCCCGCCGCACGGACGCTCACCCTCGCCGACGGGCGCGGCGACACCTGGGACGAACTCGTCCTGGCGACCGGCGCCAACCCCGTCCTGCCCCCGATCCGCGGACTGCGCCGCCCGGACGGGGCGGGACTGCGCGACGGAGTCCACAGCCTGCGCACGCTCGACGACTGCGCACGGCTCGCCGAGGACGTCGGCACCGCGCGCCGCGCCGTCGTCATCGGCGGCGGAGTCCTCGGCGTCAGCGTCGCCAGGGCGCTGGCCGCCCTCGGCCTCGCCGTCGAGATCGTGCACCAGGGACCGCATCTCATCGAGCGGCAGCTCGACGCCGAAGCCGCGGAGGCGCTCCGCGGCGGACTGCGCGGGCTCGGCGTCGAGGTCTACCCCAACAACCGCGCCCGGGCGGTGGCCGACACGGACGGGGACGGACGCAGCGCCGTCGAGCTGGCGGGCGGCTACCGCCTCGGCACCGACCTGGTCGTCCTCGCCTGCGGCGTCCGCCCGCGCACCGCGCTCGCCCACTCCGCCGGTCTCACCGTCGACACCGGCGTCGTCGTCGACGACACGCTCACCACCTCGGCGCCGCACGTCCACGCCATCGGCGACTGCGCCCAGCACCGCGGGACGGTCCACGGGCTGTCCGGCCCGGCGTGGGAGCAGGCCGACGTCCTCGCCGCCCGCCTCTCCGGCTCGGACCCCGGCGCGCGCTACCGCGGTTCGCGGCCCCTGGCCCGGCTCAGCGCCGGCCCACTGGAGTACGCGGCTCTCGGCGAAGCGCACCTCGACACCGAGGACCAGGCGGCCGACCCCGAACTGAACGTGCTGCGGCTCTCCGACGCCACCCGCGGCAGCTACAAGAAGCTCGTGCTGCGCGGCGAACGCCTCGTCGGCGCGATCCTCCTCGGCGACCTGGCCACCGTGGGCGAACTCACCCGCGCCTACGAGCGCGACACCCCGGTTCCCGACCGACCCCTGCACCTGCTCACCTCATACGGAGCCTCGCCATGACACACCGACAGACGCCCGGCACCCCGTCCGGCCCGGTCAAGGATCTCGTCCTCGTCGGCCACGGCATGGTCGGCCAGCGCTTCCTGGAGGCCCTCACCGAGCTGCCGGGGGCGGCCGGATGGCGGATCACCGTGCTCGCCGAGGAGACCCGTCCCGCCTACGACCGCGTCCACCTGACCTCGTGGTTCTCCGGCACGGACGCCGAAGCGCTCTCGCTCACGCCACCGGGGTTCCTGGCCGGGCACGGCATCGACCTGCGGCTGGCCGAACCGGCCGCCGCGATCGACCGCGCCGCCAGGACCGTCACCACGGCGTCCGGCCAGGTGCTCCCCTACGACGCCCTGGTGCTCGCGACCGGCTCCGCCCCATTCGTGCCGCCCGTCCCGGGCCGCGACGCCGCGGGCTGTCACGTCTACCGCACCATCGAGGACCTGGAGGCCATCCGGGCCGACGCGGAACACGCCGCCACCGGCGTCGTCGTGGGCGGCGGCCTGCTCGGCCTGGAGGCCGCCGGCGCCCTGACCGCCCTCGGCCTGAACACCCACGTCGTCGAGTTCGCGCCCCGCCTCATGGCCCTCCAGGTCGACGAAGGCGGCGGACGACTGCTGCGCCGCAAGATCGAGGAACTGGGCGTCACCGTCCACACGGGAGCGGGCACCCAGGCCGTCCTCCCGGACGACGACGGCCGCGTGCACGCCATGGAACTCTCCGACGGCCGGCGGCTTCCCGCCGACCTCGTCGTCTTCTCCGCGGGCGTGCGGCCCCGCGACCAGTTGGCCCGCGAGTGCGGCCTGCCCGTCGGCGAGCGCGGCGGCATCGTCGTCGACGAGCGGTGCCGCACCGCCGACCCGCACGTCTACGCCGTCGGCGAGTGCGCGCTCGCGGCGGACGGACGCGTCTACGGCCTGGTCGCCCCCGGATACGCGATGGCCGAGACCGCGGCCCGCTCCCTGGCCGGGGAACACCGCGACCAGGACGCCTTCACCGGAGCGGACACCTCCACCAAACTCAAGCTCCTCGGCGTCGACGTCGCCAGCTTCGGCGACGCGCACGGCACGACCGAGGGCTCCCTCGACGTCCTCTACAGCGACAGCCGCAACGGCGTCTACAAGAAGCTCGTGATCGGCCGCGAGGGACAGCTCCTCGGCGGCGTCCTCGTCGGCGACACCGAGTCCTACGGTCTGCTGCGCCCGCTGGCACTCGGCGGCGAACCCCTGCGGACCGCCCCCGAACACCTGGTGCTCCCCGCCGGGCTCGCCCCCGCCGGGCCGGTCGCCCTGCCCGACGAGGCCGTCGTCTGCTCCTGCCACAACGTGAGCAAGGGACGGATCCGCGCCGCCGTCCACGACGAGGGGTGCGCCGGCGTCCCCGACGTCAAGAAGTGCACCAAAGCGGGCACCGGCTGCGGCAGTTGCGTGAAGCTCCTCGGCACCATCGTGACGGAGGAACTGGCCTCCCGCGGGGTCGCCGTCGACCGGGGACTGTGCGAGCACTTCACCCACACCCGCGCCGAACTCCACGAGATCGTCCGGGTCGCGGGCCTCACCTCCTTCTCCGAACTGATCGACCGCCACGGCACCGGAGAGGGATGCGACGTCTGCAAGCCGGCCGTCGCCTCCATCCTGGCCGGCCTCGACACCGGACACATCCTCGACGGCGAACAGGCAGCCCTCCAGGACACCAACGACCACTTCCTCGCCAACCTCCAGCGCAACGGCTCCTACTCCGTGGTGCCCCGCATCCCCGGCGGCGAGATCACCCCGCACGGGCTCATCACGATCGGCGAGATCGCCCGCGACTTCGGCCTCTACACGAAGATCACCGGCGGCCAGCGCATCGACCTCTTCGGCGCCCGGGTCGACCAGCTCCCCACCATCTGGCGGCGACTGGTCGACGCCGGATTCGAGTCCGGGCACGCCTACGGCAAGTCGCTGCGCACCGTGAAGTCCTGTGTCGGCGAGACCTGGTGCCGGTACGGCGTCCAGGACTCGGTGGCCCTCGCCATCGAACTGGAACTGCGCTACCGGGGACTGCGCTCGCCCCACAAGCTCAAGTCCGCCGTCTCCGGCTGCGCCCGCGAGTGCGCGGAGGCGCAGAGCAAGGACTTCGGCGTCATCGCCACCTCCACCGGATGGAACCTCCACATCGGCGGAAACGGCGGCATGACACCCCGGCACGCCGACCTGCTGGCCGCGGACCTCGACAAGGACACCCTGATCCGCACCATCGACCGCTTCCTGATGTTCTACATCCGCACCGCCGACCGGCTGGAGCGCACCTCGGTCTGGCTGGACCGGATCGACGGCGGCCTGGACCACGTCCGCGCCGTCGTCCTCGACGACTCGCTCGGACTGTGCGCCGAACTGGACGCCCTGATGGAACGTCACGTCGACCGCTACCAGGACGAGTGGGCGGCGGTCCTCGCCGACCCCGAACGGCTCCGCCGCTTCGTCTCCTTCGTCAACGCCCCCGGCACACCCGACCCCGCCGTGACCTTCGTACCGGAGCGCGGCCAGATCCGCCCCGCCCGGCCCGACGAACACGGAACGATCCTCTCCCCGGCCCTGGTGGCCGGCCCCCGACTGGAGGTGCGGACCGCGTGAACAGGCATGTGGAGATCTTCGACGGCACGCGGTGGACGCCGGTCTGCCGGACCTCGGACCTCATCCCCGGGCGCGGAGTCGCGGTCCTCGGCCCGGGCGGCGAGCAGATCGCCGTCTTCCGCGACCGGCCCGGCACCCTGTACGCGGTCGGCAACCGCGACCCCTTCAGCGGCGCCCACGTCATGTCGCGCGGCATCCTCGGCAGCCGGGGCGACGTCCCCACGGTGGCGTCCCCCATGTACAAGCAGGTCTTCGACCTGCGGGACGGACGCTGCCTGGACGAGTCCACCGCACCGGACGGCACGCCGGCGGCCCTGCGGACGTGGCCCGTGCGCGACACCGCGGAGACGACCTCACAGCCCGCCGCGGCGGGCGTGCACGGGCCGTAGCACGGCCGATCCGCCGGGAGGCGTACCGCGTAACCCGCCCCTCCTAGCGTCGTCCCGACGGACCAACACCACCTCACGAGAACGCAGGTGAAGCTGATGAGCAGTGCGGTCGACACAGAAGGCACGGCGGCCGGGGAAGCGGCCGGAGGCCCCCACGCCGTCGGGGCGGCCCGCCGCCCCGGGAGCGCGGCCGGCCCGCGCTCCATCACGGACTGGCGTCCGGAGGACGAGGAGTTCTGGGAGCGCACCGGCTCCCGGATCGCCCGCCGCAACCTCGTCTTCTCGGTGCTGTCCGAGCACATTGGCTTCTCCGTGTGGAGCCTGTGGTCGGTGCTGGTCCTGTTCCTCGGGCCGGAGTACCACATCGACCCGGCCGGAAAGTTCACCCTCACCGCGCTGCCGGCCGCGCTCGGCGCCGCCCTGCGCCTGCCCTACACGTTCGCGGTGGCGCGGTTCGGCGGCCGCAACTGGACCGTGTTCAGCGCCCTGTTGCTGCTGCTTCCCACGGCCCTGGCCGCGATGGTGCTGCGCCCCGGAGTCTCCTACGGCACGCTGCTCGCCGTCGCCTGCGTGGCGGGGGTCGGCGGCGGCAACTTCGCCTCCTCGATGGCCAACATCAACGCCTTCTACCCCCAGCGGCACAAGGGCTGGGCCCTCGGCGTCAACGCCGGCGGCGGCAACCTCGGGGTCGCCGTGGTGCAGCTCGTCGGCCTGCTGGTGCTGGCGACGGCGGGCGCGGCCCACCCGCGTCTGGTCCCGCTGGTCTACCTGCCGCTCATCGTGCTCGCGGCGCTGGGCGCGGCCCTGCGGATGGACAACCTGGCCTCGCCGAAGAACGACCGGCGGGCCCTGCGCGAGGTGTCCCGGGAGCCGCACAGCTGGGTGATGTCGCTGCTGTACATCGGCACCTTCGGCTCGTTCATCGGCTTCGGCTTCGCTTTCGGACAGGTCCTCCAGGTGCAGTTCCACGACCAGTTCGACACCCCCGTCAAGGCCGCCTACCTGACGTTCCTCGGTCCGCTGCTGGGCTCGCTGGTCCGTCCCGTCGGCGGGCGGATGGCCGACCGCTGGCGCGGTGCCACCGTGACGCTGTGGACGTTCGCCGCGATGGCGGCGGGGACCGGCGTGGTCCTGGTGGCCTCGCACCAGAAGTCGCTGCCGCTGTTCCTGGCGGGCTTCGTGGCGCTGTTCGTGCTCAGCGGCATCGGCAACGGCTCCACCTACAAGATGATCCCGGCGATCTTCCAGGTGCAGGCGCGGCGCGCGGTGGCCGCCGGCGCCGACCCCGAGACCGCCGAACGCGACGCGCGGCGCCGCGCGTCGGCGCTGATCGGGCTCGCCGGTGCCGTGGGTGCCTTCGGCGGTGTGCTGGTCAACATCGCGTTCCGCCAGGCGTTCCTGGCCGGGGCGAGCGGGGACGCCGCGTACTGGGCCTTCCTGGTCGCCTACGTCGTCTGCTTCGTCCTGACCTGGGCGGTCTACCTGAGGCCGCGGACCGCGGGGTCGCCCACGGTCTGACGGAGACCGAGGCGGAGGCGGGGCGGCCCCGGGGTACCGGGACCGCCCCGCCGCGTTCTCACGGCGACGGCCGCGGGATGTGACCCCCGACGGCCCGACCCGCACGCGGCTCGGGTGGTCACGGTCCGACCCGCGACCCACCGCAGACGCCGTGCACGGCCGTGGCACGCGCCGGACGCCGGGCAGCGCGCGGGGTCGCCCGGCTCACAGGCCCGGTGGTGCCCTCACCGGCACCACCGCGCGCCGCGATCACGGGCCCCGCGGGGGCTCCGGGCCACGACGGGCGCCGGGCGAGGGGCGCAGGACTCGGGCGCGGTCGCCGCGACGGGCGCCACGGCGAGGGGGAGGCGTCAGCCGGGCTGCCACAACTCGATCCTGTTGCCCTCGGGGTCGGTGGCCCATCCGAACCGGCCGACGCCCGCCATCTCCTGGATCTCCTCCGCCACGTCGGCGCCCCGGGCCCGCAGTTGCGCGAGCATCGCGTCGAGGTCGCGGACCCGGAAGTTGAGCATGGTCTGCTGGGCGGGCGACCCGAAGTAGTCGGTCTCGGCGTCGAACGGCGCGAACACCGTTGGCCCGGCCTCCTGCCGCCACAGGCCGTTCCCGTCGGTGTCGAGGCCCAGAACGTCGCGGTACCAGGCACCGAGCGCCGCCGGGTCGGCCGCCCGCATGAAGTACCCGCCGATTCCCTGCACACGTTCCATGCGGTCATCCTGCCAGCCCGGGCTGCCGGCGGGTGCCCGACCGCGCCCGCCGGCAGGGCCTGTCCGGGCCGCGCGCCCGAGCCCGGCCCGGGCGTGCCGGGCCTGCGGCGGGTCGCCCCGGTCGGGGTCCGCGCAGGCGGCTATGGTGACCCGGCCCGCCCCCGCGGACGGCGGCGGGTGACGGATGCGGGGCACCCGGAAGCCGTGGGCCGCGGCCGGGATCGACGGCGGAGGCAGGCCCGGCGGCCGTACGTCGCAGGGCGGCCACGGCCGGAGTCCGGCACCGCGGCGAGGCCGGCGCCCGGCGCAGTCCGCCCCCGAACCCAGGAGCGATCATGAGCAGGGTCTTCAGCGCGCACGCCGTCTCCGTCGACGGCTTCATCAGCGGGAGCCTCTCCGAGGGCCAGGACGCGTTCGGCAGCGGACTCGGCGACGCGTCCATGCTGTTCGACTGGTACTTCGGCGGTGACACCTCCAGCGCCTCCTTCGACGGGTTCACGCTCAGCGAGCCGAGCGCCCGGTTCTTCGACGCGCTCGCCGCACGCGTGGGCGCGACGGTCGCGGGGCGCACCACCTACGAGCACTCCGCTCACTTCGGCGGAGGAGGCCCGCATCCCACCGCGCCGCTGTTCGTGCTGAGCCACCGGCCGGCACCCGGGATCACCGCGGCGCAGACGCTCGTGACCACCGGTATCGAGGACGCCGTTGCCGCGGCGCGCGAGGCGGCCGCGGGCAAGGACGTGGCGCTCATGGGCGGTGGTGTTCTGTCCTCCGCCCTCGAAGCGGGCCTCGTCGACGAGGTGATCCTCCATCAGGTACCGGTGATCCTGGGCGGGGGCCGTCCGCTGTTCCATCGGCTTCCCGCGCACGTGGACCTGCGACTGACGCAGACGATCCCGGCTCCCGGCGTCACGCACCTGCACTACGAGGTCGCCCGGTAGGTCCCGGCCGGACCGCCGACCAGGACCTGCCCGAGCGTCGGCCGGGCGCGGCGGACGGCGGGGCCGCCTCGGTGCCACGGGCGCGAGCCGCGGCACGGAGGGTCCGGCGAGGGCGTGCGCGAGGCGAACGGGCGGCCGGTCTGCGGGTCCCCAGCGGCGGTGCGCGCGAAGACCCGCGGGACGCAGCCCCGTCCGGCCGCCCCTCTCCGGTGCCGTACCGCCGCCGTCCGGTACTACGTACCGGCCTCCCACTCGTGCGCCAGCACCGCGTACACGTACTCGCTGGCCCACCGCTCACCGTCGAGGTCGTTGTCGACGAGATGGGCCTCCCTGCGCATGCCGAGCCGCTCGCACACCCGCACCGAGCCGGTGTTCAGGACGTCGAGCCGGGCGAACAACCGGTGGACGCCCAGGTCGGTGAAGGCCCGGGACGCGACGGCGCGAGCGGCTTCGGTGGCATAGCCCCGGCCGCCGTAGGCGGGGTGGAAGACCCAGCCGATCTCGGCCTGGCGAGCCCGCACGCTCGCCGCCTTGAGCACGATCTCGCCGACGACCCGTGTCCCGCCCGTCTCGCACACGGCCACCACCAGGTCGTCGCCGTCCTCGGCCCACGCCGGCCCGTCCGCGAGCCGGGCCAGCCGCCGTGCGCACGCCTCCCGGGTCAGGGGTGGCCGGAACAGGTGGCGGGCCACCTCCGGCAGGCCCTGGTACGCGTGCACGTCGTCGAGGTCGTCCCCGGTGAACCGGCGCAGGGTGAGCCGCCCTGTCGCGGCGGGCAGCGTGAGTCCGGCCATCCGTTCGTCTCCTGATTCCCGTCGGTGCTCCGCCGGCGCCCGGACCCGCCCGCACGGGCTGGTCCGGGGACCGCTGGTGACCACCGTAGGCACCGCGGGTCCGAGCCGGGCACCGAGGGCGGAGCGCCGGCGCCCGGCACCACCGCGACCGCCGGCCCGTCATGCGGTCCCCCTGCCGGGGGACCTGCATGAACAGCCGCGTACAGAGACATACTTGACGGCGTGGAGACGTGTTCCACACGCGTTCGTTCCAGGGAGGCTGTGTCCGTGAGCGGTGTCGGCAAAGGGCTCGGGAAAGTCGAAGTGAAGCTCCGCTGGGATCCCAGCCCCTGGGGGCGGCCGCCGCGCCACCTCGACATCATGGCGGCGGTCTTCTCCGCGGCCGATCCGCACGGACGGCCCGCCTACGTCGTCCACACGGAGAGCAGGTCACCGGACGGCACGATCAACATGAGCCGTCACAGCGAGACCGGCCTGGGACTCGGCTTCGTCGAGGTGATGGTGCTGGAGCTCGACCGGCTGGCCCCGTCCTTCCGGCGCGTCGTGGTGGGGGTGGCCATCCACCAGAGCGGCGGCGCCCTGACGTTCGGGGACATCACGAACGCGGGCGTGGTCGTCGTGTCGGGCTGGACGGAGTTGATGGCCGACGACTTCGCCGGGGTCGCCGCATCGAACGCCGCCACCGTCGCCGAGTTCGTCCGGGACGGCTCCGGGGCCTGGTCGCTCCGGGAGGCGGTGCACGGGTTCGACGGATCGCCGACGGCGTTCGCCGCGGAGATGGGCGGCATCGGCCTGTCGTGACCGTTCCCGCCCAGCAGGGCCGGTGGGACGGGAGGGTCCGAGGGTGCCCCGACGCGGATCGTGCGGTGATCCTCGCCGGGACCCTCCCGTGCGCACCTCCCCGGTGGCGCATGCCGGCACCGCCGATCCGCCGCGACAGCGCCTTGGCCCCGCGGGTGCGGTGTTCCCGGCGATGCCCTCGCGCGTTCCCGGGGATACCTCGCCGAGACGCGCCCCCGGCGGCGCACCGGCATGCAGGACCATGCGAAGAGTGCCGGGATCCGGCAATGCGGCGGGGTCCGGACCGCGGGCACGATGGTGCCGGGGCACGCCGTTCAGGGCTTCGGTTCCGGACACCGGCAGGAGGTGGACGGAGCCGGCCTGGAGCGGAGCCGTACGAGGACCGGTGGACCGGCGGGCGCAGGGGGAGGCCGAGATGTGGAGGTTCGTGGACGCGGCCACCGGCCTGCCCGGCATCCTGTTCACCGCCGCCGTGGTCGTGGCCGGAGGGTTCTGGCTGCTGGCCGCGTGCGGACTCGTGCCCGCCGACGCGTTCGACGCGGACGCCGACCTCGCCGCGTGGGGCATGGGCGGCGCGTCGGCGACGGTCGCCCTGTCCCTCCTCTCGGCGCTGGCCTGGCTGTTCAACACCGGCCTGACCGTGGTGCTCGACGCCGCGCTACCGGGAGCCGCCGCCGATGTCCTGCGTCTGCCCGCCGCGGCCGCCGCCGTGCTCGCCGCCCGACTGCTGACGCCCGTGTTCGTCCGACGCCCGCACGAGCCCACCGCGCCGGCGGCGGCCACCGACCCGCCGCACGGCCGTCCACGCCCGGGGCGGGCGGCCGGGCGACAGGAGCCGACATGACCTACTTCGCCGCACCCCTCGCCGTCGCCCTCTGCTTCGTCGCGGTCAGCACGGCTTTTCTGGTCCGCCGGGACCGGAAGCGGATGGCACAACTGTGGTCCCGCCCACGCGGCCGGGACTGATCGGCGCGGCGGAGCCGGGGCCGCGCCGCCGCGACAGGGCGAGGGAAGCCGGGCGCGCCCCGCACGTCGAGCCGCGGGCCGTGAACGTGCTCGCCTTCGGCGCGGACCCGACCGGCCGGCACGACGCGGCCGACGCGTTCGAGCGGGCCATCGCGTACGCCGGGAAGCGGCACCGCACCGTGTACCTGCCGCCGGGCACCTACCAGGTGAACCGGCACGTCGTCGTGGACGACGTGACGATCGTCGGCGCGGGCAACTGGTACACCGTCGTCAAGGGGCACCAGGTCACCCTGGACGCCCCGGCCCCCGACGGGTCGCTCCACACCGGCGTCGGCTTCTACGGCAAGGACGCGGCGGACGGCGGCAGCCACCACGTCCACCTGTCCGGCTTCGCGGTCGAGGGCGACGTCCGCGAGCGCGTCGACACCGACCAGGTGAACGCGATCGGCGGTGCCCTCAGCGACTCGACGATCGACGGCCTCTACCTGCACCACACCAAGGTCGGCATGTGGTTCGACGGCCCGATGACCCGCCTGCGCGTCACCCGCAACCAGATCGCCGACCAGATCGCCGACGGCATCAACTTCCACACCGGTGTCACCGATTCGTCCGTCACCGACACCTTCGTGCGCAACACCGGTGACGACGGCCTGGCCATGTGGTCGGAGAAGACAGGCAACGCGCGCGACGTCTTCGCCCGCAACACCGTGCAATCGCCCGTCCTCGCCAACGGCATCGCGCTCTACGGCGGCACCGACGCCACCGTCACCGGCAACCTCGTCGCCGATCCCGTGCGCGAGGGCAGCGCGATCCAGGTCGGCTCCCGCTTCGGTGCCACCCCCTTCGACGGCTACCTGCGGATCACGGACAACACCACCGTCCGGTCGGGGCCGTTCGAGCTCAACTGGAAGATCGGCCTGGGGGCGATCTGGTTCTACGCCCTGGAGCGTGACATCGACGCCGACATCCGCGTCACCGGCGACCACTTCCTCGACACCACCTACAACGCGGTGATGCTGGTCTCCGACTTCCCCGTCAAGGACAAGTACGCCATCCGTGGCGTCCACTTCAAGGACATCCGGGTGGACGGCACCGGCACCTCCGTGCTCAGCGCCCGTTCCGCCGGCTCGGCGACGTTCGAGAACGTGGACGCCCGCAACGTCGGTGCGGTCGGCATCAACAACTGCGGATCGTTCAACTTCCCCTCCACGGGCTCCGAGTTCACGGTCGGTGATCTCGGGGGCAACGACGGAGGGGGGACGACGGGCCCGTGGATGGCCTCCTGGGAGGTCCCGAACACCATCACCTGCGACGACCGGCCCCCGGTGGTCGCACCCCCGGCACCGGCACCGTGGCGCTGACCGCCGGCGCCCCGACCACCTGCCGCCGGCGGCCGGGCGGCTGCTGAGGCGGAGTGCGGAGCGGCTCCGGACGGGTCGAACGTCCGGAGCCGCTCCGCACTCCGAGCGCGACACACCACCACCCCTCACGCGGGGGAGACCGCGACGCTCCCGATGGCGGACCGGCCCACGGCACGGGCCCGTTCCTCAGGACGCGGCGCCGAGCCCTACCGGGAGGGCTGCGCCCGTGCGCCTCGCCTCCGCCAGGCGACGCGCGGCACACCTGGACGTCACGACGGCCGGAACAGGCCCATGCGCGCGTCGTGTTCGCGCTGAAGCCCGGCCACCGCGCGAGCGGGTTCGAGCACGCCCCGTTGCAGGCGGCGTGCGGCCTCGATGTGATCGGCGGTCCACACCACCCGGATGGCGGTCGAGGAGTGCTCGCTCCGATCGGACCCGAGGTCGTGCTCCACCGCACGGACGAGCCGCTCGTCGGCCGCCGTGTCCTTGGCCTCCGCCTCCGGCACCTCACCCACTCCGGTGAGCGCCTCCGCCGTCGCCTCGTACCAGGCCACCAGCACGTCCCCGGCCCGCTCGATCTCCGCCCGGGCCGCGCTGCGATCCGCCTGGGAGGGAGCCCCTTCGCGTTCCCACAGGTCCAGGACGGCGTCGGCGGTGAGGCGCAGGACGGCGACGGCCGTGACCAGGGTGGTGACATCGGTCAGCGACAGATGCTTGGTGCCGCGTTCCGCCAGGAACTCGCGGAACGCGTCGTCCAGGCGCCGGGCCGCCGCGGCGGCCCGGTACCGCTCCTGGTCCGGGACCGGAGCGGTGCTCACCAGGCCGTCGCAGCGCGTCACGCCGTAGTCGATCGCTCCCCGCAGATACCGGACGCCCTCCGCGAAGCCCGCCGCCAGCGCGTGACCGAGGACGGACGCCGCCCCTCGGGGCCAGAACAGCAGCCCGACGACGACGCTCACGGCACAGCCGATCGCGACGTCCTCGATCCGCACGATCCCCACGGTCCATCCGGTGGGCTCCAGGAGGTTGAACAGGATCAGGATCGAGACGGTGAACCCGGCCTGCCCCGCCGCGAAGGAGATGGTGGCCGGCGCGAAGCCCGTGAACAGCACGGCGAAGGGGAGCAGCACCCACAGGAAGGTGGTGTTCGAGCCGATCACATAGATGAGGCCGCCGCCGACGATGATGCCGACGGTCGTGCCGGCGACGGCGCGCAGGGAGTTCTGGCCGGTCAGTACGGCACTCGACCGCAGGACGGCCAAGGTGCCGAAGGCCACCCAGAAGCTGTGCTGCACACCGGACAGTTCCGCGACGAGCACGGCGAGCGCGAGGGCGATCGCGCCGCGGACACTGTTGTGCAGCCACACGGAATGCCGCTCGGCGTGTGCTCCGGCGCGTTCCTGAGCCGACGTGAGCGGCGAGGCCGCGCCTTCGGGGCGGCGTCCGGTGATCTTCTGCCACAGCGTGCGCCGGCGGGCGGCCAGGATCAGGTCGATGTTCCCCGCGATCGCGGCCACCGCGAAGCTCATCTCCTGCGCGCGGAAACTCGGCTCCAGCGAACTCACGAACCGGGTCGCGGTCCGGCCGCCCTCACCGCCGGCCCCGAACCGCCCGGCCTCCCCGGCCCCCTCCGCCGCCTCGCCTTCCGGCGCCTTCGGGCGGAACGCGGTGACCGCGTTCTCCATCGTGGACCGCGCACGGACCAGCCGTTCCTGGAGGGGGGCCAGCCCGCCCGGCTCGGGGTCGTCCGCCGCTCCCAGCAGCTCCGCCCCGGCCTCCAGCAGGTCCGCGGCGGCCGTCTTCACACCGCACACGATCTTGTCGGTGGGACCGGTGCTCTCTCCCACGGGCGCACGGTCGAGGATCGTGGCCAGCAGGAGCACCTCGTCCACCAGGCGGATGAGGACGCGGGTGGAGGTGGAGAGCCCGGTGGGACGGTACGGGGTGGCGAAGAAGGTGTCCCGCAGAGACGTCACCGCGCCCTTCGCTTCGTCCACGACCGTCCCGAGCGTCCTGCGGTCCGCCGCCCCGAAGCCCCGCAGCACGCAGTCCGCCTCGGCGCGCAGCTGCCGGGCCAGCGCGCCGCACGCGGCGGCGGTGCTGCCCCGCAGCGGCTCGCGGACCGGGAAGGGCCAGAAGAAGCGGATGGCCGCCAACGAGGCCGCACCGGCCATGCCCCACCCCGCGAGCCGGTCCGGGATGGCGCCGGGAGCGCCGGGGAGCGTCGCCGACAGGACGAAACCGACGAGCAGGGAGGTGGAGGCCCCGGCCAGCGCCGAACTGACCACCCCGGAGAACAGCACCAGGAAGGCCACGACGGCCGTGGCCGCCGTGGACAGCCACACGTCGCGGGACACCAGGGTGCCGAGCGAGATCAGGACCGCTCCGGCCACGATCAGGGCGGTGTGCTCGGCGAGCCGGTCCCGCATCGGCCCGCCGAACTCGACGAACAGCAGCAGCGCGATCGATCCGAAGGCGGCGAACAGCGGGACGACGGGACTGTCGGTGAGCGCACGGGCCAGAGCGAACAGTCCCGGGGCGACGATCGCGGCTCGGACAGACCGCCGGAGCGCGGTGTACCCCGCGTCGCGCCGCAGCAGGGACCGCACGGTGTTCACAGCTGACGCCTCCCGGGCATGTTCGGCTCGTACGAGGTCACTCTGACAGTTCGCCCGGCGAACGCACGCGAGGCGTCGGTGTCAGCGTGGCCGGACCACGGGCCGGCGTCTGCATCGGGGCGTACATGCGGTCCGCGTTCGTGGCACTTTGAGTGCCTGTCGGCCGAGCCGGCGGGCGCCGCCGTTCTCGCACGGTATGCCGCACCCGGAAGGTGAACCGGCCGGCCCGCCGAAGGCCCGTGTCGGTCCCGGCCGCCGGTGCCGTCCGGCCCGGCCCGGCCGGACGGGTGGAGGGCATGGGCCGGGTGAGTAGTCGGCTGCGGCACCCGGGCGCTTCGGCTTCGGCGACCGACCGGCCGCCGAAGCCGAAGTGCGCCCCGACCGGCAGCGCCCGGCACCACCGTCCGGGGTTCGCCCCGGACGGTGGTGCCGGACACTCGATCAGGGGAGGACCGTCCGGCCGTGCGACGGCTCACCCCTCGCCGGCCCCGTGGCCGACGCGACCTGCCGGTCTACGGCTCGGTGCCCCAGACGAGGGCGCCCGCCACGTACACCGTCACCTTCGAGGCGTCGGCGTAGGAGGTGTTCGCGCCACGGCTGTAGTCGTCCGACTCGTCGAAGTTCGACCAGTCCGACTTGGCCAGGCGCAGCTGGAGGTCACCGGTGTCGGCTCCGGCCGCCAGCGATCCGGAGGTGAAGCCCAGCTGAAGGTAGTGGTCCGCCCCCGTGCGGCTCGGGGCGACGGCGCCGACCGAGCTCTTGACCGTGGAGCAGCCGAGCTGCGCCCAGTCGCAGAAGGGCTGGTAGCCGGCGGAGGAGGACTCGCCGGTGAACCAGTAGCGGACGGTCACCTTGGACAGGTCCACCGCGCCGGAGCCGCCGTTGACCAGCCGGAGACCGGGCCTGATCTGGTTGTCGCCCGTGGCGGAGTCGTTGTTCTTGTACTGGGCCTTGAGACCCGGCGTGCCGCCTCCGCCGCCCGACGCCTTGGTGGTCGCGGACACGGCCGTGGAGGCGGCCGAGGTGTTGCCGGCGGCGTCCTTGGCCCGGACGGTGTACCGGTACGTCGTGGAGGCCGAGAGGCCGCTGTCCGTGTAGGAGGTGGTGGCGGTGCTGCCCGCCTTGGTTCCGTCGCGGTAGACGTCGTACCCGGTGACCGCGGTGTTGTCCGTGGACGCGTTCCAGCTCAGCGTGACGCTGCTGCTCGTCGTGGAGCCGACCGCGAGGCCGCCGGGGACGGTGGGCGCCTGCGTGTCGCCGCCCCCGCCGCCCGATCCGCCCACCGGGGGGTTGGCGTTGGCGAGGAGCTGGCGGAACTGCGCGGAGAACCAATGCCCGGCCAGCGGCGAGTCGGGCAGCGCGCCCGTCGGGTTGTTCCCGTTGCGCGCGTTCCCGGTGTAGGTCGGGTCGCACATGCGGTCGAAGCCCTTGCCCTCGTCGTTGTCGACGGCCTTGCTCGCCCCGTCGGACTCACCCGGCGGCTTGGCCCACACGTAGGCGTCGATGCCGGTGTCGGGTGCGGTCGTGGGGCGCTCGCCGAGGCCCGCGCCGCTCTGGTTGCACCAGTTGCCGGCGTGGATGCGCCGGTCGATGCGCCCGCCGTCCACGTAGGCGTCCACGCTCGTCGTCGGCCCCGGGCCGGCCGGCCGTGCCGAGCCGCCCCAGCCGTTGCGGGAGGTGTCGACGAGCATGCCGATACCCGAATCGAAGCCCTGTGCGACGAGGGCGCTGCGCAGCCCCTGGGCGTAGGAGCCCTCGTCGACGTACTGGTTCCAGTCGATCCACTGGGACTGGCGCACCGTCTGCCCGTTCACGGTGTCCGTCACCTTGACGTAGGGCTCCTTGGTGGCGCTGTAGTTGGCGGTGTTGACGATGAATCCGGCCACGTCGTTCACGGTGGCGCCGCTGGTGGTGGCGGCCTTCTTGAACTCCTGGGCCGAGGGGACGAGATTGCTGTCCCAGCCGAGCCAGCCGTGGTGGCCCGCGTCGATGTAGTTGTAGGTGTTGGGCAGCGCGCCGAGCTTGTGCAGGGCGTAGCCGACACCCTTCTCGTAGTTGCCGTTCGCCTTCATCGTGGCGCACTGAGGGGTCGACCCGGCGGTGCCCCCGGCGTTGGTGACGAGGTTGGGCAGGGAGTCGGGCTCGATCAGGTTCACGATGCGCAGGCCCGCGTAGGCGGGGTCGGCGAGGATCGCGGCGATCGGGTCGATGTAGTCGCTCTGGTAGGCGGCCAGGTCCTCCGGGCCCAGCTCGCCGTTGGAGGCGAGGGCCGCGCAGTCCCGCCCCGGCAGGTCGTAGATGACCAGCTGGACGAGGTTGGCGCCCTGTGCCTTCGCCGCGTCGAGGTGTGCTTTCAGGCCGCGGGCGTCGGCGGTGCCCGCGATCGCGGCCATCCGGTCCAGCCAGACGAAGGTGGGCTCGTCGGCCACGGCCGAACCACCCGGCTCGGCCGCCGCCTTGGCCGACCAGTCGGGGTTCACGTACGCCGTGGCCCCGACGTAGGGGTTGTCGAGTTTGGCCGCGGCTGTCGCGGTGGTCGGGAGGGCCGCGACGGACAGCGCGGCGAGCAGCGCGCCGGCCGCCAGCGCGGCGGTCCGCCGGGGACCGCCGCGGCGCTCGGGGGAGTCGGTTCTGCGGGAAGGCATCGGTCATCTCCTGGGGAGAGCTGGCAGGTACGGACGGGTGCGGGGTCGCGGGCACCGCGCCGCGCCGCCTTGCGGGCGCGGCGGACGGGGGACCGCGGGCGGGACGGTGCGAGCGGGCGGGACGGAGGCGACCGGTGCGGACCGGTGTGTCGCGCGGTCGCCGCCGAACGGGTGCGCGCCGCGACGGCGTCCGGATGCGGGTCCGGTGGTTCGTCGTCGCGCGTTGACGGTGCCCGGTCGCCGAGACGACGGCGGGGACGGGGACACCGGATGTGGGAGCGCTCCCAAGGTGCGGTGGGGAAGCTGCCGATGTCAACACCCCTGCAAGGAATGTGTGGCTGACGGTCCGTCGGAATGCTCGCGACGCGGTGCGGGATCGCGTGTCCGGGGTGCGGGAGGGGTCGGGGTGGGGGCGCGCCCCGGGCGGGGGAGGTGCCTGTCGCCCCGCGGAAGTTTCCGAGAGTGTCCGGCGGCGGTCGAGGGGTGGTGGCCTGGTCCGGAGCCTCGTGGATCACGATGCGCGGTGCGGGGCTCGCGAGGCGGCCGCTGCGTGAAGTATTGACGCGGACACGCTTAGTGGCTTCCATGTGCGCAGTCCGGCTTCGACGAGTCGGCCGCCGGGAGCGGGACACTCCCGCCGGTCCGCGGGAGCCGTCCCGCCGGATGCCCATCCGCCTGCCCGTCCGGATTCGTGCGCCCGCCAATGGGAGCGCTCCCACCCGGAAAGGACCCCCCACCATGCGTCATCCACCCGCATCTCGTGCCCGGCGCGCCCTCGTCGCCCTCCTGGCCGCCGTCCTCGCCGCCCTCGTCCCCCTCACGGTCGCGGGTCCCGCGCACGCGGCGATCGCACCCCCGTCCCCGTCGGGCGCGGCGGCAGTGGCGGGCGCCGGGTACTGGCACACCGACGGCCGCCGGATACTCGACGCCCAGAACCAGCCGGTGCGCATGGCCGGCGTCAACTGGTTCGGCTTCGAGACCGCCAACCACGTCGCGCACGGCCTCTGGTCACGCGACTACCGGTCGATGATCGACCAGATGAGGACCCTGGGCTACAACACGATCCGCCTGCCCTACAGCGACGACGTCTTCAAGGGCGCCCAGCCCAACGGCATCAGCTACGCGAGCGGCATGAACGCCGACCTGCAGGGTCTGGACTCGCTCCACGTCATGGACAGGATCGTCGACTACGCGGGCTCGGTCGGCCTCAAGATCGTGCTCGACCGCCACCGGCCCGACTCCTCCGCCCAGTCCGCGCTCTGGTACACATCCGCCGTCCCCGAGACGACCTGGATCGCCGACCTGAAGACACTGGCGGCCCGCTACCAGGGCAACCCCGCCGTCGTCGGCATCGACCTGCACAACGAGCCGCACGACCCGGCCTGCTGGGGGTGCGGCGACACGAGCGTCGACTGGCGGCTCGCCGCCGAACGGGGCGGCAACGCCGTCCTGTCCGTCAACCCCAGCCTGCTGATCTTCGTCGAGGGCGTCCAGACCGTGAACGGCCAGAGCGACTGGTGGGGCGGCAACCTCGCCGGAGTCGCCGGCGCGCCGGTCCTGCTGAGCGTCGCGCACCGCCTCGTCTACTCCGCCCACGACTACGCCACCAGCGTCGCGCAGCAACCGTGGTTCAGCGACCCGTCCTTCCCGGCGAACATGCCGGCCGTCTGGGACCGGAACTGGGGCTACATCTTCAAGCAGAACATCGCCCCCGTCTGGCTGGGCGAGTTCGGCACGACCCTCCAGTCGGAGGTGGACCGGAAGTGGCTGGCCGCCCTCGTCGACTACCTGCGCGCCACCGGCACCCACGGCGCCGACAGCTTCCAGTGGACCTTCTGGTCCTGGAACCCGAACTCCGGTGACACCGGCGGCATCCTCAAGGACGACTGGAGCAGCGTCGACACCGTCAAGGACGGCTATCTCGCCTCCATCAAGGCACCGGGCTTCACCGGCGGCGGGGGAGGGGGCGGCACGGACACCACCGCGCCCTCCACGCCGGCCGGACTCGCCGTCACCGCCACCACCTCCTCCAGCGTGTCACTGGCGTGGAAGGCGTCCACCGACGACACCGCGGTGGCGGGCTACGACGTCTACCGCGGGACCGGCAAGGTCGGCCAGGCCACCGGTACCACCTTCACGGACACGGGCCTCACCGCGGGCACCCGCTACGAGTACACCGTGCGAGCGCGCGACGCGGCCGGCAACACCTCGCCCGCCTCCGCGTCCGTGTCCGCCACGACCTCCGGCACCGGAGGCGGCTCCACCGGCTGCAAGGCCGTGTACACGGTGAGCAGCGACTGGGGTGACGGGTTCAACGCCGACGTCACCGTCACCAACACGGGCTCCACGGCGACCGGTTCCTGGCAGGTGAGCTGGGTCTGGCCCGGCGGGCAGACCGTCTCCGGCATGTGGAACGCCTCCTACAGCCAGGTCGGCCGGACGGTCACCGCGACCAACGCCGCGCACAACGGCACCATCGCGCCCGGCGCCTCGACCGCGTTCGGCTTCGGCGCGGCGCCGGGCGGGGCCGGCACCCCGGTGCTCGACTGCCGCGCCGTGTAGCGCGCGCGTTCCGTCCCGGACGCCGGGTCGACGGCGGGCGCATCCGGGACATGGCGCTCAGGCACTGGACCGGGTGCCTCACCACGCACCGTGGTCCGCCGCGCTCCGGCAGGTGGGCGCACCGGAGCCGAGCGCATCCGGTGCGCCCACCTGCCGGCGACTCCCGCGCGGCGGGCGTCCGGGGCGGGACGGCCTCGACACCCCCCACACCTCGTCAAGGAGCACCTGATGACCTCCCTCCCCTCGGGCGCGCGGGCCGCACTGGGCGTGCTCGTCGCCCTCCTGCCGGCCGCCGCCCTGTCGCTGGCGGCCGGCGGAACGGCACACGCCGACACGGTGCTGTGCGACAAGTACGGCAGCACGCCGATCGCGGGCGGCGCCTACATGGTGCAGAACAACGAATGGGGCGACGACACCCCCCAGTGCCTGACCGTCACCGGCACCGGCTTCACCGTCAGTACGGCGAGTCACAACGTCCCCACCAACGGAGCCCCCGCCGCCTACCCCTCGGTCTACGCGGGCTGCCACTACGGCAACTGCACCACCGGCAGCGGCCTCCCGGTCCGGGTCAGCGCGTTCAAGGATCCGCGCAGCAGCGTCTCCTACCGCACCGCGGGCGGCTCCTGGGACGCGGCGTACGACATCTGGCTCGACTCCTCGCCCTCTCCCGCCGGGCAGAACAACGGTGCGGAGATCATGATCTGGGGCGCGCACTCCGGCCCGCCGCAGCCCGCCGGATCGCGCATCGGCACCGCGACCGTCTCGGGCGCCGCGTACGACGTGTGGGAGGGGCGGCTCTCCAACGGAGGCATCTCCTGGAACGTGGTGTCCTACGTGCGTCAGCAGAATGTCGATGCCCTGGACGTGCACATCGCCGACTTCACCGCGGACGCGGTCGCACGCGGGTACGTCGACACGGCGTGGTACCTGACGAGCGTTCAGTTCGGCTTCGAACCGTGGGTCGGCGGCCAGGGGCTCGCGGTCGACGACTTCTCCTTCACCGCCGACGGGGGAGGGGGCACGCCGCCGGCCGGCGGCACCGTCGTCGGGCAGGCCAGTGGCCGTTGCCTGGACGTGCGGGGCGGCGCGTCCGCGGACGGCACTCCGGTGCAGTTGTGGGACTGCAACGGCACCGGTGCCCAGAAGTGGTCCCGGCAGGGCGACACGCTGGTGAATCCGGCGACCGGCAAGTGCCTCGACGTCTCCGGCGGCCGCACCGCCAACGGCTCGGTCGTCCAGCTGTGGTCCTGCAACGGACGGGGTGCGCAGAAGTGGCGGGCCGACGCCGACGGCACCGTGGTGAACACCGGCTCCGGCAAGTGCCTCGACGCCGTGGAGCGCGGTACCGCGGCGGGCACCCGCATCCAGATCTGGGACTGCTTCGGCGGTGGCGGCACGCAGCCGAACCAGGTGTGGAGCTTGCGCTGACGACGGGGCTCGGGGGAGCGGAGTCCCGGGCCCGAGGCCGGGCCCGGGGCCCCGGAGCGGCGCTCCGGGCGGTGAGGACCGGCAGCCCGTCCGCCGACGCGTACTCCGGGTCCTCGGCCCGCCGGCGCCCGCTGCATGCGTCCTGCTGCGTTCTGCTGTGCGCCGCAGGGTGCGCCGGGCGACGGCTGCACGCCGCGCGGCTGCGGCGGGCAGCGGGTGAACGACCCCCCGGGCGCGGGGCGGACCGGCACGGAAGGGAGGAGCGGGGCCGGGCGCCTGGCCCGGTTCGTCGGCGGTGGCGCCGGGCACGATGCCGGAACGCTGGTGCGCCGGGATTCCGGAGCGCTCGGCGCGGCGTGGCACCGTGGCGGGCGGGAGGCCGCCGGAAACCCGATGTCGCCGCACGGTTCGCCGGTCTAGCGTTGCGCTCCATGGATGATCAGGAAGCGCCTTCGCGGCTCACCCGCCTCACGTTTCTGGGCCCCTTGTCCGAGGCCCGCGCCGCTCGCATCGTCGGCAGACTCTCCCGGGCGGCGCCCGCCACCGTCCTCGACCTCGGGTGCGGCTGGGGCGAGCTGATGCTCCGCACCCTGGAGGCGGTGGACGGCGCCACCGGTGTCGGTGTCGACGTCAACGGGGAGGACCTCGCGCGGGGCCGGGAGAGCGCTGCCGGCCGGGGACTGGCCGATCGCGTGACCTTCGTCGAGGAATCCGCCGAGTCCACCCGGCACGGCCCGGCGGACCTCGTCCTGTGCCTGGGAGCGAGCCACGCCCTCAGCAGCGTGGAGCCGCCCGGCCACACCGCCGCCGCACTGCGCGCGCTGCGGGGACTCGTCCGGCCCGGCGGCCGCGTCCTCCTCGGTGAGGCCTACTGGCAGCGCGCCCCCACCCCGGCGGAGCTCGACTCCATGTGGCCGGGAGCCCGCGCCGACGAGTTCCACGAGCTGGCCGGGCTCGTCGACCTCGCCGTCGCCGCCGGGTTCCGGCCCGTGTGGATCGAGTCGGCGAACAGCGACGAGTGGGACGACTTCGAGTCCGGCTACCAGGCCGACCTGGAGGAGTGGCTCGCCGCGCACGCCGGGCATCCGTCGGCGGCGGAGACACGCGAGCGCGTCGACCGCCACCGGTCGAGCTGGCTGCGGGGGTACCGGGGGGTGCTCGGACTGGCCTATCTCACCTTGGTTCCCGTGGGCTGAGGGGTGGTCCGAGCGCCCGGCCCGGCGGGGCGGCCGGGCCTCGCCACCGGGTCACGGCACGCCCCGTACGGGGACGCCGCGGTTCTCGGCCGGGCGGCGGTGGCGTGGACCGCCCCATGGCCCGCCCCATGGCCCGGCCATGGCCCGGCGGTGCGCCGCCGCCGGGCCGCGACCGGGGAGGCCCCCGGGACCGAGGCGCCGCGCCGGGGGGCCGGGAGAGCCGCTCAGGCGCTCCGCGGCTTCCGCGCGGCCGTCTTCTTGGCCGCCGTCTTCTTCGCGGGCTGCTTCTCGGCCGGCTGTTTCCGGGCGGCGGCCTTCTTCCCGGTCCTCTTCGCGGTCTGCGTCCCCGCCCGGCCCGGGGGCAGGTCGTGGACCGTGGCGTCCTCGCCGCGCGACGCACGGGCCTTGGCCACGGACTCCTTGAGCGCGGCCATCAGGTCGACGACCCTGCCGGGCGGCTCCGCCTCCTCCGGCACCCCGGGAGGCTCGGCGCCGGCACGCTTGGCCTTGATCACCTCGGCGACCGCGTCGTTGTAGCGGTCGACGAACTCCGGCCCCTCCAGATCGTCGCGCGTCATGCGTTCGATGAGCTGTTCGGCCCCGGCGATCTCGTCGTCGGTGAGTTCCACCGTGCCGGGAGCCAGCGAGGACGGGTCGCGCACCTCGTCCGGCCAGCGCATGGAATGCAGGACGATCACGTTGTCGCGGACCCTCAGCAGACCCAGGCGCTCGCGCCCGGACCACGCGTACTTGGCGACGGCGACCTTCGAGGACCGTTCGAGCGCCTGGCGCAGCAGCTTGTAGGGCTTGGCCGCGACCTGCCCGGCCGGTTCGAGGTAGTAGCCGTCGCCGATCTGGATCGGGTCGATGGACCGGAGCGGAACGAACGCCTCGATCTCGATGGCCTTCGCCGTGGGCAGCGGCATGTCCCGCAGCTCCTCGTCGAGGACGGGGATGATCGTGTCCTTGCCCCACTGGTACCCCTTGCCGATCTCGGACTGGGCCACCTCGCGGTCCTCGATCTCGCAGACCTTGCGCACCCGCACGCGGGACATGTCCTCCAGGTGGACCTGGTGGAAGCGGATGGAGTGGTCCTCGGTCGCGCTCACCACGTGGATCGGCACGGTGACCAGACCGAACGAGATGGCACCTGACCAGACGGTTCGTGGCATTCATGACCTCCGCGACGGGCCCGAGGGTCTCAGCCTAGGAGCACGCGCCGGCCGGGGCGCGGCGAGCGGTCGGGCCGGCAGGCGGCGATGCGCGCCGCTCGGTCGGGGCGGTCAGTCGAGGATGTGCAGATGAGTGTCGGGCTTGCAGTGGGCGCAGGCGCGCACGCCGGCCGAGAGCAGCCGCCGCGCCTCCTCCCGGGGGACCGGGCGCCGGCGACTGCCCACCGCGTAGCAGTCGCCGACGTGGACCTCGACGGGCGGCCGTCCCTTGCCGATCCCGAGTTCGACGACCCAGTCGGGCTTCTCGGGCCTGCCGGCGCGACCCTGTTCCCGCTCGGCCTCCCGTTCCCGGAGAGCGGCGAGTTTGGCGTCGATGCGGTGCAGCCACATGGCGTGCCACACCCGCAGGGTGTGCAGCCGCGCCTGGTCAGGCGGCAAGTCATCGAACATGCGTCCGATTCTAGTTCCATGGTGCGGCGGAGCGCGACAGCCTGCGGGAAAGCCGGTCGGCGGCCTGCCGTGCGGCGGTCCCGGAGCGCCGCCCCGTGCCCCGGTGGCGCCGGCTTGCGGGGAGGCGCGACAGCGGCCCACCGTGCTCTGCCGCGCCGTGGCGGCGGCGAAGTGGTCGTCCCCCCGCCTGTCGGAGGAGGTGGGTGTCGACGGGTGATCGATGCCGGAATCCGGCCGCCGGGGGAGGCCGGCGGCGTCGGTGCCGCTCCTGTGGCGAGGGGTGTTGATGCTCGGCCGCCCGAACCCGGTCGACGTCGAGGTCCGCCCGTCGCCTCGCGTGTTCGAATATAAGTTCGATACTGTGAGGGTGGAGGTGATGGGCGTGACGCCGGAGACCGAAATGGGGCGCGAGGCCAGCGTGATGCATGTGCGCTGTCCGGAGAGGGTGCCCGAGGACGTCTACCGACAGGTCCTCGAACAGATGGCGGAGCTGTCCTCCGTCGTGCAGGCGCTGCCCCCGTCGGCGGCGCTGGCGGAACTCCGGGGCGCACTGCGCTACCACGGGGTCGACGCGGTCCGGCTCGGTGAAGTGCTGCGGGTGCGCACCGTCTCCCGGCTGGGTGTCGACGTGCGCGTCGGTATCGGGCCGTCCATCAGCGTCGCGGCCACGGCGTCCGGTCGTGTCCCGGCTCCGGGCGGCGTCCTCGCGGTGCCCGCGGGCCGGGTGACGGAGTGGCTCGCCCCGCTGCCCGTCGAGGCCCTCCACGGCATCGGGCCCCGCCAGGCGCAGGCGTTGCGCGACTACGGCGTCCACACGGTCGGCCTGCTCGCCGCGATCCCGCCCGCCACCGCGCAGCGGCTCCTCGGCGGCCGGCCCGGCCGGCAGGCCGCCGACCGGGCCCGGGGCGTCGACCCGCGTCCGGTGGTCCCGCGCGCGCTGCCCGCCACCGCGAGCGTCCGTCGCGACTTCACCCGCCAGGCGCTCGACGGCGCGGGCGTCCGCGCGGCGCTCCTCGACCTGGTCGTCGCCCTGGCGCTGCGGCTGCGGCGCGCCGGTCAGGCGGCCCGCGGACTGACCCTGACGCTGCGCTTCGCCGGGGGCACCGCATGGGAGCGCACCCGGCGGCTCGCCGAGGCGTCGGCCCATGAAGACGACCTGCGTACCCTGGCCTACCGGCTGATGGACGCGGCGGGCCTCCAGCGCGGCCGGATCACCGCGATCACGCTGAAGGCCGACGACCTCGTCGAGGCGAGCCGTGTGGCGGAGCAGATCAGCCTCGACGCGGTGCGCGAGAGCCGGCTGGTCGCCGAGGCGGCCGTCGACCGCATCCGGGCCAGGTTCGGCCCCGACGCCGTCCGCCCGGCCGCCACCTTCCTGCGGGTCTCCTGAGCCGGCGCCGCCCCGCCGTCGGGGCCCGGCGGCTCAGAGGCCCGTCCGCGGCGACGCCCGGTGCGTCGCGAGCTGCCGGTCGAGTTCCGTCCGCAGATCGGCGCACAGCCGTCCGGTGCGGGTCCACTCGACGAGGAGCTGCGCGACATGGCGCACCTTGATGCCCGTATGCCGCGACAGGTCCCGGAGAATCTGCTCCGCCTGTTCCGGAGCCAGCCGGCCCAGCTTCATGACGACGCCGACGGCGTGGTCCAGCACGGCACCGGAGGCTGTCGTGTCCCGGCCGCCGAGGCCGTCGTCGCGCGGATTCCCGACCAACTCTGTCACGCGGTCTTCCACGTGGTCCTCCCAGAACCCGGAGTGGCTTGTCCCGAAGAGACGAGGGGCGCGGCGCGGGGGTGTGGTCGTCCGGCGGTCTGCTCGTCTCGGCATGTTTGCCCCGAATGCGCCGGAACATCACCTGATGGACGTGCCGACGTTCCGGCGCGCCGCGAAAGACGGATTGGGTCGGGACTTCCCGGGTACCCAGAGTGGGCAAACCGTGCGAGAACAGGAGATACGTCCATGGCTCACGAGGTCACCCCCCGCTACACCGTCCCCGGTCTCACGGTGCAGGACGCCGGCTCGCTGATCGGGGTGCTCCAGCAGCGCCTGCACGCCCTCAACGACCTTCACCTCACGCTCAAGCACGTCCACTGGAACGTGGTGGGCCCGCACTTCATCGCCGTGCACGAGATGCTGGACCCGCAGGTCGAGCGGGTCCGGGCCATGGCCGACGACGTGGCCGAGCGTATCGCCGCGCTGGGCGGAGTCGCGCAGGGCACCCCGGGCGCCCTGGTCGCGGACCGCGCCTGGGAGGACTACAGCGTCGGCCGCGCCGACGCCATCGCCCACCTCGGTGCGCTCGATCTCGTCTACACCGGCGTCCTGGAGGACCTGCGGAACGCGGTCGGGAAGGCCGGCGACACCGACCCGGCGACCGAGGACCTGCTCATCGAGCAACTGCGCGACCTGGAGCAGTTCCAGTGGTTCATCCGGGCGCACCTGGAGACGGCAGGCGGCGCCCTCAGCACGGAGGGCGCCACCACCGAGGCGGACGCCGCGAAGCGGTCCGCCGGCTCCTGAGATCCCCGGCTCGGCGACCACCCGAGCCGGCGCCGAACCGATCAGGGGGACCCGGCCGCCCCCGTCGCCGAACGGCCGCGGCATGCCCGCGCGCGCCCGTCGCGGGGGCACGCCACCGGCACAACGAGAGGAAGACCCGTCATCATGTCCGACAAGCCCCTCAACGGCCACCGCGTGCTGGTACTCGTCACCAACTACGGTGTCGAGCAGGACGAGTTGGTGGTGCCGGTCAACCGGCTGAAGGAGGACGGCGCCGACGTCACGATCGCGGCGGTGTCCCCCGACCCCATCCGCACGCTGGTGGGCGACAAGGAGCCGGGCGAGGCGGTGGAGCCCACCGCGACGCTGGAGACGCTGGACCCAGACGGGCACCAGCTGCTGCTGATCCCCGGCGGCACCCTCAACGCCGACCAGCTCCGTCTCCAGCCCAAGGCGCTGGAGACGGTCAGGGCCTTCGCGGCGTCGGGGCGGCCCATCGCCGCCATCTGCCATGGCCCCTGGGCCCTGGTGGAAGCCGGTGTGCTCGACGGCAAGACCCTGACGTCGTATCCGTCCGTCCGCACCGACATCCGCAACGCGGGTGCCAAGGACTGGGTCGACGAGCCGGTGGTGAGCGACGACGCGAACGGCTACACCCTGGTCACGTCCCGGACGCCGGACGATCTGGACGCGTTCGTCGGCGCGGTCGGCGAGGCGCTGGTCGGCGCCTGAACCGCCGCCGGACCCGGTCGGCTCACCGGGCGCCGGAGCGCGGGGCGGCCGGCATCACGCGGTGAACCTGCCGCGGGTGCGGCCGCCCACGGCGCTCAGATGCCGCGAGCGGGGCGCGGCGACGACCATGACGGCCATGTCGTCGTGCACCTCGGAGCCCACCCACTGCGCCGCGAGCATCTGCACGTGCTCCACGACGGCCTCGGCGGGCATGCCCGCACACCGGGCCAGCGCCGCGCGCAACCGGTCCTCGCCGAACATCTCGTCGCCCAGCGGCCCGCCCCGCGCCTCCGTGATGCCGTCCGTGAACAGCACGCAGAACTCGCCGGGCGCCAGCGTCCGGTGCGTTGTGGTGGCGCGCGCCGAGGGGAGCGCCCCGACGAGCGTGCCGCGGCGGGTGGCCTCCTCGACGCTGCCGTCGGACCGGACGATCAGCGCCGGCGGGTGACCCGCGCTGGTGAGCCGCAGCCGCACGGAACTCTCGTCCCGCACCGCGGAGACCATCACGAGCGTGGCGAAACGGGTGCTGTCGGACGTGAGGAGTGCGCCGTTGAGGAGGTCGATCATCCGCTGGTGGTCGTGGGCCATCGGCAGCAACGCCTGCAGGGTGTTGCGGATCTTGCCGGTGAGGACGGCGGCTTCGAGGCCCTTGCCGCAGACGTCGCCGAGGACGGCGAAGGACTCCTCGTCCTCGGTGACGGAGGGATGGACGTCGTAGAAGTCGCCGCCGATCCTCTCGTTGTCCTTCGCGGGGCGGTAGCCGCCGGCGAAGTCCACTCCGCGGACCTGGCGCAGGGCCGGCGGCAGCAGATCCTGCATGAGCGTCTGGGAGAGCGACGCCTGTTCCGCGTAGAGGCGTGCCGCGGACATGGCCGCTCCCGCGCGCGCGGCGAAGAGGCGTGCGAAGACCTCCTCGGCCTGGCTGAAGGCGCTCTCGGCGCTGCGGCGCAACAAAATCAGCGCACCGGCGGGCACGCCGTGGCCGGGCAGGGGCGTGACGACGATCGACCCGACCGGTCCGAATCCCTCGGGCACCAGCCACGCCGGCGCGGACGCGGGGTCGATCCAGCGGGAGGGCACCGGCGGGAAGCCCTGGAGCGCCTCGGCGAGGCCGGGGACGTCCTCGGCGGCCACGTCCCGCAGCGAACGTTCCGGCTGCTGGTATCCCGTGCACGTCACCACGGGGAGGCGGCGACCGTTGGGGGGTGCCACCACCAGTGCGGCGTCCGCGAGGTGCCCGGCCGCCAGTTGGGCGGTGACGTCCATGCAGCGCTGGAGGTTCAGCGAGGACAGCAGACTGTTCGAGGCCTCGGTGAGGAAGGCGGTCCGGTCGCGCTCGGCCTCCAGCGCCTCGCGGGCCAGCCGGTGGTCGGTGTCGTCGACGAGCCACCAGGCGAGGCTGCCGTCCTTCTGTACCGAGGGGTGGGCCTCGAAGATCCGGCCGGCCACCGGACCCGAGACGGCGCGCGCCGCTCCGGCGCTGCCGGTTGCCCGCGTGTGGGCGCCGGAGAGCCAGTCCGGGGCACTCGCTTCGAGGAGTGCGCCGACGGCGATCCCGGGGAAGAGTTCCTCGGCCCGCGGGCTGGCGCCGCGCACCGTGCCGGAACGGTCCACGATCACGACGGGGTAGGGGACGGACGACCAGGACACGAGCGTCGGAGCGTGTGCGCTCGTGCCGCGTTCCTGCTGGGTTGAAGTCACAAGGACGAAGGCCCGCTGTGCGAACCCCTCACCTCTTCCGGTCGAAAATTGTTGCCGTTCGGCAACCATCCTCCATGTGCCGCTCCCGTGGCAACCCGCCGTCGTCCGCATGCCCGGCCGGGTGGGCGATCCGCGCCCCGGCGCACCGCGCGGCCCCTCCGACCCCGTACGGCCCGGGCCGGCCCGCTGCGTGCTGCTCCGGGAAACGAGCAGGTCACGACGGTGTGGTCCGCTCGATGGATGCAGGAGGGTGGTGTCCCGGCGGGCCCGGCGTCGGGCAGGTGAAGAACCTGCGAAGAGGGTGAAGGATTGGTCGGGGAGCGTGCGAAGCGGTGGCGCGCGCCGGTGTGCGGGGCCCCATCCCACGGCGCGCGGATGACCGCGCGCCGTATGGGAACCCGTTCGGCGGACGGGCGGAGGGTCCGCGGCGTCCACGGCGAAGGGAGTGCAGTGATGAGTCCGCGTCAGGCGTCGAACGAGGGGCATGGGATCGAGCGGGGACGAGGGGTGTGCACGGCGTGCGGCAGTCGCCCCGTCGCCCCCGACGCGTCCCGGACGCCTTTGTGCCAGCGCTGCGCCGCCGTGCTCGAACTCCCCGACCGCGCAGGGCTGGTGGCCGACGACGGCGCTGCCGTCCGGCGCGCGTTCGGGCGGGGAGACCGGGAAGCGGGTCACTGAACCGGTGCGGGGGCACCGCCGTGCGGCCGCGACGACGGGCAGTCCTCCCGGGCGAGTCGGCGCACGTCGGCGACGGTGATGCCGACGGTGCGGGCGGCGCGGTGCGCCTCCCGCTCCGGGGTGCTGTTCCGCCTCCGGCCGGGCGTCCTGCGGGGAGGCGGCCGGGTGGGCATCCGGGTGACGGGCGGCATAGCCTGAAGGCGCACGGTGACGTGCTCCCGCGTGCGTCGACCAGGCGAGAAGGTGAGTGCGATGCGCGTCATGCTCAGGGCGACCATGGACACCGAGAAGGGCAACGCGGCGATCCGCAGCGGCAGAATGCCGGAGTTGATGGAAGAGACGATGAAGCACCTCCAGCCGGAGGCGGCCTACTTCACCACCCTCGACGGTTACCGGTGCTGCATCATGATCTTCGACATGCAGGACACCAGTGAACTCCCGAAGATCGCCGAGCCGTTCTTCATGGACCTCGGCGCGCGGCTCGAAGTCTCCCCCGTCATGAACGCCGAGGATCTCCGGAAGGGCCTGTCTCAGCTCGGCTGACCAGGCGCTCTTCTCCGCGGCACGGTCGGCGGCGCCGCGGCGCCCCACGTCGTCGGCGCCGCCCGGACGCGGTCGCCGCGGGGGAGGGCCGCGCCGCCGCCGCGGGTGGGGCGGGCGGGGCTGCCGAGGCGCGGTGGCATGGACTCGCCGGCGCGGGGCACTCGAAGACCTGCGTGGCGCCGGTTCGGACCGGGAGCGGCGTCGCGCGCCATTCGAGCAGCCTGTCGCTCGCGGCGACGGTCGTCCGTCGTGCGCGTACGCACCGAGGGGGAGAGAACACCCATGATCCTGCCGGCGGAGAGGGAACTGCGCACGGTACTGGCACGGTTCGCCGAGGTGCGCATCGAGCACGACGTGCGTCCCACCGGCCGCACCAGCCGCGCACTCGAGGACGCCACGTACACGCTGTGCGTGATGACCGGCTCCCGGACCGCCGAGCAGGCGCTCCGGGCGGCGGACGCCCTGCTGGAGCGGTACGCGGAGGACCGCACGGGCGCCGGAACGACGCAGGCGGACGAGACGCTGGCCGCCTGACCCGGGTCGGCGGCACGGCCCACCGCCGCGCCGCCCCGGCCGGCGGCCCCGGGCGCTCTCTCGGGTCGGCTCCGGGCCACGGGCCGCACGCGTCAGAGGTCGAGGACCACCTCGCCGGCCGGTTCGCTGCAGCAGATGAGCGCCGTGCCGGGCTCCGGCGGTTCGAGGGGTGCCGTGGTGTAGGTGACCTCACCCGCGAGGAGCGGGGTGGCGCAGGTGTGGCAGACGCCGGTGCGGCACGACCAGCGAGTGCCGACATCGCACGCCTCGGCCAGTTCCAGAAGTGAGGCGCGGGCCGCCGACCACGGGACGGTGATCCCGCTCCGGGCGAACGCCACCGGTGGTCCCTCGCCCGCCGGGCCCGGCGGTTGGTGCGGTGCCGCCCCGGAGACCGGGGCGAGCCCCGGGTTGACCGGCGGGAGGGCGCCGAACCGCTCGGTGTGGATGCGCTCCGGACGCAGCCCGTGCTCGCGCAGGGACGTCTCGAAGGCGTCCATGAAGGCCACCGGACCGCACAGATAGGCGTCGGCGTCGACGGGGATGCCCATGGCCGCCGGGGCGTCCGCCCCGGGACGGCCCCGCCGCACGCCGGGTTCGTCCGGCGGGCCGCCGGGCTCGCCGGGAGCCGTGTAGTAAACGTGCACGTGAACGGCGGGGAGCCGGGCGAGTAGGGCCTTCACCTCGGCCGCGAAGGCGTGATGGGCGCGGTCGTGCGCGACGTGGACCCACCAGAGGGGGCGCGGGTCGCCCGCTTGCGCCAACCGGTGCAGCATGGCCAGCACGGGGGTGGCGCCGATCCCCGCGGAGGCGAGGACGACCGGCCCGGTGCCCTCCTCGAGGACGAACGTGCCCCGGGGGCTCGCGATCTCCACGAGGTCGCCGTCGCGCAGTGCGGTGCTGAGGTAGGTGCTGACCAGTCCGCGGGGCTCGTGCTTGACGCTGATGCGGTAGGCGTCGGCGCCCGGCGCGGACGACAGGGAGTAGCTGCGCACCACGGGTGCGGCGCCGTCGGGGGCGACCCGGACGGACAGGTACTGACCCGGCAGCGCCGCGGGCAGCGGAGCGCCGTCGGTGGCCGTGAGGTGGACCGACGAGACCGTGGGGGTCTCCGGGACGATCCGGGCGACGCGCAAGGGCCGGAATCCCGGCCATCCCGGTTCCCGCCGGGGTGCGGACGGTTCGGCGAGTTCCCGGAACGACCGCTGCCAGCCGGGGCTGAGGGCGGGGATGGCCAGGGCTCTGCGCAGCCGTTCGGGATCGCGGTCGGGGAGGTACAGCAGGGCGTCGGTGTCGGCGACGCTGAGCCGCTGCGGGCCCCTGCGCGTCAGCGTGACGTCGTCGCCCGCCCGCACCCGGCCCTCGGCGACGACGCGCAGGTAGAAGCCGGGCCGGTGGTGTGCGACCAGCAACGACGCCATGGCGGGCTCGCCGAGCCGCATGCCGACGCGGTAGCACGTGACGCGTGGCTGGGTGACCTCGAACTCGGCGTCGCCGATGCGGTAGCGGTCGCCGATGCAGACCTCGTCGTCGGGCAGGCCGTCGACGGTGAAGTTCTCGCCGAAGCTGCCGAACTCAAGCTTCTCGCGGCCGAGTTGCCGCTGCCAGTACCGGTAGGAGTCCAGTTGGTAGACGAGGACCGCCCGCATCTCGCCACCGTGCCCGCCGAGGTCTCCCTGGCCGTCGCCCTCGACGTTCAGCCGGCGGACCATGCGGGGACCGCTCACGGGGGCCTTCCACACGCCGGTATGCACGGTCCGCCCCTGCCAGGCGACGTCCTGCGGCATACCGACGTTGACGGACAGCAGGGTCGCCATGGGGCCTCCCGCGAGCGTTGCAGGGCCGAGGTCGAGGGGCCCGCCCGGCGATCCCCTCGGCGGGGCGCCCCGTTCCCTCCCGCCGATTCTATTTCCGGCTCCCCCCACCCGGCCTCCCGGACGCCGACGGCTCCCCGACACGCGCCCCCGCCGAAGTCCCTCACACCCCGCGCCACGAGAGCCGGGCCGTCTTCGGCACCCGGGACCACGACCGCATCAGGACCGGCGCCCCGGGGACGCCCGAACCATCGCTTCCGCGCGTCGGCGAGGGCCCGGCGGAGGTGAGAGTTCGTGCATGAATTCGAGTTTGCGTTCCGCCGGGATTGGCCATTTTCCATGATCAACCGCTGCTACCTTCCCTTCCCGTGATCCCTTCCCCTGTTCCTGTACCGCGTGACGTCCAGCCCGACTCCGCACCTCGCGAACGCGAGAGGGCCTCCTTCCGGCCCGAGCTCCACCGCTTGAGCGAAGCCCGCGACCGCGCCCGCCTGGAGACGCTGCTCGCCTCGGGCCGAGTGCGGGAGACGCACGATCTCATCGACGACCAGCTCGCCGAACTCGTCGGGTGCGTGCGCCCCGGGGAACGTTTGTCCGGACCGCGGCTGGACCAGGCGATCGAGGCCCTGACCGGGGGAGGCGATCGGCGCCGGTACGGCACCTGGGTCTTCTATCCCTGGTCGGGACGGCTGGTGCACGTGCTCCCCGAGGCGGAGTTCCGGCGCGTGCGCACCGACCGCAACCGCGACAAGATCACCGCCGCCGAGCAGCGGAGGCTGCTGGGTCGCCGGATCGGGGTCGTCGGCCTGTCCGTGGGCAACAGCGCGGCGCTCACCTGTGCCATGGAGGGCGTAGGAGGATCGTTCCGCCTGGCCGACTTCGACACCGTCGGGCTCAGCAACCTGAACCGGCTGCGCGCCGGAGTCCACGACCTGGGCCTTTCCAAGACCGTTCTGTGCGCCCGCCAGATGTACGAACTCGACCCCTATCTCGACATCGAACTGTGGAGCGCCGGCATCACGGAGGAATCCGTCGCGGACTTCTTCGGCGACGAGCGTCCGCTGGACCTGCTGATCGAGGAATGCGACACGCCCTGGGTCAAGGTCGCCGTCCGCGAACACGCCCGAGCGCGCCGCGTGCCGGTCCTCATGGACGCCAACGACCGCGGACTGCTGGACGTCGAGCGCTTCGACGACGAGCCGGACCGCGCCCTCTTCCACGGCCGCGGCGGCGGCCTCACGGCCCGGGAGGTGCGGGACCTCGACCCCGCGGGAGCCCTGGCGTTCCTGCTCCAGGTGTGCGACCCGAGCGCTCTGAGCCCCGCCATGACCGATGCCCTCGGCAGGATCGGCCGCACCCTGTCGAGCTGGCCGCAGCTGGCGAGCGGGGTGATGCTCGGCGGCGCCCTGGTGACCGACACCGCGCGGCGCGTCCTGCTGGGGCACCCGGTCGCCTCCGGCCGGTACTACGTCGACCTCGAAGAACTGATCGGCGCCGCCCCGTCCCCCGTGGGCACGGGAGCCGCCTCGTGACGCACCTGCCCGACCTCCACGGCGAGCACCTGTGGCTGAGGGAGATGCGGGCCACCGACCTCGCGCCCTTCGAACGCATCCACACCCACCGGCTGCTCACCCGGTTCCTCGGGGTGGACCGGATGGACGCCAGGCAGGCCCAGAACGCCTTCGCCAAGTGCCTCGCCCAGCCCTACCTCCAGCCCCGCCGCAAGCACACCCTGGCCGTCTGCGCGCCGGGCCGGGACGACATGGTGGGCACCATGGGGCTGCTCATCGAGGAGTACGGCCGCAACGCCATGCTCACCAGCCTGGTCCTGCTCCCCGGCGCCCCCGTCAGCGGCCACGGCCACGAAGCGGGCCGGCTCCTGATGGCCTACGGCTTCGGCCGGCTCGGGCTGCACCGGATCTGGGCGGGACACCGCGCCGACCACGGCCGCATGCGCGCGGTGATGCTCGCGGCGGGCCTGCGGCCGGAGGCCACGCTGCGCCAGTTGTTCCACACCCAGGGCGCCTGGCACGACGTGGCGACCTACGCCGCCGTGGCGCCGGAGTGGATTCCGCAGGCCGGCGCCGCCGAGCGCCTCATCCTCGACGGTGAGGGCGCCGCCTTCCGCGACGGTGTGACCGTGTGACGCCGGGGCCGTCCCGTTCTACGAGCCGCCCCGCCGTGTGATCGCGGGGATGGTGAACCTGCCGTCGAAGACGGCGGGATGCGGCTGGTACATCCGCAGGACGGGGCGGAAGGGGCCGGGCGGGGTGGGGAGCCAGTTGGCCGCCTCCGCCCGGTCGGCGGGTCGCTCCGGCTGGAGATGCACGGTGAGCGAGTCGTCGCGGTCGTAGTGCAGGTCGGGGGTGCGGTCACCGATGGAGTACCGGCCGGCGGGGTTGTCGACCAGCTGGTAGTGCGGCATGTCGTACATGGTGAGCGACCAGAAGGCGTCCACCGGCGGCGGAGCCTCGAAGCGGAGGGTGTAGGACCGGGTGCCGTCCAGGCGGTGGCCGTCACCGTCGTTCCAGGCCATCGCGCAGGCGGACTCGTAGCCGTGGTTCCCCCACAGGCCGGCACGGGCGGCGGCGGCCCGTACGGTGCGTGCCTCGTCGCGGTCCGCGAGAACCCACGACGGGGACCTGACGGTGCCGACCTCGAAGAAGTCGAGGTTGTGGTTGAAGGCGCCGTAGGTCGGCTTCCAGCCGTTCGTCTCCGGGCCCCCGCCGTTCGCGGCGGCGTGCTCCACGCGACGCGCCCCCCGCTGGTGGCCGGCCCGCAGCGCCGCCGCCAACCGCGCGGAGGGGTCCGCGTAGGGGCTGCGCTCGTCCAGGAGACCGAGCGGGGCGAACCTCTGCTGGTATTCCAGCTCGGCGGGCGCCGGGGGGAAGGCCCGCATCCGGCTGCGCAGCTTCTCGAAGAACAGCAACTCGGCCCCGTCGACGTCGCTTTCGGGCGACGGCGGCGCGGCGGAGGGCCGGGCGCCGTCGAGCGGTTCCAGCGTGGTCGCCCGCTGGAGGGCCCGGACGGCCGGCAGGTCCCGCGCGCCGTCGCACGCCCAGCTGCCCACGATCGAGACCACCGTCGTCGGCGCCGAGAGCCGTGTCGCACCCGCCGGCACCTCGCCGCTCCAGTCCGGCGGGGTCAGCAGGAAGGCGCCCGCCGCGGTGCCCGTGGCACGCCGGCCCACGTAGGCGAAGGTGCCGGTCCAGGCGTCGACGAAGCGGAGCACGTAGTAGCGGCGGGCGGTGTCGGGAACACGCAGCAGCAGCGGTCCGCCGCTCAGGTCCAGGTGCGCGATCGAGGGGACGGTGTCGTGGCCGCCGCCGACGTCCGTCTCCTTCGGCCCGGGCAGGGAGTGCGCGTGACGGAACGTGTTGAAGGGGGCCGGTCCCATCGGCCCCACGCCCCGACGGGTGAAGAGGTGGACCGCGTCCAGGTTGGCGACCACCGGCAAGCCGTAGACATAGGCGTCCGCCGCCAGCTCCGCAAGATCCGACACCGCGTACCGCCCTCTCGTGACCAGTTCCGGGAGCCATCGTTCCCCGGCCCGGGGGCGCTCGCCACACGGAGGCCGGAAAGCCACCCCCACGCCACACTCACCGGTGCCGCCGGGCCGCCGAGGAGGTCGGGGACGGGTCCACCCGGTTCTTGCTGAGCATGGCCGCGCCCATCACCGTCAGGGTGTGGATCACCGTGTTGCCGTGCCGGTGGCTGGTGATGAGGCCCGCGTCGCGCAGGGCCGTGGTGTGATGGGTCGCGGTGGCGGGTGTGACGCCGGCCCGGTGCGCGGCCTCGGTGGTGGTCGCCCCGGCGGCCGCGGCCTGCAGGACGGCGGCGCGCGACCGGCCCAGCAGGACCTGCAGAGGCGGCGAACCGGGGCCCTCCGCGGTCGCCCTGCCCGGCGTCGCGAGGGCTTCGTGGTGCGTCGAGTAGCTGAGCACCGGAGGTAACTCCGGGTCCGCCAGCGAGATCGGGCCCTTCCAGCAGAAGTACGACGGGATGAGCAGCAGCCCCCGGCTCTGCAACCGGATGTCGGCTTCCGTCGGGTAGGCGCTGATCTCCAGCCGCGGATGCTTCCACCTGACCGTCGGACCGAGCCCGCCGAGCAGGCCCTCCGTGCCGCCGTCGAGGAGGTGGCGGGCCAGCCGTGTCCGCTCGGTGTGCAGACTCTCGTACATCCACTCCTCATGGGGCTCGATCACGGTCCGGTGGTAGGCGCGCAGGATCTCCGTCAGTTCGCGCCGTCCCTCCGCCTCCGTGACGCGGTTCAGCGAGGGCGGCATGCGGGTGATCCGGGCCAGCGCGGCGAGTTCCGTCGCGACCTGGTCGGCAGGTGTGCCGAGGATGGCCTCAAGTCCCGCCTCCAGGCCCGCCGTTCCCTCCAGCGGGGTCAGGAAGTCGGGAAAGTAGGAGGCGCGGGGGAACAGGGGGAGCAGAACCCGCCGCACCACCTCTTCGAGGCCCCCCTCCCGCAGCCGCTCCCGCGCGAGCCGGTACCAGTGGGCGTACGCCCACCGGCCCGTGGGGGTCTGGAACCGGTGCAGGCTCGCGGCGATCTCCCACAGCGGGTGCGGAGCGGCGGCGACCCGGGTCCGGGCGAGGTCCTCGGCAGAGAAATGGAAGCGAAGCACGGTCGACACCCTTTCCGCCTGCGACATTTCAGCACGTTCGAATGAGCATGACAGTTCGGAGCGCAGGCCGGAGCATGAACTCGCTTCGTCGCACCGGCCCCACGAACGACTCGCGGTTCCCCACGTCCCGTCCGCACCCCGTCGTCTGCCCCCGAAAGGCCGACACCCGCCTCCCGGCCGGGCCGCCCGCGGACGTACCGGACGGGTCCGACCCGCCCACCGGGGCCGCCGCGTCGACCCGACCGCTCCCGTACCGAAGGGATCACCATGACCGCCCCTCAGCGCATCCCGAACCGTCGCGCCGTCCTGCGCGGCTCCGTCGCCGCGACCCTCGGTGTCTTCGCCGGCCCCCTCCTCCTCTCCGGCACCGCGCACGCCTACAACTGGACCCGCACCATGAACCAGGGGGCCACCGGCGCGGACGTGACGGAACTTCAGATCCGGGTCGCCGGCTGGGCCGCCGACTCCCCGAGCCACTCGCGGGTCGCCGTCGACGGTGACTTCGGTCCGGGGACGGCCGCCGCGGTCCGCCGGTTCCAGGCCGCCTACGGTCTGTCCGTCGACGGCAGCGCCGGACCCGCCACGCAGGCGCAGCTCAACGCCCTGGAGCAGTCGGACGGCTCGACCGCGCACTTCGACTGGAGCGAGTTCACCGACCGTTCGAGCGGCACCTTCAGCGGGGGCAAGGTGAGCACGGCCGCCGCCAAGGAGAACGCCCGCCGCGCCATGTACAAGCTGGAGGCCCTGCGCAAGAAGCTCGGCAACACCCCCGTCACCGTCAACTCCGGCTTCCGGAGCATCGCGCACAACGCCGAGATCGGCGGAGCCAGCGACAGCATGCACCTCTACGGCACCGCCGCCGACCTGGACGTCCCGGGCGTCAGCAACCGGACCGTCTACCAGAAGGCCGAGACCTGCGGGTTCTCGGGACTGGAGACGTACACCGTCGACCACCAGCACGTCGACAGCCGCGCCGACCTCGGCCGCGCCTGGTGGTGGGAGAACGGCACCATCTGACCCCGGCCTCGCGGGACGTCGCCCGACGCGCCACCCCCTTCTCCGTCCCGGGTCGCCCGCCCCCCGACGGCTCCGCCCCGCACAGCCCGGGCCGGGACCCGCCCGTACGGGACCCGGCCCGGGCCGGCGCGTGCGGCGACCGGACACCGGCGGCGACGGACCGTCGGGCCGCCCCGTCGGCGCCGCCCCCGCCGACCACCTCCCTCCCGCGCCCGCGTGCCCCGCGGCTCGTACCCCACCCCCACCGGAGGCCCCCCGCATGTACCGCAGACCGGCCCGCACCCTCGCCCTGCGCGCGGCGCTCGCCGTCCTCAGCACACTGACCGTCCTCGCCACCACCGCGCGGCCCGCCGCGGCCGGCCCCCGCCCGGAGGGCGACCAGCAGGCGGGGCCGATGGCCCGCGACTTCGCCCGCGCCGCCGCGGAGTACGACGTCCCGCGCGACGTCCTCGTCGCACTCGGCTACGGGGAGACCCACCTCGACGGCCACCACGGGCAGCCGAGCCAGGCCGGCGGGTACGGGGTGATGCACCTGGTCGGCAACCCCGATCGGCACACGCTGGACCTCGCCTCCCGCCTCACCGGCGAGACCCTCGGCGATCTGCGCCGGGACACCGCGGCGAACATCCGCGGGGCGGCGGCCGTCCTGCGCGCCTACGCCGACGACGCCGGGCTCGGCGGCACCCGACGGCACGACACCGACGCCTGGTACCCGGTCGTCGCCCGGTACGGGGGCGCCACGGACCCCGCGTCCGCACGCCTCTACGCCGACACCGTGTACACCTTCCTGTCCGACGGCCTCGCGGTCCGCACACCGGGCGGCGAGCAACTGACGCTCCCCGCCCGCCCCGTCGCTCCCGAACGGGGTCCCTACGAGACCGCCGTGGCGGCGGCCGCGCAGAGCCCGGACTACCCCTCGGCCCTGTGGGTGCCGGCCAGTACGGCCAACTACGCCGTCGGCCGGACGGCGGCGATCAGCACGATCGTCATCCACGTCACCCAGGGCTCCTACGCCGGCACGATCAGCTGGTTCCAGAACCCGTCGGCACAGGTCAGCGCGCACTACGTCGTCCGTTCCTCGGACGGCCAGATCACCCAGACCGTCCGCGACAAGGACACGGCCTGGCACGCCCGTTCGGGCAACGCGACCGGCATCGGCATCGAACACGAGGGATACATCGACGACCCGACCTGGTTCACCGACACCATGTACCGGTCGTCGGCGGCGCTGACGGCCTACCTCTGCAACCGGTACGGCATCCCCAAGGACCGCGCCCACATCGTCGGACACGCCGAGGTGCCGGGGAACGACCACACGGACCCCGGACCGTACTGGAACTGGACGTACTACATGCAGTTGGTGGGCGGCAGCACCGGAGGCGGCGGAGGAGGCGTCCAGCTGTCCTTCCCCTCCTACGACACCCTGCGCTCCGGCTCCAGCGGGGCCCAGGTGTCGGCGGCGCAGTCCCTCCTCGCCGCGCAGGGCTTCGACCCGGGCACGGTGGACGGCACCTTCGGCTCGAAGACCACGGCCGCCGTCACCTCCTTCCAGCAGGCGCGCGGACTCGGCGCGGACGGCGTGGTCGGTTCGCACACCTGGACCGCGCTGCTGTCGGCGGGCACCAGACCGGCACTCGGCAGGGGAAGCGGCGGCTCCGACGTCCAGCGCCTCCAACGCTCCCTCACGGCCGCCCTCGGCCGCACCGTCTCCGCCGACGGCGACTTCGGCTCGGGAACCGAACAGGCGGTCCGGGACTACCAGGCCGGCCGCTCACTGACCGTCGACGGCCAGGTCGGTCCGGCCACGTGGGGGGCACTCCAGGCGGGACGCTGACACGAGGGCCGCGAAGGCCGCGAGGACCTGGCGCGGGGGAGGGCGGCTCGGCCGCCCCGGGGCGCGGGCGACCGGGCCGGCCGCGCCCCGAACGGCTCCCGCCCGCGGGGGGCCCAGGCCCCGCGGCCCGGCGGAGCGGACCCGGCTAGGCCGGCGGGTGCAGCCTGCGGAAGTACGTCCAGCTGGTCTCGTTCGGCTCGCTCCACTCGTCGGGGGCGTGGGCGAACTGCGGATGCTGGTCGGCGATGTGGGCGCGCGTGCGTTCGGGGACCTCGGCGTAGGAACCGAGCTTGCGGCCCCGGCAGTGGAAGGCGAGACCGCCCGGTCGCGGGCCGCGCGCCATCCACGGGAGCCATGGCGACATCCGGGTCCAGGACAGCGTGGCCGGGACGCTCGGCGCCGTGCCGGCCAGATCCCGTCGGTCGGCGAAGAACTGGAACAGCTCCAGCGCCCGGTAGGTGTCGCCGGAGGAGTGCACGGGATAGCCGTCGGCCGGCAGGGGCGAGGGATACGAGAGGGGGATCTCCAGGCTGAAGCACACCTGTCCGCCGAGGTCGGTCGTCGGTACCGGGAAGGGGCGCCACTTCTGGTTCGCCGGGTCGTTCCAGATGTGCACCACCGGCAGCCCCCGCCAGGTCTCCAGGATCGCCCGGGAGGCGGGGTCCAGGAAGAAGGCGGCCTCCCGCGTGAGCAGCCGGTACGCGTCCGGACCGTCCGCGGTGTCCTGCACCAGCCGGGCGACGTTGACGCCCTCGAAGCCGAAGACGCGCTTATAGGGCTGGTCCGGCGACCAGGAGTACACGTCGCCGGTCCACCCGAAGGTGACCTCCTCCCCGTCGAGTGACGCCCGGACGCGGGCGAGGGAGCGGAGCGACTCGGCGGGTGTCGTCATGACGACCACTCTCCACGATCACCGCCGCACACGGGGCCGCTTTCGCCGCGACCGGGGCGAGATCGGCCGCATCCGGCGCCCGGCACCCCGGCGGGGACGGGCCCGCCGGATCCGCGGGTCGGCAGACGAGCGGACGGGCTCCGCCCGGTCCGTCCGATACGGCGGCGGCGCGGCAGACCGCGGTCGGGCGAGAGCGGTCCGCCGCCCGTGCCTCACTGCTCGCGGATGCCCCACGGCGAGCCGTACGCCGTCAGCAGATCCAGGAAGGGGCGGGCCGGGAAGGCCTCGGGGCCCAGGACCCCCGAGCCCGTCCAGGCGCCGGTCGCGACGAGTTCGAGGGCCACGACCGGGTTGACCGCGGTCTGCCAGACCACCGCCTGGGAGCCGTACTCGGCCATGGACCACTCGTTGTCGACGACGTGGTACAGGTACACCTCGCGCGGTGCGCCGTCCTTGCGGCCACGCACCAGAGTGCCCGCGCAGGTCTTGCCGCGCATGCGCTCACCCAGCGTCGCCGGGTCGGGCAGGCAGGCCGCGACGACGTCCCGGGGCGAGACGGCGACCGGCCCGTCGGGGCCCGCCACCGTCACCGGCTCCGTGCGGTCGAGCCCCAGCAGGTGCAGCGTCTTGAGCGTCTCGATGAACTCGTTGCCGAGACCGTACTTGAAGGTCACCCGCCGGGCGTCGACCCAGCGGGGCACCAGCAGCACCTCCTCGTGCTCCACGTTCACGCACTCGACCTCCCCGATCCCCTCGGGGAAGTCGAACACCTCCGGCTCGCTGAACGGCTCGGTGGTGTACCAGCCGCGGCCCGCCTCGTATACGACGGGCGGGTTCAGGCACTCCTCGATCGTCGTCCAGATGCTGAACGACGGCGCGAAGTCGTACCCCTCCACCGTCAGGTTCGCGCCGTCGCGGACGCCGACCTCGTCGATCTCGTCGAAGAGCTCGTCGGCCGCGTACCGGGCGAAGACGTCGGACAGACCCGGCTCCACCCCCATGCCGACGAGGGCGAGCGCGCCGTCCTTCTCCCACTCGGCCGCCTCCGCGAACTGGGCGTCGCCGAGCTTGACCCCGCACTCCTCGTACGGGCGCTCCGGATGGGGCCGGGACAGCGACATCGCCATGTCGAGGTAGTTCGCCCCGCTAGCGCGCGCCGCCCGGAACAGCGGCACGACGAAGCGCGGGTCGGTGGCGTTCAGCAGGACGTCGCAGCGGTGCCGGTCCAGCAGCTCGGCCACCGCCGCGGTGTCCCCCGCGTCGACGCGGGCGGCGGTGAACCGCGGATCGCCGTCCACCGCGGCGACCGCCGCCTCGGCACGGGCGGGGTCGTAGTCCGCGACCACCATCGCCTCGAAGAAGGTGCGCCGGGCCGCGATCCGCGTGATCGCCGAACCCACGCCACCGGCTCCTACGAGCAGTACACGCATGGCAAGAACTCCCTGTCGGTCCTGTGAGAACGAGGCGCGCCCCTCCCGGCCGATACAACGCCCCCGCGTCGCGTAAGGTCAATGGTGTTGGCATAAGCGCACCACTCTGGAGAACGCCGTGGCGAAACCCGTGGTCCCCGAGGAGAAGCGCCGCCGCCGGCGTCCCACCCGGAGCGGCACGGTGCTCTCCGAGCGGCTGATCGTCGACACCGCGCTGCGGATGCTGGGGGAGCACGGCAGCGCCGGCCTGACCGCCCGCAGACTCGGCCTGGCGCTCGACTGCGATCCGAGCACCCTCTACCGCTACTTCCGCGGCATGGACGACCTCACCCTCGCCATCGCCGACGCGCTGATCGGCCGGGCCCTGCACGGCTGGGCGCCCACCGGGGAGTGGCGCGCCGACCTGCGGGCCGTCGGACTGCGCATCCACGCCGCCTACCTCGCCCATCCCCAGGCCGCCCAGCTCACCACCAGCCGGGTCAGCGGCCGGGCGAACGAGCTGGCGGCCGACGAGGCGGTCCTGGACGTGCTGCGCACGGCAGGCTTCCCCCTGCCCGACACGGTGCGCATCTACCACGCCTTCATCGACCAGACACTCGCCTTCGCCGCACTCGACGCGGCCTCGCTCGCCCTGCCCAGCGCCGCACTGCACGCGGACGAGGCCATGTGGCGCTCGACCTACGCCCGGCTCCCCGCCACCACCCACCCCCGCATCGCCGAGGCGGCCCCGCTCCTGGCCACCCGCATGGTCACCAGCGCCTACCCGACGGCCCTGGACATGCTGCTCGACAGCGCGGCGGCGCACCGCGCGCGGCCGACCGCGGCCGAGCCGGGCTGAGCCGCCGTTCGACGCGGACGCGGACCTCGACGTGCCGCGGCCCGCAGGCCCCCCGGAGGTGCCGCCGGGTGCGGGAGGTCGGCGGCCCCGGGGGCGGGTCCGGCCGGTCCGGGTCCGCGCGAGGTCAGCCGGGGGCGGCGGCCGTCGGGAGCACGGGGAGGAGGGGCCGCGCCGGCATCGACCGCGGGACGCGTTCCAGGACGCCGCCCGCGAAGACGTCGTACAGCGGAAGCGACTCCAGGTGGACGTACCCGATGTGGCAGTCGCAGGCGGCCAGGGGGCAGGGGCGCGGGCGGAGCGCCGACCGGTAGGAGCCGTCGTACAGGTTGCCCAGTTCACCCCGGACGAAGTGGCATCGGCGGACCACTCCGTCCCCGTCCACCGAGACGACGGACCGCCCGGTGCGGCAGGGAAGGCCCGCCGAGCGGTGCGGGGACCGGCTGAACGGGAAGAGAGGGTCGAGCGCCGTCCACCGGTCCGCCTCCTCGTCGGTGTACGTCCGCCCTTCCGCGGCGTTCACCCACAGGTACACGTGCTCGGGCAGTCGCTCGCGCAGCCGCAGCGCCGGTTCCAGATGCTCGGGCAGCCCCACCACCCCGACGCTGAAGCGGACCCCGAGGGCGGCGAGCCGGCGGGTCCGGTCGAGGAACCGGTCGTGCGGTGTCTGCCCGGGGTGGTAGGTGCACCACAGGGCGACCGTGTCCCGGTCCGCCTCGGCGAGCCACTCCGTGCGGCAGCTCAGGTTGGTCTGGATCGCGACGCGCTCGACGTGCGGCTCCCGCGACAGCTCCACGACGGCCCGGCGGTACCAGGAGCGCACGAGCCCCTCGCCCCACGGGGTGAAGAGCACCGAGAGCCGGTCCTCGCGCTGCTCCCGCGCCCATCCGGTGAAGCGTTCCAACGCCGCCCGGTCGGCGCGCAGTTGTGCGGTGGAGTCGCGCCGCTTGGCGAACGGGCAGTACGGGCAGTCGTAGTCGCAGGAGGCGAGCGGGCCGCGGTACAGGATGGTCAGGTCCACGGCGGTCTCACTTCAGCTCGTAGGCGGCCATGGCGTCTCGGACGGCCGGGGAGAAGAACTCGGGTCCGATGGCGTCCGAGTGGGCCAGCCCCTCGGGTGTCAGACGCAGCTCGTCGTCGCCGGTGTCGGCCAGCCAGCCGCGCGCGGCGAGGGTGTCCAGTCCGCGGCGGAAGTCCTCGCGGGGATCGGAGCCGAAGCGCAGCCGGTAGTCCGGCGCGGCGAGCCCGGCCGTCTGGAGCAGGTGCCTGCGCCGGGCCTCGTCCTCGTCGACACGACGCCCGTGCAGGGCGTGCGAGAAGTCCTCGGTGGCCGTGTAGGCGTCGATGATCCCGCGGATCTCCCGCATCGACACGGCGTAGTCGAAGGAGTAGTGCAGCGTCGAGGTGTAGGACCGGGCGCCGCAGCCCAGGCCGATCATGCCGTCGGTCTGGCAGGCGTAGTCGTCCGGGCCCTGGGGCGGTGCGTCCGCGCGCCGGAACATGCGCATCGACACCTGCTCGTAGCCGTGGCCGAGGAGGTGGTCGCGGCCCTCGCGGTACCGCCGCAGGCGCTGCTCGTCCCAATCCCGGTCGGCCCGGTGCGGATCGGTGTGCCGGCCGAGGCCGGTGAGCGGACGGACGTAGAGCGGGTAGAGGTAGATCTCCTCGGGGCGCCAGGCCAGGGCGGCGTCCAGCGAGACCCGCCAACTGGCGGCGGTCTGGCCGTCGATGCCGTAGATCAGGTCGATGTTGAGGACCGGGACGGCCGCCTCCCGAATCCGGGCGAGCGCCGCCTCGACCTCCGAGCGGCGCTGCGGGCGGACGGCGGCGCGCGACTCCTCCGCCACGAAACTCTGCACCCCCAGACTGAGGCGGGTGGCGCCCCGGTCGACCAGGACGGCCAGCCGGTCCGCGGTGGCCGTGGAGGGGGAGGCCTCGACGGACAGCGGGATCGCGCGGAGGTCGGCTCCCATCTCCCGCTCGGCGATGTCGCACAGCCGTTCCAGTTCGGGGGCTTCGAGGAAGGTGGGGGTCCCTCCGCCGAACGCGGCGTTGGCGAACCGCGGAGCCGTGTCGTCGCCGAGGGCCTCGCGGACCGCGGCGGCCTGCCGCCGCACCGCGTCCAGGTAGCGGCCGGTGAGGTCGTCGGGCGCGCCGATCCGGGTGAACAGGTTGCAGAACCCGCACCGGACCTCGCAGAACGGTATGTGCACGTACAGCGAGAGCGAGCTCCTGGGCTCCGCCGCCCACAGGTCCCGCAGGCCGGGGCGCGGGACGAGGGGGCGGTAGGCCGTCTTGTGCGGATACGCGTAGGTGTAACTCTGGTAGGGACGCGGGGGCGCGGCGGGGGCCGCGGGGACGGCGGTCATGCGGTCGGCTCCAGGAAGAAGTGGCGGTAGGGCACGGTCCACACGCTGTCGTGGCCCAGGCGGTGGCCCGTGTAGCCGTCGTCGCCGTAGGCGGTGCCGTGGTCGGAGCAGACGATGGCGAAGCATCGCCGCCGCGAACGCATCGCCGCGAACAGCCGTCCGACGTGCCGGTCGACGTACTCCAGGGCCGCCGCGTGGGTGGCCCTGCTGTCGCCCGTCTCCGCTGTCGCGCCGGGCAGGTGGAACCAGTTGGGCTGGTGCAGGGCCGACACGTTCAGGAACAGGAACAGCTTCCGCTCGGGCGGTAGTTCGGCGACCGTCCGCTCGGCGCGGGCGACCTGGGCCTCGAACGAGGTCGGCGACGCCACCGAGAACTCCGGCTCCCAGTGGCTCTCCTGGAACAGCCCCGGCAGCACGTCCCCCAGCGCGCCCTGCTTGTTGAAGAAGCCCACGCCCCCGATGCACACCGTGCGGTAGCCGCGCGCCGCGAGACCGGAGACCAGGTCGGGTGTGTCGAAGACGAAGGTGCGGCCGGCCGTCGTCTCGCTGCCCGCGAACCGTGCCGCGAAGAGCCGCGGATGCGGTCCCGGCGACGCCGGGGTGGGCAGGAACCCCGCGAAGATGGCTTGGTGCGAGGCATAGGTGAAGTTGCCCGGCGCGTGCCGCCGCTCCCAGTTGCCGCCCGGCAGGTGGCGGGCGAGATGGGGGAGCCGGCCCGCTGCGGCGAGTTCGACGGCGACGTCGTAGCGCAGGGTGTCGAGGGTGAGGAGGAGCAGGTCGTCGCGGCCCACCACCTCGTTCATGTCCGGTGCGCCGTCCGCGTCGGGTGCGCAGGGGGCGGGGCGTGCCGTGCGCGCAGGGGGCGGGCCGGGTTCGGGCGGGGTCATGTGCTGTCCTCGGTGGTACGGCGAACGGTGGTGCGGGCAACGGAATTTCGGCGGTCCGGCGGGCGGAAGGGCGCCGGGCACGCCCCCGGGGAGACGGACCCGGGCACGGCGGTGATCTGGGCGGTGTAGGTGTCCATGTCCTCGGCGCCGCTGCCGGGCAGGCCGGTCAGGCGGGGGAGGAGGTCGCCGAAGGCGTTGACCTCGCCGACGGTGAACCGGCGCCAGCCGACGGCGGGCAGCAGATCGACGCCCACGCAGAGCGTGCCGGGGAAGCAGGCCGCCGCCCGCTCGGCGATCGCGAGAGCCTGCGCCCACCGGTCGCCGGCCAGCGCCCGGACGGCGGCGAGGTCCCCGCGCGCGCCGCCGAGGTGCAGGTTGGTGAGGGGAGAACGGCTCGTGCGGACCACCGCGTGTGTCGCCCGACCGGCCACCACGACGACCCGCAGGTCCGCCGACCTGTCGCCCAGCGACGCCTTGGGGAGCCACCGCTCGATGTGCAGACCGTCCGGCGCGAGCCTGTCCACGATCGCCGCGACCTCCGGCTCGTCCGTGTAGCGGCGGATGCGCAGGGAGTTGTGGAGGCTGCCGTCCGCGGTCCGCTCCACCGAGGTGGTGGCGCGGACCCGTCCGGTGCCGGTCGTCTCGACGGCGAGCACACCCGAGGCCGAGGACCCGTGGGCGAGTTTGACGAACGCCCTCCGCAGACCGGACTGCGCCATCAGGTTCCGCACGCCCTGCCAGCCCTCCACGGCCTCCGGCACGCCGGACGTGGGGGACGGCGGCACGGGCACGCCGGCGGTGTCGAGCCGGGCGTGGCACAGACGTTTGTCGAAGAGCACGGCGAGGTCGGCGGGATCGTCCAGGCGGACTCCGCCACGCAGCGAGCGCGCGGCGGCGAGGAAGCGCGTGTACCACTGGGCGGAGCCCTCCACCCGCGTCGGTTCGACGTCCCCGCGCAGCAACCGGTCGACCGCGGCGTTCTCGCCGGGGGAGTCCAGCCGGACCACCTCGTCGTCGGTGAAGGCGTGCCCGCCGTCCCGCAGGACGTCCAGCCACTCGACGACCCGCGGGGTCCCGCATCCCGCCTCCTCGGCCGCCGCCGCGAACAGCCGCGTCCGGCGGTTGTCCCCGTTGCCGACGACCACCCACTTCACCGGCGTCCCTCACTTCCGCGTGGTCCCGCCCCCCGCTCCCGTCGGCTCGCGCGACGGTCCGGGCTACTCACCCACCGCGACGAAACGCCAGACCGTCCCGTCCTCCTCCTCGTCGGACTCGGCGTCGCCCTGGCCGGCGTCGACGCGCACTCCGGCCGGCTCCAGCGTCTCGACCAGGCGGGTGCGCAGTGCGGGGCTGAGGTAGTTGTGGTGGAGGTCGAGTGTCTTCAGGTGGGTCAGCGGCTGGCCGGACAGGAGTGCGGTCACGCCGTCGTCCGTGAGGACGCCCATCGAGACGTCGAGCGTCTCCAGGCGTGCCACGACGGGCGCCGAGGCCAGTGCCCGGCACACGTCGTCCTGGATCTCGCTGTTGCGCAGCCCCAGTCGGGTCAGCCGCGGCAGCCGTTCGCCGCCGAAGAAGGGCTCCAGGTCCGAGACGTCGGCGTCGCCCCCGTACTCGGACGTTCCCAGCCACAGGTCGAGCGTGTCGAGGGCGGGCAGGTCGCTGCCGGCGATGCCGCGCACCGCCTCGGCCGGCAGGCCGCCGGTCTCGACCGTCAGACTCCGCAGCCGGTCGTGGCGGACGGCGGGGAAGACGAGGCCGTTGCCGCCCCGCACCCCGAACTCCTCCAGTGCGGGGAAGGCGTTCAGGAGGGGGGAGACGTCGCCTTGCACGATCCAGGAGATCTCGCACTCCTCCATCACGATGTCCCCGAGGAACAGGCCGCGCAGAGCCGGGAGTTGCTCGCGGGCCGCCACCAGCGCCGTGATCACCTCGTCGGGTGCCGTGTCGTAGACGTCGCTCCACGCGCCGACCACCAGGGCCCGGACCCGCCGGGTGTCCACGGCCTTCAGGAACCGCGCGAACGCGTCCTGCCACTCCTCCTCGCTGTCGTACGCCTCCACGGCGATACGCCAGGCCACCGACTCGGGTGCGGGGAGCGGGTCCGCGGGCGCTGCCGAGCCGTCGGTGGCGTCGGGGAAGGTGAAGGCGGGCAGGCCGTGGAACTTTTCGAGATGGCTACCGATGGTCATACGGCCCCGCTCCTTCGTACCGCTTCCGGTGGTTCGACGATCGACTGCGTTCCGTCCGGCGGACCGCACCCAGGTAGAGGAGTTGTACCAAGCCCCACCGACAGGGCGGCGAACAGGGTCGCTCCTCCGGATCGGGCGCGGACGAGCAGCCCGGGCGCGGCGACCGAGGTGACGGGGGCAGGTCTCAGGGTCCGGCCGGCTCGGAGGGCCGGTCCGGGTGGTACCACGGGGGAGGCGCGACGATGGCCGGGTGAGGCGCGAGGCAGCGCAGGGCGGGTTCGTGGGCGGCGGTCTCCCTCCGGCCACCGTTGCCGCGACCGGCTTCCGGTGCCGATGTCAGTGGTCGCCCCTAGCGTTCTTCCCGCGGCACACCCCGTGCCGCGACGGGAGGGAGAGCCATGCTCCGCCAAGGAGACGTACTGATCGTGCCGTTGGACGAGAAGGCGGTGCCGGAGCACGCTCTCGCCGCCCCCTCCGAACCCAGGGACGGACGCGGGCGCCTCGTCCTGGCCCTCGGCGAGGTGACCGGCCACGCCCACGCCGTGGTCGGGCCCGGACGCCTGATCAGGGAGGCAGGGGTGTTCGGGCCCCTGCTGCTGCATGTGCCGGACGGCGGGCGCGTGGTGCACGAGGAGCACGGGGCGATCCCGTTGCCCCGGGGCTGGTACCGGGTGGTCCGGCAACGGGAGTATGTGCCGGGCTCGGTCCGCATCGTCGCCGACTGACGGGCCGAGGCCGGGGTGGAGGCGCGGGCGGGCGCCCGGGCGACGCGTCCGGCAGAACGGGACGCCGCGGCGGGCGGACGGGGCCACGGGGGAACCGGGTGGCGACGGGCGGATGGTCCCGCCCGGGCATGAGGACAGTGGACAGGAGCGATGTGATGGACCAGCAGGGTTGGCGGGCCGTGGCGACGCGGACGGGGGCGGGCGACCGGGCGGCGGCCGAGGAGGGAGTGCGGCTCGCCTACCGGCAGGCCGGACTCGACGCGCCCGAGCGCATCGTCTGGGCGCGTTCGCCCCGTGAGGCGGTGCGCATGCTGACGGGGACGGCACCCGTCGGTGCGGAGGGACCGTTGGGAGACACCGGAGCCGGGGTGCGCGACGCGGTCGTGACGCGGCCCTGGGCGGCGGCCCGTGCCCGTGCGCACGAACGGCTCGGCCCGGAGGGGTGGAGCGCCCACTGGAGGGCCACGGGCGCCGCTCTGTGGGAGTCGACTCGCCTTCTGGCCGACCGCGTCCGCGCGGGGGTCGTGGAGGACCTGGCCACCGACCGGGCCGAGGAGAGCCGGGTCAGGCTGCTGCTTCTGGACGCCACGCCGGGCCAGTACGACGCGGCGTGGCTGAGCGCCTTCGGCCCCCATGACGCCGGGCCCTTGGCCGGAATCGCCGTGGTGGCCGGCGAGGCGGGATGGTGGTGGCCCTACGAGAAGGTGGCGGTCGTCAGCGAACGGCCGCTGAGCCTGCACCGGGACGAGGCAGGACGTCTGGACCGAGGAGACGGGCCCGCGCTCCGCTACGGCGACGGCTTCGAGCTCTACGCCTGGCGGGGGATGCCCGTCCCGAGATCGTTCCTCGCCGAACTCACCGCGCTGACGCCGGAGCGGATTCGTGCCGAGGAGAACGCCGAACTGCGCCGGGTGATGCTGGAGTTCCACGGCTACGACCGGTACCTGTCGGAGTCCGGCGCCGTCCCCGTGCACCGTGACGAGACCGGTGTGCTGTGGCGTGTGGAGCTGGCCGGCGACGAGGACGTGGTCATGGTGGAGGTGGTGAACTCCACCCCGGAACCGGACGGTTCGAGCCGCACGTACTGGCTGCGGGTACCGCCCGCCACCCGTACGGCCCGTGAGGGAGTGGCCTGGACGTTCGGCCTGGCCGCGGAGGCGTACGCACCGGCCCGGCAGACCTGAGCCGCGCACCCCGGTGCCCGGGGCCGGACGCCTCCCGCACGGATGCCGCGCGCACCGGCCGCGACCGCGAACGACCGTGTCCGTGCGGGCGCCTACGCGAGCCGGCGAGGCGGGCGCCCCGCCTCCGACGACCGGCTTTGTGTGATCGGAGGCGTGGCGGCCCGTTCAAGGGCGTCATGCGGACGGTGGGGGAGCCGGGCCCGTGACGTCGGCGGGCACCGCACGGCCGGGACGCGCGGCCGTCTCCCGGGACGGGGCTCCCGTGTTCCCGTCTGCCGGGGCGCGTGTCAGTCGGCCGGCCGCAGGTCGGTGATCTTGCGTGTCCGCAGGTCCGTCTGCACCTTGATCGTGGAGACCTCCGGGTCGGCGCCGTCGCTCCAGGTCAGCGTCACCAGCGCGGTGGCGTGTCCGGCACCGGACCCGGTGTAGCGGACGTTCCACTTCACCGGCACGTTCTGTGCGAACAGGACTCCGTCCGCGTGCTCCTTCGCTTCGAAGGCGGCAACCCTGCGCTGCTCTGCGGGGCTCAGGTAGAACGCACGCAGTGCCGTGGCGTTCGCGGACGCCGCCGGGTCCTCGATGTCCCAGATGGAGTCGATGTAGGCGCCGTAGAAGTCGGCCACGCGGGTGACGGCCGCGCGGGGGTCGCCCGTGACCGCTGTCGTCGCCGCCACCGAGTGCGGGTGCTGCTTCGGCGTGGTGTCGGCCAGGGCGGGTGTGATCGCGCCGAGCGAGAGGGCCGCTGCGGCGCCGGCGGCGGCGATGAGGGTGATGCGGGAGCGAGTGCGCATGGAATCGAGAACCTTCCCCGTGGTGGATTTCTCCGTCTCCCGCCGCGGCCGGCGGGCTTGTGGTCATCCGGTTAGAGCGTCGAGGCGGGGGGAGGGTTGCACGGGTTCGTGGTGTTCCGGGGTGCGGAGACCCCCGGGGGAATGGTTGTGGACGCGACGGAAAAAGAACGGCAAAGGAGAGCCTGGGACCTCGCGGAGGGGTGGGGGAGGGAGAGAAGGAGGGGTGGTGTCCGCGTTTGGTCGGGCCCGGTGCGGTGACATCCGATGGCGCGCCTGGGGCGGGCCGCCACCCCGGGCGGGTGACCGGGTAGGGACGGGGCGAGCGCTCACCGGGAGACCCGCACCGGCCGAGCGGAGGCGGCACCCGGGCCCGCCGTCGGGCCGGCTCCTGCGACGAGTGCCGTGCCCGGTGGGCGCGCGGGTGACCTTCCCACCCGGCGGCGGCCGTTCCTCCGGGCGTGGCAGAGTGTGCGTGTGCCGACCACCGATTCCGCCCGCATCGCCGACACCACCGCCGCCTCCCGTGCAGGGAGCGGGGCGGACGCCGCTCACGCCGGTGCGGACCACCTGGTGGATCTGCGCAGTGACACGGTGACCCGTCCGACCGAGGCCATGCGCCGGGCGATGGCCGAGGCGGAGGTGGGGGACGACGTGTTCGGCGACGATCCCACTGTCAACGCACTCCAGGAGCGGATCGCCGACCTGCTGGGATTCGAGTCCGCGTTGTTCGTCTCCTCGGGGACGCAGAGCAACCTCTGCGCCCTGTTGACGCACTGCGGGCGCGGAGACGAGTACATCGCCGGCCAGATGGCCCACATGTACCGGTGGGAGGGCGGCGGTGCCGCCGTGCTCGGCGGCATCCAGCCCCAGCCGCTCGCGCACCGCCCGGACGGAACGCTGGACCCGCTGGACATCGCGGCGGCCGTGAAACCGGACGACCCGCACTTCGCCCGCACCCGGTTGCTCTGCCTGGAGAACACGATCGGTGGGCGCCCGGTGTCCGTGGACTACACAAGGACGGCCACCGCAGTCGCCCGCGACCACGGACTCGCCACCCACCTCGACGGAGCACGGCTGTTCAACGCGGCGGTGGCCACCGGCGACGACCCCTACGCGCAGGCGCGGCTGATCGCCGGGCACTTCGACAGCGTCTCGGTGTGCTTCAGCAAGGGCCTGGGCGCACCGGTCGGCTCGGCGCTGCTGGGCTCGCGCGCGTTCGTGGCCGGCGCACGCCGCTGGCGCAAGGTCCTGGGCGGCGGCATGAGGCAGGCCGGCGTGCTGGCGGCCGCGGCCCGGCACGCCCTGGACCACCATGTGGCCCGGCTCGCGGACGACCACGAGCACGCCGCGCTGTTCGCCGACGGGCTGAACGGGGTGGAGGGTCTGACGGTCGAGCCCGGCGGGACCAACATGGTCTTCGTGAAGACCTCCACCGCTCTCGCGGTCGACGAGGTGCGGGACCGGCTGGCCGCACGAGGGCTGCTGTGCGCCGGGTATCCCGGCCTGCTCCGCTTCGTGTTCCACCTCGACGTCACCCGTGCCGACACCGAACGCGCGGTGCGCATCGTGCGCGAGACGCTGGGCGGCACGGCAGCCCGCTGAACGAGCGGAGGCGGCCGTTCCGCCGCCGGCGCCGCGCCGCCGTGCGTTCCTCCGGAGGGCGGCGTGGCGGGCACGCCGCACGAGACGGCCATGAGGGAAGCCGCCTCACCGGAACCTACGGCCCCCGGCGCGGCTGCCCGGTCCGGTCCCTGCGTCCTGCCCGTGCCTCACCCCGGACGACGACGGGGTGCCGCCGGTGGACCGGCCCCGTCCGGCTCCGGCGCGACCGGGTGCCGCCCCGGGGCACGGCCACCACGGGCGACCGTGATTCTCATACCGGTATCATAAGCCCGGTATTGTTATTGGTCGCATGTGAAGGACGCCGCATGATCGAGATCCTGAACCCCACCCTGCTGGCCCGCGCGAAGGACACGGGCGCCCTGGTGGCCGACATCCTCCAGACGCTGAAGGGCCGCAGCACGGTGGGCATGAGCCTGCTGGACATCGACCGGTGGGCCAAGGCCATGATCGACGAAGCGGGGGCGCAGTCCTGCTACGTGGACTACGAACCGTCCTTCGGCCGCGGGCCGTTCGGCCACTACATCTGCACGGCCGTCAACGACGCCGTCCTCCACGGACGGCCCTGCGATCGGCGCCTCGCCGACGGCGATCTGCTGACGCTCGACCTCGCCGTCTCCCTGGGAGGTGTCGCCGCGGACGCCGCCGTCAGCTTCGTCGTGGGCGAGGCGCGACCCCCGGAGAGCGTGGCGATGATCGAAGCGACGGAGCGGGCGCTGGCGGCGGGGATCGCGGCCGCCGGGCCCGGTGCGCGCATCGGCGACATCTCCCACGCGATCGGCACCGTCCTGACCGCGGCGGGATATCCGATCAACGCCGACTTCGGCGGCCACGGCATCGGCTCGACGATGCACCAGGACCCGCACGTCGCGAACACCGGGCGCCCCGGCCGCGGTTACACCCTGCGCCCCGGTCTGCTGCTCGCGCTGGAGCCCTGGGTCATGCTGGACACGGCCGAACTCGTCACCGACCCCGACGGCTGGACGCTGCGGAGCGCCACGGGATGCCGGACCGCCCACAGTGAACACACCATCGCGATCACCGACCACGGGGCCGAGATCCTCACCTCGGTGCGGTAAGACCGCCGGCGGCGCGGGCGCCGGTGCCCGGCTCCGCACGCTCCTGCGCAACCGGCGGCGGGACCGGCCTCAGGGACCGCTCGGAGCGTCCGCCCGCGCGGCGTAGGAGAAGCGGAACCCGGTGAAATCGGCGAGACGCACGAAGCCTAGGCGCTGGTAGAGGGCGTTGCTGGTCGGGTTGCGCGGGTCGGTGAACAGTACGACGTCCGTCGCGCCGCCGGCGAGAGCCGCGCTGCTCACCGCTCCGGTCACCGCGCCCGCATATCCCCGGCCCCGGAGGTCGGCCGGGGTGTAGGCGGGATCGATCCGGACCATGCCTGCGATGACCGGGGTCGCGGCCGCCATCGAGACGGGCTTGCCCTCGGTGTCCGTCCAGAACGTGAAGTGCCGGTCGCCGAAACGCGAAGTGCTCCAGCGCCCGGCGTCGATGGCCTCGACGGAGACGGTCTCCTCGACCGCGACGCTGAACTCGCGGCACCAGCGCACCACTTGCTCGCGATCCCGCTCGCCGGCGGCATGGCTGTGGCCCGCCGGCCCCGGTCGCGGTGGCGTGAGAGTGCCGAGGCGGTACAGGTGCGTGCGCCAGTACGGCGTCGCGGCTGCCGTCGTGTGCCGACGCCAGGCGGCGGCGAAGGCCGTGGACGTGTCGTGGTCCGCGATGACACCGGCGGGGGCGTGCCCGAGGTCGGCCAGGAGGGCGGCGAGGCCGCCGGCCTGCGCGGCGGAGAGCGCGCTGAGGCCGAGGCGACCGAGCGGCGTGAGGTAGAAGATGGCGCGGACCTCGCCCGCCGACGTCAGCCGACCGAAGACGGCGGGGCCTTCACCGTCGCCCGGGGTGCGCGTCCGCAGCTTGTCGAGGTCCGTGAGGGCCGTGGTGTGCAGAGCCGGGCGCGACCGCAGGAAGTCGCCCGCGAAGGCCAGGAAGTCGTGCGCATCGATGGTGAGGTGCCAGTCGTCCTCGCCGCTCGGTCGCTGGTCGTCTGCTGCGTTCGGGTACGGGTCGTCCGGGAGCATGCTTCATGATCGGGGACGGGGACCGCTCCGGGGAGGTGCGAGCCGCAGCTTTCGCCGTTTCCTCACATCCTGTTGGACGCGGTCGCCCACCTCCGAGGCGGCCGTGGGCGCGAGCACCCCCCGCCTCGTGGCCCGAGGGTGCGGCGCCGGGCCCGCTCTGCGCCGCGCGAGGTGGTGCGCGGGGTGGCGTGAGCCGCGGCGCACGGCCCCTCGTCGCCGAGCCGGCCCCGCGGCCCGCGCGCACCCGTGCCCCTGGTCGGACTCGCAGGGGCCTCGCCCCTACGCCGCAACCGGTGGTCGCGGCGATCGGCCCTCACCCAGGGCGGGTTGAGCGACCGGGCGAGCCGCTCCTCCGCCCCGTGCCGCATCCGACGCGGGTCGCCCGGCGTGCTCGCCGGCTCGGCACCCCTCAGGCGTGCAGGGTGGGCCGGTAGACCAGTTCCTGGATGTGGCCGTCCAGGGTCCGCCGGTCGATCAGTTCGAGGTCGAAGTCGGCGGCACCGCCGAAGATCGGCTCCAGTCCGGTGCGGCCGGTGATCACGGGAAAGAGCGTCACCTGCACGCGGTCGACCAGTCCGGCCGCCATCAGCGCCCGGTTCATGGACAGGCTGCCGTGCGAGCGCATCGGGACGTCGGACTCCTCCTTGAGTCGTGCGACCACGTCGACGGCGTCCCCGCTCGCCACGCGCGCGTCCGGCCAGTCCAGCGGACCCTCCAGGGTGTTGGACACCACCGTCGCCGGAAGACTCCGCATCCGGGTGACCCACGGGTCCCGGACGTCCGACGCCTCGGTGCCGGCGGCCAGCATGCGCGCGAACGCGCGGTAGGTGTTGGCTCCGAAGACCATCCGCTGTTCCCCGTCGTACAGGGCGAGGCGGTGGTCGAGCAGCTCGGGGCCCTGCTTCCCCCAGTACCCGGTCCAGTCACCGCTCGCGGCGCCGAAGCCGTCGAGGCTGGTGAACACGTCGAAGGTGTAGGTCGCGGCCATGATGAACTCCTCGGGGCGGTGTCGTGGTGCTGTGAAGGCAGACTGGCAAAGGTGCCCGCACTCATCGGTTCCGGACACGCGGACCCGTCTCCGGGGTCCGGCGACCGGGAGCGCGGCCCGTGTCGAGGGTGTGGAACCCCGGGCGGGGCGCACTCCTCGGGCGCGAGGGACGCGGACGGCCGGCGCGGGTATCGGCCACGGCCCGCGAGGTGGGGCCCGCGCCCACGACGCCGGCCGCGGCCGTGCCGGCCGGGTGCGGCGGCGCCGGCTCCGGTCGAGTCCGTCGCCTCGCTCCGGGCCCCTGTCCTGGGCTCCCGTGGTCCGTGCGGGTCCTGCGGGGGCGGAGCGAGGTGCCCCCGGCAGGCTGGAGCGCCGCGCAGGGTCCGACGCGGGTGCGACGCCGTGGCCGGGCCACGGGGGCGGCAAGAGAACGAAAGTCCGGCGGATGCCGACGGCCCGCCCGATGCGTGTGGAGGTCCGGTGAAGGCCGGGCGACTGGATGCGCGCGCAGTCGCGCCGCCGCGAACCGGAGGGCCGGCAGGGAGGGAAGCCGGACCGCCGCCCGGTACCCGCCATGTGTCCGGAATTCGGATGCGACCGTCCTGCCACAGGTGCCGAGCGCGACGCCGGCATTCCCCGTCGGTCGACCGGTGAAGAGCTTGGCGTATTCATTGCCCTCCCTGAATACCCCATCGAAGGAAACGCAAAAAGCGGAATCCGGCGGAGGGTGCTCCGTTTTCCGGGCGATGCGGCACGTCCTGCTGTTTCCGTATCGACGCCTGCACGGCTCTCGCGTGCGAGGACACACGCCGGGCGGCGTCCGGTGGTGGTGGCGGTGCCGGGTCGGCCGCGGAATCCGCAGCCGCCGCGCCGTCGGGACGGAGATCGACCGCGGAAAACGCTTTCGCCCGCGCAGACTTCCCTCGCGGCTTTTCCCGGATCGGTCCGATTGGCGCGAACGCTCCTTGATGCTGCCGCGCGCCTGGAAGACCTTTGATTGCCGCCGGCCGCCGGTCGGTGCGAAAAGCTTCGAGAAAGGACCTTCATGAAGTCGACTGTCGCCATGCGTAAGAAGGCCGGTTCCAAGAAGATCGCGGTGCGCCGCACCGGTGACGTGCGCCTGACGTCGGCCGCGTGTCAGTGCCCGTACTCCGTGCAGGCCTGATCGCCTCGCATGACCGGGTCCGGGTGCGCCGACTGTCGGCGCACCCGGACCCTCCGTCCGGTATTCCGAGGCCCGTTGAGGAGGTCCCGTGGCCGGTGACGGCCTCGTATTCCACGACCTGAGTTTCGTTCCCGAAGGCGACGACGTGGTGGTCGGGCGTCTCGACACCGGTTCCTATGCGGTGTTTCCCCCCGACGGCGCCGAGTTGTTGCAGCAACTTGTCGGAGGAATGCCCCTTGATGCCGCTCCGGAATGGTACGAAAGCCGATTCGGGGAAGACGTCGATCTCGACGATTTCGTCTCCACCCTGCTCGACCTGGGTTTCGTCAGCGAGGGCGACCGGAACCGGCAGCCGGCTCCCGTGCCGCCGGAGGTCCGCTGGCGCGGAGCGGGGAAAGCCGCGTTCTCCGCACCGGCCTGGGCACTCTACGCCACGCTGGTCGGCGCCTGGGCCTGGGCCGCCGCCGCGCGACCGGACCTGGCCCCACGCCCCGGGCAGATCTTCTTCACGCACTCCCTGCTGGTGGTGCAACTCGTCGTCACCCTCGGCCAGGTCCCGCTCCTGCTGCTGCACGAGGGATGCCACATTCTCGCCGGACGGCGCCTCGGCCTGCCCACCCGGCTGACCGTCAGCAACCGCCTCACCTACATCGTCGCCGAGACCCGGATCAACGGTCTGCTCAGCGTCCCCAGAGCCAGGCGCTACCTCCCGTTCCTCGCGGGCATGGTGGGCGACGGCGTCGTGTTCGCCGCGCTCGGCCTCGTCGCCGACCTGACCCGGAACGCCGACGGATCGTTCTCCTTCGCGGGCCGCCTCTGCCTCGCGCTGGCCTTCACCGTCGCCGTCCGCGTGCTGTGGCAGTTCCAGCTCTACCTGCGCACCGATCTGTACTACGTGGCGGCCACCGCCTGGAACTGCCACGACCTCCACGACGCCGGCATGGCCCTGGTGAAGAACCGCCTGTGGCGTCTGCTGGGCCGCCCCGGTCGTCTGGTCGACGAGGAGCAGTGGACGGCACGCGACCGCCGGATCGGGGCGTACTACGGGCCGTTCATCGTCCTGGGCTACGGCGCGTTCGCGGCCATCACCGTCCTCGTCAGCGTCCCCGTCACGGCCACGTACGTGCGCATCGCCGCGCGGGCCCTGGACTCCGGCCACGTGGACACCGCGTTCTGGGACGCCGTGCTGTCCCTGTGCATGAACGCGGCACAGATCGCCGCTCTGCTCGTGCTGTCCCGGAGGAAGCGCCGGGAGAAGGCCGCCGCGCACCCCACCCCGTCCCCCGCACCGGAGGTCGAACTCGCATGACGGGCCATCTGCTGATCACGGGAGCCGGGCGGGGCGACCGCCTGCGCGCCGTCGCGGCACACACCGGCCAGGCCCTCGTGGTCCGCTGCCACCGGCGGCTGCGCGGCCCGTACACCGGCGTGGACACGGTACTGCGCGCCCTGCTGCCCGAGGCCCACCGGCGCTGGCCGGACCTGGTGGAGGAGCATCGCGTGGCCCTCCTGTACGGCATGCCGGAACTGGCCCACATCATCGGACCGCCGCCGCGCACCCTCGCCGACGACGCCCCGTACGAGGAACGCACCCGCTTCTTCGGCGCGGGCTGGGTCCGCTGCATGAGCCAGGGCATCGTCGGCTTCCTGCTGGAGCACACCCGGCGCGTCCGGCGGTCCACGCCCTTCGAGATCGTCTTCGAGGAGGCGCACGCGGCCGAGGAGACCACCCAGGAGCTGATCGCCCTGCTGCTGCGCCGGGCGGACCCCCGGGTGCTGCGTGTCGTCGTCTCCGCCGGCGCCGCCCCGCTCTCCGCCGAACTCCGGGACGCCCTCGCCGACGTCGACGTACGGCCCGCCCCGAGCGACGGCGAGCCGCCCGCGGACACACGCACCGACGCCGAACGGGCCGCCCAATACGTCGCGGGCGACTGCACCGACGAGGACCCCCGCACCGTGGACGCGTACACGCGGACCGACCCCCGCACCCGAGCCCTCCTCCACGACCGGCGCGCCGACTCCCTGGAGCAGACGGCCACCTGGGGCATCCGCATGGGCGCCCTCGCCCATCACCGGGAACACGGCGGCGACCCCGCCGGGGCCGGCCGGACCGCCCTGCTGGCCGCCCAGCGCCATGCCGTGGCCACCGGCTTCTCCGCCGCCGTGGTCGACCTCGGGCTGCGCGGCCGGGCGCTGAGCGACCCCGCCGTCCACCAGCACGACTACTGGGAGTTCACCCGCGAGGCGGCGGCGGCCTGCATCCCGGTCGGACGCCTCGAACAGTCCATGGAGCTGTACCTCGGCCTGCTGCGCCGCTTCACCGACCCCAAGATCCACATGATGACGAGCTACGCCGTGGCGATGCTGCACACCCGCTTCCTGAACCCCCGCGACCACGAACTCGCCGTGCAGTGGCAGCACAACGCCGTCGCCATCGCGGGCATCCTCCCGGACCCGGCCGAGCGGCTGACGTACAGCGTCTTCCACGACAACGGCCTGGCCCTGGTCGAGATGCACCGGGGCAACCTCCACCGGGCCCTGGACCTGGTGGAGTCGTGCATCGCCCGACTCGACGAGAAGCTCGACGACGGGCAGTGGGCGCTCCACCGCTCCCAACTGCTCTACAACCGTGCCCGCCTGCTGGTCGCGCTGGGCCGGCCCGACGAGGCGCACGCCGACTACTCCCAACTCGTCGACCTGGACCCCTACTACACGGACTACCTGTCGGAGCGGGCCCGGATCTCGCGGGACCGCGGCGACTACACCGAAGCCCTCGCCGACTACGACCGAGCGGTCCGGCTCGCCCCGCCGTTCCCCGAACTGCACTACAACCGGGGTACCGCCCGCGCACAGACAGGCGACCACGCCGGAGCCCTGTCCGACTTCTCGCTCGTCCTGGAGATGGAGCCGCACGATCTCGCCGCCCGCGTCGCGCGAGCCGAACTGCTGCTGGAGGAAGGCGACGCCGACGCGGCCGAGGCCGACGCGGACACCGGGCTGCGCCTGCACCCGGGAGAACTCCAACTCCTCTGCCTGAAGGGCACGATCCTGCTCCAGCGGGGACGACTGGACGCAGCTCTGGCCGTGTTCGACCGCGTCCTCGGCGAGGACGCGCGCTATCCCGCCGCCCTGGTCAACCGGGCCGTCGTCCACTTCGAGCAGGCGCGCCCCGGCCGGGCCGTCGAGGACCTGACCGGCGCGCTCGAAGCAGTCGGCGACGATCCCGACCTCCTGCTCAACCGGGGGCTCGCGCACCTGGCCGCCGGACGCCCGGACCTGGCCGGGGAGGACTTCGACCGGGCCCTGCTGCTGCCGGACGCCGACACCGCCGAACTCCTGGCCCAGCGACGCCGGTGCGGCGCCGCCGACGCCCGGTGAGCCGGGTCTCCGGCGCCGGTACTCCGCGTTCCGGGCGGCTGGGGCCCGCGCGCGCAGCGGGCGCCGGCGCCGCGGCCGGCGCGGCGCACGGCCGCCCGTCCGCGGACCGGCCGCCCGTTCCCCGGGGCGGTCGGGCAGACTCGACGGCATGGATGTCCGTGGTGAAGGCGGGTCGGCGTTCCGGCGGCACGCTCGGGTGCCGGCGGGTGTGCTGATCGCGGCCTGCCTGCTGTTCGGCGGCCCCGCCGCCCCGAAGGGCTCGCCGTTCGCCGGGCTCGGGACGGGCGTCCGCACCACTCACGTCGTGGCGAACCGGGTCATGACCTGGAACCTCTGCAATCCCTGCGGGCGCGGCGACGTGGGCCGGGCGGCGGAGATCGCCGCGTACGCACCCCAGGTCGTCGGGGTCCAGGAGGCGTGCGTGCGGGACGTCGAGGGCATCCGGGACCACCTGGAGCGCCTCTTCGGGCTGACCTACGAGGTCGAGTACGGCACCGTGCTGCGCAGTTGGGGCCGTTGCGGCGGCCCGCCGTGGAGTCCCGGAGGCTACGGTGAGGCGATCCTGTCGGCCGCGCCGATGACGGACGTCGACGCCCGGGAGTATCCGGACGGCGGATCGGAGGACCGCGGGTACCTGGCGGTCACGACCACGGTGGACGGCCGGTCCGTGCGCGTGGTCAACACCCACCTCGCCGAACGGCGGCAGGAGGCGGTGCGCGCCCACCAGGTCGACGTGCTCGCCGCGGTGCTGTCCCGGTACGACCGCTTCGTCGTCCTCGGTGACTTCAACGCCGTGCCGTGGGCTCCGGAACTCGCACCCCTGTGGGCCCTGGCCGAGGACGCCGATCCCGGGTGCGGCCCCTCGCCCGCTGAAGCCTGCCGGCCGACCACGGACTGGGGGAGCACGTTCGACTACGTCTTCCTGCGCGGAGTCGCCGCGAGCGGCCGGAGTGTGCGTCCGTCCGACCGGTCCGACCACCATCTGGTGTACGCGGACCTGGACACCGAGCCGTCGGCCGAGCGGTGAACCGTCCTGCCCCGTACGGGCTTTCGGCCTGGTGAGCCGGCCTCCGCGGCGAGGCTGCGAGGCCGGAGCGAGGCGGGCCGACGGGCGCGGGCGGACGCGTTCGGGCCTGCCCCGGTGGAACGCGCTCGGCGGGCTCCACCGGGGCAGACCCGGCTCTCCGCCGCGCGGTCCGGCCCCGGAGCCGCCCGCGCGGGCCGGGCGGCGTTCCTGCCGAGTGGGCGGGTCTGCCGGACCGGCGGAGAGCCGGCCCGGCAGACCCGCCGGCGGTACGGGACTAGCCGCGCCCGCCGGACCGCTGGGCGAGCGCGTCGCGGTCCTCGTCCGGGACCGGCCCGGACTCGCCCGCCTCCGCGCCCGTGCCGGCCGGTGCAGCGACGGCCCGGTCGGCGTGGCCCGGCCACCAGGCCGCGTGGCCGATCAGGGCGGTGAGGCTGGGCGTGAAGAACATCGCCATCACGAAGGCGGCGACCGCGATGCCGAACGAGACCGCGAATCCCATCTCGGTGAGCAGCGCGTTGCCCGCCAGCATCATCGTGGCGAAGGTCGCCGCGAGGATGAAACCGGCCGCGGCCACGGTCGGCCCGGCGTGCCGCAGTGCCATCCCCGCCGCCTCACGGGGATCGCGGCCCTCGCGGGCCTCCTCGCGGAGCCGGGCGATCATGAGGATGTTGTAGTCGGTGCCGATGGCGACCACGAACAGGTACATGATCACCGGCAGCATGAACATCAGGCCCGAGTGGCCCTGCCCGTTCTGGAAGATCCAGACGGTCGCTCCGAGCGTGGCGCCGAACCCGAGGCCCACGGAGGCCATGAGGTAGAGCGGCGCGACCACGCTGCGCAGCAGGAGACCGAGGATGACCATGATGAGGATGGCGGCCACCGGGAAGACCGTCCGGTAGTCGTGGTTGACGGCCGCGTCGATGTCCTTGTAGATCGACGACATGCCGCCGACGACGGCTTCGGTGCCCTCCGGCGCGTCGGAGTGCGCGACGTCCCGCACCCGGCCCACCGTCTCGATGGCCCGGTCGGTCGACGCCTCGTACTTGAGCGTGACCGTGAAGTCGGCCGTCGTGCCGTCCTTGTTGACCTGGGTCATGCCCGCGCTGGCCACCCCGTCCACGGCGCCGAGGCGCTTCGCGTACGCCGGGAAGGCGGACTTGTCCAGGGGCTTGCCGTCCGTGCTCGACAGGTAGACGTCCGTGGGCGCGGCGGCCCCGGCGGAGTACGCCTTCTGCATCTCGTCCTGGACGACCATCGACTCCTTGGTCTTCGGCATGGCGCCCGAGGCCAGGTCGAACGTGGCGTTGTAGCCGAACACGCCGAGCGAGAGCGCGACCAGGACGAGGCCGGAGAGCGCGGCGGTCAGGGCGGGGCGGCTCCGCACCCCGCGGCCGAGGGCGGCGAACCGGGCGTTCTCCGGTTCGCGCTGCCACGACTTCGACGGCCAGAAGACCTTCGGTCCGATGAGCGAGACCACGGCGGGAACGAGGGTCAGTCCGGCCACCAGGGTGACGCCGACCGCGATGGCGAGCGCGGGGCCCATCTGCTTGAGGAAGCCCAGCGTCGAGAGGACCAGCGCAAGGAACGCGATGATGACGGCTCCGGCGGCCGAGGCGATGGCCTCACCGACCCGGCCCACCGCGTCGATCATCGCCTGCTTCGGCTCGTCCCCGGCCCGCAGGCGTTCGCGGTAACGGAACATCAGGAAGAGGAAGTAGTCCGTGCCCACACCGAACAGGACCACGATCAGGATCGAGGAGACCGAACTGTTGGCCTGGAGGTCGAACAGCTTCGTGGCGTAGGCGATCAGCCCGTTGGCGATGGCCGACACGATCCCGATGAGGATCAGCGGGAGCACGGCGAGGATGGGCGCCCGGAAGATGATCAGCATGGTCACGAGGATGATCAGGAAGGTGCCGATCCCGATCAGCGCCTGGCCTCGTTCGGACGAGTCCTGTTGGTCCAGCGCCTGTGCGGCGGACCCGCCGAGCTTGACGTCGAGGTTCGTGCCCTTGGCCAGTTCCTTGACGTCGTCGCGCAGGACCTTGGCCGCGTCCGCCTGCTTGGGCTGGCCCGCGTTCTTGCTGTCCATCTGGACCAGGGTCAGGTCGTACCGGCCGTCCTTGGAGGGCTGACCGGGGACGACCTTCTGCACTTCGTCGATCTTCTTCTTGCCCAGCTCGTCGGTGATCCGGGCGACGTCCTTCTTGTCGGCGGCGGTGAGCTTGCCGCCGTCCGTGCGCTGGTAGAGGGCGATCGCGGACGGGGTGAAGGCGCCCGGGAACGCCTCCGCCTGGAGTTCCGCCGCTTTGATGGACTCGTAACTCTTGGGCAGGAAACTGCTCTCGTCGCTGTTCGATGGCAGGCTCGGCGCCGTGGCGACGATCGCCACCGCCGCGATGAGCCATGCCACGATCGTCCAGACGGGATGTCGGACGACGGTGGTACCAATACGTCGGAACATGCGGGGGGTCCTCCTGGACAGGAAGATCACCGCCTCCCGGGGAGCGGACCCCGGCATCGGCGACCCTGACCGGCCCTTCCAAGGGACCGGTCGCATCGTTGTCTTGGGCTCTGATCGTAGTGACCGCACCCCTGGTGTGCCGCACCGGCTCAAGCCCGGCTCGAGAACGGCGCGAGTCCCGCGGAGGAGGCCGCGCCCGGCCATCGCACGCCCGGCCGGCGCCGCCGTCGGGCGGACGCGGTCGGCTCTCCGCACCGGTGGCGTTCCTCTCGCGGGCCGGGGGCTCCCGGTCCGGTCGGCGGTGCGCGCCGGACTTGTCAGGAGCCGGCGGCGATCCGCTCCCTGACGTAGGTGACGAGCGCCGCCGCCACCCGTGTGCGGTCCGGTTCCGACAGGTCCTCGTAGGCGGCGGAGACCGTCATCCACTCGTTGAAGACCGGCCCCTCGGTGGTGAGCAGCCAGTCCACGCACAGGTAGTCCGCGTCCACGCCCACCGCGAGTCGCTCGCTGAGCGCGCGGACCCGGTCGTCCCCGTCGAAGGAGGCGCCGGAGCCTCCCTCGCTCACGTTGGCGAGGTAGGAGCCCTCCTTGGGCCGCCGCAGCATGACGGCGATCGCCCGTCCCCGGTGCACGTAGACGCGTACGTCCCCCTCGTTCTCCCGGAACGGCTGTACCACCGCGCCCAGCGCCGCCGGGGTGAGCAGGTCCACCGCCGCGGTCAGCTGCTCGCCGTCACCGGCCTTCAGCACGCCGAAGCCCATGGCCATGGCGCGCGGCTTCACGATGTACGGCCCCTCGCCCAGTTCCCGCCGGACCACCGGCAGGACCCGGCGCGCGTACCGTCCGAAGGGCACCGCGACCGTCGGCGGTACGGGGACGCCGAGCGCGGCCGCCGCGTGGCACATGGCGAGCTTGTCCGATCCCAGCGACTCGGGGTCCCGGATGCCGTCGTTGAGGAGCACCCGTCCGGCCGCCCGGATGGTGCGGGTGACCGCCTGGACATGGCGGCCGATCCCGGCGTCCCACGTCCAGTCCGACAGCAGGAAGGCGTGACCGCCGTCGAGCAGGTCCTCCTCGTCCAGGTACAGCCGCGGTCCGCCCCCGGACCAGGCGGGCACGAGATCCCCGGAGTGCACGACCCGGACGGGCAGGCCGCTGCTCTCGAAGAGGTTCACGCGATCGGAGCCCTCCTTCTGCAACAACTGGTGGCGCCGCGGATCGTAGTTGTCCGGATTGGTGATCCACACGATCGCCGGAGCGCCGGGGGCGTCGTTCGCGGAGCGTGCGGGAGTCGAGGGGCGGGTGTCGGTCACGGCGGGCTTCCGTTCGTCGGGCGGACGGGGCGAGGGCCGGGCGGTGCAGCCGGGCCCGGTCGGTGCGCTCGGGTGGGGTGATGCGATGGGACGGTGCGGGGCGGCCGGCCCGGTCAGGTGGCCGTCAGGGGTTCGCCGACCGGGGGGCCGGCCGGCAGGTTCCGCATCCGGCGCAGCGGGGACAGGAACAGCCACAGGAAGGCGAGCGAGGTACCGGCCGCTCCGGTCAGCACGGCCCCCCGCGCCCCGAACACCTCGGCCAGCACGCCCCCGCAGAGACTTCCGACGGGGCGTGCCCCCCAGGCGAAGAAGCGGACGGTCGCGTTGACCCTGCCCAGCCGGTCCGACGGTACGGCCCGCTGACGGAAGCTCACCTGGGCCACGTTGTAGACGACCAGCGCCGCCCCGAGCCCGAACAGCGCGACACTGACGAGCGCGAGCCGCCACCCGGGCTGGACGAGCGCGGCGAGCAGGGTGAGCGGGGCGCCGCAGGCGACGCTGTACTTCACCGCCGTCGCGTCGCCCACCGCGTCGATGATCCGGCGGACCACCAGCGTCGCGAGGACGCCGCCCAGGCTGCCGGCCGTGAGCAGCAGGCCGACGGTGGTGGCGGGTACGGCCAGGTCGCGGGCGAGCAGGACGAGCAGCATCGCGTAGGACATGCTCCAGAACAGGGTCAGCGTCGTGGAGCACAGCACGATGGGCCGCAGCAGCGCGTCCCGCGTCACCAGCCGCACCCCCTCGGCGATCCCCTTCAGCAGGCGGGGGCGGTCCGTGCGCGACGGTGCCGGTTCCGGACGGCGGATCAGCGCGACGCACAGCGCGGACCACACGTACCCGAACGCCGTCGCGACGATCGCGAGCGGGGCGGTCGCCCACTGGACGAGCAGGCCGCCCGCGCTGGGACCGACCACGCCGGCCACCTCCTCCACTCCGGTCAGCCGGGCGTTGGCCGTGACGAGGCGGTCGGCACCGACCACGTGCGGCAGGTAGCTCTGTTCGGCGACGTCGAAGAAGACGGTCAGGACACCGGTGACGAGGGCCACCGCGCACAGGTGGAGCACGTCGAGGGTGCCGAGGCTCCAGGCCACCGGAATGCTGCCCAGAGCGACGGCGCGGCCGAGATCGCAGACGACCATCACCGTCCGCTTGCGCATCCGGTCCACCCAGACGCCCGCCGGCAGGCCGACGACGAGGAACGCCGCCGTCTGGCAGGCGGCGACGGCGCTCACCTCGAAGGCCGAGGCGTGCAACGTGGTGGTGGCGAGGAGGGGCATCGCCAGCCCGAGGAGGCGGAAACCGAGCTGGCTCAGCGCCTGGGCGGTCAACAGCAGGCGCAGGGCGCCCACTTCGCCCGCGCCGGCCGTGGAACGGGGTAATCCGACCATCACCAGGCCTCTCCGGAGGACGCGGCCCCGTGCCGTCACGGGTTCGCGGTGCTGCGCACGCCGAGAGCGGGGCCCGGAGGCGACGGGCTCCCGGGCAGCGGTCGCCGCGCCCCGGGTCCCGCCGGGAGCGCGACGACGCTAGAGGCGGCACGGTTCTGCCGCAAGCGGCCGAGAGACGACAAAGAGCGCACGGAGAGACGCCCCGCGAGCCACCGGAGAGGGGCCGACGGTCGGTGCGTCCTCTCCCTCGTCTCCCTCGTCCCGTGACACGCCCGCGGCTGCCGGGAGGCCCCACGCCTCCCTCTGGCGCGGCGGCCGACCGGACGTCCCCATCGGTTTTTCGCCGATTTCGGCCGACGAACGATGACGATGGCGGAGACGTCCCAGCCGTGGCATCCGGACGCTTGCGCCCCGGAGGACGCTGACCTACGTTGTCCTCGCCGCCGCTCCGCGGGCGACGGCACGACCACCCTTCAAGCGGTTCGCACCGCCCCGCACCCTCCTGATCCCGGCCCTCCCGCCGTGTGCCGGTGCGGCGTTCGGCCCGGCGCCCGCCGCCGCACCTCCGGTCCACCTCACTCCCCGTCCCGTGCCGCCGTGCTGTGCCAGGAGACCGCCATGCAGATCCCGGACACGGGCTTGGACGTGCGCCCCGACGCGCCGCGACACACGAACGCCGGTGTGCGAGAGGCGGCGGACGGGGGAGTGCGGGGACACACGGACCTGGACGCGGCGCCGCGCACCGGCCCGGACCCGCGTCGAAGCACGGTCCCGGACAGGGACGTCCGGACCGCCGGACACGTCGACCCCGCAGCGGAGTCGCCGCGTCCGGCCGGCGCGCCCACCGCCCCTCCCGGCCTGCCCGCGCTTCCCCCGCGGCTTCACACGGTCCCGAGGGCGGCGGACCTGCCCCGCCCGGCCTGGGACCGCCTCGCCGGCCCCGACGGCGCCTACCTCGCCACGCGCTGGCTCGACGTCGCGGAGGACACCTCCGGGGCGGTCATGCGCTACCTGACACTCACCGACGACGAGGGCCTGGCCGGCGGGCTCGCCACCGCCGTCGCCGACGCGGACGCGCCCTGGCTCGCGGGCCGCACCGACACCGTGTTGCGGCGGTCCGCCCAGGAGGGCCTGCCGGGCGCGCGAGAGCTGGCCGCCTCGCTGCCCACCGACCTCACCACCGCGCTGCTGCCCGGACTCGTCTGCGGGGGCCGCCACCTCGGACGCACCACCCTGCTGGACCGCGACGGCCGGGGCGGCACCGGCGAGCGACTGGTGTCCGCGGCCGAGGAGCTGGCGGAGCAGGAAGGGCTGCGCAGCGTCGCGTTCCTCCACGTGGACGAGCACGACACCTCGCTGCGCGGCCTGCTCACCCGACGCGGCTACCGCTTCTTCCACTCCGAGGACTACCACTGGCTCCCCGTGCCGCGCGGCGGCTTCCCGGAGTACGCCGCCGGGTTCAGCGCCCACCGTCGCCGCCGGATCGGCGCCGAACGCCGTGCCGTGCGCGACGCGGGCGTCCGGATCACGACGGCGCCGCTCGACCCCGCGGACATTCCGCGCTGCGCGGAGCTGGAGACGACCCTGCTCGGCAAGTACGGGATGACCGCCTGGACGCCCGAGCGCTCGGCCGCCATCCTGCGCAGGGCGCACGCCGCCTGTGGCCCGGACGCGCTGGCGGCGACCGCCCGGCTCGACGGCGACGTCATCGGATTCGCGCTGATCCTGGTCCACCGGGATCGCTGGTTCGCGCACCGCGCCGGCTTCGACTACGCAGCCCAGCGGGGCCTGCCGCTCTACTTCGAGCTGCTCTTCTACCACCTCGTCGAGGCCGCCGCCCGGGCCGGCGCCGCCGTCATCCACTACGGCACCGGCAGCGGTAGCGCCAAGTCCTCGCGCGGCTGCCTGGGTTCGGCCCAGTACACCTATCTGCTGACCTGACCCGGGCGCCCGCCCGGCGCGCGGTGCGCGACCCGGCTCTCCCCGCGACGGCCTGCTCGGACGGCTGTCGCCGGACGCGGTCCACCACGGTTCCTCCGCGCCCGGCGCGAGTACGCCGGAGCATGGAATGACGCGAGGATGCGGAGCGCTCGGGAAGCGTGGTCGAGCGGCCTGAGGAGAGGCGTCGGCAGGACCGGCCGGGGGCGTCGGATTCCGGCGGTTCGGGGGCTTCCCCACCACCCGCCGAGCACGCCGCCGGCGACCTCGGCGCATCAGGCGAGGACTTGTTCCTCGGAAGCCGCCTCCCGGAAGGCGCGACGGGCCACGAAACGCCGGTGCCCGCCGGCTCGGGGTTTGGCAGGATGGAGCGATGGAACAGCCTCTTGACGTGCCCGAAGTCGCCGTCCGTGGTGGGCGCGCCCTGCGCCCGTGGCGGCTCTCGGACCTTCCCCTGGTCCAGGAAGCCTCCCAGGACGACTACATCCCGCTCATCACCACCGTGCCGTCGCCCTGTTCCGAGGCGGACGGTCTCGCGTTCATCGAGCGCCAGTGGAGCCGGGCGACGACGCGGGCCGGCTACACCTTCGTCGTCGTGGAGTCCGACGGCCGGCCGGTCGGGCAAGTGGGCCTCTGGCTGCGGGACGTGGCGCAGGGCCGCGCCTCGCTGGGCTACTGGGTCGTCGCGTCGGCACGCGGCCGGGGCACCGCTCGCGCCGCCGTCGAGGCGGTCTCCGACTGGGCGTCGGGCACGCTGGAGATCCCCCGTCTCGAACTGTGGGTGGAGCCCGGCAACACGGCTTCGGTGCGCACCGCCGAAGGCGCGGGCTTCGCCCGCGAGGGACTGCTGAGGAGCTGGCAGCAGATCGGCGGTGAACGCAAGGACATGCTCATGTACGCCCGGATCAACGACGGGCTCGGCGGCGGGCGATGACCCCGGCCGCGAAGGCGGCCTCGCCCCGAGCGGCAGTCCCGCGTGGACCGCTCGCACGCCCCGGCAGCGGACGGGACCGGCCGTCGCGGCCACCACGCCCGGGCAATCCGGGCCTGCCATCGCGTTCCCCGCGACCGGGGCGACGGTCAGGTTCCCGGAGCGGGCCGGACGGTGAGGATCTGCTCGGCGCGTCCCACCGGGCCCGCTGTGTCGTGCAGCACCGTGCTGGTGATCCCCTGACCCGTCGGGCCGAAGGCGACGGTCGTGTCGAGGCCCGTCCAGGGCCCACGCGGCCGGCGGTGCAGGTGGACGGTCAGGTCGACGTTGGGGAACATCCACGCCGAGGGCGACTCCCGGACGGCGATGCCGTTGGCCGTGTCGACGAGGGCGAGATAGGAGGCGAGGGGGCCTACCCGGACACCGGCGACCAGGTCGAGCGGGGTCGACACCCAGGCGGTCGTGCGGCCGGGGCGGGGTGGGGCGAGCGGTCGGACGTCCAGGGAGGCGATGTAGCCCCCCGGCCAGACGTCGGACATCGGCCACGGGGAGAGCGACTCCGGGGGAGCCAGGGACGCTTCGGGGTCTCCCGCCACGGCGGAGGTGTCCGCGGCGGCGAGGCACCAGGCGCGGGCGCGCACGACCGGCCGGCCGGCGATCCGCACCACCGCTTCGAGGAGTTCGATGGTCCGTCCCGGCCGGACGGTCTCGACGTCGATCCTGCACTCGTCGAGAGCCAGCCGGCCCAGGATGTCGTAGCTGAGCCGGGCGAGAACGAGCCCGCGGTCGGGGCCGGCCGCCCGGTGCTCGTCGATGGCGTGAGCGATCAGCCCGCCCAGCGGACTGAAGTGCTGTTCCCCGGTGTCCCAGGCGCCGCTCGCGTGCTTCGTCGGCTGGTAGCGGTGGTCTCCGACGGCTTCGAAGTAGCTGTCCCGGGGGTCGGTCGGCACGGACAAGAGATGGAACTCCCTGGACGAGAAGCATGCCGTCGCCACGAGGCCGCGGCCCCCGTCGGCCACCCTGAAATCCCACGGCGGCCGGACGATCGGTCGAACAGAGAAACCGTACAGGCCGCGCCCGGAGCCGACGGTTGGGGTCCGCGCGCTGCCTTGCTCGTCGGCCGAGCGCGGGAGCGTCCCGCGACGCGGGCCACGGACGGCCGCGCGTGGTGCCTCACCCTGACCGCGTGGCCGGGGACCGCACGCCGAACCACTGCTCGGCGCCGTATGCCTGGTACCGCTCGACCTCGACGAAGCCCAGCTTCGCCGCGAGGCGCAGCGAACGCTCGTTGGCCGTCTGGGTGGTGAGCACCACCGGTTCGCCGGGCAGGGCATCGGCGCACCAGCCGAGTGCCGCCGCGCACGCCTCCCGGGCGTATCCCCGCCCCCACGTCCGGGGCAGGAACATGTAGCCGAGTTCCGCTTCGGACGCCCCGGGACGGAGGTGAACGGGGTGCTCCGGATCGCGTCGGTCGAAGGTGACGATCCCGGTCATCGCGTCGTCGACGTCGGCGACGAAGAGACCGGGGCGCCGTCGGGGTGTCGCGGGCACCGACCGTTCCATCGCGTCACGCGGACGCGGGCCGCCGATGTAGGCGCATACCTCCGGGGACGTGAACAACTCGACGATCGCCGCCCGGTCCCGTGCCTCCGGCTCCCGGAGCAGCAGTCTCTCGGTCCTGATCGGAGCGGGTGGCCAGGCGACGGGTCCGAAGGCGGGCATGCGGCCAGCCAATCACCCGCACCGGGGGCGATCAAGGCGTGCGGGCCCTGAGCGGGGGCATGAACCGCCGTGCGGGGCGCGGCGATCCTCAGGCGACCAGGTCGTAGATGCTGTGTCCCATCAGCCACAGGCCGAGGAGCAGTGACAGGGTGACGACCAACTGCTCCTGGTGCTGCTCCATCCACGTCCGCAGGGCGCTCAGGCGGGCGTCGGCGGCGGTGGGCGCCCAGACCGTGTACATCTCCATGGCGATCAGCGTGCTCGTGGCCAGCAGGCAGTAGCCGGTCAGCGCCAGCCAGTCGGTCAGCGTGGAGAGGTCCGCGTCGACGGCGGTCGCCGCCCCGGCGCCGACCATGGCCCAGGGCTGGAGCATCCACGCCAGACCGGCCGCCGTGACGAGGGACGCGTTGTCGATCCGCGCCGACCAGCGTGGCGGTCCGTGCGGGCGAGGTGGCCGGCGGTGCCGGTGCGCTCCGTACAGCACGAGCGCCACGCCGATGGCGAGTTTGGCGGCGACCGCCGCGGTGGAGGGTGCGCTGTGCCGGTCCGGGGGCTGACCGCCGGTCAGCAGCACCACGCAGGCGATCACCACGACCAGGTTGGCCAACCACGACAGCAGGTACACCAGCCCCAGCCGCACACCGCGGCGCGCCGACAGCAGGAGGATGAAGGCGCTGTTGTGCAGGGGCCCCAGCGTGATGGCCGCACCGATCACGAGCAGGTCGAGGACCATCGGACAGATCGCTCCCGGATGTCGGGGCCGTCCGCCGCGCGTCCGTGCGGAGGGGCCCTGCGGCGGAGCCGGACGATGCCGGTGTGGTGATGTATGCCGACTTTGCAGGGGGTGCCCCCGCAGGTCAAGCAGGCCCCCGTCCGTGTCCTGGCCCCCACCGGGCAGCTCGCTTGCCTACCGCTCCGCTTCCGGTACCCGGGCCGATCCGGTCGGCGCGGCCGGCGCTGCCGGCGGAGGGACGCCCGCGACGTCGAAGTAGCCGCCGACGCCGGTGACGGCGAAGAGGCGCCGTGGCACCGGGCGCAGTTCGCCGCCGAGGTGCAGCGAGCCGCCGTCGGCCCGCAGCAGGCGTTGCAGGTCGAGCAGCAGATGCAGCAGGGAGGAGTCCGCGAAGTCGAGTGCGCTCAGGTCCACGAGGGTCGGTTCCCGCGTGTGCGGAAGGGCGAGCAGCCGGACGCGCAGGGTGGGCATGTCCTGCCAGTCCACGCTGCCCGCAAGCCGGATGACCCGTCTGCCGAGGGCGCGGGTGACGGTGACGTGGTAGGCCGCTTCAGGAGTTCGTCCGGCTCCGGTAGGGGTCTGCGACTGGGTCATGGTGCTCTGCCCGCACGGCAGTGCGCGGGCCGGTCCCTTCGGGTGCTTCTGGGGTGAGGCCGACTTCCTCGGAGGTCCGAGGGCGGCCGGTCCGGCGGGTCGGCTGAGGACGAGGGGAGGCGGGTGGTCCGCGTGACGTTCCTTCAGCACGGATGCGACACCGCATGCAGCGGGCCGGCGTCCGGTGTCCGACGGCCGGCTGGGTGTGCCGCGAGCGAGGTCCGTACGGCGGTCCGGGCTTCCCGCGGAGGGCGGACGGCGGGCGGCTCGGGAGGCGTACCGTCCTCGGCCCGATCGGCACGGCGGCCGTCGCGAGCCCGTGACGGGGTGGCCGACGCCTCGGTGTACACATGGCTGTCCGACCTCCCGGCCCACGCGTGCAGTCCTCACCCGCAGTTTCGGGCCAAATTCCCCGATACCCCGCCGCTCGGATCGTAGGGTCACCTGATCGGATGGACTGGGACGCCTTCTCGAACGGGAGCCCGGGCTGCGGGCCGGGAGACGCGTACCCGTCGGGCCGCCCTTCCGGCGGTACCGAACCGCGGTTCGGCGAGGGGTCGTTCGAGGGCCTGACCGGCGGCTTCGCACTGAGGCGGGAGCTCGTGCAGAGGTGATCGATCACCGAACGGCCGCAGCAAGGTAACGGCTTGAACCGCACACGCCAAGATCATGGCATTCGGTCAGAGTGGCTGATTCGATGGACCCCAACACCTACTTGAATCCCTGGGGGACGAGAAATGCACTGGTACGTAGACGTTCTGAAGAAGTACGCCGTGTTCAGCGGTCGCGCCCGCCGGCAGGAATACTGGATGTTCTTCCTGTTCAACCTGATCATCGCCATCGTGCTGGCGATCCTGGGCCGGGCCATGGGCACGAGCATCCTGAGCGGCCTCTACTCGCTCGCGGTCCTGCTTCCGGGCCTCGGCGTCGCCGTGCGCCGGCTGCACGACACGGACCGCTCGGGGTGGTGGATCCTCATCGGCCTGATCCCCCTGGTCGGCGCGATCATCCTCATCGTCTTCCTCGCCAGTGAGGGCAAGCGGGAGCCGAACCAGTACGGCCCCAACCCGAAGCTCGCGCCGGCCGTCTGAGCCGACGCATCGCCCGAACGCCACGAGAAGGCCCGCCGGAATCGCCCGGCGGGCCTTCTCGCTGTCTGAGCCCGGCATTCCGCACGGACCCCGCCTCGACCAGGCTTTGACGTCCCGTCCCGGACCCGGCGTGCCCGCCCCAACCGCGCCCGGTCCCCATCGGCACCCGTTCGAGGGACGGCCCGCGAGACGGCCGTCCACGGTGCCGGGGAACCACGCGCAGGTGCGCTCTGCCGGGTACCCCTGCCCTCGCTGACCCGCCCGCCCCCCTTACGTCCTGTTCCTGAAGGGGAGGTGTGCTCTACAGTCCTGCGCGGGAAAGATGAGGCAACGAGGCGCAGACGACGAGGTGACGGTGTGCGAAGCCATCTGAGGGCCGGCAAGGTGCTTTCCTTCGACGCGGCCAGGGGGTCCGGGCTCATCGCGCCCTACGGCGGCGACGAGGACGTGCCCTTCCAGGCCCAGTCCGTGCGGTTCGTCGACCACCTGACGCAGGGACAGACCGTCATCTACGCCGTCGAGCACGCGGACGCCGGCGCACGCGCGGTCGAGGTGCGTCCGGCGTAGCCGGCGCCGCCGGGCCGAGACCCCCGTGCGCGTGCGGCGCCGGGGGCGTCGGCTTCCGGCGCCCGCGCCGGCCCGCGGGTCGGGCCCGCGAGCCAAGCCGGCGACCCGGGCCGGTCAGGGCAGGATCTCGACGTACCCGTCCGCGCCGTGGACGCGGATGCGCTGCCCGTCCCTGATGTGCCGGGTCGCCCGGTCCACCCCCACGACCGCGGGGAGGCCGTACTCCCGGGCGATCACGGCGCCGTGGGTCATCAGGCCGCCCACCTCCGTGACCAGACCCGCGATGCCCACGAACAGGGGGGACCAGCTGGGGTCCGTGAACGCCGTGACCAGGATGTCGCCCGCCGCGAGATCCGCGTCGGCCAGGTCGAGGACCACGCGGGCCCTGCCCTCGACGGTGCCGGACGAGACGGGCAGACCGACCAGGGCGCCGGGCGGCACGTCGGCGCGCCGGTAGGTCCCGGTGACGGCCTCCCCGTCGGAGGTGAGCACCCGGGGCGGCCGGAGGTCCTGGTGGGAACGGAAGGCCTGCCGGCGCCGCCGGACGAGTCGCCGGTCCAGCCGGTGCGAACGGGACACCTCGTGGAGCTCTCCGAAGGTGAGGTAGAAGATGTCGTCCCGCTCGGCCAGCACGCCCGCCCCCACGAGTCGGTCGGCCTCCGCCAGCAGGGCCCGCTTGTAGACGAAGGAGCGGCTGATGATGCCGTACTTCGGATACTCCCGATAGCCGATGAAGGTGCGGACACGCTCGATCATCCGGGCGGTCTCCTCGGCCTTGCGTTCGCCGTCCGGCAGCGCGCGCAGGCGCGACAGCACCTCCCGTGCCTTCTCCTCGGCCTTCCGCCGCCCCCGCTCGAAGCGCTGTTCGGCGGCCCCCGGTTCGAAGTTCCGCACGTGGTCCAGGATCACCGGAACCAGCGTGTCGGGGCGCTCGCGCCACCGCGGTCTCGTGATGTCGATCTCGCCGACGCACCGCATGCCGTACCGGTCGAGGTAGCCCTCGATCGCGTCCCGTGCCTCCGCGCCGCCCGGCACCTTCACCAGTCCGTCGAGGAAGGACGCGTCCGTGGCGGACTGGAGAAAGCGCACCACGTCAGGCCGCTCGCGGACCACGTCGGCGACGTCGAGCAGCGCGAGTCCCATCTCCGAGGTGATGTTGCCGGGCGCGGACAGCGTCAGCGTGTCGGCCGCGTTCTTCTCGCCGAGCCACTGCGCCAGATGGTCGTTGAGCCACCATGTCGCCTCCATCCCCGCCATGATCGCCTGCATGCTCAGCGGGTCGCCGAGGACGCGTTTGTGCTCCTCGAAGGCGTCCAGCAGGAACGCGAACAAGGCCGGTCCGGTCTTCGCCCGGATGTCCCGCTCCAGGGCGGCGACCGATGCCCGGCTGCGTTCGACCAACGCGTCCACGACGGCCGGATCGGTCGCGATCGCCGGGGCGGCGGGGCCGGCGGGCGGAGTCCCGGGCTGCGGGTCGGGCAGCGACGGGACGAAACCGTCGTCCTCCAGCACCGTCTCCAGCGCGTCCCGGACCAGCGGATCGCCTCGCCCCATGAGGTCCAGGAGAGCGGCGCGGCCCGCGGGCGGGCCCAGCCGCCGCGTCACGTCGACGAAGAGCCGCCCGCCGGCCTCCACCATCGGTGCCATGGCCGTCAGCTGCCACATCGACAGTCCGAGCGGCCGCATGGCGTCGGTCATCATCTGCTGATGGCCGACGGACACGTACACGTGGTTCTCCCCGTCGGGCGCCGCGGGCACGGGGAAGAGCGTGGTGACGGGCCGGCTCTGCACGATGTGGAAGTCGCCGCCGGACAGGCACCATTCGATGTCCTGCGGGGTCCCGAAGTGCGCCTCGATGCGGCGCCCGAGCGCCACGAGCCGAAGGACCTGTGCATCCGTCAGCGCCGGTCGGTTCCGCCGGTGCGCCGCGACCTCCTCCTCCCGTGTGCCGCCGGACGGCCGGGCCCGCAGGGCACGCTCCTTGACGGCGACGGCCCGGTCCACGATCTCGCCGTCGCGGACCCGGAAGACGTCCGGGTTCACCAGGCCGGAGACCAGGGCCTCGCCGAGGCCGTAACCGGCGTCCACGGTCGCGACCCTGCGGTTGCCGCTCACCGGGTCCGCGGTGAACAGGACGCCGGCCGCCTGCGGCACCACCATGCGCTGCACGACCACCGCCATGCGGACCGCGCGGTGGTCGATGCCGTTGCGTCGGCGGTAGGTCACGGCCCGCTCGGTGAACAGCGAGGCCCAGCAGCGGCCGACGTGCCGAAGGATCTCCGCCGGGCCCACCACGTTGAGGTACGTGTCCTGCTGGCCGGCGAAGGATGCCGTCGGCAGGTCCTCCGCCGTCGCGCTGGACCGGACGGCGCAAGGAGTCCGCTCGCCGAGCCCGGCGAGCGCGCCGGTGACGGCCTCCGCGATCTCGCCGGGGACGACGACCCCCTCCACCGCCCGGCGCACCTGCCGGCTCAGGGTGCGGACGGCCTCCCGGTCACCCGGTGCCGTGCGGTCGAGCCGGTCGAGCAGCTCCTCGATCCGCGCCTCCGCCATGATCCGCAGGTAGGCGTCGGTCGTCACGCAGAAGCCGTCCGGCACCGCGACGCCGTCGAGGCGCGTCAGCTCGCCCAGGTGCGCGGCCTTGCCGCCGACGGCGAAGACCTGGCTGTCGTCCGCCTCGCGAAGATCCCGCACGAACGGACCCATCAGGGTGCCACCTCCGCCGCCTGCGTGCTCCGCGTCGCCGCGGTGGCCGAGTCCGGCACCGGCGCCTCCCCCTCGGTCGATCGTCCTGTCGGGCACATCGTCATCTCGGATCGTCTTTCCTCGGACCGGGCGGCCGGCGGCCTCGCCCGCGGGACGGTGCGTCGTTCCCGCCGTCCCGCGGGCCGGGCCGCCGCCACCGCGCCGGTGGTCTTGGCCGGGGTCGGAGACCACCGCCTCGCGGCGGTGCGGCGTCGCCGGCCGTCGCTGCCTCTGACACCTCGCGTTTGCGCAGGTGGTGACCTCGGCCGATGATTCTGCGGCACGACGGGGGCCTTGCCGCAAGCCCCCCGTTGCGCTATACCTTGGGAGAGGCAGGGAGAGGGCTCCCTGCCTTTGTTGTGTCCGCCCCGAGGTCCGCCGCCGGGATCGGCAGCGCGTGGCCCGTGCGGTCTCACGGGTAGTAGGGCGTGTAGGTGATCGCCGAGACCTTGAGGTACCGGGCGCCGTCCGCCGTGGCCCAGGTCGTGGAGTCGGGATTGCCCGGCCAGTCACCCCCGACGGCGGTGTTGACGATGACGTGCATGCCGATGCCGGGCGGGGTGGTGTACCACTTGGTTCCCTGGAACGCGCCGTCGACCACGAAGTCGATGTGGTCGGGCCACCACGTGAACGTGTAGGTGTGGTAGCTGTTGGTCCAGCCGCCCGGGTTGTTCACGGCCCACTGCGTCTGGGCGTTGCCGGTGTCGTGGAACGTCTGGTAGACGGTGCCGGGGTCGGAGCCGACGATCTCGGCGGCGTCGATCTCGGGCAGCCACGGGTTCAGGTAGGCGGCCCACACGGCGGGCAGCAGTCCCTTTCCGTTCGGCAGGTCGGCGGTGAAGCTGTAGGTGCCGTATCCGTAGAGGGCCGTCGATTCGACGCGGCCGGACGTGTGCGCGCCGCCGAGGAGGCGGTGCCGGGTCGGGCGAGGCCCGTGCGGGCGCCACGTGATCGTGGCGCGCGGGGGCGCCGGAGGGGCGTGGGGGGTGCGCCCCGGGCGGGCTACGGCTCGCGGGGTTCTGTGCTGCCGGCGGCGTGCACGGCGCGCACCGTCTCGTGCAACTCGTCTGTTGTGAAGCCGAGTTCGCGCAGGACTCGGGCGGCGGAGCTGTCCGGCACGCGGATCAGGCCGAGCAGGGCGTGCTCGGTTCCCACGCGGTCGTGGCCGAGATCGGTCGCGGCGTCGCGGGCCTGCTCGATGGCCTCCTTGCTCTCCGGTCGGAACGCGATGTGTCCGCGCGGTGCCTTCGCGCCGGCCGGGGGCATCGCCGCCTCGATCCGGTCGCGGACGCGCTCCTTCGGGCCCGCCTTCTCGACCAGCAGGGCGTGTGCCAGGCCCTGCGGTTCGCCGAGCAGGCCGAGCAGGAGGTGCTCCGTGCCGATCGCGTCGTGCTTGTGCGTGCGCGCCGCTTCCTGGGCCAGCACGATGCTGTGCCGGTTCCGTTGCGTGTAGCGCTCGAAGGGGCCGGGTGCGTGGCGTTGCTGCGCGGCCTGTTTGGAGACCCCGATCGCGTCCCCGATCTCAGTCCACGACGCACCGTTCCGCTTGGCCTTGCTGACGTAGTGGTCGATGAGCTGGTCGCCGAGGTCGGACAGGGTCTGGGCGCGCAGCCGCGCCTCGCTGATCCGGGCGAGTGCCCCTGCTTCGGGGAGTTCCTCGTCGAGCCGGGCGATCAGGTCGGCGAGGCTGATGTCGAGTGGGCTCATACGTCAACACTAGGTTGACGATGGTGGTGCGTCAACCCGTAGTTGACGATAGCGTCGGTGGGGTGGCGTCCCGTCGGTGGAGGCGAGTGTGGCGGCCGGACGGAAGCGCCGGGCTTTCCGGGGCGCCGGAGGTCGAACGAATATACGATCAGCGGGAGTTGCGGAACGCGGCCCACCGTGCGTGGACGGGACGGCGGACGGCCGTGTGTGCCGCGTGGCCGCAGGACGACGGGGAGGGCTTGGTGGAGGTATCGCTCAGAGAGGTACGGGACGCCGACCTGCCCGTCTTCTTCGCGCAGATGAAAGAGCCCGAGGGGCTCCGGATGGCGGCCTTCACCTCGGAGGACCCGTCGGACCCGGACCTGTTCCGGGCCCACTGGGAGCGCGTCCGACGGAACCCGGCCGGCATCGTGCGCACCGTGGTCGACGACCGCGGTCGCGTGCTCGGGCACGCCGCCGTGTTCGGGCCGCCGGAGGAACGCGAGGTCACCTACTGGATCGGAGAGCGGTACTGGGGGCGGGGAGTGGCCACCGCGGCCCTGCGCGCCCTGCTCCTCATCGAGGCGAGCCGGCCCGTGCACGCCCGGGCGGCGGCGGACAACCTCGCCTCGATCCGGGTGCTGACCGCGTGCGGATTCGTGGTGTCCGGCCGTGCACGGGGCTTCGCCAACGCTCGCGGCGCCGAGATCGACGAGGTCCTCCTCACCCTGCCCGGCTGACCGGGACTCCCCGCTCGCGGCACGCGTCACCGTGCCGTGACGGGCGCCTGTCACCTCCGGAACCGGGGGAGTGCCGGCCGGTGCGGCGCCTCCTGAGCGCGCTCTCCGGCCACGTCGCGGAATCCTGGAACGGCAGCGGGCCGACCGCACCTCTGGCTCATGACCGCAGCCGTCGCCCTGGCACGCCGTCATCCAGGAGGGCGCCCGGATGGGCGCCCGTCCCGGGTGGGCGCCTCAGCGGGGGAGGTCGGCGCCGAAGTGCGCCTCGTCCTGCGGGGTTTTGAGCGTGGCGGGATTGAAGGTCGCGATGTTGCGCGTGACGGGACCGTTCTTCGAGCCGCGCAGGACCCACGCCGCCCCGGAGTCGGTCTCAGGGGCGTCCTCCCAGGGCGCGGTGACGATCAGATCGGCGCGATGGTTCGCGTTGACGTCGGCGAGCCGGACCTCTTCCCCGAAGCGGTCCTCCCGCTCCGAGACGCCCGGTACGCCGGCGGTGGACTGGGAGAAGGCGAGCGCACCGCTGCCGGTGGGGCCCTTCGGCCCGCCCCGGAGCAGGACGACCGCGCCCGCCCCGGCGGTCGTCCCGATGGCCTCGCCGGGCACCCCGACGGCCAGATCCGGGTAGCCGTCGCCGGTGACGTCGCCCGCCGCGAGCGACAGGCCGAACTGGTCGCCCGCCTCGTCCACGCCCGGTACGCCCGGTGTGCTCTGGGTGATGGTCGCCGTCCGGGTGGAGAGCCCCGCGGGCGAGCCGTAGCGGATCTCCAGCGTGCCCGGGCGCCTGGTGATGTCCTCGTGGCTCGTGCCGTACTTGAACGTGGCGAAGTCGCCGTATCCGTCGCGGTCGAAGTCGGCGATCACGCCGTCCAGTGACGGGGTCATGGTCTGCCGGACGCGGGTGACCGTGCGGTCCCGGCCGCCCTTCCACAGGCGGGTCGCGTGCCCCTCGTCCTCGAACCCGTGCGTGGTCACGATGTCGTCCGCCCCGTCGCCGGTCACATCGCCCACGACGAAGCCGTACCGGGTGTCCTCCGCGTCGTCGAAGGGGACGACGGTGCGGGCCGAGGACTTTCCCTTGCGGGAGATCGGCCCGAACTCGACGCCCACCAGTCCGGTCGGGACCACCAGGTCGGTGTGCCCGTCGCCGTCGACGTCGCCCGCGGCCAGCGGACCGCCGTGCGGCACGGCCGCGAGGGCGACGGAGGACCTCAGGCCCGTCGGGGAGCCCCACAGGACGACCGTCGGACCGTTGTCCGACGCGACGGCGAGGTCGGTGCGGCCGTCGCCGTCGAAGTCGCCCGTGGTGCTCGCCCGGCCGAACGCGTCGTAGTCCACCGCGTCCCCCGGCACACCGGCGGAGTTCCGGCTGATGAACTGCGGGCGCGCCGTGTCGACCCCGCCCGGCGAGCCGTACAGGACGGTGATGTACCCCGCGTCGTCCCGGCCGGCCACGGTGCCCCCGGGCGCGGGGACGGCGAGATCGGCGTATCCGTCGCCGTTGAAGTCCGCGACGGGGGCGGACGCCGCCGCCGGGGCCGCCCCGGCCGGTCCGGCGACGGACAGCGTGCCCGTGACGAGTGCCGCGACCGCTACGGCGAGGAGAAGGTTTCGGCGCACGGGGAGCCTCCGGTAGGGCAGAGCGAGGGGACCGACATCTTGATGACAACCGGGAGGCGGCCGAGGTTGTACGGCCCTGACGCCGCATCCTGCCTCCGGTCGCCTGCCCGACGGGCGCCGCTCGCGACGGGGCCGGTCGGGTGATCTCCCCGAGCGCACGGCCGGGACCGCGGGGCGCCCGCAGGCCGCGGCGGTGGCGGGGCGAGCGGCGCGGGCCCCGTCGGTGCCTTCGCCGCTCCGTTCCCGCGGGAGGTGCCCGGCGCCGCCGGGCGTCGCGGGCCGGCGTTACCGATCTCCTCCACGGGCAGTTGGTCGGGAGACAGCAGTCAGCCGAGGGAAGGAACCCGATCCGTGTCCGCCGAACTCTCCGACGACCTGAAGAAGCTCATCGACGACAACCCGGTCTTCGCCACCGTGGCCACCATCCAGCCGGACGGCAGCCCGCAGCTCACCGTCGTGTGGCTCGCCCGGGACGGTGACGACCTCCTGGTGTCGACGACCGTGGACCGCCGCAAGGAGAAGAACCTTCGTGCCGACCCGCGGATCACCGTGATGATCAACCCGCCGAACGCTCCGTACACCTATGCCGAGATCCGCGGGACGGCCACGCTCACCACCGAGGGCGGCCAGCGGCTGATCAACGACCTGTCGCGCAAGTACACGGGCAAGGACTACGCCGACTTCAACCCCGCCTCGAAGGACGACGCCGAGCGCGTCGTCGTGCGCATCACCCCGCGCAAGGTGGTCGGCTCGATCTGAGCCGCCGCGCCCCCGCCGGCGCGTCGTCGCCCGGACGGACGACCGTCCGGGCGACGACGCGCGGGCCGAGGGGCCGCCCGGCGGCGTGCGGACGAGGCCGGTGCTCAGCGGCGAGCGGGAGCCGGCTCCGGGCGGTCGGCCGGTGTGTCCGAGTGCCGGGGCAGGAGCAGCGGGGTCGTCAGCAGGAGCAGGCCGGCCGACGCGATCGCGGTTCGCAGACCGATCAGGGCCGCCAGCGCGCCCCAGAGCGCGGTCAGCAGCGCCGTGGCCGCCTTGGTGGTCACGGTCCACGCGGTCAGGGTGCGGCTGACGCGCTCCGCCGCGGTGCGCCGGAGCCGGAGGGTGGCGCTCAGCGGGTTGAACACCGCGCAGGAGAAGATCAGTCCCGCCTCGACGCCGGTCACCAGGAGCAGTCCCGCGGTCCCGGGCCCCACGAAGGCGAGGCCGATGGGCCAGATCGCACGAAGAGTTCCGGCCACCCGGAGGACCCGGTTCCCGCCGAACCGGCCGGCGAGCGGCCGGGCCAGTCGCGAGCCGAGCAGACCGCCCAGCGCGGGCGCCGCGAACGCCAGCCCGTACTGCCACGGCTCGTAGCCGAGCCGGCCCAGCAGCAGCACCGCGAGCAGCGGCTCGGTCGCCATCACCAGGCCGTTGAACAGGGCGGTGTTGCAGAACAGCGGACGCAGCGCCGCGTCGGCGAGGATGAAGCGCCATCCGTCGAGCAGATCGCGTCCCCGCAGCCGTCCTTCCCGCGGCGCGGGCTCGGGCTCCCGACCGCCCGCCGCCCGGACGCCCAGCGCCGACAGGAGGTAGGTGAGCGCGTCGGCGAGGACCGTGGACACCGGGCCCAGAACGCCGATGGCCGCGCCGCCCAGCGGCGGACCGATCACGGTGGTCGTCCAGGCCGTCGACTCGAATCGGGCGTTGGCGGCCAGCAGGTCCTCCGCGGGCAGCAGGGTCTTCAGATAGGCGCCCGAGGCGGCGCGGAAGAGGATGTCGGCCGCCGCCACGACCACCGAGACCAGCAGGAGCTGCGCGAAGGTCAGGACTCCCCACGCGAACGCGACGGGAATCGTCGCCAGCGCCCCGAACCGCACCAGGTCCATGGCGACCAGCACCGGCCGCTTCCTCCGGAACTCCACCCACGGTCCGAGCGGCACCGCCACCGCCGCGCCCACCGCCGACCCCACGGCGGCGAGCGCCCCGACCCGGGCCGGACCGGCGTGCAGCACCCGGACGGCGATCAGCGGGAAGGCCCCGAACGCCAGCCAGGTACCGAGCGCGCTGGTGCCGTACGCGGCCCAGAACCAGCCGAAGCGCCGCCCCAGCCGCCGTCCGCGCCCGGTGCGGTGCGTGGGCCCACCGCGTCTGCGGCGGGAGCCGTGCGGGGATGCGAGCGGCTGCCGCGATCCCTCCCTGTGTGTCACTCGCGACGCTCCTCGCCATCCACCCGTACAACCGTCGTGCGATCGAACGCATCAAAGCGGGCGGCGTGTGCGCAGATCAAACAACCACCGGACCGATCCGGTACAACCAGTGGTTGTGTGGCTAGGGTGAGGGCATGGACCTCGACACGGTACGGACCTTCGTCGCCGTCGCGGACGCCGGACGGTTCCAGGAGGCCGCCGCCGACCTGGGCATCACCCAGCAGGCCGCGTCCAAGCGCATCGCCGTGCTGGAGAGGAAACTCGGCGTGCGCCTGTTCACCCGGACCCCGCGAGGAGCCGAGCCGACCATCGACGGCCAGGCGTTCCTTCCGCACGCGCGGGAACTGCTCCGGGTCGCCGAGCGCGCCCGGGCCTCCGTGCACGCCGGCCGCCGGCCGCTGCGGGTGGACGTGATCGCCTCGCGCGGCGCCGCGGCGGGACTGCTGCGGGAGTTCCACCGCACGCATCCGGCGATCGAACTCGACGTGCTGATGCTGTTCGACATCGACGCCGCGATCGCCGCCATCCGGTCCGGCACGATCGACGCCTCCTTCCGTGCCGTCACCGCGCCCGGGCGCCCGCTGCCCCCGGACATCGCCGCCGCCCGCGTCCTCGACGAGCCGCTCCGGCTGCTGACCGGCCCGGCCCATGCGCTGGCCGGCGCCCGGTCGGTCACGGTCGCCCGGCTCGTGGGGCACCGGATCTGGATGCCGGGCATCGTCCCCGGCACCGAGTGGGCCGCCTACTACGACGACCTGGTCGCGGAGTTCGGCCTCACCATCGAGGCGACCGGCCCCAACTTCGGCTCGGACGCGCTGCTGGACACCATCGCCGACACCCCCGCCCTCGCCACCTTCATGGGCGAGCACACCCGCCACGTCTGGCCCGCCGGTTACGGACTGCGCCTCATCCCGGTGACCGACCCGGTCCCGGTCTACCCGCACGCGCTGCTGTGGCACCGCGACAACCCCCACCCGGCGCTGGCGGCGCTGCGCTCCCACCTCGCGTCCACCGCCGGCGGCCACGACGCCGCCGGCACCTGGGTGCCGGAGTGGGTCGTCAAGGACTGAGCCGCGCCGCACCGGACGACGGCGCCGAGTTGGCCGGAACCCGTCCCTGCCGAGCCCTCAGAAAACAACCAGGCGGCCGGTATATTTTTGCGCATCCGGTGATGAAGGCGTCGGTGTTCTGTGACCGCTGGGGGGCGACGTTGATGGTGGAGTGTGTCCGAACGGATGTCGTGATCGTGGGCGGAGGGCCGGTCGGCCTGCTGCTCGCCGGCGAACTCGCCGGCTACGGAGTGCGCGTGGTCGTGCTGGAGCAGCGGACCCGGGTGTCCGAACGGCCGCGCGCGACGACCCTGCACGCGCGCACCGCGCAGGTCCTCGCGCGCCGGGGCCATCTGCCCGCGCCCCCTCTGCCGCTGGAGGACGACGGGGCCGCGGTGCCGTTCCACTTCGCCGGGGTGTGGGGTCTCGAACTGGCCGCGCCCGCCGGTGAACCCGAGCCGTTGCTCAAGCGGACCCAGGCCGAACTGGAGCGGCAGTTCGCGATCCGTGCGCAGGGCGCGGGCGCGCGGGTGCTGCGCCGGCATCGGGTGACGGGCCTCGAACAACGGGAACGCTCGGTGCTCGTCCGGGCCGAACAGCCGGACGGAGCTGTGCGGTTCGAGGCCGACTACGTGGTGGGGGCGGACGGTGCCCGCAGCGCGGTCCGTACGCTCGCCGGCATCCCCTCCCACGTGTCCGCGCCGACCGTGGCGGCGATGGTGGGAGTCGTGCGCTGCACCGGGGAGCGCCCCCCGGAGGCCGGGTGGCACCGTACGCCGCGCGGCTGGGCGGTCGCCAAGGAGACCGCGGACGGCCGGTGGCACCTGCGGGTGGTCGACTGCCTGCGACCGCACGCGGATCACCGACTCCCCCTGGAACTGGAGGAGTTCCGCCGCGAGACGTCACGGGTGCTCGGCTGGGACCTCGCCATGGACGAACCGCGCTCGCTGAGCCGGTTCAGCGACTTCTCCCGGCTGGCCCGCTCCTACCGTTCCGGGCGAGTCCTGCTGGCCGGCGACGCGGCGCATCTGCATTTCCCCATCGGTGCGCAGGGGTTGAGCACCGGACTGCTGGACGCGTTGAACCTGGGGTGGAAACTCGCCCTGGCCGTGCGCGGGACGGCGGCCGACGAGGTGCTGGACTCCTACGACGCGGAGCGCCGTCCGGCGGCGGCCCGCCTGCTGGAGCAGGTGCGGCGGCAGGTCGCTCTGATGCGGCCGGGCGCCACTCCCGGGTCCCTGGCCGAACTGGCCGCCGCGACGGGCGGCGGGACGGACGTGCGGGCCGAGGTGGAGCGGCTGGCTCTGATGGTCAGCGGCCAGGACGCAACGCTGCCGACGCGGTCGCGGCGACCCTCGTCCTGGGAGGGACGCTTCCTGACCAACCGTGAACTCCGCACGGAGGAAGGACTGCTGGATGTGATCCGGCTGCTCGGGGACGGGCGCATGGCCCTGGTCCTCTTCGGATCGGCGCACGGTCGGTGGACGCCGCCGCCCGCGCGGCCCGGCACGCTGCGCGTGGTGCGCTCGGCGCCGGTGCCCGGCCTTCCGCTCGCCGCGCTCCTGCTGCGGCCGGACGGATACGTCGCCTGGGCCGCCGAGCGGCCCGCGGACCTGGACGGCGCCGACGAGGCGATAGCGCAGTGGCTGGTTCCGGCCGACTCGAAGCACGCGTCGGAATCAGGCGATCCGGTTCAGTCCAGGAGGAGGGCGGCGGAGATGTCCGCGGCCCTCCCGGCGTCCGTGCCGGGGTGAGCCGCGTTCCGTGTCCGCGTCCGACCACCGGGCCATCCGCCGGGTCCGGCACGGTCGACGATCCGGAAAAGCCGACCGAATGTGTCACCTCCTGAGCGTTCCGGATTCCTTGCTGCACGAGAAATGCGGCACGGAAATCCTTTCTCCGGCCAGGTGTTCGCCATGGGAACGCTTCGCCGGAATTACCCGGCCGAATATCGTCGAGATGCTGCCGAAAATGCTGCGATCCCCCGCGCGTGACGATTACTGTGACGCGTAAGCGGAGTGGGGACTCCGGGGGACGAAAGCGATCAGACCTGCGCGCCTCTCACCAGGGCACCGGCATGTCTGGCGCCGGTCGGCAGCGGGAGGCGGCAATGCCGTCGACCCGTCGGCGATCGCAGCGGGACGGGGGAACGCGTGCGAGTGGATTCGGGGAGAGGCAGCGAGACCGGGAATCTGCGCGCCGCGCTCCGCGTAGCGGACCTGGTGGAATCGTCGCGCACGGAGATCACGGAATACGCGGATTCCGAGGCCGCTGCGCATCCGCCCGCGTCGGACGCGGTCGCCGCCTTGCTGCCGGACGGGCGGCCGGAACCCCGGCTGTGGCGACGCGCCTGGCACGATGTCGTCGCCGAGCGGAAGGCCCGCGTCACCACAGCCGGACTCGGCTGGCTCCTGACCTCCCTGGCATCCGCGCGGATTCCCTCCCTGCACATCCTCGAGGTCGGCGCCGAACACGTGCGGCTGAGCAACGTGGCGTACGGCGCGGACGGCCCCGGACCGCAGGTCCGCCACCTCGCCGGGACCGGACCGGCCGAGTCTCCCTCGCCGGCCGGCCGACTCGCCCGTCTCTTCCTGCTCGCCGGGGGAACGACCGCGCTCGCGGCGGGTGCCCCCACGGGCGGCGCGCCCTTCCGTCCCGCGGACGCGGGAGGGCCCGGTTCACAGGACGGTGCCGGCCCCGGCAACGCCGACGCGTCCACGGACCCCACCGCCGCGCTCGGACGGCGGCTCGACCTCCTCCTGCGGCAGGCCGGGCCCCGCACCGGTCCGCTGCTTCTCGTCGTGCGGGCCGCCGGCTGGCCGCTCGTCGAGCGGGCCGCCGACACGCTGCGCAGCGGCGACGCGCCGGTCGTGCGCCTGCGGCTGCCCGCCCGCTGGCCCGCAGCCCCGGACGACCTCCTGTCCGGGCTGCCGCTGCGCCACCCCGTCTGGCTGGCCGGAGCCCACGTGGACGGGAGCTGCGGCACCGTCGCCCTGATGCGGACGGTGCTGTTCCCGGCGGGCAGCCGCCCGGCCGGTCCCACCGGCACGCGGACCGCCCCCGGGGCCGACGTCCGCGTACCCGTGACCGCGCCGCCCGGCGGAAACCCGGCCGGACAGCCGCTGGCCGCCGTCGTCTCGGCGCGCCGGGACGAACCCGCGTCGCACTGGCGGACGCTGCGGACGGACCGCCTCGAACTGGCACCGCGCGCCCGGGCCACGCTGCGCTACCGGCTCGTGGGGCCGGGCCGGGTCGAGTTGCACTACGACGGCCCGCACACCTCCGACGCGTCGGACTGGGCGTCCCTGGCCCTCCAGACCCCGCGCAGGCTCTCGCGCCCCCGTCCCGTCGACCTCGTCCTCGCCGTGGAGATCGCCGGGCCGCAGGCCGACGGAGGCGTTGCCGTCGAGGAACGGCTCCAGGAGGCGGCGGCCGTCGTCGCCGCCGTACGCGACGCGGTGGGCGAGGAGGACTCGCTCAGGGTGGGACTGATCGGCTACCGCGACCACGCGCCCCTCGACCGGCCCCACCACAGCGACCCCCTCGTGCACCGGGTGGCCCTGTCGCCCCCGCGCGCCGCCGAACAGGTGCTCGGCGGCTGGCACCGCAGCGTGCTGCGGCACGACTTCGCCACCGGCCTCGAACACGTACCGCAGGAGCTGTCCGCCTGGCGTGACGCGTGGCGCCCCGACAGCCACCGGGTCCTGCTGACGGTCGGCTCCCGGCCCCCGCACCCGCGCAGCCGGCCACCCCAGGTCCTGCGCCGCGGCGCGGCGGTGCGCATCTGCCCGGACCGCCTGGAGTGGGAGGCCGCACTGCGGTCCGTACGCCACGACGACGGGGTGACCTGCCTCGCGGTCATCGACGAACCGACGTGGATGGACCGGCTGGCCGGTGAACCGCACCTCGCCCGCTGGGCGGACCGCGCCTGGGACCTGTTCGGCGCGGAAGGGCGCTTCGCGGCCGGACACGACCCCCGGTCCATCGCCTCCGCCGTCACCGCGCCCGCTCTCGGCCGGCCCGAGGACGGCACTCCGATCCGGCTCGTCGCGTGCGACGGCGCCGGCGGCGACTGGCTGCCCGCGGCGGCCGGCTGACCGCCCGTTCCATCACAGGGACGCGCACCCGGGGTGCGCGGCACAGCAACCGTGCGGCGGGACCGTTCCGCTGCGGACAGTTGGGGGAGACCACCATGGTCATGGACGACGAGCGATCCACGCGCACCGGCGGCGAGAAGGCCGAGAAGGCCGAGAAGGCCGAGAAGGCGGAACGCGGCAAGCGGGACCGGACGGGCGAGGGCCCCTTCGCCGTCTGGGACCCCTCGACACTGGTCGGCAGCCGGGCCGCCCTGCCGCCCGCGCCCACCCAGCCCCCGGTCGCGTCCCCGCGCGGGGCCCCCGGATCCGCCCCGCCGAACGGGAGCGCGCCCGCCGTGCCCGCCCCCACCGCGCCCCGCGACGACCGGGCCGGAATCCCCGCCCCACCGGCCGGCGGCACGGCACGCAGGGCCGACAGCGCCCAGCCCGTCTTCGTGGAGAAGATCGACGAGCCCGCGACGCCCGGCGAGCAGCGCGCGAAGGCCACCACGCCCAAGGACCGCACCGAGAAGGCGGCCCGGAAGCAGGCCGCCCGGCAGGAGGCGGAGCAGCCGGCAGCCGCGAGCGAGTCGACCATCACCCTGTGGGGTGGCATGGGCAGCGGCAAATCGACCCTGCTCGCCGCCCTGTCGCACGCCGTACAGGACCCCATGTACGGCAAGTGGAGCATGTGGCCCGAGGACCACGCCTCCCAGAAGTTCCTCAGTGACCTGGCGCACACCCTCTACCGCGACCGGACGTTCCCGCCCGCCACGCTGAACGAGCAGCGCCCGGTCCGCTTCACGCTGGCGGGGGACCTCACCGGGACGCGGTTCTCCCGCGGCGGACGCAGACGCTGGGGGCGCGCCTCCCGCCGGCGTGAGCTGACCGAGTTCAAGGTGAGCCTGAGGGACGTGCCGGGCGAGGCCTTCGACCTCCGCTCGCAGACCGGCGCGGCGCTGGGCGGCAAGCTCATCAAGGACCTGGGGGCCTCCCGGGCCATGGTGTACGTGGTGGACCCGGTCCGCGAGTGGCAGGTCAACGGGGACGAGGGCCCACTCGGCGACGACGCCCGGCAGAGCGCGGACTTCTTCTCCGACGTGCTCGGCGGCGTGGCCACCGAGGTCAACATGCGCGGCGAACGCCACGGCAACAAGCTGCCGCACAGCATCGCCGTCTGCCTCGCCAAGTTCGACGACGACCGCGTGTTCCGGTTCGCCTGCGAACAGGGCAACGTCCGGCTCAACCCGAGGACCGGACAGCCCGAGGTGACCGACGCCAAACGGCTGTTCGACGGACTCTGCCACGCCTTCCCGCACGGCAGCCTCCGCGAGATCCAGCAGCAGATCGAGCTCTACTTCGCCCCCGAGCAGGTCGGGTACTTCGTGTGCTCCGCCGTCGGCTTCTGGATCGATCCCGAGCGCGGATTCGACTTCGAGAACCCCTCGCTCGTCAATCCGGTCGAGGACCACGTGCGGCTCGTCGCCCCGCCCCGCCCCGTGAACATCCTCGAACCCTTCCTCTTCCTGCGGGGCGTCGGCCCGCAGGCTTCCTGACCCGGCACCGCACGACCGTACGTCCGCACCAGAGGAGATCACGCCATGCCACCGGGACTCACCGCCGACTGGGCCCTGTGGGGCAAGGAGCCCCAGACCAACAGCGGCTACAAGGTGCTGGCGGCCTGCCCGCCCGACCGGAGCGCCGAGTTCAACGCCTCGATCCTGCACTGGTCGCCCGGCACACCGTCGCGCGGCGACCAGCTCCCCTGGATCACCATCGGCCCCGGACGCAATCCCGACGGGACCGGCACCGTGGGGGTGTTCCTCCTGGACACCACCGACGCGATGGACCGCACCAACCGCCTCATCCACCGCATCCACCACTTCTCCGTCCCCGCCGCCCCGATCGGCGACCTCTCCCTCGGCTGGTGCGGGCTGGCCCGGGCCGCCCTCGACGCCGTCCCGCGCCTGGCGTCGACGGGAGCAGAGCCCGCCCTCCTGTCGGTCGGTGAGGGAGGTCTGCTGGCGGACCACGCGGGCACCGTGTTCACCGACCGGGTGACCGAGGTCAGCCACTGGCTCGCGGCGGCGGCGGCGTGCCTCCTCGACGGCACGGTCGTGGTCACCGGAGACCGCAACTACGCGCCGCTGGAACTCCTCCAGGTCCTGGACTGCGTCGCCGCGATGCTGCCGTTCGGCGTGCGCGACTCGCTGTCCGCCGCGACGGGCAGCTCCTCGGGATCACAGGTGCCCATGCGCCTGTACTGGGGCGTCGTCGACGACTCCCCAGGCGTCACCAGCCTCGCCTGGGGCGGCGAACTGCCCGACCTCGGAGGGCTGTCCCCCGCCGCCCGCTCCTACTTCGACCTCCTCGTCGAGGCGTGGGAGGCCCACGGAGGCGAGAAGGTCGTCGCCCACCTCGCCCGCTTCCGCGACCCCCTCGACATCGCGTCCGCCGCCGTGCACGACGACGCCCTGCGCGCGCTGGCGGCACTCAACCCCGGGCTCGCACTGGCCCAGGAGGTCCGCCGCGGCCGCCCCGTCGACGACCACCTGATCGACGACGCCCTGCGCCACGACGTCTACGACACCCGGTCCGTCGCCGTCCTCTCCGCCGCCAAGCTGGCCGGACCGTCCACCGATCTGAGCGCCATGGCCCGCCACCTGCCCCAGGCCGAGGTGTCCCAGGCGCTCGGCAACCAGATCGTCGACGACCTGCTCGCCGGGGAACTCGACAGCGCCCGCAGCAGGTTCGAGTCGCTGCGCGAGGCGACCGAGGACACCCGCGAGGGCCGCGACCCGCTCGACCGCGCGCTGGCCCGCGTGATCGACGACGTGCGCCGCGACGCCCCCGCGGACACGGAGGACCCCGTCGTCGACCGGCTGCTGCCCACCATCACCGCGTTCACCCCGGGCACGATGCACTTCACCCAGTCCCAGCTGCTGTCCATCCCCGGACGCGCGGGCCGCCTGGTCCAGGCGGTGTGCGCACAGCACGACCCCGCCCCGCACGTCTTCGCGTGGCTGCGCTGGCTCGGCGACGACGCGGCGCCCGACGTGGCGGGACATCCCGAACTCGCCTTCCTGCACGACCTGCTGGCGTCCGGCCGGATGCCGGCGGGGCTGACGAGGAAATGGGCGCAGGCACACCCCGGCCCGGCCGCCCGCCTGCTGGCCGCGGGTACGGCCTGCGGGCACGCCGACGACCTCCTCGGCGGCGGCTTCTTCGAGGGACTCGTCGCCGGCGCGTGCCGCGGGGAACGGCCCGGCCCGGACGACAAGTCCTCGGGCACACCGCTGCACCGGGCGCTGGAGCGCCCGCCGTACCAGGCCCGGGCCGAGACGGCGGCCCGGTGGGACCTGCTGTGCGCACTCAGCGGCCGGCTCCCCGACGCCTTCTTCGCCCTCGCCCGGACCCCGGACCTGCCGGGCTCCGCGGGCGTCTCCACGAGGATCACCGTCTACGCCTCCACCCTGCACGGCGAACTCGGCCTGCCCCTCGTCCGCGACCACGCACCCGCGATCGTGGACGGGCTGCTCGGCGAGATCCTGTCGGTCGACCCGGAGACGGGGGAGGGCCCGGACGAGACCGGCCGCGAACTCACCCTGCGGCTGCTGGAGGGCCCCGGCGCCCAGACCCACGCGGTGGCCGAGGCCGTCGGACGGCTGACGGAGAACCCCTCCTGGAACGACACGGACGACGACGCCCGATGGCTGGACCTGATCATCCTGCGGCGGCCGGCCCTCGCCCCCTCCCTTACCCTGCGGACCGTCTACCGCACCGCTCGCCGCGCCGGGGACTGCCTGGAGGACCGCCGCGCACTGGCCGGAGACATGATCGCCGCACACCGCGCGGGCGCCGCGCCCGACCGGCTCTGCGTGCCGCTGCGGGCCTGGGCCGCCCGGGGCCGCCCAGGCGAACGCATCCTGGACCTGCTGTCCGTCTACCGCGACATCTGGGCCGCCGAGGCCGGGCCGCACGTCGCGGACGACGAACGGGGCCGGCTCGAACGCGCCCTCGGCCAGGGCCCGGACCCGGAGGTGTGGCTGGCCTACGTCGACCATGCCGTCGGACGGCTGAAAGCCTGCCTGGCCGACAACGCCCAGCAGATCCAGGCACTGGTCCACCGGCAGAAACAGGCCGAGGCCGAGATCGCCCGGCTGCGAAGACTCGACGCCGGAACCTCCCGCGGCCGCCCGTAGCGCTCCCGGCACCCTGCCCCGCCACCGCGGCCAGGAGACGACGTCGCCCGGACCGTCGCGACGGTCACCTCGGCCGAACACCCTTCCGCCCACCGCCGCACCGCACCGGCCGAGCAGCCGGACCCCGCGCCGGCCGTCCCACCAGGACGTCGCCGCCCGCATCCGCACCGCCACGTCCTTGGGGGGACGCCATCATGCACATCATCCGGGCCACCGCCCGCCGCGCCCTGCTGCTGACCACGGTCTGCGCCCTCGCCGTCGCCGGCGCGCCACCCGCCGCCGCCTCCGGTAAGCCGCTGCCCCGCGACGGCATCTACCACTCCCTGAAGGTCGACGACGTCCCCGCGGCCTACGTCGTCCTCGTCGACACCTCCAGCTCGATGCAGGACAAGGGACCCGACGGGAAACCGCTCTATTCCACCGTCAAGAAGCGCCTCGCCGCCTTCCTGAAGACCCTCACCCCGGCCGACGAGGTCGCCGTCGTCACCTTCGGCCGCGCCACCAGCGTCGTCCACCCGCTGTCCGCGGCGAACCGGACCCGCAAGCTGTTCAGCGAGGAACTGCCGCGCTCCGCAGAGGAGGCGGCCAGCGACCACGGTGCGGCCCTGGAGGTCGCCGCCGACCAGCTGGACCGCAGTTCGGCACCCGTCGGTGCCGTCCTGCTGCTCACCGACGGGTCGGTAAACGCTCCCCACAGCCCCTACGCCCGGCTCGGCACCCCCGCCTGGCAGCAGCTCAGACAGCGCTACGACGCCCTGGCCGGCGACCGCGACATCATCGGCTACGGCGTGCCCCTGGCCGAGGGGACGCAGGTGTCGGAGGTGCTCGGCAGCGCCTTCGGAGCGCCGCGCATCCTGCCCGTCGACCCCGCCGCCCTCGGCTCCCAACTCGCCGACGCCAAGGACCGGGTGCGCGCCGAGAAGGCCGAGAGCGTCCTGCGCCCCGACCAGGGGGCGCGCATCGCCGTGTCCGTACGGGGCGACGGCGTCACCCGGCACGGGGACGGCACGGTCGCGCTCGCCGCCGGCGGCCGGACCGGCAGCCGGTCCGAGACCGTCCGGGTCACCCTCACCTCCCACGCCGCGCACGTCCCGCTGCGGGTCCGGCTGACGGCCGAGGCGGCGGGCGGGGACACGGCCGTGCGCCTCGCCGCCCCGGTCGCCCCGGTGACCGTCGAGCCCGGCCGGAGCCGCACCGTCCCGGTACGGCTCGACTGGTCCCAGGAGGGGGCGTTCGGCCTGCTCCCCGGCACCCGCGACTTCCGGGCCGGGCTGACGCTGCGCGCGGAGGTGTCCTCGCCCTGGACCCCGACCGTGCGCAGCTCGATCGGGTACGCGAAGTTCTCCACCGGCCGGCCCACCGTCACCGACGTGGACGTGCTCGGGACCGTCCCCGCCCGGACACCCGGCTGGCTGTACCCCCTCGTCCTGCTCCTGGCCCTGCTCGGCACAGCCGCCGCGTGGCGCTCGTACCGGCGCCGTCACCCGAAGCTGTCCGGCGCCCTCGTCGTCACCGATCTGCGTTCCGGCGAGCGGCAGACCATTCCGCTCGCCGGCCGGGAGGTCAGCCGGGACACCGACGCCGGGGACGTACGCGCCCGCGTCACGGTGCGCGGGCGCCTCGAAGGAGACCGGGTCGTCCTCGCGCTCGACTGCGTCCGCGAAGCGCCCCGGCCCGGCGAGGAGCGACTGCGTGACAGCGGCACCTGCGACCTGGGGAAGTCGACCGTGCTGTGCGGGATCGGCTTCTCCCACGAGACGCACAGCCGATCGTCGGTGACCGTGCACTGACGTGCGCGCCGCCCCCGCTTCCGGGAAGCCCGCACCGGCCGCCGCCGTCCGCGGCCGGACCATCCGCCGTCCCCACCAGGAGAGGACCCCCCTATGGTGAAGCCGTTGGACCCGGCCGTGGACCCGCCGGAGGCCGGCGGATTCCGTCTCCTGGGCAAGCTCGGCGCGGGCGGATTCGGCACGGTCTACCTCGGCCGCCCCGTCGGCGAGCACCGCGGTCTCGACACGCTGGGTGCCGTCAAACTGCTCAAGCCCGAGTTCAGCGACGACACCCAGCATCTTCAGCGGTTCCACCAGGAGAGCAAGGCCCTCGACCGCTGCAAGGGGGCCCGCATCCCCGAACTCCTCGAATTCGACTTCGGCAGCGGGCGCCGGCCCACCCTCGCGACGCGTTTCATCCCCGGCCTCTCGCTGCACCAGATCATCGAGTCCCACGGCGGAGCGCTTCCCCGCCACACCGCGCACGCCATCGCCGCCGATCTCGTCGACACGCTCAACACCGCCCACGGCAAAGGGCTGTTGCACCGCGATCTGCATCCGGGCAACGTCCTGCTCACCGCGGACGGCCCCTGGATCATCGACTTCGGCCTGACACGCATCCGGGGCCAGCGGGTCACGGTCTCCCTCGACACCGTGATCGGGCACCCGCACTTCTGCGCTCCCGAGCAGATCCTCGGCCTCTCACGGACGACCGCGGCGACCGACGTCTTCGGTGTCGGCGGGATCGTGCTCCACGCGCTCACCGGGCACCCGCCCTACACCAACGAGAACAACGCACGGGCGATGCTGATGCGCCGGGTGTCCGGCACGGCCCCCGACCTGACGGGCCTGGGAGACGACGCCATCGGCGCGATGGTCCGCTCGTGCCTGGCGCAGGACCCGGCGGACCGCCCCACCCTCGACGAGGTCGCCGCCTGCTTCGGCGAGCCCGGCACCCTGCGCCTGCCCGACCGGGTCGGCCGGACGCTGGCGGACTACCGGTCCGAACTGAGCGCGTTCCTCGTCGGCGTCGGCAACGCGGCCGATCTGACCGTGCCCTTCCGTCCCGGCCGCCGCAGCTGGCGGGCGGAGGTGGGGGAGTGGCCGCAGCAGACGGCCGTCACCGAGCAGGGCGGCGTGGTCGTGGCGGACAGCGGAGGCGTCCGCTGGCTGGACGGGGCGACGGGAGAACAGCAAGGCCACCACACGGGCTACACGACCCCGGTGCGACTGCGCTCGGAGGGAGCCCTGTTGCTCGTCTGCGACGCGGCCGGCCGGGTGGAGTCGTGGGACAGCCGCTCCCGTTCCCGGTGGTGGTCGGTACCCGCGGGCAGCCTGGCCGACGCCCGGGTGCTCCTGCGCGGTCAGAGCGTGTTCCTCGGTGACAGCACCGGCTGCCTGCACCACTTTGACGCCGTCACCCGGCGTGTGTGGTGGCGGACCGAACCGCTGACCGACGAGGGCGGCGGACCGGCCGAACCGGTCGCGGCCGACGCGCGCCAGGTGTACCTGTCGGCCGGGGAGGGCCGGGAACTGCTGGCGGTCGACGACGAGAACGGGTCGGTGCGCTGGAAGCGGGCCGTGCGGCTGCCCGCCGCGCTGCTCACCGCGCCCCTGGCTCTGGACGACGCGCTCGTCGCCGCCGACGCCGACGGCGGGCTGCGCTCGCTGGCCGCGGCCGACGGCTCCACCCTCTGGGAGGCGGACCTCGGCGCACCGGTCGTGGCCCCGCCGCTCCGCGTCGACGGCCGGGTGATCGTCGGCGACACCGCCGGCGTCGTGCACTGCCTCGGCGCGTCGACCGGCGAGGTGGTGTGGCGCGTCGAGCACGCGGAAGGGGAGGAGTTCTTCGCGCTGTGCACCGATGGGTCGACCCTGTACGCGGGGGGCTGGAACGGGCGTCTGCGGCTCCTCGACGCGAGCGACGGCTGCTCGTTGCAGAGCCTCGACCTCGGCGGCCAGATCCTTGCGGTCACCTACGCGCCGGGCGCCCGTACGGTCTACGCCGCCTCCTCCCACGGCACCCTGCACGCCCTGCCGGCGTCGGCTGCCGGTGAGCCGGCGAGCGCCGGTGCGCCGTGATCCGGGGGCCGCGGAGTTCGTCGGTGCGACCCGGCCGTCCACGGACCGCACGCCCGGTGGCCCCGGTGTCGCGCCCGCGTGCCTCCGGGCGGCCGGGCGCGTTTTGGATGTGAACTCTGCGTGCGCTACAGTCGATCTCACGCGCTCCGGACGAACTCGGCCCGGAACGTCAGGCGTTGGTGGTCCAAGGAAAGACGCCCCGCTTCCTGCGGGGAAATGCAGGTGCAAGGCCTGCCCGGCGCTCTCACGGCCCCGCCTCCAGAACACTGGAGGCGGGGCTTGTTGTATCCGTACTTCTCCAAAGGGGCGCAGTCGACGCTCTCTGCCGATGCCGTGCGGTGGCACCGATCACGCCACCCGTACTCCCGTCCGGCAGCGGTTTCGCCGATCGCGAGCCCGTGGGGTCTCGGCCGGAACGGTGGTTCCGGTCGAGACCCCACGGGAAACGCCGTCCGCTGCTCTCAGCGGGATACGCCGGCCGGTGCGGCGGCGCGGCGGCCGTCGACCGGACGGAAGTCCTTGTTGGTGACACAGCCCAGGTTCTTGTAGATGTTCGCGTTCGTCTCCGGGTCCTGACCGGCCCAGTGGTACTGGCACGCCCCCTCGATGAACCGGCCCTGCACCCCGCCGGGGAAGTCGATCTCCTTGTTCCACAGGTACTGCGACTGGATGCCGGTCATCCGCGCCGTCGCGTTCACGTCGATCCCGCCGGGCGCCTGGATGGCGTACACCCAGCCGTCCTTCCCGCCGCCCGTGGCGAACCCCTGCGCCACCCACCGGTCGCACGAGGTGCTCACATGGGCGGAGTTCTGTCCGCCCCCGCCGACGATCCACTTGGCCAGCGGTGTCAGATCCGTGCCCAGGGGCGTGAAGCCGCTCCGGAAGATCGCGCGCGGGTCCGGCCGGGTGTCGCCCCGCCAGAGCGTGTTCACGTCGTGGCGCCAGTACCAGCCCTCGCGGACCGCCGCCACGTCGACCTGGGGCCGCAGAGCGCGGTTCGTGGTCGTACGGGACCAGTCCGCCGACCGGTAGCCCCCAGTCGGACCGCACGGCCCGGTGTCCCGGATCTGCTCAGGCGTCCCCGGGAAGGGGTCCGTGGCGGCGTCCGCGGTGGCGGTGAACGTCAGCGAAGCGACAACCAGGGAGGCGGCGGAAGCGATCCGCAGCGCGGTCTTGAACATGGACGGGCCAACCCCTCACTCGACACACGATGGCCCACCGTTCCTAGCCCGAGTCGGCTCACCGGCCACGCGGTCGCCGCCTCGATCACCCACCGGCACCACACCCTTCACTCACCCAGCAGCACCCGCCGTGCCGATGATCAGACGAACGGTCAGAACGGTGCGCTGTCAGTCCTGTTGAAGCGAGCGGCGGACATCTCCCGCCCGCGCCGGTGGCCTCGTCCCTAGGATGGATCAATGACGTCGATCAAGAAGTTCCAAGTCACCTTCGACTGCGCGGAACCGGAGCGTGTCGCGCGGTTCTGGTGCGAGGTGCTGGGCTACGTCGTCCCGCCCCCTCCCGAGGGGTTCGCCACCTGGGCCGACTTCGACCGCTCCCTGCCCCCCGAGCGACAGGGCGCGGCGTTCGTCTGCTCCGACCCCTCGGGCGTCGGCCCGCGCCTGTTCTTCCAGCGTGTGCCCGAGGGCAAGGTGGTGAAGAACCGGGTGCACCTCGACGTGCGGGTCGCCACCGGCCTTGTCGGTGAGGAGCGGCTTGCGGTGCTCGAAGCCGAGTGCACGCGGCTGGTCGCCCTGGGAGCGGCCCGTGAACGTCTGCTCCTCGCCGACGGCGTCGAGGAGTCGTGCCTGGTGATGAGGGACGTGGAGGGCAACGAGTTCTGCCTGGACTGACAGCGGCGCGTCGTGCGGCGTCACACGTGCCGAGGCCGGGTGTGTGCGGTGCGGTGGCTGACCCTGGGGCCGTCGGGGCAGGTGCCCCAACGGTCGGTGACGCGCCGTTGTCATGACCGCCGCCGGGCGCGCGGCGCGGTCACCGGAGCCGCCGGCCCGGGACGCCCGCCCGAAGCCTGGTACTCCGCAACCGGTGGCCGGACTGGTGGCCCTGCCGGCGATGCGTGCCGCCCGCGGTGCCACCTGTCCGGAGCCGCGGAGCCGGCCGCGTTGTCCGCCGCCCCGACGAGTGGGTGAGGCGGCAGCCCACCGCGGGGTCCTGAGGGGCGCCCTCTCGCCGGGCTCGCCTCGCTGATGCGGGCGGCGCACCGGGGCCGCCGCTCGCGGTCGGGGCCGCGCCGCCCGCGTGCCCCCCCGTCCGCCGTGGCGCGTTCGCCGCCACTCGCCACTCGCCCCACAGGGCCGCCCTCGTTCAGTGCCGTCCGTCGGCCCAGTAGGCCGTCCGCCCCTCCTGCGCCGCGAAGTCCCGGCGCGGCAGCCGCAGGCCGAGGGACTCCTCCAGCGCGTGGAAGTACAGCGCGAAGCCGTTCGACACCTCGGGGTGGTCCAACTCGGCCCGGCGCACTGCCCTGTTGAGGAAGTCCAGCTCTCCGCCGCGGAGATACGGGGCGCGGCCGGGCTCGTACCAGATGAGTTCCAGTACTCCCCAGCCGTCGTCGACGCGGCGCCCGTCCCGCGTGTAGTCGAAGGTGTAGATGGCTTTCGCGGCGGTGGCGGTCAGCCGCACGCTCTCGCTGATCCCGAGCGCCGCGTAGGCGTCCTTGTCGGCGAACGACCCCGACGGGCGGTCGTGGTAGAGCAGGAACGTCCAGTCTCCCGCCTGCCCGTAGCTGCAGCTCTCCCAGGCGCGTGCCGCGTGCGCCCGTCCCCCCTCCACGGACTCCAGGTCTCTCAGCGTGGTCTCGGCCGCGACCTGAGCCGGGTCCGCTCCGTGCAACACGGCCAGCCGCTCGGCGTCCACGGTCCGGCCGCCGGCCGCCCTGAAGAAGGCGAGCGTGGTGTACGGGTCCTGGTCACGCCAGGCCGGGGCGACCCACGCGAGCCCCTCCAGCGGATCGCGTCCGCAGGGCTCCGTCGGGCCGGTCTCGTCCAGGCCGCCGCCGCGGTACAGCCTGCCCCAGGCGGGATCGATCCGGTCCAGCGCGGCGGCGATCGCCGCGGGGCCGCCACCGAGACGGCGCACGGCCTCCTCCGCCAGCAGGTACTGCGCCTGGTCGAGCCGGCGGGTGGCGAACACCTCGCGGTACTCGCCGTGGTGGCCGTGCAGCGTGCCGTCGTCGCCCAGCAGCAGGCACAGCCCGTCGCCGTTCGCGTGCTCGGCGCACTCCGCCAGTTCGTCCCGTGACAGGGCCAGCGGCGGCAACGCGACCCGGCCGAGCAGCTCGTGGCGGGCGGTCGCTTCTCGCCAGGCGCGCCTGAGGGTCTCCTCGGTGATCTCCATGGCGTCAGTATGGAAGCCGGCACCGACAACCGGCGGCCGGGGCAGCACGCCGCCCCGGGGCACCAAGCCACTGCGGGCGGCGCACCGGTGATCACCCCGGGGCTCGCGACCGTGAGGGCCCGCCTATATTGGCTCCGTCATCGTGGCCGTGCTCCGGGAGGCGGGACCCTTGCGATCAACTGAGAGCCGCCGCTGAAGATGAGACTTGACATGCCCTCTGACCTGGCCACTGTTAATTTGATAAATATCTAATCCATGTCATTCTGGGACATGGGAAATGAGAGTGGGGCTGACCAGGGGTTTCTCGCTGCGCTTGAGCTCAGATCGCCATCACGCCGCCGCTGTTGTCGTGGACGATGGCCTGCCACTCCACTACCGGGCACGCGGCGACCAGCATCGTGTCCAGCCCGTCCACGCCGCTGGCGGCGACACGGCCCAGTGCCTCGTCGTGGACGGGGAAGTTGCCCTGCAGCGCGTCGCAGTGACCACAGCCGTTGGACAGCTGCCGCTCGCGCATGGTCCTGCTGTAGCGGCTCCTGACGGTCGCGGCCGGAGGACCGTGGCCGTGCTGCTGGAGCAGCCGTCGCACCAGCGCCATCGTCTTGGCGTTGTCCGTGGTGAACAGCCCGACGTAGCCGCGAGCGGGACGCTGCGGGTACAGGCCGATCAGACACACCGTGTCCTTCCCGCAGGCCCAGCATGCCCGGCTCAGTGTGAGGACGCGCAGGGTCACGGTGCTTGGGCTGCCGGGCGGCGGCACCGTCGGCAGCTCGATGGCCTCCGGGGCGAAGTCGTCGGCCGCAGCACGTTCATCCATGTACTGGCAGGTCGCGCACCGCACTTCCCAGCCTCCGTCGGGGCCCTTGCCGAGAATCCCGCCGCCCGCCAACACCCACACCGAGCATGACGCGCACCCGCCCGCGAACCGATTCTCCACGCCGCTCCCTTCCGGCTACGTTTCCGCACCGGCTTCATTCGAGGAGCCATTTTCGGCCCGGTCCGATGCGCTGGCGGACGCCCCTGGTGTGGCAGGCGTTCGGCTGCCATCTCCCGGCGCGCGTTCGTTCTCTGTCAGCGAGCAGTGTTCAGGAACCGACGGCGCCTGATCACTATGTTCCGCCACCGCTCGCGGGTGCGCTCTTCCCCGTCGATCCACCGCGCCCGCGGGGCCTGTTCGGGGATCGGGAGGCTGGCCATGAAGTGCGCGATGTCGACGTAGTAGGCGTAGTCGCCGCTCTGCGTGAGCTCGCACAGGCGGGTGATGCCGGCCGCGAGATCGTTGTGTGCGTCGAGGACGGCGTGATGGAAGCACAGGGCCAGTTGGAGCTTGGCCGCGGCGTAGGAGACGCCGGAGACGCCGATCTCGGCGAGCAGGACAGCGGCCCGTTCCGGCAGGTCTGCAAGGACCCGCAGTTCGTCGAGAAGGTCCGCGACGTGGTGGGGCTTTACCTTGATCCGCCCGAGCGCGCCATTGTGCTCTGCGTCGATGAGAAGTCGCAGATTCAGGCGCTGGACCGATCGGCCCCGGTGCTGCCGATGATGCCCGGTATGCCCGAGCGCCGCACCCACGATTACCTGCGTGGAGGCGTCACCACCTTGTTCGCGGCGCTCAACACCGCCACCGGCGAGGTCATCGGCTCCCTGCACCGCCGCCACCGCGCCGCCGAGTTCAAGAAGTTCCTCGCGAAGCTGGACAAGGAAGTCCCCGCCGAGCTCGACGTCCACCTGATCTGCGACAACTACGCCACCCACAAGACTCCTGCCATCCAGAAGTGGCTGCTCGCGCACCCGCGCTTCCATATGCACTTCACGCCGACCAGCTCGTCCTGGCTCAATCAGGTCGAGCGCTGGTTCGGCCTGCTGACGGACAAGCAGATACGGCGTGGGGTCCACAAGAACGTCCAGGCGCTCGAGAAGGACATCCGCGACTGGATCGCCCACTGGAACGAGGACCCCAAGCCGTTCACCTGGACCAAGTCCGCCGACGAGATCTTCGAACGCCTCGCCGGCTACCTGAACCGCCTGCCGAACCCCAAACCCTAGATATGCACCTCTTCCGAGACTCAGGACACTAGGCAGGCTTGCCCATTCTGGAGGCGAGACTGGCCGGGCGAAGGTCTGTCCAGTGCGTCTCGACGTAGTCGAGGCAGCTCTGCCGTGACCCCTCGTGCCTTACGGTCCACCCCTTCGGCACGTCAGCTGTGGCGGGCCAGAGCGAGTGCTGGTTCTCGGTGTTGGTAAGCACGACGTAGGCGGTGGCGTCGTCTTCGAAGGGGTTGGTCATGGCGTCTCCTTGGAGTCAATGGTGCGGATCGGTTGAGGGTTGGCGGGGGTCGAGACAGGCGCCGCAGCAGGGGGTAGGCCCCAGAGGTCTTCCCGGCCGACCTCCGCCACTGTGTACTTGCCGAGTGCGCTGAGCAGGAGCCGCATCTCGAAGGCACAGCAGTCGAGCAGATTGAGCAGTCCCCGCTCGGGGTCCTCGTCGGCAGCGAGGAAGGCGGCACGACCGAGGCCCACGGCCCGCGCGCCCAGGGCGAGCGCCTTGATGGCGCGGGTTCCCTCCCACATGCGTCCGGACGCGATGCAGCACACGTCGCCCGGCGCGATGCGCATCAGACACTCTGCCAAGGGCAGGCCGACGTGGTCCATGAAGGACAGTGGTGCCCAGCCGGTGCCGGCCTCGGCGCCGTCGACGGTGACTGCATCGGCCCCGGCCGCCCAGGCGATGCCCGCGGCCGTGGCGATGTCACGGCCGGGCGGGAGCTTGACCCAGATGCGCGCCCGGGGGAAGTTGTTGCGCATCAGGATGATCTGTCGGTGCAGGATCTCCTGGGTGAAGGTGCCAGGTGTTGCCGAGCGGAGCACCCGCGAGGTCCCGGTACCGAAGACCGGGTCCACGGTGAACGGGCCTTCCGCAGCGGTGCCGTCGGGCGCGTCCACGACCGACATCCCGCCCAGCCCCGGCTTGGCGCCCTGTCCGAGCTTGAGTTCGAAGGCGAGCCGCCCCGATTCCAGCAGGGGCAGGGCGGTGGGATCGCTGTAGACGAGGTTCCAGACCTCGGCATCTGCGTCCTCGGTGCTTTGCTGGACCGCGACGCCGCCCAGTCCGTCGGGCAGTTCGGCGCAGTACGCGCTGATACGGGTCCGCAGCGACCGATGATCGGCATCGCCGAGGCGTCCGTAGCCTGAGGAGGGTACGACGTTCTCCCCGATGACCATGGGAACGCCGCGCCGACCCGCCTGCCGGGCGACGGCGTTGCCGATGTGACCGCCCGTCAGGTTCGTGGAACCCAGCGCGGAGATGACGAGGGGCAGTGGGGAGTTGAACCCGCCGACCTCGGTGTCCAAGGCGACGTCTATGTACAGGGGTTCCCGGCCGAGGTCGATCAGCTTCTCCAGCCGCCGGGGCATGAGAATGGGCGGCACCAGCCGCAGCGTGTCCATCATGTCGTGTGCCGCCTCACGGCCGGGGGTGTCGGACCCTCCGAACATGGCGAGGGCGTAGTCCTCCAGGGCCGGCAGGGCTGCTGCCGGGCCGCTCCGGGCGCGTGCGCGCACCAGGTCCTCCGGGAAGCCCGCCGCCGTCAGCTTTCCGGTCACGGTGACGGTACTCCCGGAACCTTGGGGTAGGCGCTGGCCTGCCAGACGCTGTCGAGTCCGGCGATGTACCGGGTGAGGCGCTCCAGGCCGATGCCGAAGCCGGCGCTCGCGGGAATCCCTTCCCTGGCGGCCTTGAGGTACCACTCGTACTTGGCGGGGTTCTCACCCGTCTCCCGGATGCGAGTGACGATCTTCCGGTAGTCGTTCTCACGTTCGCTGCCGCTGCACAGTTCGCCGTAGCCCTCGGGGGCGATCAGGTCGAAGTTGCGCAGGAAACCGGGCAGCTGTTCGCTCTCCCGGTCGTAGAAGCCGCGCGAGCCCTTTGGATAGTCCGTGATCAGGAACGGCTGCTCCGCCTCGGCCGCGAGCAGCACCTCGCCCTGCCAGTCGATCTCGGCGTCCGAGCTCTGGTCGTGGCCCAACTGGCGCAGGCGATCGACCGCTTCGCCGTGGGTGCGCCGCCCGAACGGGGAGAGCAGCGCCTTGCCGAGCACGGCAGAGTCCCGGCCGAGTTCGCCCAGCGCGGCGGCTTCCGCATGCAGGGTCTGCTCGATGACCCGGCTGACCAGGCTTTCGAGGAGCTCGAGGATGTCGCTGCGAGACGCGCCGGCCACCTCGACGTCGATCTGGTGGAACTCGGCCAGATGGCGGCCGGTGTGCGCGGTCTCGAGCGGTTCCAGCCGGATGTTGGGTGCGATGAAAAAGATCTTGTCGAAGGCGAACAGGGCGGCCTGCTTGTACAGGATCGCGCTGGTCATGAGTTTGTAGCGGTGCCCGTAGTAATCGACATCGACCTGCTTGGCGCCGCGCGCGCCGGGATCGGTGACCGGTCCGATGATGGGCGGCAGTAGTTCGGTGAACCCGAGGCCGGTGAGATGGGCGCGGACGGTGTCGAGGATCCGGTGCTGGATGCGGAGCACCGCACGCGTCGTGCCGGAGGCCAGGTGGGTACGGGGATCTGGGGGGAGTGTCATGTTCAGTGTTCCGTCTTCGTCGGATGGTCGGCGGTGTCGGCCTGGTGGAGCCAGTCGAACTTGTCGGCCACGTAGGACAGGGCGCTCAGCAATCCGGCCGAGGTGAGGCGGGCCGTGGTCCCGGACTGCACCACGCGGGTGACCGGCATCGAGCCCGTCGTCGACCACTGGAGGCGGCCGTCGGTGTCGATGAAGCTCCTGGTGCGGCCGGCGTTGTCCGGGTGCAGGCAATAGGGAACGTCCAGGTACCCGCGCTCGAAGGCGAGGGCGAGCGCGCATCCCACGTCCTCGTCCAGATCGAGCACGGCGTTGACGAGCTCTGTCGCCTCCGCGTGGATTTGCTGTCCCGCACCCTGGCTGGGGCTGCGACGGCGCTCCTGCCGGGCGGCCCGTGCTGCGGTCTCCAGTGCGGCCACGTTCTCCTGGACCGTTGGGATGCGGTGCGCCTCGGCGACTGTTTTCACGATCAGGCGGGCCGCACCGGCGCGCACGGCGAGCCTGGCCGCCTCGTCGAGAAGGAGCTGGGCGCCCCGGGGGGTGCGCGGATAGACGCCCATGTATGCGTAGAGCACGATGTGCCAGTCCACGTCCGGTAGATGGGCGGCGGCGACGTCCCGCAGGGCGGTGATCGCCTCCTCGTCCTGTGCCGTGTTGGTTTGCTGGGCGTAACTCAGGGAGATGCTCCGCAGCCCGTGCTGACGGAAGAAGATTGCCTCCAGCACGCTGATGGCGACGAGCAGGCTTGGTGGGCACAGCTGACCCAGCATGCAACCGCCGAAGGTCTCCATGTGCGGCTGAAGTCCGGTCGTCTGCAGCTGCGCGAAGCTCCGGCTGGCTTCTGTCCAGTTGCGGATCGACTCGCGCAGCGGCATCCGGCTGTAGGGCAGGCAGTACGAGACGGGGCCGCCCTCGGTCGCGTCGATCGGCACGGCCGCCAGTGTGGTGAAGATCGAGCGCGGGTCGGCAGACCCGTGGCGTACCTGTACGGGGAAGGTGTCGTCCCGCACCCCGGAGAGCATCCACCGCGTGGTGTCGGCGCCGTGTGCCACGACGGGGTATCCGTTGAGCGAGCTGTCGTTGCCCAGCGCTCGGCAGGCGGCGGCGTGGTCGCCCACCCGCGTGTAACTGTCCAGCGTGACCGTGCCGACGGTGACGGCCGAGGCCCGTTTCGTTGCGAGGAGCCCCGCCCGCATGTCTGCCGGAACCGGCATGCCCATGCGTGGTTGCACGACGAGTTGGCCACGGGCGTGTGCCGTGGACACCACGTGTCCGAATCCCAGCGTCATGCAGGGACCGTGCTGGGAAGCGTACCGATCAGAGCCAGGAGGTCTTCGGGATCGTTCCGCCCTCCTTCGAACACCGCTTGGAAACCAGCGGCGCGTAGGGCGTGGTTGCGTCGGGGGTCAGGGCCGCCGATCCCGAGCTTGCCGCCGATGACCACCGGTGTGCACGCCAGCCCAGGAGTTGCACGAAGGCGCCCGACGATGCGGAGGCCGTCGTGGTGACCGTGTCCGTTCACGCTGCTGACGACGATGAGATCGGGTCGCCGATCGAGTGCTTCCCGTATGAGCATCTTGTCCGGGACGCAGGGGCCCAGGTTCACGACCTCGTGCTCCGCCTCCTCGAGGAAGAGCTGAAGGAATATTAGGTTCCAGATGTGTGAGTCCGAGGCGGTACTTGTGACGATGATCCGTCGGCGGACTGGATGTTCCGGCCTTGATATGAGACTCAGTTCCATGCGGCGGTCCAGAACTCCATATCCAAACGTCCGAGAGTTCGCAGTCCTCAAGGGCGAACTTCGCCTGGATCACAGGCGTGTTCCGAGGTCAATGCCGGAATCAAACTTCACGTGGCCGACTCCGGTATCCCGTTCCCTGTTGATCTTTCATGTCGGCGTTGAAGGTTGTCAAGGCTGCCGGATGTGACGCAGTCCACAGGCCTGCAGGTCTCGGGTGAAGTAGCGTCAGAAACTGCCTTGACGAGTCGTTTGGGCTCCTGAGATGGTGCGATGTCGTTGCCGCAAACTGAAACTAGCTTAAATCCGATGTGCTGGATGCCCTTCAGTTGTGCAGGCTCGTGCCGACAGCCGCGACGCGGGCGCAATTTCCGAACGGTTGGGGTGAACTCCCCGAAGCCAGTGGAGCTTATGGTCGCCGATGAGACCCATCGGGAGGCCGGATTGGTGAACATGCAGGCGGATGCCTTGGCGGAACCGGACTTCTACCTTCCGTCGATGACCCTCAACGACTATCTGCGCGAAGTGGTGCCGATCCACCCCCTCCTGGCGTCTGTGCTGGACTTCAGTCGCCCGGGCGCCGACAAGGCGCTGCGCGTGCTGACGGCCACCACGACGGAATTCGATTCGGACGGCACCGGGCGGGGGGACTCCTACCGCAAGGCACAGCGCGACTCCTCGGTCCGCTGGACCGGCATACACCAGCTGCTCGAGCTCGCCTCCGCGTCGGCCGCCGAACCCGGACCGCCCTCGCGGCAGTGCACCGTCCTGGACGTGCTCGGTGGCGACGGAACCCTCGTCCGCGCCCTCCGGGAACAGGCGACCGACCTGTCGGACCGGGTCGTCATCCTGACCGGGGACCTGTCTGGCGCGATGGTCGAGCGGGCGCTGGCGCAGGGTCTGCCCGCCGTCCGGCAGGCGGCGGACCACCTCTTCCTGAGCGACGGCGTGATGGACGCAGTGTTGCTCGCCTACGGCACGCACCACATCGCGCCGCAGGACCGGCTCGGGGCGGTCGCCGAGGCCCTGCGGGTCGTCCGTCCCGGAGGGCGCGTGGTTCTTCACGATTTCGACACGACCAGCCCCATGGCGCAATTCTTCACGGACGTGGTCCACCCCCACACTGAGGCGGGACACGACTATCCCCATTTCTCCCGCGACGTGCTCACCGAACTCTTCGACGAGGCGGGAACGCCGGCACATGTCATCGACCTGTATGACCCGTTGATCGTCCGGGCGGCGACGGAGAGGGACGCCCGGCAGCGCATGTGCGACTACGTGGCCGATATGTATGGGGTCAGGGCGTACTTCGACTCGCTCGGCGGCACCGATTCCTGCTGGCGTCTGCTGGAGCAGTGCTTCGCTCATGAGGAGTACCTCGCGACTCTGCCCCAGAGGGTTGATTACACGCCACGTCCGGTGGTGTATCCAGCCAATGGCACCTACGTGGCCGAGATTCCCCGCTCTGCGATCGTCGCAGTTGCCCAGAAAGTGGTCTGAGTGTCATGAGTTCGTTCTTTGTGCCGGACCTGCTCCCCCGCCCCGAGGGCGGAGCTACCGAAGTGCCGGCGATCGTCAGTGCGGACGGTGAGCTGAGCTACGCCGACATGTGGGGTCGAATTCACGCCATTGCTGGTTTGCTGCGCGGTACCGGTGTTGCACCCGGCGACCACGTGGGCCTGTTCTTCCTGCGCTCGGCCGAGTACGTGACGTCACTCGTGGCCACCTGGCTGGTGGGAGCGGTGGCCGTGCCCGTCGACCCCGAGTTTCCGGTCGAGCGGACCGACGCGATCATCCGCGCCGCCAACCCGCGACTCGTTCTCCACGCGGGGACGGCCGCCCATCGCGACCAGGAGGTCACTCCGAGCCGGTGGCGCGACGTCAGCGACCTTTCCCAGGGTAACCCGCTCGCGGGTGGCCTCCCCTCGCACGAGGCGCTGCAGCCGGCCGGCTGGCCCCGCGAGGGAGGGGCTGGACGCCCGGCTCTGATTCTCTTCACTTCCGGGTCGACCGGTACACCCAAGGGCGTCGTCCTGCATCATGGGGGCCTGCACAACCGCCTGGAATGGGGCCACGCCCAGTACGGCTTCGAGGACTCCGACCGCGTCCTGCACAAGGCGTCGATCGCCTTCGACGCCTCGGTCCACGAGATCTTCTCGCCCCTCATCGCGGGTGGAACGCTCGTGATCGCTCCGCCCGGCCTGCAGTTCGACAGTCTGGGCCTGGTGCGGCTGATGCAGGACGCGGGCGTCACCACGGCCCACTTCGTCCCCTCCATGCTCCGCTACGTTCTCGAAGAGCCCGAGCTGGCCTACTGCACCGACCTGCGGCGTGTCTTCTGCGGCGGCGAAGCCCTCGACATGGACCGCGTCAGGACCTTCCGGGCGGCGCTTCCCGACTGCGCCCTCTTCAACCAGTACGGACCGACTGAGACATCGGTGAACGCGACCTTCTGGGACTGCAGCGAACCCTACGACGGCCACATCGCGCCCATCGGGCGGCCCATCGCTGGCGTCCGCTGCCACGTGCTGGACGAGGACCTCACGCCAGTGGAGGAAGGCCAGATCGGGGAGCTGTGGATCGGAGGTGCGGGCGTCGGCGTCGGCTACCTCGCAGACGAGCGCCAGACCGAGGAACGCTTCCGGCCCGACCCGTTCTCCGCGGCCGGCGGGCGGATGTACCGCACGGGCGACCTGGTGCGCCGCGCCACACCCGGCTACCTGGAGTTCCGCGGTCGGCTCGACGACCAGGTCAAGGTGCGCGGCGTCCGGGTCGAACCCGAGGAAGTCGCCGCCGTTCTGCGCCGCCACCCGATGGTGCACGACGCCGCCGTGGTCGCCGTACCCGACAAGGACAGCGGTGCGAGCCTGATCGGGTACGTCGCGGCCAAGCGCCGCCACGCCCCGGTCGTCGATGGCCTGCGGCGTGTGCAACTGCCGCACGGTCTCGGCGTGGCAACGCCGTCCCCCGACGAGGCCCTCTTCCTCTACAGGCAGATCTTCGAGCAGGACGAGTACGCGCGGTACGGCGTGCGTCTCGACGACGACGCCGTGGTCGTCGACATCGGGGCGAACATCGGCCTGTTCTCCCTGTGGGCCCACCAGCAGGCCGACAACGTCAGGCTGCTCTCCGTCGAGCCGAACCCGGACACGCTGCCCTACCTCCGGGCCAACCTGGAGCTGCACGGGGTGCGGTCCGAAGTGGTGCCGGTCGCCGTGACCGACCGGGCCGGCACGGCCGAACTCACCTCGTTCCCGGAGCTCTCGTACCTCTCCGGCCTCGGGTCGCAGCGGCATCAGGAAGCGGCTGAACTGGTCCAGTCGCACTACGAGAGCACCGGGGCGGCAGACGAGAACATGACCGAGCAGGAGAAGGCCTCGCTCCTCCTCGCCGCAGAGAATCGACTTCAGGCAACGGCCCACACGGTGCCGACCGTGACCCTCTCCGGCTTGTTCGACCGGCTCGGCCTGGAGCGGGTCGACCTGTTGAAGATCAACGCTGAGGGTGCGGAGCTCAGCATCCTGCGCGGCCTGGATGCCCGCCATTGGCGTGCCGTCCAGCAGGTATGCCTTGAGGTGGAGCGCGCCAGCGTGGTCGGCGCGGAGATCAAGGCGATCCTCGACGGTGCGGGTTTCTCCGTTCACGAGGTCAACGACTGGAGCGTGGGCGCGGACGCCGATGTCACCTACGTGTACGCGACCCGGGCACCTTCCCCGGACTCCGTGCCCACGGCCCACGGCGCTGCGTCCGGCGGCTCCGACCAGGACGCCGAGACCCTGCTCACCGTTCGCGCACTGCGCGCCTACATGACGGACCAGCTGCCCCCGGCCATGCGCCCCGACCGGTTCGTGTTCCTGGAGGAGCTCCCGAGGCTCCCCAACGGCAAGGTCTCGCGCCACGACCTCCCCGACACCCCGGGGCCGGCACCGGACGCCGTCGGGCCGGCGCACGCCTCGGAGCTCGGCCAGGAGGAGCTGCTCCGGGAGATCTGGCGTCAGGCCCTGCAGGTCGACGCCGTCCACGACGACGACGACTTCATCCGCCTCGGCGGCCACTCCCTGCTGGCACTTCGCGTGAGTGCCCGGGTACGCGAGGTGACTGGGGTGGAAGTCACCCCGCACGGCTGCCTGCGGGCACGGACCTTCGCCGAGTGGCGTGCGGACGTAGCGCGACAGCGCCGCCGGTAGGAGAGGCACTTCACACATGGAACCCCATCCGCTGTCCGACATGCAGCAGTCGATGCTGGTGCACGAGGCTCTGGCGAACCGTCCGCTCTACAACATGCCGTTGGGCTTCCGGATCTCGGGGCGCTTGAAGGTGCCCGCGCTGGAGGGGGCCCTGCGCCACGTGATCCGGCGCCACCCGGTACTGCACTCCACGTACGACGTGACGGGCGCTGTCCCGCTGGCACCCGGGTCCCCCCTTCCTGGGCTGGTCCTCGGAACCTGGGAGGGGGGTGACGAACAGGCGCCCGTTGTCACCGAGTTCTGGCAGCGGCCTTTCGACCTGCGCCGCGAGGTACCGGTACGCGCGCTGCTGATGTCCTCCTCGCCCGAGGACCACCTCCTGGTGTTGTCCGTCCACCACGTGGCCGGTGACAGCTGGACCCTGGCGCTGCTCACCCGGGAACTGGGCGATGCCTACGCCCGCATCATGCGGGGCGCCGCCGGTCCGGAGGAGACCCCGGCGCCCGACTTCTTCGCCTACGCCGCCGAGGAATGGGCTGCCGCCGAGGACACGGCATGGTGGGCGGACTCGCTGCGGGACCACCAGCCCCAGTCCGTACCGCGAGAGGACCCTCCGGCCGAGGACGATCGCGGCCGCTTCCTGCCGATCGGTCTCTATCTCGACGCGGCACACACCCAAGGCGTCAAGCGCCTCGCCCGGGAGGCGCGCGTGTCGCCCGCCGCGGTGCTCTTCACGGCCGTGAGCACGGCCGTCGCGGCCGCGCCCGGAGCAGGATCTGACCGGCCGTGCCGGTCGGTTGTCGGGCTACCCGCAGTGCTGCGTGACACACGGGACCTCCAGGAGACCGTGGGGCCGCTGCTGAACACGCTGCCGGTCTCGACCACCTGGCGACCGGGCCGGCCGGCGCAGGAGATCGTGCAGACCCACGCAGCCGCTATGGAGTCCGCATTGGCGCACAAGCACCTCCCCTACACCCGCATCCTGAAGGCTGCCCGGATGCGCAGGACCCCGGGTTCGGCCCCCCTGCTGCACCTGGTGAACGTGGACACGGAGGTTCCCCGACTGCGTCTGTCTGGGGCCAGGGCCACCGCGCTTCCCATACCGGCCCGCTGGGCGACCTTCCCGGCCCTCTGGGAATTCAGCTGGGGAACGGTCGGGAACATGAGCGGAGTGCTCCGCACCGACAGGGACTCCTTCACCGCCGACCAGGCGAACGACATGGCCGGAGCGTTCCGGTCCAGCTTGGCGCGCCTCATCAAGTGAGAGGCGTCGCCTTTTCTTCCGTACGGCAGGGTCAGAAGGGGTTCCTCGTGTTTGCGTCTCACATGTTGTCTGCTCAGGAGCGGCACCGTCTGCTGGTTGAGTACAACGATACGGCTGCGGAGTATCCGGCGGACGCGTGTGTCCATGAGCTCTTTGAGGAGCAGGTCCGGCGGGTGCCGGACGCGGTGGCCGTGGCCTCGGACGAGGGGAGCCTGACGTACGCCGAGCTCAACGCGCGGGCCAACCGGCTGGCGCACCACCTCATCGGGCTTGGCGTCCGCCCCGGCCAGGTCCTGGCCGTCCACGTCGAGCGCAGCCCTGACCTGATCGTTGGGCTGATGGCTGTGCTCAAGGCGGGCTGCGCCTACACGCTGCTCGACCCGGACTTTCCGCACGAGCGCCTGACGGCGGTCCTTGAGGACACCGGCGCGCCTGTCGTGATCACGCACGAAGCGACGGCCGGACGGCTGAGCACCCCGTACCTCACCGAGGTTCGCCTGGACGCGGCCGGCCCGTCGGCGGCCTCCGCCAATGACATGGGCATCGATGTCCGCCCCGATGCCATAGCCTGCGTCATGTTCACCTCCGGCTCCACCGGCCGGCCCAAGGGCGTGGCGTCACCCCACCGAGCCCTCGTCAGCACCTACACAGGGCAGGCCTACCTGGCCTTCGACGCCGACCAGGTCTTCCTCCAGTGCTCGCCCGTGTCCTGGGACGCCTTCGCGCTGGAAGTGTTCGGACCGCTGATCCACGGCGGTACGACGGTCATCCAGCCGGGGCAGCGGCCCGAGCCGGCCGATTTCGCCCGCCTGGTACGCACGTACGGGGTGACTGCGCTCCAGCTCTCCGCAGGGCTCTTCAACCTCGTCCTCGACGAGTACCCGGAAGCCTTCGAAAACGTCCGCGAGGTCATGACCGCTGGAGAGGCCGCCTCCGTCGCTCACGTGGAGCGGGCCCGGAAGATGTTCCCCCAGATGAAGCTGCTCAACGGCTACGGGCCTGTCGAGAACCTGGGCTTCTCCACCACGTACGACATCCGTCCCGGACTGCCGATCGGTTCGTCGGTGCCGATCGGTGTGCCGTTGGCGAATACGCGGGTGTATGTGCTGGATGAGGGTTTGGGGTTGGTGCCTGCGGGTGTGGTGGGTGAGTTGTATATCGCGGGGTCGGGTCTGGCGCGTGGTTATGTGGGGCGTGCGGGGTTGACGGCTGAGCGGTTTGTGGCTGATCCGTTTGGTGGTGCGGGTGAGCGGATGTACCGGACGGGTGATCTGGTGCGGTGGAACTCCGGTGGTGAGTTGGA
>NZ_JBICWL010000004.1:0-221529 GCF_043199735.1 Streptomyces sp. NPDC048566
CCTCTCGGGCTTTCCTCCGGGCAGTTTCCCTTCGGTCTTGCGTTTCCGACTCTATCAGACCGTTTCCGTATCCGATTTCCTCGGTGCTTTCCAGGTTCCCGCTTCCGCGTTTCCCTTTCCGGCGAGTCCGACTCTATCAGATCCTTTCGGGCCTGACTCCCAGTCAGCGGGCTTTGCCTTCGCGGCTGTTGGGCCGTTCCGACGTCCCAAACGTTAGCGGATTCCCCCGGCAGTTCCTAATCGGGCCGCCGGCTCCGAATCGAATTCAATTCGGGCACGCCGAATGAGACCCGGGTGGGAGATCGTGCTGATGGTTTGGGTGCCGCATCCGCGGCGGATGTGCTGTCGCAGAACCGTTCCGGCCCCGTGGCAACTCGAAGAACCTTACGGACCGGGGGGAGCAGTGTCAACCCCAGGCTGTCAAGATCTTTCTTCGAGGTCGCTGAGCCGGCCGCCGGAGTCCGGCTGCGCGTCCTCGACCCTGCGCAGGAGGCGGGTCAGCACCTCTCCCAGGGCGCCGCGCTCCTCTCCGGAGAGGTCCTGCAGCAGGTCCTCCTCGAAGACCGTGGCCATCCGCATCGCCTCCAGCCACTTCTCCCGCCCCTCGTCCGTCAACTCGACGATGACGCGGACCCGGTTCGACTCGTCCCGCTCACGGGTGACGAGCCCCTCGCCGACCATGCGGTCGATCCGGTGGGTCATGGCGGCCGGGGTCAGCCCGAGGCGCTTGGCCAGCTCGCTCGGGCCCAGCCGGTACGGGGCGCCGGAGAGCACGAGGGCCTTGAGGACCTCCCACTCGGCGTTGCTGATGCCGAGGGCCGCGGTCTGGCGTCCGTAGGCGACGTTCATCCGCCGGTTCAGGCGGGACAGCGCCGAGACGATCTCCTCGACCTGGGGATCGAGGTCCTGGAACTCCCGCTGGTACGCGGCGATCTGTTCTTCGAGTGTCGGCTCGCTGACGCCGGAGGTATCGCCCATGGCCCGAGTATGGCACGGCGCCGCTTGGCGTCGAAGTCCTTCGGGGTGTACAGTTCAACATCTAACTTTAGCTTCGAAGTCTTCACCCCTACATCCATGCGAGGGAACGTGTCTCCGGCACGTCTCCTCCCGGGCGGGGGTGCGGGGGCTTCACGACCAAGGCAGGTGAAAGTGACCAGGGCGATGGGCGCAGCGATGCGCCGGATTCACGTGGGCAACGCACTCAGCGCGTTCGGGCTCGGCTTTACCGTCCCCTTCCTCTACGTCTATGTGGCGCAGGTGCGGGGACTCGGCTCCATGACGGCGGGCATCGTGCTCGCCGTCTTCGCCGTGGCCGCTCTCGTCGTGCTGCCGTTCGCGGGGCGGGCGATCGTCCGCCGCGGTCCGCGGCCGGTGCTGCTCACGGCCCTGGGCACCGCAGCCGTCGGAGCGCTGAGCCTCGGACTGGCGGGCGGCACGACGACCGTCCTGCTGTCGGCCGCGGCGCTCGGTGCGGGTCAGGCCGTGATGCAGCCGGCGCTGGCGACGATGATCGTGGACTGCTCGACGGCCGAAACCCGTTCGCGGGCGTTCGCGATGCAGTTCTTCCTCCAGAACCTCGGTCTCGGTGTCGGGGGTCTCATCGGCGGCCACATCGTCGACACCAGCAGCACGGCCTCGTTCACGCTGCTGTTCGCGATCGAGGCGGCGATCTTCCTGCTGCTCGTGGTGATCATGGCGACCGTGCGGATGCCGCACGCGCCGCGGATCGCGCAGGACGCTCCGCGGGGCGACGGGGGCGGCTGGCGGCAGCTGCTGGGCAACCGGGCGATGGTGCAGCTGTCCGTGCTGGGGTTCGTGCTGTTCTTCGCCTGCTACGGCCAGTTCGAGTCGGGTCTGTCCGCCTACGGCGTGGAGGCGGCCGGCATCTCCACGTCCGCGCTGGGCACGGCGATGGCGGCGAACACGGCGATGATCGTCGTGGCGCAGTTCGCGGTGCTGAAGTTCGTCGAGCGGCGCAAGCGGACCCGGGTGATCGCCGCGGTCGGGCTGATCTGGGCGGTGGCCTGGCTCGCCGCCGGTTACGCCGGTCTCGGGCACGGCAGCCAGACCATGGCGACGGCGGCCTTCGTCTCGACGTACGCGCTGTTCGGGCTCGGTGAGGCGATGCTGTCGCCGACCGTCGCCCCGCTGGTGGCCGATCTCGCGCCGACGGGTCTGGCGGGTCAGTACAACTCGGCCTTCGCCCTGGTGAAGCAGCTCGCGCTGGCCGTGGGTCCGGCGGTGGGCGGCCCGATGGGCGCCTCGTGGCACGGCCCCTATGTCGTGGTCTTCCTGCTGTTCTCGCTCGGCATCACGGTGCTCGCCGTGCGGCTGGGGCGGCAGCTCACGCCGGTGCAGAACCAGCCGTGGCTGGCGAGGAGCCGGGTGGTCGCGCAGGGCGGGGCTCCGGCCGAGCCCCTGCCGGCGAACGCCTGACCGCCGCGGTCCGCGAGCCGGGGCGCGCTCCCCCGGGTCGTTCCGGTCCGGGGGCCGGGCTCCGGCGCCCCGGGCCGCCGTGCGGAACACGAACGGCGGTCCGGACGGGCCTGCCCGAACACCCGCGTGCCCCGCGGCTCAGTGCGCCGTGCGCGGCAGGGTGAACTCGCACCACACGGCCTTGCCGCCGCCCGGTGTCCGGCGCGAGCCCCACGTGGAGGCGATCGTGGCGACGATGGCGATGCCGCGCCCCGCCTCGTCCGCGGGTTCTGCGCGGCGCCGCAGCGGGAGGTGGTCGTCGCCGTCGGTCACCTCGATGATCAGCCGGCGGTCGGTGCGGCGCAGCCGCAGCCGCATGGGCGGGGTGCCGTGCTGGAGGGAGTTGGCGACGAGTTCGCTGGCGGCCAGCACGCCGAGGTCGTGCAGCTCGGTGGGGAACCGCCAGCTGGTCAGGACGCCGGAGGCGAACGCCCGCGCGCGCGGGGTGGCCTCCACCCCGCCGAGCAGTTCCAGGGCGGCGTTGCGGAAGAGCTCGCCGTCGTGGCCGGTGCGGGAGGGGTGCTGGAGCACGAGCACGGCGACGTCGTCGTCGTGCTCCGCGGTGACACCGGCCGCGCGGACCAGCCGGTCGCAGACCACCTGGGGCGTCCCGGTGGCCCCGGCCAGGGCGCGCTCCAGGGACGCGATGCCCTCGTCGAGGTCCTCGTCCCGGCGCTCGACCAGACCGTCGGTGTAGAGGACGGCGGTGGAGCCGGGGCCGAGGGGCAGCGAGCCGGAGGCGTGCATCCAGCCGCCGGTGCCCAGCGGCGGCCCGGTCGGCTCGTCGCCGCGGTGGGTGGTGCCGTCCTCGTCGCGGACCAGGATGGGCAGGTGGCCGGCCGAGGCGTACACCAGCCGGCCCTCGTTCGGGTCGTGGACGGCGTAGACGCACGTGGCGATCTGGTTGGCGTCGATCTCGGTGGCGAGGCCGTCGAGGAGCTGGAGGACCTCGTGGGGCGGCAGGTCGAGTCGCGCGTAGGCGCGGACGGCCGTGCGGAGTTGGCCCATCACCGCGGCGGCCCGGACCCCGCGCCCCATGACGTCGCCGATGACGAGCGCGGTGCGGCCGCCGCCGAGGGTGATGACGTCGTACCAGTCGCCGCCGACGGCCGCCTCCGTGCCGCCGGGCAGGTAGGTGGCGGCGATGCGCAGGTCGTCGGGCTCCTCCAGTTCCTGCGGGAGCAGGGAGCGCTGGAGCGTCACGGCGGTCTCGCGCTGGCGGCGTTCGCTGGTGCGCAGCCGCTCGGCGGCCTCGGCGTGGTCGGTGACGTCGGTGGCGAAGATCAGCACCCCGCCGCCGTGTCCGTCGGGGGACTCGTCCACGGGGGTGCAGGTGAAGGTGTACGAGCGGCCGGTCGCGGCCTTGCGCGACTTGACCGTGCGGGGTCTGGCGCTGCGCAGGACCTGGTCGAGGAGGGGCAGCAGGCCCAGCTCGTCCAGTTCGGGCAGTGCTTCCCGCGCGGGCGCGCCGAGGGGCCGGGCGCCGAACGCCGTGGCGTAGGTGTCGTTGACGTAGGCGACGCGGTGGTCGGAGCCGTGTACGAGGGCGACGAGCGCGGGGACGCGGTCGAGGACCCCGCGGACGGGGAGTTCGTCGACGGCGAGGCCGGGCGGGCCGTCGCGCCGCTCGGCGCGGGCCGCGGGAACGGAGCCTTCCCCGCGCCGGTCCGGGGCGTCCGTGTGCTCGGTCCGCGCTGCGGCGCGGCGCTGCGTTCCGGGGAGCCGGGCGCTCCAGCGCGTGAAGTTCACAGTGGGGAAAGCCTCGTGTTAGAAGGGCGAGCGGTGCACCCGCCCACAGTCGTGGACCAGTCTGGCAGTGCGAGCGGCCGGTCCGGCATCCTTCAGACGCCGGACCGGCCGGTGCAGTTCCTGCGTCCGGTCAGGACGACCCCTTCGGGTCGGTGGGAGGCTTTCCACCGGCCGCGAGTTCGAACTCCGCACGGGGGTGTTCGAGTGAGCCGAGGGACACGATCTCCCGTTTGAAGAGTCCCGCCAGCGTCCATTCGGCGAGCACACGGGCCTTGCGGTTGAAGGTCGGCACCCTGCTGAGGTGGTAGACGCGGTGCATGAACCAGGCAGGATAGCCCTTCAGCTTGCGTCCGTAGACGTGTGCGACACCCTTGTGCAGGCCCAGCGAGGCGACCGAGCCCACGTACCGGTGGGAGTACGTCTCCAGTGGTTCGCCGCGCAGCGTGTGGGCGAGGTTGTCGCCGAGGACCCTGGCCTGGCGTACGGCGTGCTGGGCGTTGGGCGCGGTCTCCCTGCCCTCCTCCGCCGTCACGTCGGGGACGGCGGCGGCGTCGCCCGCCGCCCACGCGTGCGGGGCTCCGTCGACGGTCAGCCGGGCGGTGCACCGGAGCCGGCCGCGCTCGTTCCGCGGCAGGTCGGTCTCGGCGAGGACCGGGTGGGGTTTGACGCCGGCCGTCCAGACGACGGTGCGGGTGGGGAAGCGGGCGCCGTCGCTGAGCACGGCGACCCGGTCGGCGCAGCTGTCGAGGCGGGTCTCCAGGCGGACGTCGATGTTGCGGCGGCGCAGTTCGGTGACCGTGTACCGGCCCATCTCCTCGCCGACCTCGGGGAGGATGCGGTTCGACGCCTCCACGAGGATCCATTTCATGTCCTCGGGACGGATGTTGTGGTAGTAGCGCGCCGTGTAGCGGGCCATGTCCTCCAGTTCGCCGAGGGCCTCGACGCCCGCGTAGCCGCCGCCGACGAAGACGAAGGTCAGGGCGGCGTCGCGGATCGCGGGATCGCGGGTGGACGAGGCGATGTCCATCTGCTCGATGACGTGGTTGCGCAGCCCGATGGCCTCTTCGACCGTCTTGAAGCCGATGGCGTACTCGGCGAGTCCGGGGACGGGCAGGGTGCGGGAGACCGATCCGGGGGCGAGGACCAGTTCGTCGTAGGTGATCTGCTCCTCGCCCGCGCCCTCCTCCTCGGTGGCGAGGGTGGTGAGCGTCGCGGTGCGCTTGGCGTGGTCGATGCGGCGCACCTCGCCGATGACGATCCGGCAGCCGTCCAGGACGCGGCGCAGCGGGACCACCACGTGCCGCGGGGAGATGGAGCCCGCGGCGGCCTCGGGAAGGAACGGCTGATAGGTCATGTAGGGGTCGGGGGAGACCACGACGATCTCGACGTCTCCCCGTCTGAGTTCGGCCTTCACCTTCTGCTGGAGACGCAGAGCGGTGTACATCCCGACGTAGCCGCCGCCGACAATGAGAATGCGCGCACGTTCCTTCACCATCCCATGACGCACCTCTCTCCGGAGTTTGTCCACAGCCCCGGCAATGTGTGTGACCGGTCGCGGACAACGTGCAGAGTTGGCCGATTTGCCGGAGTCCCGGACGGAAGGCCAGGTCAGGGTGGGTGAGGGGGGTACGCGGAGGGGGAGCAACCGGTACGTAACCGGCCCGTACTCCGATCGGGGGGCGCTCCGTGCGGAACCTGCCCCTTCTGAATTGACCCCCACTCAACTATGTTCGTGTGTCGACGGGGTGTAGGGGGATGCGCTCGGTGGGCCGGCACGAGGGCCCGCGCACAGGCTTGTTCCACGCGCTCCGGCAGTCGATGGCGGGGAGAGTCTCCGGGGGGAGACGTCATTACCGGGGGAACACTCATGCATATTCAGGACTCTCATTGGTCCACCGCGGCCGCCGTCGCGCCCGGTGGCGCGGGGGGCCCGGCGGGCGGGGGCGGGCGGGGTCCGGTGGACGGGCCGCGCACGACACCGCTGCGGGTGGACGCCCAGCGCAACCTGGAGCACGTGCTGCGGGCCGCGCGCGAGGTGTTCGGCGAACTCGGCTACGGCGCGCCGATGGAGGACGTGGCGCGTCGCGCGCGGGTCGGTGTGGGCACGGTGTACCGGCGCTTCCCGAGCAAGGACGTCCTGGTGCGGCGGATAGCCGAGGAGGAGACCTCCCGGCTGACCGACCAGGCGCGCTCCGCGCTCGGCCAGGAGGACGAGCCGTGGTCGGCGCTCTCGCGTTTCCTGCGGACGTCGGTGGCCTCGGGTGCCGGCCGGCTGCTGCCGCCGCAGGTGCTGCGGGTCGGGGTCGCGGAGGACGGTCCGGAGGCGGACGGGGCCCGGGTGCCGCAGCAGCGGTCCCAGCTCGCGCCGGAGCTGCGGCTCGTGGAGCAGCGCCCGGTTCCGGAGGACGAGGTGATCGCGGAGGTGGACGACGCCGGCGCGGCGGCCCTGCTGGAGGTGGTCGGCCGGCTGGTCGACCGGGCGCGTGCGGCGGGCGAGTTGCGTACCGACGTCACCGTGGCGGACGTGCTGCTGGTCATCGCGACGGCGGCGCCCTCGCTGCCGGACCCGGCTCAGCAGGCCGCCGCCTCTTCACGGCTGCTCGACATCCTGCTGGAGGGCCTGCGTTCGCGTCCGGCCTGACCGCCGGCTCCGGGTCTCGCCCGGGGCGCCCGCGGCCCTCGCCCCTGTCTTTCTCCGGGCGAGGGCCGCTCCCGCGCCCGGTCGCGCGCGGGAGCCGCCGCCTCGCTCGGGCGCTCTCGTCCCCCGGTGACCACCACCCGGGGCGGCCACGCCGCGGACCCGGCACCCGACGCGCGGACGGAACGCTCGCGCGGATGCGCCGCCGGGGCACCCGGGGGTTTCCCGCGCACACCGCCCCGCATCACCACCCGCGCGGGGCACAGGACGCGGGCACCGGGCGCCGGGCGCTGTCGCCCGGGGGGCGACCGGTGAGCCTTCCCCGAAAGGGTGAGCACCAGCACGGCCGAACGGCTCAAACCCCTCGGACGAGTGGTCGATCCGTACGAACGGGTCCCGCATGGGAAGCCTGTGGCACGCTGGCCCGGTATTCGGGTCCGAGTGTGCAGGCGGTGGCTTTCCGCGATGAGCGTTGACGGACGGGACGAGTCCCTCGGTGACGGTGGCGCCGACGGCGGGACGGAATCCGGCGGCCCGCTCCCGCACCAGGTACCGGGCCAGGGCGGTCCCCGTGGCGGCACCACCCGGGTTCCTCAGCCCGGACCCCCCGCCGACGCCCCTCCCGGCGCCCACCAAGACCCCGGGCCGGCCTCCGCCTCCGTTCCGCACCCCGCCTCGGGCACCGGCGGGCCGCCGGACGACGGACCCGCCGCCGGGGACCCGACGTCCGCCGGCCCGGACGGCGCGCCCGTGCCCGGCCCGGCGGCGCCGCCGGCGGCCGAGTCGGGCGAGGGCCGGCCGACCGGGCCCTTACCCGCCGCTGCCGAGGGACCCGACCCGAGCGTGCCCGCGCAGCGGGACCGCTTCGACCGGCGCGGCCCCGGCGTCCTGCCGCCCCCGGTGGACCTGCCGCCCCCCGACGCGGACCTCATCGAGCGGATGCGCGCGGGCGACGACACCGCTTACGAGGAGCTGTACCGACGGCACTCCGGCGCCGTCCGCCGCTACGCGCGCACCTGCTGCCGCGACGCGCACACCGCCGAGGACCTGACGGCCGAGGTGTTCGCCCGGATGCTCCAGGCCGTCCGCGGCGGCAGCGGCCCCGAGCACGCCGTCCGCGCCTATCTGCTCACCACCGTGCGCCGGGTCGCGGCGCAGTGGACCAGGACCGCCCGGCGCGAGCAACTGGTCGACGACTTCGCGGTGTTCGCCGCCCAGGCCGCCCGCGGTACCGAGGTCCGTGACGACGACACCCTCGACCTCGGCGCGGACGTCCTGGCCCTGCACGAGGCCGAGCAGTCGATGGCCATGCGGGCGTTTCGTTCGCTGCCCGAGCGGTGGCAGGCGGTGCTGTGGCACACCGAGGTCGAGGACGAGTCGCCGAGCGAGGTCGCCACGCTCTTCGGCCTCGACGCCAACGGCACCCGCGTCCTCGCCAGCCGCGCCCGCGAGGGTCTCAAACAGGCCTACCTCCAGGCGCACGTGAGCGCGACGCTGACCACGGACGAGGAATGCGCGCGCCACGCCGACCGGCTCGGCGCCTACGCCCGCGGGGGCCTGCGCAGCCGGGCGGAACGCGGACTGCGCAAGCACCTGGAGGAGTGCGCCCGGTGCCGGCTGGCCGCGGGCCAGATCAAGGAAGTGGCCGGCGGCATCCCCGCGGCCGTCCCGGTCGCGGTGATCGGCTGGTTCGGGGCCGCCGGATACGCGAAGGTCGCCGCGCTGGTCGCCGGAGGCGCCGGAGCGGGCGCGGCCGGAGCGGCCGCGGCGGCGGGCGCGGGCTCGTCGGGCGCCGGCGGCGCGAGTGGTGGTGGCGGCGCCGCCGTGTCCGAGGGGATCGGCGCACCGGTCAAGGCGGGGATCGCCGCCGGCGTCGTCGCGGTGGCCGCGGCGGTGGTGGCGCTCGCTCTCGTGGGTGACGGGAAACCGGCCGGGCACCCCGAGGCCCGGCCGCCCGCCTCCCCCGCCGTCGAGGCGCCCGTCCCCTCCCCCGAACCGCCGGAACGGACCCCCGCGCCCGCCCCGCCCGCCGTACGCGCGGCGCCGCCCGCGCCCACCCCGCCCCCGGCGCCGCGGCCGGAGCCGCGGCCGGAGCCGTCCCCGCGGGTGAAGCCGAAGCCGGCCCCGGCACCGGCCCCGACGCCCACCCCCGCACCGCCGGAGCCCACGCCGCCGCCGACGCCCAGCCCTTCCCCACCCTCGTCACCCCCGGCGCCTCCCGCACCGGCCGTCTACCGGTGGAGCGAGTTGGACTACGACGTCGCGGGCGACCACACCCGGCCCGAGATGCGGCTGGGCGGGAGCGGCTGGGTGTGGCAGCGCGACGGCCTCTCCATCGGGGGCACCGCGTACGCGCACGGTGTGACCGTCCACGGCAGGTCCTCCGTCACCATCGACCTCAACCGCGACTGCACGGCCTACGACGCCCTGGTCGGCGTCGACGATCTCGCCCACGGCCTGGGCCGGATGCGCTTCTCGGTGATCGCGGACGGCGTCCCGCTCTGGCGCTCCCCCGTGATCGAGGGCGGCGACCGCGCGGTGCCCGTCCACGTGGACCTCACCGGCCTGCGGACGATCCGGCTGGTCGTCGAACCGCGCGGCCCGTTCGCGGCGGCCGCTCCGGCCGACTGGGCGGAGTCGGCGTTCCGCTGCCGGTGACTCCCCCCGTGCGCGCCCCCGGTGGAGGCCGGCCGGCGGGAACGGACCGTACGGGGTGCGGCGGCGGGCGGGAGGCGCCGCGGGGACGGGGGCCCGCCGGCCCCGGGCGCCCGCCGACGCGTCGACCGGCCGGTGCCGCCACGTCCCGATCCGCGTGCCGCGCGGCGCCCGCGGCGCCACCGCCACCCGCACGAGAACGCCGGCGCGGCACCCGACCGCCGCGCGGCGCCCGGACCCGCGTGCCGTTCCCCGGCACCGGCTCCGAACGGCCCCGGCGTCCTCGCGGGACCCGGTCACCCGGCGGGGTGGTCCGCCAGGAGGGCGGCGAGCTCGTCGCGGACGTCCTCCTTGGTGGCGGCGGAACCCCTGGCCCGCTCCGCTTCGTAGGCGTCGGGGCCGAGCGCGGCGAGCGCCGCCGCCTCGGTGCGCCGCGCCTCGGCACGTTCCCGAGGGGGCCGCGGGTGGCCCCCTCGCCAGCGGGTGCCCGCGGCCATCAGCCGGGTCGCGGCCGGGTGCGCGCCCAGCTCGCCGAGGAAGCGCGCCGCGGTCTCCACGAGACCGGCGACCACGACGTCGGCGCAGTGCTCGTCCACCGCCGCGCGGACGGCGTCGCACACCGTCCGCAGTCCCTGCGCCGGACCCGACTCGGCGGCCGTGAGCAGGGCGTCGACCCAGCGCAGCCCGGCCGTGAACTGCGGTGGCGGAGTGCCGCGCGCCGCGTCCTCGCACGCCGTGCGCCACAAGGAGCGCGCCAGCTCGGTGCGGCCGTCCTCCAGAACGACCCGGGCGCGCAGCAGATGGACGAACGCGCGGGAGTCCGTCACGCCGTACCGGTCGGCGGAGGCGCTCGCCTCGTCGAGCAGGGCCAGCGCCTCGGCCGGCTCGCCCGCCTGGTGGGCGACCTCGGCGAGCCGCGCCTGGAGGAACGGTGTCTCCGCGAACGCCCCCACCTCGACGGCGAGTCGCAGCGCCTCGGCGAACTCCTCGCGCGCCTCGCCGAACCGGCCCCGGGCCATGGCCGCCTCACCGGCCGCGCTGCACACCTGGGCGCGCATCCAGCGGTCGCCGACGCGCCGGCTGAGCACGCGCAGTTCCGCCAGGTCGTCGTCCACGCCGGGCATGCCGCCCGGCGCGTCCACGGCGACGTGGGTGCGGAACATCAGCGCGACGCCGATCTCCCACGCACCGCCGTAGGCGCGGCAGTTGGCCACCGCCGCGTCCAGCGCGAAGCGCATGTCCTGCGTGACGCCGAGGAAGTACGCGGCCAACGGCCAGATGATCCCCGGCATGCGCGCCGCGTCCGGACCGCCCTTCTCGAAGTGGGCGCGTACGTGCTCCACGTACTCCCGCGTCCGCTCGTCCCTCCACTCGTCCAGCGGGACGGCGTCCACCTTCAGGAAGAGGTGGAACATGCGCAGCCGCATCCGCATCGCGTGCAGCGGGTGCCGCTCGTCGCGCGCCGGGTCGTCCAGCAGACGGGCGACGGGGTCGACGGCGTCCGGTCCGGCCGGCGGGCCGCCGACGGCGCAGCCGGTGCCGCCGACGGCCCGGGTGTCGAGCCGTGCGCCGAGCGTCAGGACGCGTTCGGTCCACTCCATTCCCTCACGGCGGAAGTTGCGCAGCCACCAGAACCAGCCCATGGCGAGGACGAGGGCACCGGCCTCCTCCTCGTCCCCGGCGACGAGCGAACGGTGCAGGGCCGCCCGGATGTTGTCGAGTTCGGCCTCCACCCTTCGCATCCAAGGGAGTTGGGCCCCCGAGCGGAGCAGCGGCTCGGCCTGCTCCGCCAGGGAGCGTGTCCAGGCGCGGTGCCGCCGCTCGGCCGCCGCGAGCCGTTCGGGCGCCTCCGCGGCGCGCTCGCGCGCGTACTCGTGGATGGTCTCCAGCAGCCGGTAGCGCATCGCGCCGGCCGGTGCGTCCTCCGGGCTCCCGCCCCCTGCGCTCCGGGCACCAAAGGACCCGCCTTCCCCGCCCGGTCCGCCGTCGCCGCCCTCCGCCGGGCCGTCGGGCGTGGCGACGACGAGGGACTTGTCCACGAGGGCGCCGACGAGGTCGGCGGCGGGTCCGGTGCACACGGCCTCCGCCGCCGCCAGGTCCCAGCCGCCGGCGAACGCCGACACCTCGCGCAGCACCGTGCGCTCCTGCTCGTCGAGCAGGTCCCAGGACCAGTCGACGACCGCCCGCAGGGTCTGCTGGCGGGGCAGCGCCGTGCGGCTTCCGGACGTGAGGAGGCGGAAGCGGTCGTCGAGCCGGTCGGCGATCTGCCGCGGGGTGAGCAGCCGCAGGCGCGCGGCGGCCAGTTCGATGGCGAGCGGCAGGCCGTCGAGCCGGCGGCAGATCTCGTCCACGGCGGCCGGGTCGGGGACGGTGGCCGCGCCGCCGGGGCGGACGACCGCGGCTCGCTCCAGGAACAGCCGGCGCGCGGAGCCGGGCCGGAGTGGTTCGACCGGGCGCACCATCTCGCCGGGCACGCCGAGGGGTTCACGGCTGGTGGCGAGGATCGTGAGGCCGGGGCACCGGGTCAGCAGCGTCTCGGCGAGGCGGGCCGCCGCCTCGACGACGTGCTCGCAGTTGTCGAGGACCAGAAGCAGACCGCGCGGGGTGCAGTGCTCGACGAGGAGGGCGACCGGGTCGGCCCGCGCCACCGCCGTCTCATGGGTGATCAGCGCGGTCTCGCGCAGGCCGAGGGCGCTCACCACCGCGCCCGGCACCGCCTCGGGCCGGTCGAGCGGCGCCAGTTCGACCAGCCACGCCCGCCCGAGCGCGGCGGCGGCCTCCTCGGCGAGACGGGTCTTGCCCGAACCGCCGGGCCCGGTCAGCGTGACCAGACGGGCCCGGCCGAGGTCCGAACGGATCGCCGCGACCTCGGGCCCGCGCCCCACGAACGAGTTCAGCCGGGGACGGATGTTGCCCGTCCGCCCGTCCCGGGACGGGCGGACGGCGCCGGGCGCCGGTCCGGTGCCCGCCGCGTCGGCCGGCCCGTCCACCTGCTCCGGCGCGCCCAGCAACGTGGTGTGCAGGGCGCGGAGTTCGGGGCCGGGGTCGGTGCCGAGGCCCTCCGACAGCGCGCGCCGCACCTCCTCGTACGCGGCCAGTGCGTCGGCGCCCCGGCCCGCCTCGTGCAGGGCGCGGACGAGCAGCGCGTGCAGCGCCTCGTCGTAGGGGTGGCCGGCCGTCAGTTCCCGCAGTTCCGGGAGGACGTCCCCGGCGCGCCCGAGCCGCAGCTCGGCCTCGACGCGGCTGCGTCTGGCCTCCCGTCGCAGGGCCTGCGGTCGGGTCGCCGCCGTGCGGTCGGCGAGGTCCGCGAGGGCCGGGCCCCGCCACAGGGCGAGGGCCTCGCCGAGGCGGGCCGCGGCGGTGGCGGCGTCGTCGTGGCCGAGTGCGGTCCGGCCCCGCGCGACCAGGTCCTCGAACACGTACAGGTCGACGTCGTCGCGGCCGGCGCGGAGGCGGTAGCCGCCGGGCTCGGAGGTGACCGTGTCCCTGCCGACGGCCCGGCGCAGGCGGCCCACCAGCGCCTGGAGGGCGGCCGGGGCGTCCCGGGGCGGCCGGTCGCCCCACACCTCGTCGATCAGGGTGTCCGGGCCCGCCGTCCGGCCGGGGCGGCGGGCGAGGGCGGTGAGCAGCGCGCGGACCCGGGGGCCGCCGACGGTGACCAGGGCCCCCCGGTCGTCCTCCACCTGGGTGACCCCCAGAATCCTGTACCGCACGCCCCCATTCTCACCGGCGGGGCCGCGCCGGGTCACGGCATCCCCGCGGCGAGCCACCGGCGGAACGCCCTCGCGGGCGGGAGCGCCCCGGGCCGCACCGCCGGTCCGCCGAAGGCCGGCCCCGCCCTCCGGCCGGCCGCCGTCGTCGACGTCCCGCCCGGTCGGCCGCCCACCCGGGGCGCTCCCGCCGGGACGGCGGCGTCGGGTGGACGCGCGGCGGGCCCCGGCGCGCCGCCCGCCGCGTCGCGGTCACCCGCGCTGGACGACCGCCCCGGTCGCCGTGCCCGATCCCAGTGCGCGCCCCTGCGGCACGATGCCCGCGGGAACGGCGCGCTGGCGGGCCGGCGTTCCCGTCCAGCACGTGCCGCGCCGCGCGAGCAGGCGCCGCAGCCACAGTTCGAGCGCCACCAGGTCGGCGAGCCCGTCGAGCGGTAGCGGCTCTCCTTCGGCGGCGGCGCGCAGCGCCTTGCGGACGACGCGGGCCTCGACCAGCCCGGCCTGCGCGAGCAGCGGGGTGTCGAAGAGGGCGATCAGGGTGTCGGCGGCGATCCGCAGGCCCGTGCGCGCGGCGGCGGCGGAGGAGGCGTGGGAGGGAGCGCCCCACCCCGGGGGGAGGTCCGCGACGCCGGCCCCCTCCAGCACGGTGCGCAGGATCGCCGCCCGCGCCCCGGGCTGCACCCGCAGTGCCTCGGGCAGCGCACGGCAGGCACGGACGACCTGGTTGTCCAGGAACGGCGTGTGCAGCCGCTGGAAGCGGATCTCCGCGGCCTGCTCCAGGATGCGGACGTCCGCCGCGTGGCGGGCGAGCGCGGCCCGCGCGCGGTGGTCGCCGGGCCGCTGGCCGGGTCCGATCATCGGGCGTCCCCCGCCGCCCTGAAGGCGAACCGATACTTCGGCCAGGGCCTCACCGGTCAGCCACCGTGCGGCGGGTCCGGGTCTGGCCCAGCCGAGCGCGGCGAGCGAGGCGCCGACCGCTCCGCCGGGCTCGTCGAAGCGCCGCTGGAGCAGGCGCTCGGCGAGGTCGTCGATCCCGGTGCGGTAGGGGGTGCGGGCGAGTTTGCGGGCCGCGCCGTACACCCGGGCGGGGACCATCACCGAGCCGTCGGCCTTGGTCAACGCGGCGACGGGGCGCACCAGATGGCGCCGTTTGCGGTCCATCAGCAGGTCGGCGAGCCGCGCGGGGTGGGCGTCGAGGACCTGGCGCGCGCCGTAGCCGGTGAAGTGGTCGGCGCTGCCGGCGGCGAGCCGCGCACGGTGCCGGGCGGCCGTCACCAGGGTGGGGGCGGGCTCGTCGGTCAGCGGGCCGTCCAGGTCGGCGTAGGGGAGCGTCTCCTCGCCCCCGGCGACGACGACGTGGTGCAGCCGGGGGTTCGCGGCGAGCGTGCCGGCCCGCTCCAGTTCGGCCTCGCGGCCCTGGACGGCGAGGTCGTTGAAGGTCACCGCGAGCAGCCGCTCGCCGGCGCCGGTGCCGTGCCCGAGGACGGTCCCGGGCGCTCCGGGCAGCCCGGCGGCGAGCAGGGCGAGGGTCCCGGAGGCGGGCCCGCCGGAGAGGTCGGCGCCGATCCCGGGGACGGGCATCCCGCGCGCGGCTCGCCGTTCGGCCGGCCCCATGCCGGGCACCGGCCCGGGGTCCACGTCGGCGCCGGGGACGTGGCGGGGCGCGGCGAGGCGGGTGCGGACGGCTTCCACCAGCGCGTCCCGCACGGCGTCCACGGCGAGTTCGGGGTCGGCGGCGGGAGCGGCCACGGCGAGGGAGGCGACGGGTTCGTAGCCGGCGATCTCCCGTGCTCCGGCGCGCAGGATGAGGGTGTGCCCCGGCGGGATGCGGCGCACGCCCTCGTACGGGGTGGAGTCGTGCACCGCGGCCGGCACGTCGGGGGCGGCGAGCAGCGCGGCGAGGTGGCCGAAGTCGAGGTTGGCCTCGACGAGGTCGGCGAGCGGGAGCGCGGCGGTCGCGTACGCCGTGCCGCCCGCCCACGGGGTGTGGAACACGGGCCGGGCCCCGGCGAGGTCGCCGCAGACGGTGACCCGGCGGCCGACCTGGACGACGGCGGTGTAGCTGCCGGGCCAGTTGGTGAGATGGCGCAGGGCTCCGCCGCGTGCGGCGAACAGGCCGACCCGCAGCTCCTCGTCGGAGGCGCCGCAGGTGCCGAGGACGGCGATGCGGTTCCCGGCGTCGGCCTTCACCACGCGCACCTCGTCGGGGCGCCAGTCACCGACGGCCCACAGCGGATCGGGGTCGCCCCACAGCAGTTGGGAGCCCACCGGGTGCACGGTCTCGCCGTCGTTCCCGGTGGCGCCCGCCGAGCCGATCCCCTGCGCTCCGGCGACGGCGCTGCTCCACCCCACCAACCACCGCATCGCCGCCTCCACAGGCTGTGGACAACCAGTGCCCGTACGAACTCGGCACCATGCTGCCACGAAGGAAGCGCGCGGGAGGGCCCCTGCGGCGGCTTGCGCTCCCCGAAGTGCGCCCCCGTGCCGCCGATCGCGCCGCCGCGGCGCGCCGACCGCACCTCCCGCACCGCGCCCGAGGGGCACGTGGACGGGGCCACCGGACCGGAACGCCGCTCGGGACCGAACGGGCGGCGCGGGTACCGTCGTTGGCGCGGGGGCGGGCTCGGCACGGCCGGGCTCCCGGCGCGTCGCGAGTGCGGCCCGGCCGCCGTCCGGCCCCTGCCGGGTCGACGTGAATGCGCCCCCGGTACGCTCCCCGAAGACGCCTTTCGCGCCCTCAACTGTCGTGGTGGGACGGCTGATCCCCGGCAGGAGCGAGCATCGGTTTTCAGCCAAATCGACGCTCGATGGACACGTTCGGACACGCTCCGTACAGGCCCTGCGCACCACTTCGGCATCGCACAGTCCGGGAGGCGGAGTGCGCCTCCCGGACCGGTCCGCCGCCCGCGGGGATGTAGGCGGCGGTGTCCCCCAGCCCACCGGATCCAGTACAGCGGGCCGACCCACGCACGATCCATGGAAGCGCTTCCGCGAGGGCCGGAGAAGAGCGCACGCACAGGCGCACGGCCACACACCAGGAGCACGCCGCGACAGTCCGTACAGCCGTACGGACCACAATCCCGCCAACCGGACCTACGCCCCTTAACGCTGGGAGTCGGGCGAACTACGCTGGGTTTACGAATGCCGCGTGGTTATGCCAGTGCGGCAGCCGTCTGTGTCGAGGGGTGGCGCATGTCCAGGGAGCAACGCGGGCCGAACGAAAAACTCGGCGCCGTTCTCGCCCTCGCGGGAATCAGCAACGCAGGACTCGCGCGTCGCGTCAACGACCTTGGCGCCCAACGCGGGTTGACTCTTCGCTACGACAAGACGTCGGTGGCGCGCTGGGTGTCGAAGGGCATGGTGCCGCAGGGTGCCGCGCCCCACCTCATCGCGGCCGCCATCGGCCAGAAGCTCGGCCGGCCCGTGCCGCTGCACGAGATCGGTCTGGCGGACGCCGACCCGGCGCCGGAGGTGGGCCTCGCCTTCCCCCGCGACGTCGGCCAGGCGGTGCGCTCGGCCACCGAGTTGTACCGTCTCGACCTCGCCGGGCGCCGGGCCGGCGGCGGTGGCATCTGGCAGTCCCTGGCCGGCTCCTTCGCGGTGAGCGCCTACGCCACCCCCGCGTCCCGCTGGCTGATAACCCCGGCCGACAGTTCGGTGGCGCGCGACGTGAGCCCCGGTGAGGACTCCGGCGCACCGCAGAAGGTCGGCCACAGCGACGTGCTGAAGCTGCGCGAGGCAGCCGAGGACGCCAGGCGCTGGGACTCCAAGTACGGAGGCGGCGACTGGCGTTCGTCCATGGTGCCCGAGTGCCTGCGGGTCGAGGCGGCACCCCTGCTGCTCGGCTCCTACTCCGACGAGGTCGGCCGCGCCCTGTTCGGCGCGTCCGCCGAACTCACCCGCCTCGCGGGCTGGATGGCCTTCGACACCGGCCAGCAGGAGGCCGCGCAGCGCTACTACATCCAGGCTTTGCGCCTGGCCCGGGCCGCCGCGGACGTCCCCCTCGGGGGCTACGTGCTCGCCTCGATGTCCCTCCAGGCGACCTACCGCGGCTTCGGCGACGAGGGCGTCGACCTCGCCCAGGCCGCCCTGGAGCGCAACCGCGGCCTGGCCACGGCCCGCACGATGAGCTTCTTCCGCCTCGTCGAGGCGCGCGCCCACGCGCGCGCGGGCGACGCCCAGGCGGCCGGCGCCGCGCTCAAGGCCGCCGAGGGCTGGCTGGAGCGCGCCCGCGACGGGGACCACGACCCGTCCTGGCTCGGCTTCTACTCCTACGACCGCTTCGCGGCCGACGCAGCCGAGTGCTACCGCGACCTGAAGGCGCCGCGCCAGGTGCGCCGCTTCACCGAGCAGGCGCTGTCGCGGCCGACGGAGGAGTTCGTCCGCTCGCACGGACTGCGCCTGGTGGTGTCCGCGGTCGCCGAACTGGAGTCGGGCAACCTCGACGCGGCCTGCGAGCAGGGCGTCCGGGCGGTGGAGGTCGCGGGCCGCATCTCCTCCGCGCGCACCACCGAGTACGTGAAGGACCTGCTGCACCGGCTGGAGCCGTACGGCGACGAACCGCGCGTGGTGGAGCTGCGGGAGCGGGCGCGACCGCTGCTGATGGCACCGGCGTAGCCGCGGCCGTCGCGCCGCGCTCCGGCCGGCCGCGGCGCGACGGGGCGTGATTCTCGGGTTTGAGGGCATTGTCAGTGGCGCAGTGCACTATCGAGGCCGGGAGGTGGTGCGGATGCGGAGCGCGTACGACTGCGATGTGCTGGTGATCGGCGGCGGGATCGTCGGCCTGTCGACGGCCTACGCCCTCACGCGCGCGGCGCCGGGCACCCGGGTCACCGTGCTGGAGAAGGAGCCCGGCCCGGCCCGGCACCAGACCGGCCGCAACAGCGGGGTGATCCACAGCGGTGTGTACTACCGCCCGGGCTCGCTGAAGGCGCGCTACGCGGTGCGGGGCGCGGCCGAGATGGTCAAGTTCTGCGCGGAGTACGACATCCCGCACGCGGTCACCGGCAAGCTGATCGTCGCCACCGAGAAGGCCGAGCTGCCCCGCCTGCACGCGCTGGTGCAGCGCGGCAGGGAGAACGGCATCCCGGTGCGGGAGCTGGGTCCGGCCCAGATCGCCGAGGCCGAACCCGAGGTGCGCGGCCTCGCCGCCATCCACGTGGCCACCACCGGCGTCTGCGACTACGGGGCGGTCGCCCGGCAGCTCGCGGACGCCTCCGGCGCCGACGTCCGCTACGGCGCCGACGTGGTGCGGATCGACCGGCGCCCGGACCTCGGCGCGGCCGTCCGCACCCGGGACGGCGCCGTCGTGCGCGGCCGGGTGCTGGTCAACTGCGCGGGACTGCACTGCGACGTCACGGCCCGGCTGACCGGCGACGACCCGGGCATGCGGATCGTGCCCTTCCGCGGCGAGTACTTCACCCTGGCGCGGCCGGAGCTGGTGCGCGGCCTGGTGTATCCGGTGCCCGACCCCGGCTTCCCCTTCCTCGGCGTCCATCTCACCCGGGGCATCGACGGCGGCGTCCACGTCGGCCCCAACGCGGTGCCCGCCCTGGCCCGCGAGGGATACGGGTGGGGCGTGGTCCGCCCGCGCGAGCTGGGCGCGACGCTGGCCTGGCCGGGTTCCTGGCACACGGCCCGCCGCCACTGGCGCTACGGCGCCGGGGAGCTGCGCCGGTCCCTGTCGAAGACGGCGTTCACCGAGGCGGTGCGCCGTCTGCTGCCGGCGGTCACCCCGCAGGACCTGCTGCCCGCCGCGGCCGGGGTCCGCGCCCAGGCCGTCCTGCGGGACGGCACCCTGGTCGACGACTTCCTGATCAAGGAGGGTCCGCGCACCGTGCACGTGCTGAACGCGCCGTCCCCCGCGGCGACGGCGTCCCTCCCGATCGGCCGGGAGGTCGCCCGCCGGGCGCTGGCGGCGCTGGCGGCCGGCTGACCGGAGCGCCCGAGCCCCGCACAGACCGCCCGCCAGCCGCCGGGCGGCCCCCGGCGACGGCGGACCGACCAGCGCGGCGAGTCCCGGCGTCCGCCACGGCAGGCGGCCCCGAGACATCACGGCGACGGCACACGAACAGGCCGGGTCAGTCCCGGCGACGGCGCACCGACAATTCGGGCCGCCCCCGACGACGGCCACGGCGGGTCGGGCGGCCGGGCGGATCGCGACGGCGGCCCCGCCGGGTCGGCCGCGGCCCGGCGACGGTCGTGGCCGGTCCGACGCGTGCCCGCCGCTTCGGGCACGGCGGAGCCGGCGCGGGGCCGCCCGGCAGCGCGGGCCGCTCCGCGCGCGGCGCCGGGCCGGACCCCCTCCTGCGCGGTCCCCGTAAAATCGAGGGCACTGTGTCTGACTTCCTCGACTCCTCCGAAGAGACCCGGCCCGCCTCCGCCGAGGACGGCCCGCCGCGTCACCACCGCTCCAAGGGCGAGCCCCGGTTCCCCGACGGTCCGCAGGCCGACCCCGCCGGATCGCACTTCGAGCGGCGGATCAGGAGCTTCCAGCCGCGCCGCAGCCGGGTGACCGCGGGCCAGGGCGAGGCCCTCCAGCGGCTGTGGCCCCGGTGGGGACTCGACGTCGACGGCCGGCGCACGCTCGACCTCGCGGAGCTGTTCGGGGCGGACCTGCCCGTGGTGCTGGAGATCGGTTTCGGCATGGGCGAGGCGACCGCGCAGATGGCGGCCGAGGACCCGGCCACCGGCATCCTCGCCGTGGACGTCCACACCCCGGGCCAGGGCAACCTGCTCGGCCTCGCGGAGCGCGGCGGCCTGACCAACGTCCGGGTCGCGAACGGCGACGCGATCATCCTGCTGAGGGAGATGCTCGCGCCCGGCTCCCTGGCCGGCCTGCGCGTCTACTTCCCCGACCCCTGGCCCAAGAAGCGGCACCACAAGCGGCGGCTGATCCAGCCCGAGTTCCTGGACCTCGCCGCGACCCGCCTGAAGCCGGGCGCGCTCGTGCACTGCGCCACCGACTGGGAGCCGTACGCCGAGCAGATGCTCGACGTGCTGGGCGCGCACCCCTGCTTCGAGAACACCCGGCCGGACGGCGGTTTCGCGCCGCGTCCGCCGTTCCGGCCGCTGACCCGTTTCGAGGGCCAGGGCCTGGACAAGGGACATGTGGTGAACGACCTGCTCTTCCGGCGCGTACAGCACCGGGACCAGCACGCCCCGGGCAGCTGACCCGCGCGCGACCTCCGGTGGCCCCGGGCGCTCCGCCCGCCGGGACCGCCCCGGTCACCGTCGCGGGCCACGCCCTCCCTCGTTAGGGTCAATGCCGTGGCCATCCGTCCCCCGTACCCTCCGCAGCCCGGCGCCCCCGCCGGGCCGCCCGCGCCGCGCCATCCGCACTGGTGGCAGCGCAGATGGGTGCGGTACGGAGCACCGATCACCCTGCTGGCGCTGTCGGGCCTGGTCATCCTCGCGCTGGTCCGCGAACAGACCGGCACCGAGGGCTTCCTGGTGGGCCTCGGCCTCGCCGTGTTCCCGGTGCCGCTGCTGGTGGCCGCGTTCCGCTGGCTGGACCGCGTCGAACCGGGGCCCTGGCGCACCCTGGTCTTCTGCTTCGCCTGGGGGGCCTGTGCGGCGGCACTCATCGCGATCGTCGCCAACAGCTTCGCCACCCGCTGGATAGCCACCGCGACCGCGGACCCCTCCAGCGCGGACACCCTCGGCGCGACCGTCATCGCCCCGGTGGTCGAGGAGTCGGCGAAGGCGGCGGCCGTCCTGCTCGTCTTCCTCTTCCGCAGACGCGACTTCACCGGGATCGTCGACGGTGTCGTGGTCGCCGGAGTCACCGCCACCGGCTTCGCGTTCACCGAGAACATCCTGTACCTCGGCACCGCCTTCGGCACCGACCGGCTCACCGGCGACCACGGGCTGGCCTCCGTGACCGCCGCGACCTTCTTCGTGCGCGTGGTGATGTCCCCCTTCGCGCACCCCCTGTTCACCGTGCTGACCGGGATCGGCTTCGGCGTCGCGGCCCTGTCCGGCGACCACCAGCGCGTCCGCCGCGTCCTCGTGCCGGCGGCCGGCCTGCTGCTCGCGATGGGGATGCACTCGGTGTGGAACAGCTCCTCGGACTTCGGGGAGTTCGGCTTCATCGCGGTCTACGCGGCCTTCATGGTGCCCGCGTTCGCCCTGCTGACCTGGCTCGTCGTCTGGACCCGGCAGCGCGAGCTGCGCACCGTGCACACCGAGCTGCCCGCGTACACCGCGGCGGGCTGGCTGGGCACGGCCGAGCCGTACGTCCTCGGCTCGATGCGGGCCAGGCGGCTCGCCCGCGAGTACGCCGGGCGGCAGTGGGGAAAGGGCGCGGCCCGCTCGGTCGCCGAGTACGAGGCGTACGCCACCTCGCTGGCGTTCCTGCGGCACCGCGGCCGGCGGGGCCGCGCGGGCGGCGACTTCGTCGTCCGGGAGCGGGAGCTGCTGCACGAGCTGTGGCGGCGCCGCGACATCGCCCGTCCGTCCCTCGCCTACGCGGCCGGGGCGACCGCCCCGCTGCCGGTCCCGCCGCCGTGGCCGGCGCACGGCTGGGGCTACGCCGCCCCGCCGGCGCGGCCCTTCTCACCGCCGGTGCCGTACCCGGCGTACAACCCCTACCGCTCGTGACCCCCGCGCCGCCGCGGACGCCCGCCCCGGCCGGCCCGCGGGCGGGGCGGGCGGCCCCGCGGGGCCGCCGCGGGGGTCCGGCCGGTCAGGCCGACGCCTCGGACAGGCGGGACAGTTCCGCCTCCGTCAGGGACAGCTCCGCGACGCCGAGGAGTGCCGGGAGCTGCTCCACGGTGCGGGCGGAGGCGATCGGCGCGGCGACGGTCGGCCGGGCGGCCAGCCAGGCGAGCGCGACGGTCGGGACGGCGGTGTTGTGGGCGCCGGCGATCGCGTCGAGCGCGGTGAGGACCCGCTGCCCGCGTTCGGTCTCCAGGTGCTTGGCCGCTCCCGCGGCCCGCGGCGAGTCCACGGTCGCCCCCGGACGGTACTTGCCGGTGAGGAAGCCGGCCGCGAGCGCGAAGTAGGGGACGGCGGCGAGCCCGGCACCGGAGGCGACGTCCCGCAGCGCGCCCTCGTAGGTGTCGCGCGAGACCAGGTTGTACTGCGGCTGGAGCGCCACGTACCGGGCGAGACCCTCGCGGTCGGAGAACTCCAGGGACTCCCGCAGCCGCTCCGGGGAGATGTTGGAGGCCGCGATGTGACGGACCTTGCCGGCCTTCACCAGGTCGTCGAGCGCACCGATGATCTCCTCCACCGGCACCTCGGTCTTGTCGAAGTGCGTGTAGTAGAGGTCGATGTGGTCGGTGCCCAGGCGGCGCAGCGAGGCGTCGGCGGCGGCCTTGATGTTGGCGGCGGAGAGGCCGGGGAAGGCGGGGTGCTGGCTGACCTTGGTCGCCACGACCATGTCCTCGCGGTTGCCGCGGGCGGCGAGCCACCTGCCGATGACGGTCTCGGACTCGCCGCCCTCGTTGCCGTCGGCCCAGGCCGAGTAGGAGTCGGCGGTGTCGAGGAAGTTGCCCCCGGCCGCCGCGTAGGCGTCGAGCACGGCGAAGGACTGCGTCTCGTCCGCCGTCCAGCCGAAGACGTTGCCGCCGAGGCAGAGCGGGAAGACCTCCAGGTCGGAGGAGCCGAGCTTGCGAAGAGGGGAAGTCATGCCCGGCTTCAACGCCCGCGCCGGATGCCTCTATTCCGCAGGTGAACGGCACGGCGGGGACCGGCTCCCGCCGGCCGGGGTGCGGCGGTGCGCCGGCGTGCCGCGCCCACCGCCGTGGCGCGGGTCGGCCGCCGGCCGGGCCGGGCCGGGGGCCGCGCCCGCGCGGACGCCGCTCGGATCAGGGGGTGAGGCCCTTGCTCTGGAGCCAGGCCATCGGGTCGATGCCGGTGGGGGCGCCGTCCGGGTGGACCTCCAGGTGCAGGTGCGGCCCGGTGACGTTGCCCGTCGCGCCCACCCGGCCGATGACGTCACCGGTGGCGACCTTCTGGCCGGTGCTGACGCTGATCGACGACTGGTGGCAGAACCAGAGTTCGGTGCCGTCGTCGAGGGTGAGCACCGTGCGGTAGCCGTAGGCGCCGGCCCAGCCCGCCTCGGTGACGGTGCCGCTGTGGACGGCCTTGATCAGGGTGCCGGTGGGGGCCGCGAAGTCGAGACCCGTGTGGTAGCCGGAGGACCACATGGAGCCGGCCTCCCCGAAGGTCGAGGTCAGCGTGTACGAGGAGGTGGGCAGGGAGTAGCTCTTGGCGAGTTCGGCGAGGCGCTCCGCCTCCGCCTTCGCCGCGGCCTCCTCCTCCGCCTTCTTCTTCGCGGCGGCCTCCTTGGCCTGCGCGGCGTCCTGCTGCTTCGCGGCGAGCGCGACCGCCTGCTTCGCGGCGGCCGTCTCCGCGGCCTTCTGCGCGGCGCTGTCGACCTGGTTCTGCTGCGACTCGGCCTGCTGCATGATGCGGGCGCGCAGGGCCTCGCCGGCGTCCGTGGCGCCCTGGGCGGTGTCCGCGGTGGTCAGACCCGCGCCGGTGAGCGGAGCGGCCTGGGTCTCGGGTGCCTCGTCGGTGTCGTCGGCGACCAGGGCCTTGGCCGAGTGGGTGACCGAGGACAGGTCGGGCAGCGAGATCGAGACGGGCGCCTTGCCGGGCGCCGCGGTGGCCATGCCCCCCGCTCCGACGGCCGCCATGACGCCGACGCCGAGGACGGTGGAGCTGCGGGCGAGTCCTCCGCCGCGCTGCTTTCCCACGCGGTGCCGGCCGCGCACGGGGCGGACGGACTCCTCGGTGGGGTTCCACTCCTCCCAGGGACCCTCGTCCTTGCCGTGGACGAAGCCGAAGGAGTGGGCTTCGCCCGGGGCGAACGAGGTGGGCCGGGCAGGCGGGTTGGACGCCACGTGGGCGCTCCTTTCCTTCCTTCTCGCCTACCGGGTTAGCTGACGGGTTCGGAGCAGGAAGGTCTCCTACGCGCGTAAACCGCCGTGTGACCACGGCCGCATACGCTCGATTCACCCCAAATGGTGGTTCCCCGGTTCCCTCGCGGGATTCGGCGCGTGCGCACGGAGCCGTCGCTGGTGACGGCTGGGACGACCGCGCTGCGTTATCGAACGTTAATAGACACGGCCACCGGATTCCAAGCTGTTCCGAGTGATCGTTAACGGTTTCCGGCCAGGACTTCTGGGTCACGAGCGGTGAAAAAGGGGCGAGTTGACCTCCGTGCGTGCACCACCCTTTACTTGACGGTGCGTCAGTTGTTATGCGGAGGGACAGCGCCCCGTCACCCCTCGTGACAGGGCCCGAGCAGGCCGGCGGCCGGCCCGCGCAGGACGGCGAGCAGCGCCATGTCGTCGGCCAGCGCGCCACCGGTGTGCCGGCGGACCTCGCCGGCGACCTCGTTCAGCAGCGCGCCCGGGCCGGGGAACACCCGACCGGTCAGCCGTGCGGCCGGGTCGTAGAACGCGCCGGACCGGTCCCGGGCCTCGGAGAGGCCGTCGGTGTACGGCAGCAGCGTCGCCCCGGACGGAATACGGGCCGGCACCGCCCGGTCGGGCGCGCCGGCCAGGTCGCTCATCCCGAGGGGCAGGGCGGCGGGCTCGACCGTGAGGACGCGGAGCGTGCCGTCGGGATGCAGCAGCAGGGGCGGGGGGTGCCCCCGGTTGACGATCCGGACGATCCCCTCGTCGTGCGGGATCTCGGCGAGGACGGCGGTGGTGAAGCCCTCGACGGCGTCGAGGCTGTCCCGCCGGGCGCCCTCGCGCCGCAGCGCCCGCTCCAGCCGCCGGGCGACCGCCTCCAGGGTGCCCTCCTGCTCGGCGGCCTCGCGGAAGGCACCGATCACCACGGCGACGGCGGCGACCGCCGTCATCCCCTTCCCGCGCACGTCCCCGACGACCAGCCGTACGCCGTAGGCGGTGTCCTGCACCGCGTACAGGTCGCCGCCGATGAACGCGTCGGCTTGCGCCGCCTCGTAGCGGGCGGCGACGTCGAGGCCGCCGATCCGCGCCTGCGGTTCGGGCAGGACGGCCCGCTGGGCGAACTCGGCGATCTCCCGGACGGAGGCGAGCCGCTGGTCGCCGCGCCGGACGAGGATGTTGATGAGGACGGCGAGCACGGCCGCCGTGGCGACGGTGACCGCCTCGGTGATCGCGTCGATCCGCAGGACGATGCCGTAGCGCGCGTGCACGAGGAACACCGCGGCGACGGCGGCCGAGGAGACGAGGACCGTGCCGCGGAGCGAGGAGAGGGGCGCGGCGACGAGCACGGCGGCGGTGAAGAGGGGCGCGGCGGTGAACTCGCCGGGCGTGAAGTAGTCGTACAGGGTCGCGGCGACGACGAGGAGCACGGGCAGCGCCCGCACGAAGGCCCGCGCGACGGAGATCCTGCGGGTGCGCCGGCCGACCGGGGCGGGGGCGGCGACACCGGTCGCGCCCGAGGCCACGGCGCGTCCCGGGGGCCGCGGTCCGGCGGACGGGCGGTCGGCGCGGTCGTCGCGTTCCCCGGTCCGCTCGTCACCTCCTGGCCGGCCCACCCGTCCAGCAGACCCGGAGCGGCGGCGCCGGGCGACCGGTGTGGACCGACCGAGGGATGCACCCCGGGGGAGACCTACGCCAAGGGCCGGAATCCGTGTTTCAGGATTCCGGCCCTCGGCCTTCAGTAGCGGGGACAGGATTTGAACCTGCGACCTCTGGGTTATGAGCCCAGCGAGCTACCGAGCTGCTCCACCCCGCGTCGGTGAAACCAGTCTACGCCATCCGCGGGACCGCCCTGACCACTTCCTCCCCGCGCCCCCGGCGGCCTCGAACGGGGGGCGGGGCCGGGCGGCGGGCCGCCGCTCAGGCCCGGCCGCGGGGGGCGTCGCCCGGCAGGTGGCGGTTCGGCGCCTGGGCGCGCTCCTCGTACTCGGGCAGCAGGACGACGTCGGCGCCCGCCGCGGCGAGGACCGCGCTGCCGTCGGCCTGCGGGACGAAGGTGTCGGGCTCGCGCCAGGCGGTGACGACGCGCCGGACACCGGCGTCGAGGACGAGCCGGGCGCAGGGGGCGGGGCGCGAGGCGCGGCGGGCACACGGCTCCAGGCTGCTGTAGACGGTGGCGCCGGGCAGCCTCGGGTCGGCCGGGTCGATCTTGGCGAGCGCGGCCTCCTCGGCGTGCGCCACGGCGTCCCCGCCCTCGCGGGAGTGGCCGCGGGCCAGCTCGGTGCCGTCGGCCGCCACCACCACGGCGCCCACGCTGAACGCGGTCTCCGAGGGCGGGCACGCGGCGGCCAGCTCGCACGCCAGGGCCAGCCACCGGCGGTCCGCGGCGGAGGCGGCGCCGCCGGTGCCGGGCGCGGTGGGGACGTACCGGGCGAGGACGACGTCGCCGACGGGCCGGGTCTCCACGAGCCGCATCCGGCCGGGCGGATAGGCCCCGGGCCCGAACAGCCGCGGCGCGTCCGGCTGCCCGACGAAGAGCGGCGCGAGGGCGAGCTGGAGTTCGTCGGCGAGCCCCTCCGTCACGAGCTGGGTGTGGACCCGGCCGCCGCCCTCGACCATCAGGCGCCGCACACCCCGGACGTCGTGCAGGTGCTCCAGCAGGACCCGCCAGTCGACGTCGGGGCCCGTGGTGACGACCTCGACACCCGGCAGGTCGCGCAGCAGGTCCGCCGCGAGCCGGGCGCCCGCGTCGGTGGTGTAGAGGACCTTCTCCCCGCCCGTGTGCCAGAACCGCGCCCGCGGGTCGAGGTCGCCGGAGCCGCTGACGGTCGCCTTCAGCGGGTACGCGGGGCGCCCTTCGGCGACCCGGGCCGCCCGGCGCTCGGCGGAGTTGACCAGGAGCCGGGGGTTGTCGGCACGCAGGGTTCCGGCGCCGACCAGGATCGCGTCGCAGGACGCCCGCACCTCGTCGACCCGGTCGAAGTCGGCCGGCCCCGAGAGCAGCAGCCGTTCGGGCCCGGTGTCGTCCAGGAAGCCGTCGAGGGAGACGGCGGCGGACAACAGGACGTGGGGTCGGGGCATCGGGCGTTTCCTCCGGTGGCGTTCACTGAGCGGTCGTGCGGCGGTCCATCATGTGGTTCAAGTTTTAAACAATACCTACACTGGCCCCATGACGACCCGCTGGCTCTCCCCCGCCGAACAGCGCGCCTGGCGCTCGTACGTCTCCGCGAGCTCCCTCCTGGAGGACACCATCGATCGCGGGCTCCAGGCCGAGGCCGGCATGCCCCACCTTTACTACTCCATCCTGGCCACGCTGTCCGAGGCGCCGGAGCGGCGGATGCGGATGACGGAGCTGGCCGAGACGCTGAAGATCACCCGCAGCCGCCTGACGTACGCCGTGACCCGGCTGGAGAAGGACGGCTCGGTCCGCCGGCAGGGCTGCCCGACCGACCGGCGCGGCCATCTGGCCGTGCTCACCGACGCGGGCATGGACCTGGTCGCGCGCGTGGCGCCGGGCCATGTGGAGACGGTCCGGGCCGCGGTCTTCGACCGGCTGACCCCCGAGCAGGTGGGCCAGCTGGAGGAGATCTGCGGGGCCATCACGCGGGCGATCCAGGACGAGAACCCGGCGGCCCGCGGGGCGGAGCTGCCCTGGCGGCGACGCTCCTGCTCCTCGTGACGGGAGCGGGCGGGGCGGGCGGGGCGCGGCGGGCGGCCCCGAAACCCGTTGCTTGAACTTTGAAGCAGATGTAGGGTCACGGACGGACGGTGTGCTTCAAATCTGAAGCAGTGCCCGGGACCCGCCGTTCCGTACGAACCCGCTGGACGGAGAGAGACCATGCGCGACCACCCCACCGCCACGGTGCGCACCCGTGTCCGGGTACCCCTGCGCTTCGGCGACGGCTACACCGTGGACGCGGACCTCGTCACCTTCCACGGGCTGGTCGACGGCGCGGAACACCTGGCCGTCGTCCTCGGCGACCCCGGCCCCGAACCGCTCGTGCGGCTGCACTCCGAGTGCCTGACCGGCGACGTCCTCGGCTCGGCCCGCTGCGACTGCGGACCGCAGCTGCGCGAGGCGGTGGAGCGGATCGCGGACCGGGGCGGCGTGCTGCTCTACCTGCGCCAGGAGGGCCGCGGCATCGGCCTCTACAACAAGCTCGACGCGTACGCCCTCCAGGACGAGGGCCTCGACACCTACGCGGCCAACGCGGCCCTCGGCCTGCCGGAGGACGACCGCGACTACACGGCCGCCGCCCAGATGCTCCAGGCCCTCGGCATCGACACGCTCGACCTGCTCTCCAACAACCCCGACAAGGCCGAGCAGCTCCGCGACCTCGGCGTCACCGTCGCCCGGCGCGTGCCGACGGGCGTCTTCACCACCGCGCACAACGTCCGGTACCTGCGCGCCAAGGTCCTCCAGACCCGGCACACGCTCCCGCTGCCGGACCTCGCCGACCGGACCGGCCTCACGGACCTCACCGCGGGCTGACCCCCGCCGGGGCCGGGCGCCCTGACGACATGACAGCGCCCCGCCGGCCGAAGCCGGACGGGGCGCTGTCGCGCGGTAGACCCTGTGGGACTCGAACCCACAACCAATGGATTAAAAGTCCACTGCTCTGCCAATTGAGCTAAGGGTCCCCGCACCGGCTCACGCCGGTACGGCGCACCGGACCGCGCCGATGCATCCCCGAGCATAGCCGGACGAGACCGCGACGCCGATCGGGTATCGGCGACCCGGCCGCGCCGGACGCGCACAAGGTCAGGGATCGACCGGTTCGGGCGCTCCCGCGCGCGCCGCCTCGCGGGCGATCGTGCGCTCGTGCTCGGGGTTGAGGAACCAGTGCCGGGCCGAGGCCAGCCACCAGGCCGCCGCGAATCCGAGGACGACGAGGACCGCGACCGGGGCGTAGTTGAAGGTCTCCCAGGTGACCGGCGAGACCTGCGGCAGCATGAACAGAACCGTGATGACGACGACCCAGCCGACCGCGACCATCCCGACCGGGCGGGACCAGCGGCCCAGGTGCCAGGGCCCGCGCCGGAAGTCCGCGCCCTTGCGCACCCGCAGGAACGTCGGGATGACGTAGGCGACGTAGAGGCCGATGACCGCGATCGACGTGACGGCCGCGTAGGCGGTGTAGTTGATCAGGTACGGCAGGCCGAGGGCGAGGGCGCCCAGCGCGGCCAGCCAGACCGCCGCGACGGGCGTGCGCGTGCGCGGGTTCACCGTGTGCCAGACGCCGGAGAAGGGCAGCGCGCCGTCCCGCGAGAAGGCGTAGATCATGCGGCTGTTGGCGGTCACGGACGCCATGCCGCAGAACAGCTGGGCGCCGATCACCACCAGCAGCAGGAGCTTGCCCGAGGTGGCACCGAGCGCGTCGAGCAGGATCTGCGCCGGGGGCGCGCCGGTCGGCGAGTTCAGCGCCCCGTCGTAGGACTGGATGGCGAACGTGAACCCGAGCAGCAGGACGAAGCCGGCGATCCACGAGGTCCAGATGGACCGCACGATGCCCCGCGGGCCGGCCGTCGAGGCGTCGTGCGTCTCCTCCGTCATGTGGGCGGAGGCGTCGTACCCGGTGAACGTGTACTGGGCCATGAGCAGGCCGAGGAGGACCACGTAGACCCCGCTGCCCCAGCCCGTGTTGTCGACGAACCTCGTGAACACGAACGACGCCGACTGGTGGTGGTCCGGCACGAAGGTCAGCGCGCCGACGATGACGGCGACACCGACGACGTGCCACCACACGCTGATGCTGTTCAGGAGGGCGACGATGCCCACGCCGAAGGTGTTCAGGAGGCCGTGCAGCAGCAGGATCGCGGCGAACAGCAGGACCGTGCGGCCCGGTGTCACCTCGAAGTCGAACTGGAGGTTCAGATAGGCGCCGAGGAAGGACGCGGCGCCGAAGTCGATGCCCGCGGTCACGGCGACCTGCCCGAGCACGTTGAACCAGCCGGTGAACCACGCCCAGGCCGCGGCGCTGCGTTCCGGGGCGAGCCGGTGGGCCCAGAAGTACAGCCCCGCGGAGGTGGGATAGGCCGAGCAGATCTCGGCCATGGCGAGCCCGACGAACAGCGTCATCAGGCCGACGGCGACCCAGCCCCAGGTGATCACGGCGGGGCCGCCGGTGTTCATCCCGAACAGATACAGCGTCAGACAGCCGGACAGGACCGAGATGATCGTGAAGGACACCGCGTAGTTGGAGAACGCCGACATCCGGCGGGCGAGCACCTGCGTGTAGCCGAGCTCGGCGAGCCGCTCTTCGTCGGACAGCCCGCCGTCCGTCGCGTCATGTGTCATGTCCCCAGCGATTCCCTCGCGGGGGCCGCGCCATGCGCGGGACGGACCGTCGAGTCGGCCGGAGGGGGCCGGGGCGCCCGGACCGGGGCGCGGGGACGCCGAAGGGCCCGCACGACCGGAGTCGTACGGGCCCTGGACGGGTTCACGGGCCGCCGGCGGCGTCCGCGAACGGCGTCACACCTCGGACGGGGCGTCAGCCGTTGCGCTTCCAGCGGGGCTTGTCGTCGCGGCGGAAGGAACCGGCGCCGGCACCGCGGTGGTCGTCGCGACGGCCGTAGGGGCGGTCGTGACCGCCGGAGCGGAAGCCTCCGCCCGAGGGGCGGTCGCCCTGACGGTCGCGGTTGAAGGGACGGTCGCTGCCGCGGTGGCCGCCCCGCTCGTCACGGCGGTCGAAGGACCGGCCGCCGCGGTCGTTGTCCCGGCGAAAGCCACCGCCGCGGTTGTCGTCCCGGCGGTCGTTGTCGCGCCGAAAGCCACCGCCGCGGTTGTCGTCACGACGCTCGAAGGACCGGCCGCCGCGGTTGTCGTCCCGGCGGTCGTTGTCGCGCCGAAAGCCACCGCCGCGGTTGTCGTCACGGCGCTCGAAGGACCGGCCGCCGCGGTCGTCGCGGTTGAAGCCGCCGCCCCGGTGGTCGTCCCGGCGGAAACCGCCGCGGTCGTTGTCCCGGCGGAAGCCGCCGCGGTCGCCGTCGCGGCGGTCGTCACGACGGCCGCCGCGGTCGTCGCGGTTGAAGCCGCCGCGGTCGTTGTCCCGGCGGAAGCCGCCGCGGTCGTTGTCCCGGCGCTCGTAGTTGCCCCGCTCGTCACGGCGCTGGCGCGGCTCGTAGGCGGGACGCTCGGCCGGGGCCTCGGCGACCGCGGACTCGGCGGCCGGCGCCTCGGCGACGGCGGCCTGCTCGGCCGCCTCCGCGGCGGCGGCGACGGCCACCTCCGGGTCGTCGCCCCGCTCACGGGCGGCACGCGCGACCAGCCGGTCGGCCTCGCCGCGCAGCTCGGCGGCGCGGCGCTGCGCCCGCTCCAGCTCCTTAGTGAGCTGGGTGACCTCGCGCTCGGCCTGCTGGGCGGCGTCGCCCGCGGACTGCGCCTGGACCTCGGTCATCGACCGGGCGCCGGTGATCTCGGCGACGTCGGGCTCGAAGGCCGTGCCGGAGTTGATGATGTGACGCGCGGCGTCGACGCCCGCGTCCTCCATCAGCCGGAAGATCTGCCGGCGCTGGTGCGGCAGCGACAGCGACACCACGGTGCCGGAGCGGCCGGCGCGGGCGGTGCGGCCGGAGCGGTGCAGGTAGTCCTTGTGGTCGCCGGCCGGGTCCACGTTCAGGACCAGGTCGATGCCGTCGACGTGGATACCGCGGGCGGCGACGTCGGTCGCGACGAGCGCGTTGACGTAGCCGTCCTTGAAGTCCGCCAGCGTCCGGGTGCGGGCGCCCTGCGTCATTCCGCCGTGCAGCGCGTCGGCCTTCACCCCGGCGTCGCGGAGCTGCTCGGCGATGCGGTCGGCGCCCAGCTGGGTGCGGACGAAGATGATCGTGCGGCCCTTGCGGGAGGCGATCGCGGCGGTGACCGGCGCCTTGTCCTTGGGCTTCACGATGAGGATGTGGTGCGACATGGTCGTGACGTTGCCCTGGGCGCTGTCGACCTCGTGCGTGACCGGGTCGTTCAGGTAGCGCTTGACCAGCGTGGAGATCTCGTTCTCCATGGTGGCGGAGAAGAGCATGCGCTGGCCGCCGGCCGGGACCTGGTCGAGCAGCTCGGTGACCTCGGGCAGGAAGCCCAGGTCCGACATCTGGTCGGCCTCGTCGAGGACGGCGATCTCGGTGTTCTCCAGCGAGCAGGCGCCGCGGTTGATGATGTCGCGCAGCCGGCCCGGGGTGGCGACGAGGACGTCGACGCCGCGCTCCAGGGCGTAGATCTGGTTGCCCATCGACGTACCGCCGCAGACGACCTTCATCTTCAGGCCGAGGACGTCGCCGTAGGGCTGGAGCGCGTCGGCGACCTGCATGGCCAGCTCACGGGTCGGGGTGAGGATGACGGCGCGCGGCTTCTTCTTCTCGGTGTGGCCGCCGGCGAGCTGCGCCAGGGTCGGCAGACCGAAGGAGAGGGTCTTGCCGGAGCCGGTGCGGCCGCGGCCGAGGATGTCCTTGCCGGCCAGGGCGTCCGGGATGGTCGCCGCCTGGATCGGGAAGGGGGTGGTCACGCCGTTCTGCGCGAGCTTGCGCACGACGCCCTCCGGCAGACCGAGGTCCGCGAAGGTCGTCTCGGGAGCGGACTCGACGGTCTCGACGACCTCGGTCGCCGGGTCGTTCTGGCCGTTCTCGGGCACGACGGCGTGATCAGTACTGGAAACAGACATGCGAAATGCGAACCTTCCGGAGTTCTTCGGCACGCGCCCAAACTCCGTGAAGTCGCAATCGACCGCCTCAATGCGGTCCGGCCACGGCAAGGGAGAGTACGCGCCACGCGGCGCTCTCTGCGGCGGCGCCGGGCAAATGGGATCAAACGATCTACCACCATACGCACCCTCCACCCTCGAAGGCAAACTCGACCCGTTCGCCCAGGTCAGGACTGCGCGAGGGCACGGGCCGGGGCGGGGGAGCCGGCCTCCGGCGCCGGCTCCCGCTGCACGAGCTGGGTCGCCGGCTGTTCGTGCGCCGACGACGACGGCTCGGCGGTCCCCGGATCGGACGACGGCGGCGGCGACACCGGCGGCGGCTCGGGCGTCGGCTCCGCCGTGGTGCGGGTGGGCGTCGGCTCGTCCGGCGGCTGGGGCTTCTCGGACGCGTCGCCGGCGGTCTTGTCCGTCGCCTTCGCGGTCGGCTTGCCGCCCTTCGACGCCGACGCCGACGGCGACGCCCCGTCCGACTCCGACTCGCCCGGCTTCGGCGACTTCCCGCCGCCCCCGCCGTGCTTCCCCCCGTGCGATCCGACCGCTCCCCCGCCCACCGAGGTCCCGCCGCCCGGCGCCTCCCCGACCCGCCGCCCCGCCGAGTGCGAGGGCCCCGGCCGGCCGTCCCCGTCGTTCCCCACGCTCATGCAGCCTGCTGCTGCGGCGACGGCCACGACCGTGGCGGCCAGACGGACGGGTACGTACAAGGCGCGCACGGGCGGCCACCTCCGGAGGGGGCGTCCCCCGCTCGGGCGGAGCCGGGCGCGGGGGAGGAACGGGCGTTCCCCCTGTCCAACTCCCGCCGCCCGCGAGAGGACACGCGCCCCGGCCCGGGACCCGCGGGCGCCGCCCGCCGCGCGCCCGCCGAGACCCCCCGAGGGCGCGGGCGGGCGGTGCGCGGTCCGCGGCCGGTCCGGGCGGCCGGTCGCCGCGCGGACCGGCCGCGCACGCCCCCGTCCCCGACAATGGCCGTGTGCTGGAGATGACGCGCGAAACCTTCGAAGAGCTCGTGAGCCAGGCCCTCGACAAGATCCCGCCCGAGCTGACCCGGGTCATGGACAACGTCGCCGTGTTCGTCGAGGACGAGCCCCCCGCCGACGACCCCGAACTCCTCGGCCTCTACGAGGGGACCCCGCTCACCGACCGCGGCGAGTGGTACGCCGGCGTGCTCCCCGACCGCATCTCGATCTACAAGGGCCCCATCCTGCGCCTGTGCACGACCCCGGACGAGGTCGTGCACGAGGTCGCCGTGACCGTCATCCACGAGATCGCCCACCACTTCGGCATCGACGACGAGCGGCTGCACGAGCTGGGCTGGGGCTGACGCGGCGGCGCCAGGGCCGCCGTCGCGGGGCCGGCGCGGGCCGGACGGGGCCACGCGGCACGGGACCGGGATCATCGGCCCGGGAGCGGGGAGCCCCGGCATACCCGGCCCGGCCGCTGGGCATACGGGCCCAATGGTCCGCGCCCCCGCCGCCGCAACCGCCCCTGTCCGCCGCACCGCCGACCGCGCCCGCCGGGCGCTGCGCGTCCTCGGCCGCCGCAGCGCGCGCCGGCGCGCGGTCCCGGAACTGGCCGCCCGCCCGAATCCGTACGCGCGCGCCCTCGGGCTGCTGTGCGTGGTGCTCCTCGGCGCCTGGCTCGGGCTGCTGGTCGTGGGGAACGTACGGGTCCCCGTCGGGCCGATGGACACCACCATGACCCTGCGCCCCTCCTTCACCGGCGGAACGAAGATCAACGTCTCGCCGCTCGGCGCCCTGGAACTCGGCAGCCACCGGGCGCCGCTGCGCCTCGACGTGGACGTGGACCAGCTCGACCCCGACCGGGCGCAGGCCCTGGTCGACCACCCGGAACGGCTCTCCGGTCTTCAGGACGAGGTGGCCCGGGACGTCGAGGACGGCACCATCGACCTGGCCGTGCGCTCCTGCATAGCCGTGGTCGTCGGCGCGACCGCCCTCGGCCTCGGCGTCTACCGCCGGCCCCGCCGGGCCCTCGCCGCCGGCGGCCTCGCCCTCGCCCTGCTGGCCGTCTCCGGGGCGACCGCCTTCGCCACCTGGAACCCCAAGTCGGTCCTGGAGCCGAAGTACTCGGGCCTGCTGTCCTCGGCGCCCTCGCTGGTCGGCAACGCCCGCAGCATCGTCAGCGAGTTCGACGTCTACCAGAAGGAGCTGGCGCGCCTGGTGACGAACGTGACGAAGCTCTACGACGTCACGTCCACCCTGCCCGCCTACCAGCCGGACCCGACCACGATCCGCGTCCTGCACGTCTCCGACATCCATCTCAACCCCGCGAGCTGGAAGATCATCGCCTCGCTCGTGAAGCAGTACTCGATCAACGTGATCGTCGACTCGGGCGACACCATGGACCACGGGACGGCCGCCGAGAACGGCTTCCTCGACCCCGCGGCCGACCTGGGCGCGCCCTACGTCTGGGTGCGCGGCAACCACGACTCGCGCCTCACCCAGCGCTACCTGGAGCACCTGAAGAACGTCCACGTCCTGGACGACGGCCGGGCCGTCTCCGTCGCGGGCCTGCGGTTCGCCGGGATCGGCGACCCGCAGTACACCCCGGACCGCTCGGTGGAGCCCGGCGGCGACGCGGCGGAGGACCTGGCCGGCGCCCGCCTCGCCTCGGCCCTGCGCGACCAGCGCGCCGCCGGCACCCCCGCGGACGTGGCGGTCGTCCACGAACCGGCCGCCGCACGCGGGACGGACGGCGAGGTGCCCCTGGTGCTCTCCGGGCACCTGCACCACGAGGACATGGAGGTCATGCGGTACGGGACCCGGCTGCGGGTCGAGGGCTCCACGGGCGGCAGCGGGCTGCGCGCCGTCGAGGGGAAGTACCCGGACCCGATCGAGGCATCGGTCCTCTACTTCGACCGGGACACCCGCCGCCTCCAGGCCTGGGACGAGATCAAGCTGGGCGGTCTCGGCCTCACCAGCGCCGAGGTCAGCCGCCACCTCCCCAAGGAGAACCAGCCCGGCGCGTCCGCGTCGCCCTCCCCTTCGGGGAGCCGGTCGGCGACCGGGTCGCCGACCCCGTCCCCCGGCCCCACCGGGACCGCTCGGTAAACCGTTTTGGCGATACCTCCCGCCATCCCATATGCTTCTCACGTCCCCGACGCGCTGAGAAGCGCGCAGGCGGGCCGATAGCCCTCATCGTCTAGCGGCCTAGGACGCCGCCCTTTCAAGGCGGTAGCACGGGTTCGAATCCCGTTGGGGGCACGCAACACCGTGTGCGAGACTTGCCTCGCCTGTTCGCACACAACAGCTTGGTCCTGTGGAGCAGTTTGGAGTGCTCGCCACCCTGTCAAGGTGGAGGCCGCGGGTTCAAATCCCGTCAGGACCGCTGAGGTTTCCCCGGAAGCCTCGTGGCTGGGTAGCTCAGTTGGTACGAGCGATCGCCTGAAAAGCGATAGGTCGCCGGTTCGACCCCGGCCCCAGCCACCGCAGTGACGACGTCCCGGACAGCACCGCTGTCCGGGACGTCGTCGTTCCACGCCCGGGCGAAGGCCCCCGTGACAACAGCCCGCTCCGGGGACCTCAAGGGCAGCGCGGTGCCGACGTCCCGGCACGCACCGCCGTGATGCCGTGCAGCCGAACGCCTCCCGCTCCCGTCCGCCCCCCTGCCGCGCCGGCGCTCGGCCCCGCGCCCTGACAGGCACACGGCAAGGCGACGGCACCCTGATTCCCCGCGCCGTCACCCCCCGGTACTACGCTGCGAACGCCTGCGCGACTCAAGCGGGCAGCCGTACCGGTTGAAGGTGTCAACCAGGTGGCAGGTCTCGTGGGAAGGGTCCGAAGGCGCGAACGGTGGTCTGCCGGACGGCACGTGCGAGACCGCACAGGACAGGACGGGGCAGAGGGTCCGGTCCGTCGACCGCCGAGCGGTGGACGGCACCGACCGCCGAGAGCCAACGGGGGAGCCATGAGCGATCTGATCGTCGACGACGATCTTCTGAAGAAGTCGGCCAGGAGCCTGAAGAAGATCCGGCACGAGTTCGAGGACACAGAGAAGCATCAGGAGGACCTGAAGGGTATCTGGGGCTCCGGGGAGATCGCCGGTGCGATGGACGACTTCGCCGACAACTGGGACTACCACCGCAAACAGTTGCTGGAGTCCATCGAGGCGGTGGGTGGGCTGGTCGAGGCGTGCCACAAGGCATTCCAGGAGCTGGACCGGAAGTTGGAGAAGTCCACCGAGGGCAAGAAGGGGTCGGGGAAGTAGCGGCGATGGCACGACCTGTCGACTGGAGTCCGCTGGCGGAGCAGGATCCCGTCCCCGGCGATGTGGAGGACATACGCCGGGAGTCGAAGCGGCTGGGCGGACTCGCCACGATGATCAGTGAGCAGGTGGAACGGCTGCAGGCGATCGGCCGGGACACCAACGCCCTCAAGGGCCGCTACGCGGACTCGTTGCGCGACCAGGCCGACGAGCTGGCGGGCCGGCTGGGCAAGACCCATCACCGCTACAACAACGTCTCGGGCTATCTCGGCCACTGGGCCGACGACCTGGAGGACTGCCAGAAGCAGGCGGACGAAGCGCTGGAGGACGCCACGGAAGCGCAGCGCCGCGTCGACGCGCACCAGCCGCCCGAGACGGGCGGCAAACCGGACGACCACACGCCGACAGAGGCGGAACGCCATGCCGAGACGACACGGCGGCACGCGCTGGAGCGCGCCGAGGACGATCTCGGAGACGCACGGCACAAGCTGGACAAGGCGGTCGGTCACCGCGACGAGCGGGCCGGTCACTGGGCGGGCAAGATCAGGCGCTGCATCAGCCGGGACGGACTGCACGACAAGGGCTGGGACAAGTTCAAGGACTGGGTGAGCGACCACTCCCGACTGCTGAACGACCTGGCGAACGTGCTCTGTTGGGTGGCCACCGCCTGCGCGGTCATCGCCTTGTTCATCCCCGGGTTGAACATCATCGCGATGATCGCGCTGGGAGCGACGCTCGGCGCCCTGCTGCTCCACTCGACCACCGCGCTGGCCGGCGAGGGCAGTTGGATCGACGTGGGACTGGACGTCTTCGCGCTGGCCACCATGGGGCTGGGCCGGCTCGCCGGACCGGGCATGAAGGCAGCGGAGAAAGGCGTACGGACCGCCATGCGCGGCGCCGGCGCGATCAGGCTCGGCAAGGCCGCGTGGAACGCGGCCAAGCTGGAGAACCTCACCGACCTGTCCAGGGCGGGAAATATTTTCAGGAACGGCGTCAAGGGCAGCGAGCAGTGGAAGGCGGCCCAGAAGATGATGAGCGGCGGCATGAAGGCCATGTGGGCGGCGAAGAAGGGTGCGCTGGCCGATGCGAAGGCGCTGTCGGGGAAGGCCCTGCCGGAGATGGGCGCCCTGAAGAACCTCCTTGGCGGCGGCCCGGAGGCGGCCTCGCTGAGGGCGTACCTCAACGGGGCGGCGTCGCGGTTCCCGGAGTCCACGAGGATCGCCGGCGAGATCGCGAAGGGAGCCGGATCCATCCGGCTCAGCCAGGGCGCGTTCTTCGCGGGGACGGCGGTGGACTCGTTCGACAAGGCTGTCGGGATGGTCGGGCCCTACTTCAACGAGATTCCCAAGGTGGGCGGCGACAACTTCTGGACGGACACCAAGGGCTGGGCGACCGTGGAGACGGGATCGACGTGGTGAGGAAGGTTGCCGGGATGATGGCACGAGAACCCAGCGGTGGGTCCCGGCCCTCCCCGGTCGAGGCTGCGCTCGCTCGGCGCGCCGCCGAACAGGACAGAGCGAGAACAGGGAAAGGACGGCCTCTGCCTCCGCTCGTTCGTGAATACGGATACGTCGTCCTGACCGGTAGCTTCCTCGGGTTCTGGGTGTGGGCCGGCCTGTTGGCGCTAGGGATGTGGCTTCTGGGTGCCGACCACCGCGGCCGAGCCGGCGGGAACCTGCTCCTCGCCGGATGGAGCGTCTGCTGGCTCCTGCTCCTCCCCGCCACTTTCCTCTGGCATTCGCCCGAGCTGCTCAAGCGCGAGCCGGGCCCCCGGCCGAAAACAGCCAAGGGGTTGCCCGGTTACCTGTTGCGCAACGCCGACAAGGGCGTGTTCGACGGGTCCCTCCCCTTGAAACTCGACGCCAGCGCGCCGCCGCCGCATTTCTGGCTGGTCGGGGGACTGTTCACGTTCTTCAGCGGGTGGGGGGCCGTGGCCAGCTTCGGGGAGCCCGCATTCGACCTGTGGGCGGGACTTTACTGGGCGGCCTTCGCCGCCTGCGCTGCCTCCCTCGGCATCCTCACCCACGGCGCCCTGACCCGGCGCGCGGCCCGCAGGAGGGCGGCCCGGGAGCGGCACGAGACGTCGGGGGCGCCGCGATGACCACGCCTCGGGAGTCCTCCGCGCCGCCCACCTCGTACGGCCTCGTCCTGCCACCCGGCTGGCGGCAGATCCCGCTCCGCCACGGCACCGAGAGCGCCCTCAAGCGCCTCCTCGACCACGCCTTCGAGCACCTGCCGCGCGACGAGGTGTTCACCTACCGCAGGGATCTCGAAGCGGACCTGTGGCAGCGCATCCGGGAAGCCCGGAAGGCCGACGGACTGGACCTGTACCTGCCGGTGGAGCTGATGCACGGCATGTCCGTACCCGCGTCGATCCTGGTCTCCGAGACACGGATGCCGTCGGCGGGGGACGTGGATCCGGGCGAGCTGGCGCTGTTCATGGCCAGTTCCGAGGAGGGCCGAGAGGTGGTGGACCTCGACGGTTCACCCGCCGTGCGTGCCGAGAGGACGGAGCAGCCCGATCCGGGGCGCGGGGTCGAGTTCCCGTCGAGGCGGGTCGACTACCAGGTGCCGATACCGGGCGAGCCGTGGCGGTGGCTGACCGTCGCCTTCTCGACCGTCGGCGCCCCGGACGCGGACGGAGACCTGTCCCTGCTGCTCGTCGATCTCTTCGACGCCGTGATGACCACGTTCCGTTGGCGTTCCGCCGACGACACCCGACCGCCGCGACGATCCCAGAACACCCGGGGTGTGCGATGACCGACCTTCCCTCGCCGATACCGCCGCTGGTGCCCGAGCCCGAGGGCTGGCCGCACGCTCCCTCCCGCTTCGGGCTGGAGGCCGGCGACCCGGGGCCCGCGTGGGTCGCGCTGCCCGCCGTCTTCGAGGGCACCGACTGGGCGGATTCGGCGGAGTACGCCGAGCAGATGGCGTCCGCTCTGGTCGTCCGGCAGCGGGAGTTCGTCGGCGGCAGGATCGACGACGACCTGGGCGAGCGGGCCGCCGCCCAGATCCTCGACGTCTACAACCGGCTGTTCGACCTCGTGGAGGCCCAGTACCACCTGCTGTACTGGCCCGATCTGCGCAAGCCGCCGCTGCCGGTCTTCCTCGGCGCCTGGAAACCGGAGCGCGACCGGACATCGGCCGAGGTGCACTACGCCGGATCGTTCCACCATCTCGAAACGGGCGGGCCGAGCTCGATCGAGGAGCGGTTCGCCACGGATTCCCTCGGAGCCGGGTTGCGCAGCCTGGCGTTCGTGCCGCTGAACGCCGACGAGCCCGAGGACCCCGACTGCCTGGTCGGCGTCCTCACCTACTTCTGGCGTGCGACGTCCCGTCCCGCCGATGTCCGGCTCGTCGTCTTCACCAACGAGCTGGGGCAGCTCTACGCGGCTCTCCCCGACCTCGACGCCTTCGCCCGGACCCTCGTGCTCACCGGCGAGCCGGCGGACTGACCCGGGAAAAGGGCGGAGGGAGGCGGCCACTCACCGTGAGGACCGTTCGCGGCCCGTTGTGAGGCACACGACACCGTGTGCGAGACTTGCCTCGCCCGTGCACGCACGGCGGCTCGGTCCTGTGGAGCAGTTTGGAGTGCTCGCCACCCTGTCAAGGTGGAGGCCGCGGGTTCAAATCCCGTCAGGACCGCCGAGGTCTCCCCGGAGACCTCGTGGCTGGGTAGCTCAGTTGGTACGAGCGATCGCCTGAAAAGCGATAGGTCGCCGGTTCGACCCCGGCCCCAGCCACCGCAAGAGGCCCCGATCCGACGGATCGGGGCCTCCTTCGTCCGCCCTCCGCGCGCCCGCCCCCGCAAAAGCGCTCGCCAGTCGTTTCGCCGAGGTGAGATCCTGGACCGCGTATGTCTACGCACCCTGCCCCCGCCCTCGGCGATCTCGCCCCCCGCCTGGCCCAGCTGTCCCTGCGCGAAGCGCACCGGCTCGGGCGCAGGCTCGACGGCGCGCGCAAGATCCGCAAGCCCGAGGCCCGCTCCGCCGTGCTCGCCGAGATCGAGGCGGAGGTCGCCCGGGGCGAGGCCCGCATGGCCGAGCGCCGCGCCCGGGTACCCGAGGTCACGTATCCCGAGCAGCTCCCGGTCAGCCAGAAGAAGGACGAGATCGCGGACGCCATCCGCGACCACCAGGTGGTGATCGTCGCCGGTGAGACCGGCTCCGGCAAGACCACCCAGATCCCGAAGATCTGCATGGAGCTGGGCCGGGGCGTGCGCGGCATGATCGGGCACACCCAGCCCCGGCGGATCGCCGCGCGGACCGTGGCCGAGCGGGTCGCCGACGAGCTGGGCACCCCGCTCGGCGAGGCCGTCGGCTGGAAGGTCCGCTTCACCGACCAGGTGAATCCGGACGCCACCTTCGTCAAGCTGATGACGGACGGCATCCTGCTCGCCGAGATCCAGACCGACCGCGAGCTGCGCGCCTACGACACGATCATCATCGACGAGGCCCACGAGCGGTCCCTGAACATCGACTTCCTGCTCGGCTACCTCGCCCAGCTCCTCCCCCGGCGCCCGGACCTCAAGGTCGTCATCACCTCCGCGACCATCGACCCGGAGCGCTTCTCCCGGCACTTCGGCGACGCCCCGATCGTCGAGGTGAGCGGCCGGACCTACCCCGTCGAGGTGCGCTACCGGCCGCTCCTCGAAGAGGACTCCGAGGACACCGACCGCGACCAGATCACCGCGATCTGCGACGCCGTCGAGGAGCTCCAGGCCGAGGGCAAGGGCGACATCCTCGTGTTCCTCTCCGGCGAGCGCGAGATCCGCGACACCGCGGACGCGCTGGAGAAACGGAAGTACCGCTTCACCGAGGTCCTCCCGCTGTACGCGCGCCTCTCGCACGCCGAGCAGCACCGCGTCTTCCAGCAGCACACCGGACGCAGGATCGTTCTGGCGACCAACGTCGCCGAGACCTCGCTCACCGTCCCCGGCATCAAGTACGTCATCGACCCGGGCACCGCGCGGATCTCCCGCTACAGCCACCGCACCAAGGTGCAGCGGCTCCCCATCGAACCCGTCTCGCAGGCCAGCGCCAACCAGCGCAAGGGGCGCTGCGGGCGCACCTCCGACGGCATCTGCATCCGGCTCTACTCCGAGGACGACTTCCTCGCCCGGCCGGAGTTCACCGACGCCGAGATCCTGCGCACCAACCTGGCCTCCGTCATCCTCCAGATGACCGCGGCCGGCCTCGGCGACATCGAGAAGTTCCCCTTCATCGACCCGCCGGACCACCGCAACATCCGCGACGGCGTCCAGCTCCTCCAGGAGCTGAACGCGCTCGACCCCGCCGAGAAGGACGCCCGCAAGCGGCTCACCCCGACCGGCCGCAAGCTCGCCCAGCTGCCCGTCGACCCCCGCCTGGCCCGGATGGTCCTGGAGGCCGACCGGAACGGCTGCGCCCGCGAGGTCATGGTGATCGCCGCCGCGCTCTCCATCCAGGACCCGCGCGAGCGGCCCTCCGACAAGCAGGCGCAGGCCGACCAGCAGCACGCCCGGTTCAAGGACGAGACCTCCGACTTCCTCGCCTTCCTCAACCTGTGGCGCTACCTGCGCGAGCAGCAGAAGGAGCGCGGCTCGTCGGCCTTCCGCCGGATGTGCAAGCAGGAGTACCTCAACTTCCTGCGCATCCGCGAGTGGCAGGACATCTACAGCCAGCTGCGCACGGTCGCCAAGCAGATGGGCATCCATCTGAACGAGGACGACGCCCCCGAGCAGAGCGTGCACGTCTCCCTGCTCGCCGGCCTGCTCTCGCACGTCGGCATGAAGGACGTGAAGGAGACCGGCGGCGAGAGCGGACGCGGCTCGGGCAGGAACGAGTACCTCGGCGCGCGCAACGCCAAGTTCGCGATCTTCCCCGGCTCGGCCCTCTTCAAGAAGCCCCCGCGCTTCGTGATGTCCGCGGAACTCGTCGAGACCTCCCGGCTCTGGGCGCGCGTCAACGCCCGCGTCGAACCGGAGTGGATCGAGCCGCTGGCCGGGCACCTGCTGAAGCGCACGTACAGCGAGCCGCACTGGGAGAAGGACCAGGCAGCCGTGATGGCGTACGAGAAGGTCACGCTGTACGGCGTGCCGATCGTGGCGCAGCGGAAGGTGAACTACGGGCGGATCGACCCCGAGGTCAGCCGCGAGCTGTTCATCCGCAACGCGCTGGTGGAGGGCGACTGGCGCACGCACCACAAGTTCTTCGCCGACAACCGCAGGCTCCTCACCGAGGTCGAGGAGCTGGAGCACCGGGCCCGCCGCCGGGACATCCTGGTCGACGACGAGACCCTCTTCGACTTCTACGACCAGCGGGTGCCCGAACACGTCGTGTCCGGCGCGCACTTCGACTCGTGGTGGAAGCACAAGCGGCGCGAGGAGCCCGAACTCCTCGACTTCGAGCGCTCGATGCTGCTCACCGAGCGGGCCGGGCAGGTCACCAAGGACGACTACCCCGACTCCTGGCGGCAGGGCCCGCTGAAGTTCCGCGTGACCTACCAGTTCGAGCCCGGGGCGGACGCGGACGGCGTGACCGTGCACATCCCGCTCCAGGTCCTCAACCAGGTCACCGACGAGGGCTTCGACTGGCAGATCCCCGGACTGCGCGAAGAGGTGGTCACGGAGCTGATCCGTTCCCTGCCGAAACCCATCCGGCGCAACTACGTGCCCGCCCCGAACGTCGCGCAGAAGTTCCTGGAGCGGGCGGTCCCCCTCCAGGAGCCGCTGACCCAGACCATGGCGCGCGAGCTCAAGCGGATGGTCGGCGTCCCCCTGACGGCGGACGACTTCGACTGGTCGCGGCTCCCGGACCATCTGCGGATCACCTTCCGGATCGTCGACGAGCGGCGCCGCAAGCTCGCGGAGGACAAGGACCTGGAGGCGCTGCGGCTCCGGCTGAGGCCGAAGGCGCGCAAGGCCATCTCGCAGGCCGCCGCCGCGACCGCGGAGCGCTCCGGCGGGGAGACCCTGGAGCGCGCGGGACTGACGGACTGGACGATCGGCTCGCTCAGCCGCCTCTTCGAGACGCGCCGGGCGGGCCAGCCGGTGAAGGCCTACCCCGCGCTGGTCGACGACGGCCCCGCGGCCAACACCGTGTCGGTGCGGCTCTTCGACACGGAGGCCGAGCAGGCCGAGGCGATGTGGAAGGGCACCCGCCGGCTGATCCTGCGGAACATCCCGGTGAACCCGGGCAAGTTCGCCTCGGACAAGCTCACCAACGCCCAGAAGCTCGCGCTGTCGGCCAACCCGCACGGCTCGGTGCAGGCCCTCTTCGACGACTGCGCCATGGCGGCGGCGGACAAGCTCATCGGCGACTTCGGCGGCCCGGCCTGGGACGAGGAGTCGTACCGGAAGCTGTACGACAGGGTGCGCGCCGAGATCGTCGACACGACCGTGCGCACCGTCGGGCAGGTGGAGCAGGTACTGGCCGCCTGGCAGGCCTGTGAGCGCCGTCTGAAGGGGGTCCGGAGTCCGACGCTGCTCGCGAACCTCACGGACGTCCGCACGCAGCTGGACGCCCTCGTGCGGCCCGGTTTCGTCACCGCGACGGGACTGCGGCGGCTGCCCGACCTGATGCGGTATCTGGTCGCCGCGGACCGCCGCCTCCAGCAGATGCCGACCGGCGTCCAGCGGGACACCACCCGGATGGAGAAGGTCCACGAGATGCAGGACGAGTACGCCTGGCTGCTGGAGCAGCTGCCGCAGGGGCGGCCGGTGCCCGCCGCGGTCCGGGACATCCGCTGGATGATCGAGGAGCTGCGGGTCAGCTACTTCGCGCACGCGCTCGGCACGGCCCACCCCGTCTCCGACAAGCGGATCGTGAAGGCGATCGACGCCGCGGCACCGTGACGGAGCCGGTACGCGGGGTGAGTTCGACCCCGGGCCCACCCTCCTGTACAGTCTCTTTTCGCAGCACAGCGCACCACCAAGTCGCTGCGAAACCTGGTCCTGTGGAGCAGTTTGGAGTGCTCGCCACCCTGTCAAGGTGGAGGCCGCGGGTTCAAATCCCGTCAGGACCGCATCAGGAAAGGCCCGGAGCTTCGGCTCCGGGCCTTTCCGCCGTTTCGGGCCCTTCGTTCCCGCCGTCTCCCGTCTGCCGTCTCCCGTCTCCCGTCTGCCGTCAGCCGTCAGCCGTCTGCCGTCTGCCGTCTGCCGTCTGCCGCCGGAGAACGCCGCGGGCCCGTCCGCCGTCGCGGTCTCGCGCCCCGCCCCGCGGACGTCCACGGCGCCGGACGCCCGGCTCCGCCTCCCCGCTCCTCGCGCCCGCCGCGGCCACGCGTGCGCCCGCCGGCGCCCCAACGGCCGCCCCCGCGGGGCGTTCCCGCTTCTTGACGGCGTCACATTCCAGCGAGTACTCCGGAAGCCAGGGCGCTCGCCCTGCCGGCCCCCTGGAGGTGTGTATGGCGCTGTCCGCCCGGCACGAGACGCGAGCTCTGCTCCGAGCCCATCTGGCGGCCGCCTCGGGCTACCGCCACCGGACAGGGCACTGCCCCGTCTGCCGCCAGTTGCTCCGGCTGGCGATGGAAGCCGCCCCCGCCGGCGAGGAGGAGCCCGAGGACTTCGCCGGCGGCGTCCCCGAGGAGGAGAGCTCCGCCACCGCGTGACCGGGCCCGGCCGGCCGGTCCGCGCGAGCCCGCCGCCCCTCCGCGAGAGGCCCGCTCGACACCAACTCCCCTAGCGCAGACGGCTCGACGGCGACAAGGACTCTGGCATGTGACGGGAGTCACCGCATAAGTTTTCAGAACTGCGGAACTTACCCCCCTCCTACAACCAGTCAATTTAATATGTGCAATTGCACTCCACATCGGGGCAGCTCACCGTCGATCCGACACCCGCCCCCACACTCCGACAAGGCCGCTCACCGGCCGGCGGCCACGGGGCGCCGAGCGCACAAAAAAGATCGCGCTGGACCCGGCGGAGTCCAGCGCGATCTACGACGCACCCTGTTCATACGGCGGAAAAGCTGGGGCGTGGGCCCTGTTGGGGCAGAACCCGCGTCGCTTGGAGCTGAGGTTCGGGCGCCTCGACGGATTGGGGGGTCCGGCGAGTTGCCCGGTTATGCGGTGCTTCAGGCCTCGCTGCGCTGCTGCGGGATACCCGCGAGCAGTGCGCGGACCTCAGCCTCGCGGTAGCGGCGGTGTCCGCCGAGCGTGCGGATGGACGTGAGCTTGCCGGCCTTCGCCCACCGCGTGACCGTCTTGGGGTCGACGCGGAACATCGTGGCGACCTCAGCCGGGGTCAGCAGCGGCTCGGCATCAGGGGTGCGAGCGGTCATGAGCGGCCTCCTCGGGAGAACCGAACCTTCTCGGTTCTTTCCTCTAAATTCTGCACCTTGACCCGCGTTGCCCGAAATGGCGGACGCGAGTCGAGTCGGTTATAGGACGAACGGCTTGTCCTCGGCACTACAACTACACCATCCGTCCAGCCGCGTCGGCCAAACCGATGGAATTGCCCTCCCAGGTGTTCATCAGCGACGGAAGCCGATGGACCATGCCATAGCGGACAGTCACGCCACTGTGACGATCAGTCACAGTGGCGTCAGGAGTCACCAGACCCCCCATAGCGTGCAATGCTGAGATTCCGCCCATACAGGGACGGACGGAGCCCTCCCCCGGACTCCTTGTCCTATTTTGGCACGAGGAGGGGCAAGCGATGCAAGAGCCAGGTAAGTGCCATCCATCACGCTTGCCACTCGTTGGCGCAAAAGCCCGGATCGGGACCTACGTCCTGGAGTGAGGGTTCTTCAGCGTGTGAGGACCATACGCGAGTTCGACACGTTTCCTGTGAGAAGCAGATCACATCGAACACCGGATCGGGAATCCCTCCCGTCCCACCCGAACCTCCCGGAACAGCCCTTTGGGCTGAATCGTCCGGATGTGTCCCTCATGTGCGGCCCGCGGCGGCAGCCGCCGGACACCGCGGGCGGCCGCATGGCACCCGGGAACGGCGACGCGAGGGGGCCGCGGCGCGGCGGCGGCCGGGATGTCCGGCGCCCGCTGCCCCGCCGGGGGCGTTCAGTTCGCCGAGCGCCGGTCCCTGACCGTCCGCCAGCGCTCCACCAGCCGCCCGTAGGCCCGGCCGGCCCTCTCGCCGTCCCCGGTGCGCAGCGCCTCGATGCCCTCCGCGACGTCCGCGGCCGAGTGGTCGTCCTCCAGGTGCCCGGCCGGCAGCGCGTGCACGAGGCCGCCGTAGTCCAACTCGACCAGGGACCGCGGATGGAACTCCTCCAGCCAGCGCCCCACGTCCACCAGCCCGTCGATGAGCGGCCCCTCGTCGAGGGTGTCCCGGAGCGTGCGCAGCCCCCGCGCCGTGCGCCGTCGCGCCTGGACCATCGGCGTCCGGTAGCGCAGCCGCGGCGGCGCCCCGCCCGGGCCCGCCCCCTTCTCGTACTCGCGCTCCTCCTCGGAGACGAGCACGAACCAGTTCAGCGGCACCTGCCAGGTCGAGGTGCGGATCCAGGGGCGGGCGTCGGGGTTGCGGGCCAGCCAGCGCTCGTAGTCGAGGGCGGCCTGGCGGCGCACGAGGGGCGGGAGCACGGCGTCGAGCACCGGGGCCGGGAGCTCCTCGCCGATCCCGTCGAGCGCCTGCCAGCCCCGCAGCCGGGTGCGCCAGGGGCAGACGCACACCACCCCGTCCACCTCGGCCACGAACGCGTCGGCGCTCTCGTGCACCGGCACCGGCACCGGCGGCGTGGGCAGCAGGTCGGCCAGCGAGCGGCGCAGCTCGTCCTGGTAGGAGGGGCGCTCGGTGCGCCGGGCGTAGCGCGCCCAGTGGCCGCGCTCCGGCTCCGGGAAGGCAGCGAGCGGCTCGTACACGCGCAGGTACGACGTGTAGGGCACGATCACCGCGGACACCTTGGGCACGCCTGCTCCCTCCCCCGAAGACCACCGGGAAAACCAGCGAGAACCGCTCAGAACCTGAAGAGAAATCTATGCAAATCGAACCATGGCCGTACCCCGTCGGTGGGTGATCCTGAACACTGCGCCGAAGGCGGGTCGGCGCAGGCCCTACTCTCATGCCCACGGAGCCCGCCATCCGCACGGGCCCCGCACCCAACCGCCGCTCATTACCTGGGAGTCACCACAGTGACCGACGTAACCGGCGCGCCTGCTGATGTACTGCACACCCTGTTCCACTCGGACCAGGGCGGTCATGAGCAGGTCGTGCTCTGCCAGGACCGCGCCAGCGGCCTGAAGGCCGTCATCGCCCTCCACTCCACCGCCCTCGGCCCGGCCCTCGGCGGAACGCGCTTCTACCCGTACGCGACCGAGGCGGAGGCCGTCGCCGACGCGCTCAACCTCGCCCGCGGGATGTCGTACAAGAACGCCATGGCCGGTCTCGACCACGGCGGCGGCAAGGCCGTGATCATCGGGGACCCCGAGCAGATCAAGACCGAGGAGCTGCTCCTCGCCTACGGCCGGTTCGTCGCCTCGCTCGGCGGCCGGTACGTCACCGCCTGCGACGTCGGCACCTACGTGGCCGACATGGACGTGGTGGCGCGCGAGTGCCGCTGGACGACCGGCCGCTCCCCGGAGAACGGCGGCGCGGGCGACTCCTCGGTGCTCACCGCCTTCGGCGTCTTCCAGGGCATGCGGGCCTGCGCCCAGCACCTGTGGGGCGACCCGACGCTGCGCGGCCGCCGGGTCGGCGTGGCCGGGGTCGGCAAGGTGGGCCGGCACCTGGTCGACCACCTGCGCGCGGACGGCGCCGAGGTCGTGATCACCGACGTGCGGGCGGACGCGGTGCGGCGGATCCTCGACCGGCATCCCGCCGGTGTCACGGCGGCGGCCGACACCGAGGCGCTGATCCGCACCGAGGGCCTGGACATCTACGCGCCCTGCGCGCTGGGCGGGGCGCTCGACGACGCGACGGTGCCGGCGCTCACCGCGCGCGTCGTGTGCGGCGCGGCCAACAACCAGCTGGCGCACCCGGGGGTGGAGAAGGACCTCGCGGACCGCGGCATCCTGTACGCGCCCGACTACGTGGTGAACGCCGGCGGTGTCATCCAGGTCGCGGACGAGCTGCACGGTTTCGACTTCGACCGGTGCAAGGCCAAGGCGGCGAAGATCTTCGACACCACGCTGGCCATCTTCGCACGTGCGAAGGAGGACGGGATTCCGCCGGCCGCGGCGGCGGACCGGATCGCCGAGCAGCGGATGGCGGAGGCGCGCGCTCACTGACCTGTCCGCGGGTCGTCCGAGCTTGTCAGGGACCCGCCGACGGCCGTCGGGGAGACAACTCTCACGTCTGTCGGCGGGTCGGGCGCCGAGAAGAGGTTAAAATCGCGGTTGACCAGCGAGGACGGGGCACTTCGCTGGCCCTGGGCAGGGGCGCGTGCTGCGGGCGACGTACCGTATGGGCGCGGGCTCAGGTACCGTGGAAGCCCTACGGACCGGTCTCTCCATGGAGAGTCCGTTCCAGATCATGAACGCGTGTCAAGACTCTGGGGCCGTCGAGCCCCGTATCCGAGGGGGTCGAGCCATGGGGCGCGGCCGGGCAAAGGCCAAGCAGACGAAGGTCGCCCGCCAGCTGAAGTACAGCAGCGGCGGGACTGACCTCTCGCGTCTGGCCAATGAGCTGGGCGCTTCGACTTCGAGCCAGCCGCCGAATGGCGAGCCGTTCGAGGACGACGACGAGGAAGACGACCCGTACGCGCAGTACGCGGATCTCTATAACGACGACGACGAGGACGACGACGATCAGTCCGGTCCTCAGTCGCAACGCCGCGGCGCTTGACGCCTCAGCGCCCCTCGCAGTTTCCGCGATCTTCTCAGCGGGTCTCCCGAAACGGTTTTCCGGTGGCTCCCGCCTGGCGGATTTCTCGTAGCGACTGCACGTCACCCGGTCCGGGGCCTCAGCGCCGGACCGGGTTTCGTGCTGCCCGCGGGCATCAGCTCGCGTAGTCGCCGACCAGTTCCGCCCCCGTGGCGCGGTCGCCGCGCTCGGTGATCTCACCGGCGATCCAGGCGTCCACCCCGCGGTCGGCGAGGGTGGCCAGGGCGACCTCGGCCGACTCCTCCGGGACGACCGCCATCATGCCGACGCCCATGTTCAGCGTCTTCTCCAGCTCCAGGCGCTCCACGTCACCCGTCCTGCCGACCAGGTCGAAGACCGGGGCGGGGGTCCAGGTCTCCCGGTCGACCACGGCGTGCAGGCCGTCCGGGATCACCCGGGCCAGGTTGGCCGCGAGACCGCCGCCGGTGATGTGGCTGAACGCGTGCACCTCGGTGGTCCGCGTCAGCGCCAGGCAGTCCAGCGAGTAGATCTTGGTGGGCTCCAGGAGCTCCTCGCCGAGCGTGCGGCCGAACTCCTCCACGTGCTGCTCCAGGCCGAGCTTCGCCCGGTCGAGCAGGACGTGCCGGACGAGTGAGTACCCGTTCGAGTGAAGACCGGACGCCGCCATGGCGATCACCGCGTCACCCGTGCGGATACGGTCCGGGCCGAGCAGCCGGTCGGCCTCCACCACGCCCGTGCCGGCGCCGGCGACGTCGAAGTCGTCCGGGCCCAGCAGGCCGGGGTGCTCGGCCGTCTCGCCGCCGACCAGGGCGCAGCCGGCGAGCACGCAGCCCTCGGCGATGCCCTTCACGATGGCCGCCACCCGCTCCGGGTGGACCTTGCCCACGCAGATGTAGTCGGTCATGAACAGCGGCTCGGCGCCGCACACGACGATGTCGTCCATGACCATGGCGACCAGGTCGTGGCCGATGGTGTCGTACACGCCGAGCCGGCGGGCCAGGTCGACCTTGGTGCCCACGCCGTCGGTGGCCGAGGCGAGCAGCGGGCGCTCGAACCGCTTGAGGGCGGAGGCGTCGAAGAGGCCGGCGAATCCGCCGAGGCCGCCGAGGACCTCGGGGCGCTGCGTCTTCCTCACCCACTCCTTCATCAGTTCCACGGCGCGGTCGCCGGCCTCGATGTCGACGCCGGCGGCCGCGTAGGAGGCGCCGGCGGGGCTGCCCGCCGCCGGAGATGACTGATCAGACACAGAGGACATGGCCTGGGATCTTTCGGGTTGGTGAAACGGGGCTCTGCGGCGCTTACGGGCGACGGATGGCGTCAGCCGCGGCCGTGGCTGCGGGACCCGCGGCCAGCTCGGTCTCCAGGAGCTGCTTGCCGAGCAGCTCGGGGTCCGGAAGGTCCATCGGGTACTCGCCGTCGAAGCAGGCCCGGCAGAGGTTCGGCTTGTCGATGGTGGTGGCCTCGATCATGCCGTCGATGGAGATGTACGAGAGGGAGTCGGCACCGAGCGAGGTGCCGATCTCCTCGATGGTCATGCCGTTCGCGATCAGCTCGGCGCGGGTCGCGAAGTCGATGCCGAAGAAGCAGGGCCACTTCACGGGCGGCGAGGAGATGCGGATGTGGACCTCGGCGGCCCCCGCCTCGCGCAGCATCCGGACGAGGGCCCGCTGGGTGTTGCCGCGCACGATCGAGTCGTCGACGACGACCAGCCGCTTGCCCTTGATGACTTCCTTCAGCGGGTTCAGCTTCAGGCGGATGCCCAGCTGGCGGATGGTCTGCGAGGGCTGGATGAAGGTCCGGCCCACGTAGGCGTTCTTGACCAGTCCGGCGCCGAAGGGGATGCCGGAGGCCTCCGCGTACCCGATCGCGGCCGGCGTGCCGGACTCCGGGGTCGCTATCACCAGGTCGGCCTCGACCGGGGCCTCCTTGGCGAGCCGGCGGCCCATCTCGACCCGCGAGAGGTACACGTTCCGGCCGGCGATGTCCGTGTCGGGACGGGCCAGGTAGACGTACTCGAACACACAGCCCTTGGGCTTCGCTTCCGCGAATCGAGAGCTGCGCAGGCCGTTCTCGTCGATGGCGACGAACTCGCCCGGCTCGATCTCGCGCACGAAGCTGGCGCCGCAGATGTCCAGGGCGGCGGACTCGGAGGCCACCACCCAGCCGCGCTCCAGGCGGCCGAGCACCAGCGGGCGGATGCCCTGCGGGTCACGGGCCGCGTAGAGCGTGTGCTCGTTCATGAAGACGAGGCTGAAGGCGCCCTGGACCAGCGGGAGGACCCGACCGGCGGCCTCCTCGACGGTCAGCGGCTTGCCGTCGTCGTCGACCTGGGCCGCCAGCAGCGCGGTGAGCAGGTCGGTGTCGTTGGTGGCCGCCACCCGTGTGGTGCGGCCCTCCTGCTTGGGCAGGTCGGCGACCATCTCGGCGAGCTGCGCCGTGTTGACCAGGTTGCCGTTGTGGCCGAGCGCGATGGAGCCGTGCGCGGTGGCACGGAACGTCGGCTGGGCGTTCTCCCACACGGAGGCGCCGGTGGTCGAGTAGCGGGCGTGACCGACCGCGATGTGACCCTGGAGCGAACCGAGCGAGGTCTCGTCGAAGACCTGGGACACGAGGCCCATGTCCTTGAAGACGAGGATCTGGGAGCCGTTGCTGACCGCGATTCCCGCGGATTCCTGGCCCCGATGCTGGAGGGCGTAGAGCCCGAAGTAAGTGAGCTTGGCGACCTCTTCGCCCGGAGCCCAGACACCGAAGACGCCGCAAGCGTCCTGGGGGCCTTTCTCACCGGGGAGCAGATCATGATTGAGTCGACCGTCACCACGTGGCACGGCACCGAGTGTAGGCGAGATCGACCACTGGTCCGAATTGGGGATACCGGGCCCGAGTGGATCATCGAGCGGGCACCGCGCCGACGGCCAGGACGTTTCAGCAGGTCAGCGAGGTGCACTGACGGCCCGGGCGGCACAGGAGGCGGCCGGCGGACGACTCCGGCGGCGCCGTCAAGGCCCTCATGAGTGAGGGGTCGCACATCGTACGGACGGTCCGGGCCGAGCCGAGGGTGATATGTCCGTCGCGCACGGTGGTCCGCGCACGCGCGGCGCGGCCGAGGAGCCCGTCCCCGACCGCCCCGCGCGGCCCCGGCCACCCGGCGGCGGGGCCGCGCGGGGACGGCGTGTCAGCCCATGAGGGGCAGCAGTGCGGACAGGTCGGCCCGTTCCCCGGAGGCGCTGACCTTCGCCTCGTCGAGCGCCGTCCTCCACTCCGTCCTCCCCGTGGCGAGCCGGATCCAGGTCAGCGGGTCCGTCTCCACGACGTTCGGAGGGGTGCCGCGGGTGTGCCGGGGGCCCTGCACGCACTGCACGACCGCGTACGGCGGAATCCGCACCTCGGTCGACGCGCCGGGCGCCTTCACCGCGAGCGCGTCGGCGAGGAGCCGGGTGCAGGCCGCGAGGGCCTGCCGGTCGCAGGGGATGGCGAGGCCGGGTACCGCGCGGTTCAGGTCGTCGGTGTGCACGACGAGTTCGACGGTCCGGGTGACGAGGTGGTCGGCGAGGGTCATCGCACCGGCGCGGGTGGCGAGCAGCCGGCCGTCCGGGGCGGCGGCCAGACGCTCGGCGACGCGCTGTCCGGCCCGGGCGTACAGCGCGTCGAGGTCGGGGCTGCGCGCCGCGAGCTCCCGGGCGTCCTCGGCGATGCCGGCCGCGCGCCCGGCGGTGGCGAACGGCCAGTCGAGCAGGGCCAGCTCCCGTGCGGCGGGCTCGGGCAGGTCGAGCCCGCGGCTCACGCTCTCGACCGCCGACGTCACGTGCGCCGCCAGTTCCCGCACGGTCCACCCGCCGAGGGGCGCGGGCCGCGCGGTCTGCTCCTCCGTCAGGGTGCGGACGCCCTCGCGCACGTTCCCGAACTGGGCGAGGACCGCGGCACGGATCTTGGCGGGGTCGTAGGCACGGGCGCGCTTCTTGGCGGGAGGCATGATCCTCACCTTAGGACCGGGGACCGCGGGGCGGGAGGCACGAAGGCCCCGTCCGGACGCCGGACGGGGCCTTCGCCGGGGTCACCGGATCACCGGATCACGCCAGCAGCGCCGGGATCGTCCCCTCGTGCGCCGTGCGCAGCTCCTCCAGGGAGAGCGCGAACTCGCCCTGGACGTCGACCGCGTCACCGTCGACGACGCCGATGCGGGTCACGGGCAGGCCCCGCGCGCCGCACATGTCGGTGAAGCGCAGCTCCTCCGAGCGCGGGACGGCGACGACCGCGCGGCCCGCCGACTCCGAGAAGAGGAAGGTGAACGCGTCGAGCCCGTCGGGCACGACCAGTCGCGCCCCCTTGCCGCCGAGCAGCGCCGACTCGACCACGGCCTGGACCAGACCGCCGTCGGACAGGTCGTGGGCCGCGTCGATCATCCCGTCGCGCGAGGCGGCGACGAGGATCTCGGCGAGCAGCCGCTCGCGCTCCAGGTCGACCTTCGGCGGCAGACCGCCCAGGTGGTCGTGGACGACCTGCGACCAGGCCGAACCGCCGAACTCCTCGCGGGTGTCGCCGAGCAGGTAGAGGAGCTGGCCCTCCTCCCGGAAGGCGACCGGCGTACGGCGGGCGACGTCGTCGATGACGCCCAGCACGGCCACGACGGGCGTGGGGTGGATGGCGGCCTCGCCGGTCTGGTTGTACAGCGAGACGTTGCCGCCGGTCACGGGGGTGCCCAACTGGAGGCAGCCGTCGGCCAGTCCGCGGATCGCCTCGGCGAACTGCCACATCACCGCCGGGTCCTCCGGCGAGCCGAAGTTCAGGCAGTCGGACACGGCGAGCGGTGTGGCACCGGTGGTCGCCACGTTCCGGTAGGCCTCGGCGAGGGCCAGCTGCGCACCGGTGTACGGGTCGAGCTTGGCGTACCGGCCGTTGCCGTCGGTGGCGATGGCGACACCCAGCCCGGACTCCTCGTCGATGCGGATCATGCCCGAGTCCTCGGGCTGGGCCAGCACCGTGTTGCCCTGCACGAAGTGGTCGTACTGGGAGGTGATCCAGGACTTGGACGCCTGGTTCGGGGAGGAGACGAGCCGCAGGACCTGGTCCTTCAGCTCGGCGCCCGTGGCCGGGCGGGGCAGCTTGCCGGCGTCGTCGGCCTGCAACGCGTCCTGCCAGGCCGGGCGGGCGTAGGGGCGCTCGTAGACCGGGCCGTCGTGCGCGACCGTGCGCGGGTCGACGTCGACGATCTTGCCGCCGTGCCAGAAGATCTCCAGCCGGTCGCCGTCGGTGACCTCACCGATGACGGTGGCGATGACGTCCCACTTGTCGCAGATCTCCAGGAACCGGTCGACCTTCTCCGGCTCGACGACCGCGCACATGCGCTCCTGCGACTCGCTCATGAGGATCTCCTCGGGCGAGAGCGTGGAGTCGCGCAGCGGGACGTCGTCCAGCGTCACGCGCATGCCGCCGGAGCCGTTGGACGCCAACTCGCTGGTGGCACAGGAGAGTCCGGCCGCGCCGAGGTCCTGGATGCCGACGACGAGCTTCTCGGCGAAGGCCTCCAGGGTGCACTCGATGAGCAGCTTCTCCTGGAAGGGGTCGCCGACCTGGACGGCGGGGCGCTTCGAGGGCTTGGCGTCGTCGAAGGTCTCCGAGGCGAGGATCGACGCGCCGCCGATGCCGTCGCCGCCCGTGCGGGCGCCGTACAGGATGACCTTGTTGCCCGCGCCGGACGCCTTGGCGAGGTGGATGTCCTCGTGCCGCATGACGCCGATGGCACCGGCGTTGACCAGCGGGTTGCCCTGGTAGCAGGCGTCGAAGACGACCTCGCCGCCGATGTTGGGCAGGCCAAGGCAGTTGCCGTAGCCGCCGATGCCGGCGACGACGCCGGGCAGGACGCGCTTGGTGTCGGGGTGGTCGGCGGCGCCGAAGCGCAGCGGGTCGACCACCGCGACCGGGCGGGCGCCCATCGCGATGATGTCGCGCACGATGCCGCCGACACCGGTGGCCGCGCCCTGGTAGGGCTCGACGTACGACGGGTGGTTGTGCGACTCGACCTTGAAGGTGACCGCGTAGCCCTGGCCCACGTCCACGACGCCGGCGTTCTCGCCGATGCCGACGAGGAGGGCGTCGGACTGCGGGGCCTTCTCGCCGAACTGGCGGAGGTGGACCTTGGAGGACTTGTAGGAGCAGTGCTCGGACCACATGACCGAGTACATGGCCAGTTCGGCACCGGTGGGCCGGCGGCCGAGGATCTCGACGACCCGCTCGTACTCGTCCTTCTTCAGGCCCAGTTCGGCCCAGGGCAGCTCGACGTCGGGGGTCGCGGCCGCGTTCTCGACCGTGTCCAGAGGCGTGCGGCTCATGCGGTGACCAGCTTCTTGAGGATCGAGGTGAAGAAGGGAAGGCCGTCGGTGCGGCCGGAGCCGACGAGCGGCTCGACGGCGTGCTCCGGGTGCGGCATCAGACCGACGACGTTGCCCGCCTCGTTCGTGATGCCGGCGATGTCGCGCAGCGAGCCGTTCGGGTTGACGTCCAGGTAGCGGAAGGCGACGCGGCCCTCGGCCTCCAGCATGTCGAGCGTGCGGGAGTCGGCGACGTAGCGCCCGTCCATGTTCTTGAGCGGGACGTGGATCTCCTGGCCGGCCGCGTAGTCGGCGGTCCAGGCGGTGTCCGCGTTCTCCACCCGCAGCTTCTGGTCGCGGCAGATGAAGTGGAGGTGGTTGTTGCCGAGCATCGCGCCGGGCAGGAGATGCGCCTCGGTGAGGACCTGGAAGCCGTTGCAGATACCGAGAACGGGCATTCCGGACTTCGCCTGCGCGATGACGGTCTCCATCACCGGCGAGAAGCGCGAGATGGCGCCCGCCCGCAGATAGTCGCCGTAGGAGAAACCACCCGGGAGCACGACGGCGTCGACCTGCGACAGGTTCTTGTCCTTGTGCCACAGCGCGACGGGTTCGGCACCCGCGAGCCGGATCGCCCGCTGCGTGTCGCGGTCGTCGAGGCTGCCCGGAAAGGTGACGACTCCAATACGAGCGGTCACTTTCCGGCCTCCGCGACTTCCTCGACCTTGACGCTGAAGTCCTCGATCACGGTGTTGGCGAGGAAGGATTCCGCGAGTTCGTGGATGCGGGCGAGCGCGGCGTCGTCCACCGGTCCGTCCACTTCCAGTTCGAATCGCTTTCCCTGACGGACGTCGGAGACACCTTCGAAACCGAGGCGCGGCAGTGCACGCTGCACCGCCTGGCCCTGGGGGTCGAGGATCTCCGGCTTGAGCATGACGTCGACTACGACGCGTGCCACTGGCACTCCCGGTGTGTGGTGCTGAGCAGGTTCCTTCAGACTACCCGTACGAAATTTCTACTCGCGTAGATTCGTAGAATCCTACGTGACCCCCATCACGATCCCGCATCGGCGAGGGGTCCCCCGCGGAAAATCCTGGGAAAACAGCGGAAGAGCGGCAGGATGGCATTGCCGCCGGACACGCGGGAGGATTTAGTCGGGCTTCACAATGCAATGCCGGGCACTGTACAAAGGAATTGGCATTAGCCGATACTTTGCCCAATAACAGCCGGACAGTCGACATCTCCCCGACAACTCCGTGACGTCCGCGCACGTCATGACCGTTGATCGCAGAGCTGTCGCACGAAGGGACCGATATTCGTGGCGCAGCGTGTCGTGGTCACTCTCTTTGACGACATCGACGGCTCGGAAGCGGCGGAGACGATCGCCTTCGGACTCGACGGCACGTCGTACGAGATCGACCTCAATCCAGCCAATGCCAAGAAACTGCGCACGGCCCTCGCGCCGTTCGTCGAGGCCGGCCGCAAGCGGGCGAGATCCGGGAAGACCTACACACACACCGCGCTGAACCCCGACCCCGCCGCCGTCCGCGCCTGGGCCCGCTCCCACCGGATGGACATCCCGCCGCGCGGCCGCATCCCCAAGAAGGTCTACGAGGCGTTCGCCGCCTCGCACTGACGCCCGGCGGGCCCGGCGGGCGACCCCGGCGGCCCCGCCACCGGACCCCCGGGGCAACCGACTTGCGCTGACCCCCCGCTGATCAGCTAGAGTCTGGAGCACGCCGAGGGGCCAGGCCGAAAGGCCGAAACCCACGGAGTCTTGCGGGTGTAGTTCAGTAGTAGAACATCCCCCTTCCAGGGGGAAGGCGCAGTGTGCAATTCCTGTCACCCGCTCTGCATCTCTTACCGATCGCTCTTGTCGATCAGGTAGGGTGGTGCTCGCGCCGATCGGTGGAAGCCGGTCGGAGGCAATGCGGACGTAGCTCAGTTGGTAGAGCGCAACCTTGCCAAGGTTGAGGTCGCGAGTTCGAGCCTCGTCGTCCGCTCCAGAAAGTGAAGGCCCCGGTCGGTCGACCGGGGTCTTTCTCGTGCTCCGCACCCTGCCGAGCGGCGGAACGGAAGCGCGGCCGACGGCACTCGCGGACCGCAGCCGCCGGCCCGGCCCCGTGAACGGCCCCTCCCCTCCCGCCTTCCGCTGCCGTCCGGGCGCCGTCCCCCGCGTCCCGCCCCACTGACATTTGTCATGCGGAGCGATGACACGGCGCACTGCCCCGGCGCCCGGCCCGCCCGGAGGCTGAACCCATGGAAACGAACGGGCACGACCACGTGATCGAGGTCACCGACCTGCGACGGGTGTACGCGGGCGAGGGCGGGGCGTTCACCGCGGTGCGCGACGTCACGTTCTCGGTCGCCCGCGGCGAACTCTTCGCCCTCCTCGGGACGAACGGCGCGGGCAAGACGTCCACCGTCGAACTGGTCGAGGGCCTCGCGCCCCCGGCCGGCGGGCGGGTGCGCGTCCTCGGGCACGACCCCCACCGGGAACGGGCGGCGGTGCGGCCCCGGATCGGCGTGATGCTCCAGGAGGGCGGCTTCCCCTCGGAACTGACGGTCGCGGAGACCGTGCGCATGGGCGCGGGCTGCACCAGCGGGGCCCGGTCCGTCGCGGAGGCGCTGGACCTCGTCGGCCTCGACCGGCGGAGCGGGGTGCGGGTCAAGCAGCTGTCCGGGGGCGAGAAGCGGCGCCTGGACCTCGCCCTCGCGCTCCTGGGACGCCCCGAGGTGCTCTTCCTCGACGAACCCACGACCGGGCTGGACGTCGAAGGGCGCCGCGCGACCTGGGAGTTGGTCCGCGAACTGCGCCGGGCCGGGACCACGGTCCTGCTGACCACCCACTACCTGGAGGAGGCCGAGGGCCTCGCCGACCGTCTCGCGATCCTGCACGAGGGACGCGTCGCGGCCATCGGCACTCCGGCCGACGTCACCGCCGCCCAGCCCTCGCACATCTCCTTCGAGCTGCCCGAGGGCTACTTCCCGGGCGACCTGCCCCCGCTGGCCGAGCTGGGCGTGAGCGGCCACGAGACGGTCGGGCGGGTGACCAGGCTCCGGACGGACGAGCTCCAGCGGACGGCGACCGCCCTGCTGGTCTGGGCGCAGCGGGCGGGCGTCGAGCTGCGCGGGCTCGACGTGCGGGCGGCCTCGCTGGAGGAGGCGTTCCTGCGCATCGCGCGCGACGTCCCGGACGGGGACGGCCACCGACGCGAACCGGCGCCGGCCACCACCCGGCGGAAGCGGATGAAGCGGACGAAGGAGACGGCGGCATGAGCGGCATCGCACACGTCACGGAGCCGGACCGCCCGGCCCGGACCACGGCGGCGGGGCGGATGACGGCGCTGGCCCGCGCCGAGCTGATCCTGCTGGGCCGCAGCAAGGCGACCCTCGCGGCGGCGCTGTTCGTCCCGCTGGTGATGCCCTTCTCCCTCCGCTCGACCATCGGGCAGATGGACCTCGCGGACACCGGGCTCACCGTCGGATCGGTCCTCCTCCCCGCCTCGATCGGCTTCTCCCTGCTCTTCGCGGTCTACGGCTCGCTGGTGAGCGTGTACGCGGCCCGCCGGGAGGAACTCGTCCTCAAGCGGCTGCGCACCGGGGAGGCACGCGACGCGGAGATCCTCCTCGGCGCCGCCCTGCCCTCGATGGCCGTCGGCCTGGCCCAGTGCCTCGTCCTGGTCGCCGCCTGCGCCGCGACCCTCGGTGTCGGGGCACCCCGGTCGCCGCTCCTCGTCCTGCTGGGCCTGCTGCTGGGCTGGGGCACCTGGCCGGTGCTCGCCGCCGTGACCGCGAGCTTCAGCCGCAGCGTCGAAGGCGCCCAGGTCGCGGCGATGCCCCTGACGCTCGTGTCGCTGGCGGGCTCCGGCACGTTCGTCCCGATGGAGATGCTGCCCGACCGCGTCGCCTCGTTCTGCGAGCTGCTCCCCCTCACCCCGGTGATCACGCTGATCCGCGGCGGCTGGAGCGGGCACCTCTCCGCCCACGCGACGCTGGGGGCGCTCGTCACGGCGGTGGCCTGGTCGGCGCTCGCGGTGTTTGCTGTACGGCGGTGGTTCCGCTGGGAGCCACGCCGATGACCACGGACCTGGGAGCGGGCATGGACGAGCCGACCGGCTGGTGGCGCGGCAAGAGCACCCCGGCCAAGGTCGAGACGTACACCCGCTGGTCGTTCCACTTCTTCGCCGCGATCGAGATCGTCACCTTCGGTCTGCCCGCCTTCGGCAACATCCCGCGCGGCCTGTCCTGGACGCTCTTCCTGCTGATCTGCGGGCACGCCGTGCTCTGCGCGGTGACCGCGTCCCGGTCGCTGGACTGGACCCGCGGCACCCGGGAGCAGCCCCGGCGGATGCTGTTCGCCGTCGCCGCCGGCACCGCCGCGGTGGCGGTCACCTCGCTCGTGCTGTCCGGCACCGACTGGCGCCCGGCGACCGCCGACGAGGTACGGGTGGCCTTCACCCTCTTCGTCGGGGTCACCGGCTGCGGCACGGGCACGCTGGCGCTCGGCACCCGCGACCGGCGCCGGATGGTCTCCGCCGTGGTGGGCGCCGCCCTGGGCGCCGGGCTGGTCTCCTTCCCGCTCGGCTTCCCCGGTCCCGCCGCCCTGATCACCGCCGTCGCGGTCCTGCTCACCGCCGGGTTCTTCACCTTCACGGCGGCCTTCTCGGTGTGGCTGCTGAACGCCGTCTACGAACTCGACGCGGCCCGCGAGACCCGGGCCCGGCTGGCCGTGGCTGAGGAACGGCTGCGCTTCGGCCGCGACCTCCACGACGTGATGGGCCGCAACCTCGCGGTGATCGCCCTCAAGAGCGAACTGGCGGTGCAGCTCGCCCGGCGCGGACTGCCGCAGGCCGTGGACCAGATGACCGAGGTGCAGCGGATCGCCCGGGAGTCCCAGCGCGAGGTGCGGGCCGTGGTCCGGGGGTACCGGGAGGCGGACCTGAAGGCCGAACTGGCCGGGGCCCAGGGGGTGCTGACGGCGGCCGGCATCGACTGCACCGTCACCGGCGCGGCCACGGTGCTGCCCGCCCCGGTCCAGTCGGCGCTCGGCTGGGTCGTACGGGAGGCGACGACGAACGTCCTGCGGCACGGGGACGCCCGGTACTGCGCCGTCTCCCTGCGGGTGGCGGCGCGGCGGGTGACGCTGACGGTCGAGAACGACGGCGCGCCGGCCGTGGAGCCCGCGCGTACGCCACCGGACCGGGCCGCGCGGCCGGCCGGCGGATCGGGACTCGTGGGGCTGCGGGAGCGGCTGGCGGAGGTGGACGGTGTCCTGCGGACCGGGGCGAGCGGGGGACGCTTCCTGCTGACCGCGGAGGTCCCCCTGCCCCCGGACCCGCACGAGGGGCCGGCCCCGGCCGGCCGGCCGACGGACCGGCCCGCGGCGGACACCGGGGCGGCCGGCGGCACGGAACCCGGTGGCCGGGACTGCGCCCCCGCCGCCGTGCGCGCGGACGCCCACAGGGACGAACCGGACGACGACGAGAGGGGCGGGGCCGTGGACGGCGACGGCGGTGCGAGGGGCGGCGCGTTCGGGGACGGCGGGGACGGGGGGCCCCGGCCGGGCCGCACGGGGCGGGAACGGTGAGGTCGTGACGCCGGTTCCGGAGAACGCGCCGACACCCGTACGGCTGCTGCTCGCCGACGACGAGCACCTGATCCGCGGCGCGCTCGCCGCGCTGCTCGGGCTGGAGGACGACCTGGTGGTGGTCGCGGAGGCGGCGAGCGGACCCGAGGCGCTGGCGATGGCTCGGGCCCACGCGCCCGACGTCGCCGTCCTGGATCTTCAGATGCCGGGGGCCGACGGTGTGAGGGTGGCCACATCCCTGCGCACCGAACTGCCGGACTGTCAGGTACTGATCGTCACGAGTCACGGCAGACCGGGACATCTGAAGCGGGCGCTCGCGGCGGGGGTGCGCGGGTTCGTCCCGAAGACGGTCAGCGCCCAGCGGCTCGCGGAGATCATCCGCACGGTGCACGCGGGAAGCCGTTACGTGGACCCCGAGTTGGCGGCCGACGCCATCTCGGCCGGGGACTCGCCGCTCACCGCGCGCGAGGCCGAGGTGCTCGAATTCGCCGCCGACGGGGCGTCCGTGGCGGAGATCGCGGAACGCGCCGCGCTGTCCCAGGGGACGGTGCGGAACTATCTGTCGTCCGCCGCGTCCAAACTCGGCGCCGAGAACCGCCATGCGGCGGTGCGTCTCGCGCATCGGCGAGGTTGGGTATAGTGGCTGTCGCGCCACGGCGCAGTGCGGACGTAGCTCAGTTGGTAGAGCGCAACCTTGCCAAGGTTGAGGTCGCGAGTTCGAGCCTCGTCGTCCGCTCCGGAGAAGAAGCCCCCCGACCTCGGTCGGGGGGCTTCGTCGTGCGCGCCACCGGAGGACCGGCCCCCAACGCACGCACCCGGCGATCGGGGCACCGCCTGGACGCGCCGGCGATCCGGGCGAGTGGACGGGGATTCACCGGCGGACGGGCCGGCGCCCGGGGGAACGGGCGCACGGCGACGCGCTCCGGCCCTCCGCGTCCGTCCACCGCGGGCGTGCCCGCGAGGGACGGGCACGCCCGCGGGCGACGGGCCGGACGGCGGCGGACGGCGGGCCTCCGGACAGGGCCGGGACCAGGACGACGAAACGGCCGCCCCGCACCAGGTCCGGCTGGCGCCGGCATCAGGTCCAGCTGGTGCCGGTGAGGCGCTCGAACGCCTCGACGTACTTCGCCCGGGTGGCGGCCACGACGTGCTCGGGCAGGGCCGGCGGCGGCTGCTCGCTCTTGCGGTCCCAGCCGGACTCCGCGGAGGTGAGCCAGTCGCGCACGTACTGCTTGTCGAAGGACGGCTGGGCGCGGCCCGGTTCCCAGGCGTCGGCCGGCCAGAAGCGGGACGAGTCCGGCGTCAGCACCTCGTCGGCGAGCACGAGCGTGTCGCCGTCGTACCCGAACTCGAACTTCGTGTCCGCGAGGATGATCCCCCGCTCGCGGGCGATGTCACGGGCCCGGCCGTAGACGGCGAGGGTCGCCTGCCGCAGCTCGGCCGCGCTGTCGGCGCCGACCTGACGGGCCACCTCCTCGTAGGACACGTTCTCGTCGTGCTCGCCCACGGCGGCCTTGGTGGCGGGGGTGAAGATCGGCGAGGGCAGTTCCGAACCGTCGACGAGGCCCTCGGGGAGGGCGAGACCGCAGACGGTGCGGGAGGCGTTGTACTCCACGAGGCCCGAGCCGGTCAGGTAGCCGCGGGCCACGCACTCCACCGGCGCCATGCGCAGGGACTTGCAGATCAGGGTGCGGCCCGCCCAGTCGGCGGGGGCACCGGGCGGGAGCTCGGTGCTCAGCACGTGGTTCGGCGCCAGCTCGGCGAGCTGGTCGAACCACCACAGCGAGAGCTGGGTGAGCGTACGGCCCTTGTCGGGGATCTCGGTGGGGAGAACCCAGTCGTAGGCGGAGATGCGGTCGCTGGCCACCATCACGAGGTCGCCCGCCTCGTTCCGGTACAGGTCGCGCACCTTGCCGGTGTGCAGATGCACCAGACCCGGCACCTGCTGCGGCTCGGGCTTTTCGACGAATCCGGACACGGTTCCTCCCCGTGGTTCTGTCCAAGTGGCTCGATTCTCCCGTATGGGACGGGCGGCGGCGGACCGGGGGCGCGCCGCGACCGGGATGCCGACGCCCTCGGACCGCGGGTCCGGCGGCGTGGACGGGCGGGCCGGCCTCAGTCGTGTTTGCAGATGCGGTCGAGGAGGTTGGCGGTCGCCCGCTGGATGCGGGCGTCCACGTGCCCGGGCCGGTCGAGCGCCGGCGACCACGCGAACGTCCCGGACGCGAAGACGAGCGCGCCGGACGGAGCCCGGTAGAGCGAGGTCTCCTGGTGCCGGGAGACACCCTCACCGTCCGGATACGGGGAGTGGGCGAGCAGGATGCGGGCCTGGTGCTCGGGCAGGGGGGTGCGCGGGAAGTAACGGTCCGCCTCACCGGCGACCATGCCGTCCACCTCGTCGCCCTCGTGCGCGCCGGTGGCCTCCCACAGCCAGTGGTCGGCGTTGCGCACGACGAGGGGCCGCGGTTCGGGGACCCGGCCCGCGTACTGGATGCCGATGAGCTGCTGTTCCGGGCGGTCGATCTCGCGCCACAAGGCGGGCCTGCCCGGACCGCGACGCTTGCGGCAGGTCAGCAGCCGGTCCGGGACACCCGACGGGGACGGCCCCAACTCGACCTGCCAGTACATGGTGTTGGCGGAGAGGAACACCAGCGAGGTGCCGTGCTCGCGGGCGCGCTCCGCGGTGCGGCGCATCTGCTGCGACCAGTACTCGTCGTGGCCCGGGAAGACCAGGCCCCGGTAGCGGGTCGGGTCGACACGGCCGGCGTGCAGGTCGCGGGCGTCCGCGTAGGCGAGGTCGTAGCCGTAGCGCTCGGCCCAGCGGATGAAGTCGTAGGCGTGGCCGACGTGGAGGGGCAGGCCCGCGCCGGCGTAGGGGCGGTCGAAGGAGACCGTCGTCGCCGCGTCGGCCTCGCCGAGCAGCCGGCCGTTCGCGTCCCAGGCGTGGTAGAGGCTCGCCCCGGTGCGGCCGTCCTCGGGGTACAGGTTGTACGCCTGCCACGTGATGTCCGGGAGCAGCAGGAGCAGGTCGGCCGTGCGGTCGTCGCGGACGGTGAAGGGGACGTGGGAGCGGTAGCCGTCGGCCGTGGTGAGGACGGCGACGTACGCGCCCACGCTCCAGTAGGAGGGGATCTGCAGGCGCCAGGACAGCCACCAGTGGTGGCAGGAGACCGTGCGGTCGGCGGCGAGCGGGGCGGGCTGCACGATGCCGGACAGCCGCGGGCTCGTGGTGATCTTGCTGGCGCCGTCGCCTCCGTAGTGCCCGATGCGGTAGATGTCGACGGCGAATTCCTGTGGTGGGTCGACGGTGACGTGGAAGTCGATGGACTCGCCCGGGGCGGCGGCACCGGTGCTGGTGAACCCCTTGATCTGCCGGTGCACGTCGTCCGCCGAACGCGGGCCGCCGGGACCGGAGCGCGTCGCCCGGTTCCCCGAGGTGGCGCGCGGCGCCGGGATGCGCGACCCGGCGGTGCCGGGAAGCGGGGCGGGGGCGGTGTCGGTGTCCAGGTACCAGGGAACGACATGGCCGGTGTCGTCGAAGTACGTCTCGCTGCCGCGGAGCCAGGGGACCGGGCCCTGGCCGAAGGGGTCCGTGACGGCGTGTGCGAGTGCGCCCGACTCCCAGCGGCGGATCTGCTCCGACCCCATGCCGGTCCCCTCCCTCGTGCCCCCGTCGTGCGGCAAGCCCGCGCGCTCGCGCGCGATCGGTCCCAGCACATCACATTACGCACGCACCCCGTCACCGTTCGTCGCGAATTGGCGTGAGGGGAACGGACCGCTCCGACCCGGTCACCGGCGGCTGCGAACAGTGTGCGGCCGAACGACCGGCGAAGCACCGCGCAGGACCGGACGAACCGGATGTACGGGCCGTCGCGGGCGGGCCTTGCCGAAGCACGTGCCGCAGGCCGCCCACCCCCCGCCGCCCGGTCCCGCCCGACACGGTCCGCCCGACGCCGGCCCAACCGGGGCAGCTCGCAGCCGCTCGGGTCGGCCGGCCCGGGTCAGACCAGCCTGACCGGCTTCTCCGGGCGGACGCCGAGCCGGCGGAGCCACTCCCGCAGCGGGCCGGGGTCGCCGGTCTCCACGAGAGTGAGGACGCGGGGCCCGAGATCGGCGGCCCGCTCGCCGGCGACGAGCAGGGACGGACCGTCCAGCCAGTCGAGCCCCGGGGTCGCCCCCGCGGTGTCCATCGCGGCACAGCAGACCATCGCGGTGACGTGATCGGCGAGCAGATCACGGCCGCTGCGGGGCGGCTGGAGCGGGAACAGGGGCAGGGTCCCGTCGTCCCAGAGGACGTGGTCGGGCCCCTGCTGCTCCGCCGCTCCGCCGGTCGGCGCCGGAGCCGCGGCCTCCTCGCGGGCCACCTCGGCGGTGAGCCCGGCCGCGAGAGCCGCCGTCCGTTCGTTCCCGACGGCGAGATCCGGGTCGTCGTCCTCGGTCTCGCTCTCCGGGACGGCCGCGGTCGGCGCGAGGCCGTCCCCGTCGGCGCCGAACCCGCCCGCTTCCTCGCGACCGACAGCGGTGACGGCGCCGTCGCCGGTGTCCGGAGCGGTGTCGGGAGCGGCGGTGCCCCCGGCGTCCGGGGCGTTTCCGTCGCCGGTGTCCGGAACCGTGTCGGGGGCGGCGGTGCCCCCGAGGTCCGGGGCGCTTCCGCCGGCCGTGTCGGCGATGGCGACCGTGTCGTCGGCATCCGGGGCGGTGCCGCCGGTGGCGCCGGGTGTGATGCCGCCGGCGGTGGTGATCGCGTCGTGCTCCTCCGGCCGGGGCGACCCGGCGGCGGTCTCCGGCGCGGGCTCCGGTGTCGGCCGCTCCTGCGGTGGTGGCGACGTGGTCAGGTGGTCCAGCACTCGCGCCAGCGTCGGGCCGCCCGCCTCGGGCAGGCCGGGACCGGCGGGGTGCCGGACTCCGAGCGCGTCCAGCACCCGGTGCAGCCGCGCCGCGTCGGTACGCCAGGTGCGGTCGACGACCTCGTCCGGATAGTCCTGCCAGTCCACGGGCGCCCAGTCCGGGCCGACCTCGGCAGGACCGCCGTGGAAAAGCCGGGCGGCGAGCAGCGAGGTGGCCTCGTCGACCGCGCCGGGCTCCTCCAGCAGGTCGCACGCGGGCCGCTCCCCGAGCCGGGAGGTGAACCCCTCGGCCAGCCGGTCGCGGCGGGACAGCTCGGTCAGCGCGGCGACCACGCCCACGTCCAGGCGGGAGGGCCAGCGCCCCATCCGCCAGGCGGGCAGCGCGACCCGGGTCAGCAGGCGGTCCCAGCCCGCGTAGGCGAGGCCGACCTGTTCCTGCGCGACGATCCGCACGCCGTAGTCCACCGCCTGTGCCCGTTCGGCCGCCGCGGCGGCGACACCCCGCTCCATCTCGGCGGCGTGGACCCGGCAGCCGCGCAGCAGCAGGCGCGTCACCCAGCCCACCGCGGCCGGGACCGCACGGGCCAGCGGGCCCCGGCCCGACGCGGAGGTCACGGCCACGGCCGCGTCCAGCCCGCGGACGAAGCGGCGGGCCGCGGCTATGTCCGGGTGGGCCGAGGGGCCCGTACCGGCGACGACCGGGGCGAGGACCGCGCGCAGTTCGCCGACGCGCATCCACCACAGGAACGGAGAGCCGATGACGAGGACGGGAGCGGCCGGTGCGCGCCGCCCGCCGTCCGCCGCCCCGGATCGGCCGGTGCCCGGACCGGCGGTTCCCCCGGATTCCGGGCCGTCCGTCCGAGCGGCGCCCGGTGCGAAGCGGCGGTGCGCCCGGTGGGTGCGGTCCTCCAGCCAGCTGTCGCAGTCGGGCGTCAGGGCTATCGCGGACGGTGCGGGGACGTCGAGGCGGTCGGCCAGGTCGCGGACCATGCGGTACAGATCGGGGGCCGACGCCTCGGACACCGGGACCGTCGGGCTCATCGCGGGCCGCGCCCGGGTGATCACCAGCGCCACACCCGCCGCGGCGAGCAGCACGACGGCGGCGACGACCGTCACGACCCGGCGGACGGTCCCCCACGGCCCGCCGGCGATGTGGCCGGTGGCGCCACCGACGAGCAGCACGACGGCGAGGGCCGCGGGCAGCAGGGCGACGGCCACCGCCCGGCTGCGGATGCGCAGCACGGCGAGAGCCCGGGAGCGCGCGGCCTGCGCGCCCACCTCCACACCCATACCGGTCACGACCGGACGTCACCCCCTACTGTCCGCCGGTCCCCGGCCTTCACGCGGCCGGTGCCGACGGCTGTCCTGGCGTTGGTCACTCCCCCACTGTGGCACTCGCCGCCGACATCGCAATGCCGGTGGGCCAAGTGCCGGAATGCTTTCGCCGCACCCTAGTTGGGGGCCCGGCCCCAGTCAGCCGGATAGGCCATCGGTCACCCGATGGAATGGCTCTGGGGAGAGGTGGATGACAGTCGGCGATGATCAGGCCCCCGGTTTCCGTGCGGAAACAGCCAGGTGGAGGGGGCGGGATCCGGACACGACGGAGCCCCGGACTCCACCGCCTGGGGTCCGGGGCCCGCTCTCGCCGTACGGGGCCGGGGGCTATGCCTCGGCCGCCGCCTTCGCCGCGATGTCCGTGCGGTGCTGCGAGCCGTCGAGACCGATGCGGGCGACCGCCGCGTAGGCGCGCTCGCGGGCCTCGGCGAGGCCGGAACCGGTCGCCGTGACCGAGAGCACCCGCCCGCCGGCGCTGACCACCGTGTCACCGTCGTGCCGGGTGCCGGCGTGCAGGACGTACGCGTGAGGGGCGTCCTGGGCGGCCACCGCCTCCAGGCCGGTGATCGGATCTCCCGTGCGCGGGGTGTCCGGATAGTTGTGCGAGGCCACGACCACGGTGACGGCGGCGTCGTCGCTCCAGCGCAGCGGTTCCAGATCGGCGAGAGTGCCGGTCGCGGAGGCCAGCAGGACACCGGAGAGCGGGGTCTTGAGCCGGGCGAGGACGACCTGCGTCTCGGGGTCGCCGAAGCGGGCGTTGAACTCGATGACGCGTACGCCGCGACGCGTGATCGCCAGGCCCGCGTAGAGGAGACCGGAGAACGGGGTGCCGCGGCGGCGCAGCTCGTCGACGGTCGGCTGGAGGACGGTGTCCATGACCTCGTCCACCAGCTTCGGGTCCGCCCAGGGCAGCGGAGAGTACGCGCCCATGCCGCCGGTATTGGGGCCCTCGTCGCCGTCCAGCGCCCGCTTGAAGTCCTGGGCGGGCTGGAGCGGGACGACGGTGGTGCCGTCGGTGATCGCGAAGAGGGACACCTCGGGCCCGTCGAGGAACTCCTCGACAACCACGCGGTCGCAGGCCGCCGCGTGCGCGCGGGCCGCGTCGAGGTCGTCGGTCACGACGACGCCCTTGCCCGCCGCGAGTCCGTCGTCCTTGACGACGTACGGAGCGCCGAAGGCGTCGAGCGCCTCCTCGGCCTCCTCGGGGGTCGTGCAGACGTAGGAGCGCGCCGTGGGGACGCCGGCACCCGCCATCACGTCCTTGGCGAAGGCCTTGGAGCCCTCCAGCCGCGCGGCCTCCCGGGACGGGCCGAAGCAGGGGATGCCCGCCGCGCGCACGGCGTCGGCGACACCGGCGACCAGCGGGGCCTCCGGACCCACGATCACCAGTCCGGCGCCGAGTTCCGCGGCCAGTGCGGCCACGGCGGCGCCGTCGAGGGCGTCGACCGCGTGCAGCTCCGCCAGCTCCGCGATCCCCGCGTTGCCGGGAGCGCAGTGGAGGGCGGTGACGCCGGGGTCGAGGGACAGGGAGCGGCACAGGGCGTGTTCGCGGGCGCCGCCACCGATGACAAGGACCTTCACGGGGTCAGCCTAGCCGCCGCCCGAGGCTGCCCTTGTGCGGGCTTCCGAAGACGCCCGCCCGCGGGGTTGGTGCGATCCTCCGAGCGGAAGGGGCCCGAGGCGGAGGGAGACGAGGCGCCGGGGCACCGGCGCGGGGCGTGCCTGGGCACCGGCACGGGCAGCCGAGAAGCCGGGAGCGGGAGACACAGGTGAGCTGGCCGGCCGCCCGATCGGACCGGCGGAACCGAGCGGGCGGAGGGCACCCCGCGTGGACGGAGGCGGCGGCCGACCGGACGGCCCGACGAACCCGGCCGGCACGACCGGACGTGGGGGCCGACCGACCGGACGTGGGGCCGACCGACCCGACGCGGCGGCCGTCCGGGCGTCGTCGCGCGCGGGAGCCCCGCCGCCCCGGCGGGCGGGCCGTGAGCCGGCGGACCGGCCCGGCGCTCACTCGTTGGAGAACTCCTCCATGACCGTGGCGCCCAGTTCGCGGACGATCAGGTCGTGGCCCGAGAGGGCTGACTCGTCCAGGTCGGGGTCGTCGTCCTCCGGGATGTCGTCCTCGGGGGAGACCGGAGGGGGTTCGGGGGCCGGCGGGGGCGTCGGCGCGGACGAGCCCCCGCCCGGCGCGTGCCCGGCGGGCGGTCCGCTCTGCGGGGCGGGCGACGGCGGTGCCGGTGCCGACGGCTGGGGAGCGGGGCGCCGGCCCGACGCCGGCGCCCCGTGGCCCGCCGCACCCTGGCCGCCTCCGCCGCCGTAGCCGCCTCCGCCGTAGCCGCCTCCGGCCGGCGGGGCCGCCGGGGCGGCGCCGCCGGCGGCGTCCACGACCGCCTCGACCTTCCACTGCACGTTGAACTGCTCCGACAGCGCCTGGCGCAGCACGTCCTCGCTGCCGCTGCTCGCGAAGTTGTCGCGCGCTCCCGCGTTCACGAAGCCGATTTGGAGGGTCGAGCCGTCGAAGCCGGTGATCTGTGCGTTCTGGCTGAGCAGGATCCAGGTGAAGCGGCGGCGGTTCTTCACCGCCTCCAGGATGTTCGGCCAGAGCGTGCGGGGGTCGGGGCCGCCCGGGGCCGGCGCCTGCGCGGGCGCCGTGGCGGCGGGCTGCTGAGGGGCGGGAGGCCCGGCGGGGGTCTGCGCCTGCTGCGGCGGGCGCCCGCCGCCCGCCGGGGCCGCGGTGGGCCAGCCGCCGGGCCGCCTGCCGCTGCCGGCGGGCGCCGCGGTGGGCCAGGCACCCGGAGCGGCTCCGGCGGCGGGAGCGGCCGGAGCCTGCTCGGGCGGGGCGGGGGCAGGCTGCGGGACGGGCGCGGGGGCCGGCGTCGGGGGGCCGGTCGGCGCGCTCTCGGGCGGGGGCGCGGAGGCCGGTCCGGCTCCCGTGCCGGCGCCCGCCGGCGCTGCTCCGCCCGAGCCGGGTCCGCCCCCGGCGCCGCGCGCCGCGGCGCGGGCCGCCGCGAGACCGCCGCCCGCCGGAACGGCCGGTCCGGCGGCCTCGGCCGGCCCGGCCTGGTGCGCCGCCGGGCCGTGCGCCTCGGGACCGGGGACGTACCCCATGGCGGGGGCGGTCGCGCCCCCGGAGAAGTTCACCCCGCGCTCGATGCGGTCGAGCCGGGCCATGACGGACCGCTCGTCGCCGTAGGCGGCGGGGAGCAGGACGCGCGCGCAGATCAGTTCGAGCTGGAGGCGGGGCGAGGTGGCGCCGCGCATCTCCGTCAGCCCGTCGTTCACGAGGTCGGCGGCGCGGCTCAGCTCGGCGGCGCCGAAGACTCCCGCCTGGGCCTGCATCCGCTCCACGACGTCGAGCGGGGCGTCGATGAGGCCCTTCTCCGCGGCGTCCGGCACCGCCGCGAGGATCACCAGGTCCCGCAGCCGCTCCAGCAGGTCGGCGACGAACCGCCGCGGGTCGTTGCCGCCCTCGATGACGCGGTCCACCACCTCGAAGGCGGCGGCGCCGTCCCCCGCCGCGAACGCCTCGACCACGGAGTCCAGCAGCGAGCCGTCCGTGTACCCGAGGAGCGACGTCGCCATGGCGTACGTCACACCGTCGTCGGCGGCGCCGGCCAGCAGCTGGTCCATCACGGACATGGAGTCCCGCACCGACCCGGCGCCGGCCCGGACGACCAGGGGCAGCACGCCGTCCTCGACGGGGATGCCCTCCTGCCCGCAGACCTGGCCCAGGTAGTCCCGCAGGGTGCCGGGGGGCACGAGCCGGAAGGGGTAGTGGTGGGTCCGCGACCGGATCGTCCCGATGACCTTCTCGGGCTCGGTCGTGGCGAAGATGAACTTGAGGTGCTCCGGGGGTTCCTCGACGACCTTCAGCAGCGCGTTGAAGCCGGCCGACGTGACCATGTGGGCCTCGTCGATGATGTAGATCTTGTACCGGCTGCTCGCGGGACCGAAGAACGCCTTCTCTCGCAGGTCGCGGGCGTCGTCCACACCGCCGTGCGAGGCCGCGTCGATCTCGATGACGTCGATCGAGCCGGGTCCGTTGCGTGCGAGGTCGCGGCAGGAGCGGCACTCCCCGCACGGTGCCGGGGTCGGGCCCTGCTCGCAGTTCAGGCAGCGGGCCAGGATGCGCGCGCTGGTCGTCTTGCCGCATCCGCGCGGACCGCTGAACAGGTACGCGTGATTGACCCGGTTGTTCCGCAGCGCCTGCTGCAACGGGTCGGTGACATGTTCCTGCCCGATGACCTCGGCGAACGACTCCGGGCGATAGCGGCGGTACAGCGCGAGAGACGACACGCCTACGAGGTTATAGGCGCCCGCTGACAAGCAGGACCGTCCGCGGGCCTTCCCCGACGTGACCCCGGACTCGGTCCCCGCCCTCGGGGCGCGACGGGGCGGAGCGGCCCCCGCCGCCCCTCTCGCCCCGGCACGCCGCGGGCGGCGGGCGAACCGGGGAGATGCCGGTGAACCTGGGAGGCACGGGTGAGCCGGGGAGATGCCGGTTGCCGGTGAACCTGGGAGGCGCGGGTGAACCGGGGAGATGCCGGTGAACCCGGGAGGCACGGGTGAACCGGGGAGATGCTGGTGAACCGGGGAGATGCCGGTGAACCCGGGAGGTGCGGTGAACCGGGGAGCACGGGAGCGGGGCGGCGACACCCGGTCCGGGAACGCAAGCGCCCCCCACGCACCCGCCAGAGCCAACCTACCCTTGCTGCCTTCCGGCCCTGGGGGAGTTCAGTCAGATAGCGCCACGTGAGGGGCTCCACACAGGGTACAGGATCCCGCGGGCGGGAACGAGTTCGCGAGCACTCCTCAACGTCTTGTATTGTTTGCCGCGGAGGATTCGCCTAGAGGCCTAGGGCGCACGCTTGGAAAGCGTGTTGGGGGCAACCCCTCACGAGTTCGAATCTCGTATCCTCCGCCAGTGCCTCACCGGGCACGATGTCGAAGGGCCCCGCTGCTTGCAGCGGGGCCCTTCGTCGTTGTCCGTCTCAGTTTTCGTCTCAGTTGGATTTTTCCTGGGCTCCGGGCAGCTCCCACAGCGCTTGCCCGACCTGCTGCGCGACCTGCCGGAGCATCGGTCCCGTGACGTGCATGTACCGAGCGCGCATCCGGGCCGCTCCCCCGGGCTCCCATCCCATGATCGCGTCGACCACGACGTCCGGGACGCCGAGAATCAGGAGCACGGTCGCCGCAGTGTGGCGAGCATCGTGCAGCCGCCCGTCCCGAACGCCCGCATCCCCAAGAAGCCGCTTCCAGACGTGGAAGTCCGTGTTCGGGCTCAGCGGCCCACCGATCGGCGAGGCGAAGACGTACCCCTTGCCCTCCCAGTCCGCAACGGCCGCGATCCGCTCGCGCTCCTGGACCTCCTGGTGCTGCCGGAGAATCTTGATCAGCGGATCTGGCAGACCGATCGTCCGGCGTCCTGCCCGCGACTTCGTGGACTTGTGCTCACGCCGGGTCTGCTCCCGCGTCGGGCAGTAGCCGGCCTTCCGGCCGCATGGATCGTCCCCACAGCCATGCGCGTACTTGGGTCGAAGTCTGTTCTTCCGGATGCGGACGTATCCCGCGTCGAGGTCGACGTCCTCCCAGTGCAGCCCGAGCGCTTCCCCCTGCCGAAGCCCGAGCGCCAGGGCGACCACCCAGCGCGCGCTGTTGCGGAGCTTGGCCGCCTCGACGAGCAGGCTCTGCACCTCCTCGATCGTGAACGGCTCGATGTCCTCCTCCTCAAGCCCCGGCTGCGCTCCGCTCTGCCGGGCGCGCTCCCGGCTCCGCTGCGGGCGCCGCTCCTGCCTTCGGCCCGCTCCGCCCGCGCTGCGCCGACGCGCGCCGACATGTGGATAGGGCCGGTGGCCATGAGGTGATCACCGCATAGAGCGACCCGCGGTCAAGACAGTGCCTCCGGCGGGGGATCGGCCGGCACCGGGATGGAGGGGGCGCCGTTCCCGACCGCGGGGCCGTAGGGGCGTGCGTGGGGAGCTCCCATCCCGTCCACCGCCGACCCAGGCAGAGCCGAGCGGACGAGGCCCAGGGCGTCAAGGTCGTTCGTACAGTGGCGCGCTCCACCTTGACGCCCTGAACCACGCCCGCTCCACGGTGTGTGGGTCGACGACGGACGGGATGGGAGCGGGGTAATTGGTGGTGACGGTTGTGTCTGTCCGTCTGGCGTGAGACAGCACGTCAAGACACCGACCGCCCGCGCCCCTAGACTGGCAGATAGAAGATGACGATCCACCCAGATCGCCCCTCACGGCCGCATGCAGGCCGATCATCCAGACAAGGACGAGGGGAAATGTTCAAGCGCAACCCAGATAAGGCAGCCGCTCGTGCCGCCCGACGCGAAGTGCAGCACAGCGAGGAAGCCGCACTGAAGACGTGGCGGGCGGCCCACCTCGCCGAGAAGGAACTGAATCAAGCGGCCTTGCTGCACCTCTGGCCCCGTTCCCGCCAGGGCATGACTCCCTTGGGCCCGATACAGGGCGGCAGCGCTGAATTCTTCGATGCCGATGCCCATAAGGCATGGACCGCAACACGACTCATCGCAGGTGCTACCACCATGGGTACGGCTGCGATCGCCGCAGGCCGGAAGAATAAGGGCGCTGCCGCAATCAACATCCGATTCGGCAACGGAGCCGTGCAGTCCTTCACTGTCAAGCCCGACCCGACATCCCTGCGCGCAGCGAACAGGTACGTGACGGCCTTCAACGCCCTGGCGGCTCAGTTGGCGACCGAGGGGCCTCCAGCGTCTGACACCAATGCCTGACACCAACAGGCGCGGACTCCGGCGGTCAGCTCTGGACCCCGGCGGATCATCGGTCGAGGGTTTCAGGCTGTCGGCCGACGCCATTACCACCCCGTGTCGACCTGATAAGGATGAGGCCACAGGTTCAAGTGTCGGACCAGATGGGTGGCGCATCTTGCTGGGGTGCACCCGAGGCGCGGTCGGCCGGCCGAGCGATGCGAGCCCGGCTGTCAGCCCCAAGTGCTAGAACACCCGTATGACGTACAGATTCACGGCGCAGTTCGCATGCGGGCTCGACGATCCGGACCAGGATGACTGCATGATGGCCGGGGTGGCCGAGTCGGACGCCGAGGAGGCCTTTTCCCTGTTGTTCATGTGCGACTTCGACGAGCCCGACGCGCAGGAAGTAAGCCTCGGCACGGACACACACTGTCTCGTTACACCCGACCAGGGCACCGCCTATGGCTGTGTGCGGGAAGTGGAACTGGACGGCGATGTGCTGCGGGTGACCTTGGACCCCTCGTCCTTGGATGCCCTTGGCTTGGCCGATCCCGTCGTGGAGGCCTTGCTTCGGGCGCCGACAGCGGACGTGGCGCGTATGCGCGAGGTTCTGCCGCGCATCCTGGCGTACGGGCGTACGGATGCTCGCCCAAGCCTGATCAAGCTGTAGCGCGTTACAGCAGCGGAGTACAGCAACCACAGCAACCGCGCGCACTCGGCAGTGCCCTCGAAAGGTCGCGCCACGACCGGTACGACCGTTCGCGACCGACCTGCATAGAGCTACGGATCAGAAGGCTGCCGCCTGGACGTGAACTTACGGTTCTCTGGCCAGACACCTACCTTTGGCCCGCAGCTTCCAAGCCTGAGTGGCCTCGACTGCGGGTGGGGCTGCCGAGCCGGTTTGTCGAAGCCGACGGCTACAGTCCGGGCATGCTGCTGCCACGCCCGGACGAGGAGGCCGAAGGCCCGTACGACGCCGGGTACCACCCTCGCTTGGAGATGACGTTCCAGCCTGTCGAGGAGCCCATCACCGAGCCCGTCGCCAAACTGGGTGGTGAGCCCGTGTGGCTGGATGAGCCTTGCTGGCCGGTGCACCCCCACACCGCGGAGCCCCTGGACTTCATCGGACAGTTTCCCGTCCCCATGGAACCGGGCGAGGAGCGGCGCATGGCGTACCTCTTCCTGTCCTATGACGACTACGAGACTGGTGGGGCGGACCCGGAAGACGGCGAGGCTGTCCTGCTCATCCAGCCCGGTGGCCGGGTTCCCGAGTTCGCCGCCATCGGGCCGGCCGGGACGAAGGGGCGTTCCCTGTGGCGGTTCGGCCCCGACGAGGAGCAGGTGTCCGTCCAGTTCCAGATCCGGACCACAGCCGTCCCGGAGGCGGTGGAGCGCAGCCTGGAAGAGGACGGCACGGTCGATGTCCGGGACTACCTGGGAGGCAAGCCTGCCTATCCGGACTGGGCCGCAGTGGAGGCACCGTGGCGCTTCTTCTTCTGCCTCGGTGGGATGGAGGACGACGGACCGTACTTTCTGAACTTCGCGTACGGCAGCGGATTCGCCTACCTCAGCCCCGACCGCTTGGAGGGCCGCTTCAGTTGGGAAGCTGCCTAGAACCGTGTGCGGCCGTCTCAGTTTCCGTCTCATTCAGCACCATTCACGGACGTTCAGACAGGACCGGGGCCTGAGGACCACCGGCAGCCCAGGCGCCGATGGACGCAGGTGAACGCCCGTGTACACCGCCCCGCACCCCACCAACACAGTTGGAAAGCGTGTTGGGGGCAACCCCTCACGAGTTCGAATCTCGTATCCTCCGCCAGTGCCTCACCGGGCACGATGTCGAAGGGCCCCCTGGAAACAGGGGGCCCTTCGTCGTTGTCCTCAGACCCCGTTGTCCTGGTATTTGTCCACAGCGGGTGTCTCCGGGGCTCCCCAGATCGCTTCGGCGATTTTCCGGGCCACGTCCTTGAGCATCGCGTCCGGCACGTGCAGGTACCGCGCCCGCATCCGGGCGGCGCCGCCCGGCTCCCACCCCGTGATCCGGCCCATGACCACGTGTTGTTCGCGGTTTTGGTCGCGTCTGCAGGCGACGTTCGGGTCATTGCCTCAAGCGGGAGACGTGCACGCTCACGTTCTACGGGCGACCGGCGCAGACTGCGGGGAACCACGCCATCCGACGGGACACGTCACGTTGGCCACCGGCCACCAACCGACGTCGCACCCTGACGAGCTTCGACGCTGGACGCAGTCGTGCCCCCGCATCCGTCGATGCCTCGTTCGCCCGTCGCGGGTTGGCTGGCGGTGACTCCGGTCTCGGGGGGATCCACGCGCATCTGTCCATGCTCCCGGGACATGTCGCGGTCACAGCCCGATCATCCGGAGCTTGCCGCCGCACAGCCGGGCCATGTCATCGACATCCGACGTGAGGATGACGACCGGGCCAGGCTGACGCAAGGCCGCTTCCGCGACAGTGGCATCGATCGCGTACTTGTGTCCGTGCAGACCGGCACCCTTGAGCAGTTGGGCCGCCGCCTTGGCCGCTGCCTCCGTGATCGGCTCCACCTTGACCCGGGAGAGTGCCCATTGCAGTCGAGGCAGGTTCACCGTTGCGTGACTCACCTCCACGACCGTGTTGGCGCTGACAACAAGGTCCGCTCCCATGTCGTGGAACACCTGGAACATCGCCAGAACCTTGCGGTCCTGTGCCACCCAGGCCGACAGCCCCTCGCTGTCCAGGACGACGGTCTCGATGTGCCCGCTCACGCGGCGCTCGCGCCGCCGGCAGCCGACGTCGTACCGAAGATCCGCGCCCGCGCCTCGGCCAACTCCTCCTCACTGAAGGCCCCGTGCTCGTCTGCGTGGCTGCGCAGGTCGTCCCCGAGGAGCTGGTGCCGGATCTGCCTGGCAACCGCTTCGGCCACGTAGCCGGAGACGTTGTCCGTGATCTTCTTCAGCTCCGCCACCTGCTCGGTGGGGAGCGTCACGGTGATGCGTGTGTGTCAGCCATAGACGCAAGCATACTGCGGTATGCGCGCCGCGTGCCGCCTGCTTCCCATAGCCGGTCGGCCGGCAGCGATCGCCGGCTCCCCCACACTCCTCGGAACCTGGCATGCCGAAGGGCCCCCTGGAAACAGGGGCCCTTCGTCGTCGTCCCGCCGCTGCGTGCGGCGGGCCGCACCCCCGTCGCCGAAACCGCCGGGGGAACGGTGCGCGTCGAGCCCTCCGTGGCGGACCCCCGCCGTCCCGCCCCGCGAGGGAGCGCCGAGCGGCGTGGCCCTCGGACCGGCGCGGCCCACGCCGCGGACCCGCCCGCCCGCGCGGGAGTCCTCGCCGCTCCCGTGCCGGGCGACGCCGAAGGAGCCGGCGGGGGAAACCGGGTCCGGGCGCCTCAGAGGACCCGGATCTTCTTCTCCACCGTGACCTGGTCGATCTCGGTCGTGCGGACCGTGACCTTCATGGTCCACAGCCCGGGCAGCGGCAGGGTGACGAAGTCGGCGGTCCAGTAGCCGCCCCTGTCCCTGATCTCGGCGTCGATCGGGCCGACGTTCCGGGACTCCAGGGTGAAGGTGATGCGCACCTCGGGGACCGTCGTGACGCCGCCGTCCTGACCGAACACCAGGGCCTGGACGGCGTTCTCGCCGACCCGGCCCGGCGTCAGCTCGACCTGGACCCTGCCGCGGCCGCCGGGCGTGCCGACGTCGAAGGGGACCAGCGTCGTCAGCGCGTTGGGGCGGTCGGCCGCCGCGGTGGCCGCGGCGGTCTCCTCCTCCGTGCGGCCAGGCTGGGTGCCCGTCAGCATGGTCGTGATCAGCAGCACCAGGATGCCGACGGTCACCTCCGCGAGCACCGAGCGGCGCAGCCCCCGGTGTCCTTCCGTGTCGGTCCGCGCGGACGTCCCGCCGGCCGGGTCGTCCGCCGTGTCGGACGGATCGTCCTCCCGCCCGGTGCCGCGGTCGTCCCCCCGCCCGGCGCCGCCTTCGTCCGTCCGCCCGCCGCTTTCCGCCCGCCCGCCGGCGCCGGCGTCCGCCTGCGGCTCCGCCGGCGCGGGCCCGCCGCCCGCCACCACCGGCACCGGGACGCGCGGGGCGGGGACCGCTTCCGCGGTGGACGGCGCCGCGAGCCGTGCCGTCCACCGGCGGGAGAGGGCCGCGCCGGCCAGCAGCACCACCACCGCGCCGGTCTTGAGCAGCAGGAGACGGCCGTACGCGGTCGAGGTGAGCGCGTCCCAGGAGCCGAGGCCGCGCCAGGACTGGTAGACGCCGGTGACGGCGAGGACGGCGACGGAGGCGAGGGCCAGCCGGGAGAAGCGGGCGACGACCGGCGCGGGGACCGGTTCGTCCGGGCGGTGGAGCGCGGTCAGCACCATGGCCAGCCCGCCGAGCCAGACGGCCATGGCGAGCAGGTGGAGCACGGAGGAGACCATCGCCACCGGGACCTGGATGCCGGCCGACGCGTGGTCCCCGGCGGCCCAGGTGACCGCCAGACCGAGGGCGAGCAGTCCGCCGAGCGCGAGGACGCCGCGGCCCGGCAGGCCCTCCTCCCGCATCGGGGCCCGCGCCGGGACGAGGAGGGCGGCGGCGAGCAGCGCCAGACGCACCACCAGCACGATGCCGGACCGGCTCGTCAGGGTGTCGCCGAGGACCGCGGGGTCGAGGGCGTCGGCCAATCCGGTGCCGCGCTCGTAGGGGCCGCGGAGCAGGAGCAGGGCGAGGGTGGAGCCGAGGAGGGTCCACCAGCCGATGAGCAGCGGCCGGCGGACGGACCCGCGGTAGCCGCAGCCGAGGACGAAGACCGCCGCCCCGATGAGCAGCGCGAGTCCGCTGTACGCGACGTAGCGGGCGATGTCGTAGAGGGCGGTGGCGGCGGGGTCGCCGTCGTCGGCGGTGGGCAGCGGCGCGGCGGTCGCCGATGGCTTGCCGATGGAGAAGGTGTAGGCGCCCGAGACGGGGTGGCTGTCGGCCGAGACGACCCGCCAGGCGACGGTGAAGGTGCCGGTCCCGAGGCCGCGCGGCAGGGTCACCGCGACGGTGTCGGACCGGCCGTCCGCGTGACGCGGCGCTCCGGTGTGGACGCGCCGGTTCTCGGGGGTGAGGACGCGCACGGAGTCGTCGAGCAGCGCGACCGACTCGCTGAACCGCAGCGTCACGGCGCGCGGCGCCGTCGCCGCCACGCTGCCCTCCTGCGGGTTGGCGCCGGTCAGCGCGGCGTGCGCGGACGCGCCGCCCGCCCCCGCGAACAGCACCAGGGTCAGCACCCCGCCCAGCAGGGCCAGGAACCGTGCTCCGCGCCGCCGGTTTCGCCGCCCGCGTCCGTTCACTCGCCGTCTCCGTCATCCACAGGGGGCAGGGTCTCGGTTAGGTACGGACGCGGTCGCCGTCGCGCTCACCGGATCGCGGCGCGACCTTGGCCGGAATTCTCTCCCGGAGGCCCAGCCGGCGCCTTCGCGCGGTTCGTCTCGAAGGACGCGCGGGTCAGGAAGGCGAGCCGGGCGTGCTTCTCGGGCAGGTGGACCTCGGGCAGGTCGATCTCGGGGAGCACGATGTCGCCGGCGGGCTCGAAGCCCTGCCGGCGCAGCCGTTCGACGGCCCGGGTGTTGCGGACGTCGGGTTCCACGACGGCGCGCCGCCGGTCGAGTCCGGTCAGCGCGTACCCCAGGAACACGGTCAGCAGCGAAGCGGACCAGCCGGTGCGCGCGCCGTCGGCCGTCGCCGGCGGGCCGATGAGCAGGTGGACGCCGATGTCGCCGGGTGCGACCTCGTAGCAGGTGCCGACGCGGTCGGCGGCGGGCTCGTAGGTCTGGAACAGCGCGGCCGGCACCCCGTCCTTCACGGCGAGGAAGGCGTGGTGGGTGTCGAGCGAGTCGAGGTGCAGGAAGGTCTCCAGGACCTGCCGGCGGGTGAACCCGGTCATGCCCCAGTACGCGGCGTGCTCGTCCGCGACCCAGCCGTGCACGACGTCGAGGTCGGCGTGCGGGTCGACGGGCAGCACCCGGACGGTGCCGAACCCGTCGACGGTCTCCTCGTGCACGGCGGCCCGGTGGCCCGCGTAGGGCCGCGGGGCCGGCTCCGCGCCGGCCGGTGCGACCGCGGCATCCGGTGAGACCCCGGGGTCCGCCGCGCCCGGTACCGGTGCGGGGGCGTCCGGTCGGGCCCCGGGGTCCGCCGCCCGCGTCGTGCCCGGGACCGGGGCGGAGTCCGGTGCGGGGGCGTCCGGTGTGCGGGCGGGGTCCGCGGCGCGCTTCGTGCCCGTGCCGTCAGCGGTCGGCATCGCTCTCCTCCTTGGTCAGCGCCGCCCAGTCGGTGGTCACCGGGGCGAGTTCCCCGGCGAGCCAGAGGGCGAGTTGGTCGCGGTGGTGGCGGGCGCCGGGCACGCCGTCCGCGCCGAAGGGCACCACCCAGCGGCTGGCGTCCCGGTCGGCGAGGTCCCAGACGTAGCGGGCGGCGGGTCCGCGCACGCTGAGGTCGGTCAGTCCGGGCACCGACGAGGTGCTCAGCACGCAGTCGGTGTCCCCGGAGAGCGCCGGTTCGTCGCCGGGGGCGCCGGGGAGCGCCCGCCAGGGGGCGAGGCGGTGGGTGTCGCCCCAGGTGGAGCCGGTGGACGGGGTGGCGGCCACCTCCTCGACGGCCTCCCGGACGACGGCGTCGCGGTCGATGCCGTACAGCTCCCGGGCGGCGAGCAGGTTCTCCAGGGCGAGGCCGACGCGCGGGAGGAGCGCCAGCCAGGGGCGGAAGACGTCGGGGCAGGCGGGCGGTCCGGCCAGGACGGCGAGGGCCGGGTGAGCGGCGATCCGGCGCACGACCGCGCTCCGCACCCGCGCGTACGCCGCGGCCTCCTCGCTGTCGGCGTCCATGTGCCGGTCCCAGCGCAGCAGGCGGTCGCGCAGTGCGGTCGCGGGGCCGGACAGGCGGAGGCCGGGCAGCCGGTCGAGCAGGGCGGCGGCGGAGGCGAGACGGGTGTCGCGGTGCACGGCCGGCATGTCCGCGGCCGAGAGCGCGCGCCCGTCGTCGAGCAGCCGGCGGATGCGGTCGGCGCGGTGCGGCGGGGCGAACTCGATGCCGAGCGGGGCGGCGGGACCGCGCTGGTTCGCCATCACGGCGAGGCCGTCCTCGATCGGGCCGTGCGGCATGGTGTGCCAGCCGGTCCACTCGTGGCCGGGCTCCCAGGCGGGCACGATCCGCACCCGGTTGTCCCCGGCGCGCACCGGCACCCGGCCCGCGACGCGGTGCAGCAGCCCGCCCTCGGTGTCGGCGGCCTGTACGACGTTCACGGGTTCGGCCCAGCGGTCGAACGCCCGGTCCACGTCGGCGACCCGGCGGGCCCGCAGCAGGGGCAGCAGCGCGCCGAAGCCGAGGTCGCGGGTGACGCGCGGCGGGTAGCGGAGGCTGACGGCCTGCCCGTCGTCCACGCCCCCGGCGACCACGGGTCCGCGGGCGGTCTCCACCACGTCGACCGCGACGGGCGCGCCCCCGGCCACCTCGACGTGCTCCACGTGCCGGTCGGCGGGCCGCCACACCCCGTCGGGGTCGAGGGCCTCCGCGGTCCCGTCGGCGGCGCTCCGCAGCCGCTCCCGGTAGAGGTCCTGGTAGTCGGCCATGGCGTTGGTGATGGCCCAGGCGACGGTGCCGGTGTGGGCGAAGTGGGCGATGCCCGGGATGCCGGGGACGGCGATCCCGACGACGTCGAACTCCGGGCAGGACAGGCGGATCTGCTGGTAGACGCCGGGGTCCTCGATGAAGCGGTGCGGGTCGCCGGCGACGATCGGCCGTCCGGTCGTGGTCCGCTCGCCGCTCACCAGCCATCCGTTGCTGCCGGCCGTTCCGGGGCCGTCCATGGCGAACAGGCCGACCGCGTCCGCGCCGAGGCCGCGCGCCACCTCCTCGCGCCACATCTTCGCCGGGAAGCCGGCGAACAGGATGTGTGTGGCGAGCCAGACGGCGAGGGGGCTCCAGGGCTCCCAGCACCCCGGCACGAGTCCCGTCGCGGCGAACTCGGGAGCGCGCCGGGCTCCTTCGGGCAGTCCGGCGTTGACGCCGTCGACGTAGGCGGCGAGCCAGGCGGCGGTCTCGGGGTCCCGGTCGCGGAGGGCCACGAGGCAGCGGCGGGCGGTGTCGGCGAGCCGGGCCTGCCGGGCGAACCGGTCCCAGCCCACCTCCTGCGGGCCGAGGAACGCGGCCGAGGTGCCCTGGGCCCGGTGCCGCTCCACCTCCAGCTGCCAGGCCCGGTCCCGGGCCGTCACGCGCCCCTGGGCACGCGCCAGTTCCTCGGCGCTCCCGGCGCGCAGATGCGGGATGCCCCAGGCGTCCCGGTAGGTCTCGGCGGTCACGATCCACCCCCCTCATATAAGGCTAGGCTCACCTAACTCTGCTGTCCGCCGATCGTACGTGCCCGCCGCGGCCGACCGGACCGGGGCCGTGACCGAGCGGCCGGAACACGCAGGCGGGATCATCGGTCCATGGACGTCACCCTTCACCTGGCCCAGCAGCCCGAGGCCGACGAGCTCCTCGGCCGCAGCCCGCTCGCCGCGCTCGTCGGCATGCTGCTCGACCAGCAGGTTCCGATGGAGTGGGCCTTCGCGGGGCCCTACACGATCGCCCGGCGGATGGGCTCGGACGATCTCGACGCGCACGAGATCGCCGCGTACGACCCGGAGAGGTTCGCCGAACTGCTCTCCGAGAAGCCGGCCGTGCACCGGTACCCCGGTTCCATGGGCAAGCGCATCCACCAGCTGTGCCAGTACCTCGTGGAGCACTACGACGGGGACGCCGCCGCCGTGTGGCGGGACGCCGGCACCGGCGCGGAGCTGCTCCGCCGGCTCAAGGACCTGCCCGGCTTCGGGGCCCAGAAGGCCCAGATCTTCCTGGCCCTGCTCGGCAAGCAGCTCGGCGTACGGCCGGCGGGATGGCGGGAGGCCGCGGGCGCCTACGGCGAAACCGGGTCCTTCCGCTCCGTCGCGGACATCACCGGGCCGGAGTCGCTGGCGAAGGTGCGGGCGCACAAGCAGGAGATGAAGGCTGCCGCCAAGGCCGCGAAGGCCGCGGGGTCCTGAGCGTGCCGATCGTGTCGCCGTTCGCGTCCGTGGCCGTCCTGACGGTGGTGGGCGGTGTCTGGCTGGTCGCGGTCGGCGTCACCGAGATCGTCGTCGCCCTGCGCATCCGCTCCGGGGCCCGGCCCCTCCCCGGGTCCGTGTGAGATGTGGGCCGAGCGGGTGCATCTCGCGGCCGTCCCGGTGCCTCCCGCCCGGGCGGGGGAGATGACGCTCATGAGTCCCGCCCCGCGCCGCCCGCACCCGCCGCGCCGCCGCGGGCGAGCGCGGAGTGGGACACGCGGGGCTCCTCGGGACCGCGCCCGGACCGGGGCGCGGACACCGGTGCGCGGAGGGGCTCCGGCCGCTCCCCGACCCCGGCGGACAGCGGCCCGACACTGCGCCGGACACCCCGCGCGGCTGACGCGGAACGGCGGCCGGCCCACCCGGGACGGCCGCCTCCGCCGTCCGGCCGGCGCCCTGGCCGGAAGGGTTCACCGGCTCGCGGCGCCCGGCACGGCACCACGCCGCGTCGCCGGATCACCCGAGGACATCCCGTAGACGAGCGGCGCTCCGCCGTGCGATGCGCACCGGAGACCGCGAGCCTTCCGGCGGACCCTTCCCGTCCCGGCCCTGACGCCCGCGCCGCGCCGTCCCGAACGGGGGCCGGGTGATCTCCCGCCCGATCCGGGCGCCCACGGACCGTGCGAGCGACCGCAACGTCCCGCTGCCCACGACCTGCTCGACGACCGACGGCGGCTCCCCTCGGGCCCCTCCCCGGCCGCCGTCCGGGCCTCCGGCCGGCACGCGTTCCCCGTCGTCCCGGCCGTCCCGGCCGGGGGAACCCGGCCGGCCGCCGCGCCGCCCGCCGGGGCCGCCGTGAGCTTCTCGGAGGCCGGCTCCCGGTCCACCGCCTCGGCGCAGCGCCCGTCCAGCGGCGACTCCCGCACGGCCCGGTCGAGCACGTCCGGCGGGAGCGGGCCCATCAGGGACCGCGGCGCCCGCAGCCGGGTCGCCGCGACCGGCGCCGGCGCGCCCCGTTTCCGTTTTGCGCTGCTTTGCGGCGCCTTTTCCGGCGTGGCACTCCGTCGCCGCGGCTGCGCCCGGAACGTCTCGACCGGTAGGCTTTCCGTGTGATCTTCAAGCGCATCGGAAACTCCCGGCCGTACCCCGACCACGGCCGGGAGAGCACCCGGCAGTGGGCGGACGTCGCGCCGCGCCCGGTCCGCCTCGATCAGCTCGTGACGACCAAGGGCCAGCTGGATCTGGAGACCCTCCTCGCCGAGGACTCCACCTTCTACGGCGACCTCTTCGCCCACGTCGTCAAGTGGCAGGGGGACCTGTACCTGGAGGACGGCCTGCACCGCGCCGTCCGCGCCGCGCTCCAGCAGCGCCAGGTGCTGCACGCGCGCGTCCTTGAACTGGACTAATGGCCACGGCTTGACCCCAATGGGTTGATCCGGCCGCCGTGAATGATCATTTAGTAGGCATCGCCGCCCCGGCGCACTACGCTGCGCCCATGAGCATGCTCACTCCCCCTGGCATGGGTGGCCAGTACCGGATCACGGGGGACAAGTACCCGCGGATGCGCCGGCCCCGTGGGCGGCGCCGAATCGCGCTGCTGGTCGTCGCCTCCGTCACCGCGCTCGGGCTGATCGGGTGGGGGACCCTGCAGCTCATCGACGTCTTCACCGGGGGCGGCAAGGCCGCCGCCGCGGGCACGAAGGCGGACTGCGGGTCCAAGGCCTCCCCGGCGCCGAGCGCCTCGCCCTCCGTGGCGGCCGCGGTCGCGGGCACCCTTCCGAAGCCGGGCCAGATCACCGTGAACGTCCTCAACGCGACACCCCGCAGCGGGCTCGCGAAACGGACGGCCGACGAGCTGAGGAAACGCGGCTTCAAGATCGGCGAGGTCGGCAACGCGACGGCCGCCTACGACAAGAAGGTGGAGGGGCCGGGACTGCTGCTCGGCGCCGCGGACGCCGAGCGGGCCGCACTCCCCGTCCTCAACACCCAGCTCTCCGGCGCCCGGCTGAAGACCGACGGCCGCAAGCAGGCGACGACCGTCGACCTCGTCATCGGCAGCGGTTTCAAGGAGCTGACGAAGAAGGAGGACGCCGAGAAGGCGCTGACCGTCCTGGCCCAGCCCCGTCCGACGCCCTCCGCACGCAAGGGCTGCTGACCCCGGTCCCCGCGGGCGGGCCGGAACGGCACCCCGGGTCCGGTGGAACCTCGGTTCCGCCGGACCCTCACGCGAGGCGCCGGACGGCTACTCGGCGGCCCCGTACATCCGGTCCCCCGCGTCGCCGAGGCCCGGCACGATGTAGCCCTGCTCGTTCAGCCGCTCGTCGACCGAGGCCGTGACGACGGTGACCGGGGTGCCGGCCAGGTCGCGCTCCATCACCTCGACGCCCTCCGGCGCGGCCAGCAGGACGACGGCGGTGACGTCGTCCGCGCCGCGCTTGATCAGCTCCTGGATCGCCGCGACGAGCGTGCCGCCGGTGGCCAGCATCGGGTCCAGCACGTACACCTGACGACCGGAGAGGTCGTCCGGCATGCGGGTCGCGTACGTGGACGCCTGCAGCGTCTCCTCGTCGCGCACCATGCCCAGGAAACCCACCTCGGCGGTCGGCAGCAGCCGGACCATGCCGTCGAGCATGCCGAGACCCGCGCGCAGGATCGGCACGACGAGCGGACGGGGGTGGGAGAGCTTGACGCCGGTGGTCGGGGAGACCGGGGTCGTGATGTCGACCTGCTCCGTCCGCACGTCGCGGGTGGCCTCATAGGCGAGCAGGGTGACCAGCTCGTCGGCGAGCCGCCGGAAGGTCGCGGAGTCGGTGCGCCGGTCGCGCAGGGTGGTGAGCTTATGGGCGACCAGAGGGTGGTCGACGACGTGGAGACGCATGTCCCCCACAGTAGCCGGGCCCCGGAGCCCCGCCGATTCCCCGCCCGGCACACCCCCACCCCCCGCATCACCCGTTCACCGGCATCAAACCCGCCGTCGGAGGGAAGGTGGGATGCACGGACCTGGGGTGGTGTGCCACATGCGGAACCCGGAAGAGCAGATCTCCGAGCGGCAGGAGAACGAGGCCGAGCGCCGGAGGCGCCGGGCCCAGTTCCTGCGCGACCTGGCCGAGGCGCGCGCGCTGCGCGACCGCGTCCAGCCGCGCCGGGCCAAGACGGCCCGGCTGCGCCACGCGATGCGCATGCGGACGTTCCGCTGGTAGACCCGGTCACGCGGCGGCGCACGCCCGCGCCCCGCGGAACCCCGGCGACGCGCCACCGCGGGCGAGGTCCCGCCGCTCGGGGACGCCCGTCGCCGAGCCGGTCCCGCACCCGCCCGCGTCCGAGCCGGAGCGGGGGCGGCCACGGCACCGGGAGCGGCCCGCGACCCGCCCGCGACGCGCCCGCCCCCGCTCCGGCATCGTGCCCCGCGCCGCACCGCCTGCACGCCGTCGGACCCCCCGGGAGGCGCCCGCGGGACACGGGCAGCCGCGTACGATCCGCTGTCAGCGATCAAAAGAGGCAGACACAGCACGCCGAAGACGTCCCCTGAGCGCTCTGTTTCTGCCACGATTCCGAGTGGACGGGGCCCAGAGCAGCACTCCCCGCCCACATCCTCCGCCGGGGAATCCCAACCGGCACGCCTATGACCAGTGGGAGAGTCACGGTGTACTTCGCCGCACTGCTCGCGCGCACCGAAGACGGGTGGGAAGCGAGCGACACGGAGCTCGACGATGTGGAGACCCTGTCGGATCTGACCGACCTGGCCCGGGAAGTCTCGGACGAGGACACGGTGCTGCTGCTCATCGAGCAGGAGGACGCGTGGTTCGGTGTCGTCCGCGTGGACGGCGAGGAGGACCCCCGTATCTACGTGTCGGACGCCGCCGCGGCCGCGCGCAGTTCGTACGGCGAGATCCTGCTCACGGACGAGGTGATGGGGCGGGAGCCGGGCGGCGACGACGCCGACCTGGACGCCCTCGACCTGGACGGCACCGAGGACGGTGAGCCCGCGGACTCCGAGGACGACGAGGAGGAGGCGGGGAGCGCGGGCGGCGACGCCGTGTCGCACAGCCCCGTCGGCGACCGCCAGATCCTCGCGGACTTCGGGCTGGGCGAGCGCGAGTTGCTGGCCCTGCACGAGGGCGAGGCGCTCGGCGCGATCGCCGAGTCGCTCGGCGCGGCCGAGATCCTGGAGACCGTCCGCTGAGCCACCCGCACCGCGCCGCCGCCCGCACCGAGGGCCCGCCGGCGTCGGGTGCGTTCCAGCAGGCAGCCCGGGCCGCCGGCCCCGTACGCACGCGTACGGGGCCGGCGGCCCGCCGCCGTGCGCGGTCCCTTCCGCGGCCCGGACGGCGGGACCGCGACCGCGGGTGAGAGCCCCCGGGCGGGACGGCCGTCCGTCGCCGCGCCGGGGACCTCGTCCGAATATCCCGAAGGCCCACCGGCGCCGGGGTACGCGCCCACGGTCCGCGGTGTCCCCGCCGCCCCCGCCGTCGCCCCGAACGGCGGGTCCCCGCGCCCGGGCCCGGCGGGCTTCCGCTAGGTTCCCCGGGTGAGCACCCCCCTTCCGCCCTCCCCGCCCGATCCGGTACGCGCCCCCTGGCGGGACGCGATGCGGCGCGCGCTGGAGGAGGCGCGCCGGGCGGTCCCGGGCGGGGACGTCCCCGTCGGGGCCGTCGTCCTGGCGCCGGACGGGACGACCGTGCTGGCGACCGGGCACAACGAACGCGAGGCCACCGGCGACCCGACCGCGCACGCCGAGATCCTCGCGCTGCGCCGGGCCGCCGCCCGGTCCGGCGCGTGGCGGCTGACCGGGTGCACGCTGGTCGTCACCCTGGAGCCCTGCACGATGTGCGCGGGCGCCCTCGTCCAGTCGCGGGTCGAGCGGGTGGTCTACGGCGCCCGCGACGAGAAGGCCGGGGCGACCGGGTCCGTCTGGGACGTGGTCCGCGACCGGCGGCTGAACCACCGCCCGGAGGTCGTCGAGGGCGTCCTCGCCGCGGAGTCGGCCGCGCTGCTCACCGCGTTCTTCCGCGACCGCTGAGCGCGCCACGGGCGCTCGCCGGGCCCCGTCGCGTGCGGACGTTCCGGGATCGCCGGAACGGATTTCGGACCACGGCCCCCTGTGGGGTAGTGTCTTCCTCGGTAGCGTGTCCGAGCGGCCGAAGGAGCTCGCCTCGAAAGCGAGTGTGGCGTAACCCGTCACCGAGGGTTCAAATCCCTCCGCTACCGCTTCGGAAGGGCCCCGTCGAGAGACGGGGCCCTTCGTGCGTTGCCGTCAGGCCGGGCGGAGCGGGTCAAGACGGCTCGATCAGCGGGCCGTTGGTCGCCACGGAACAGGTGAAGGTTAAACTCACCGCCGGCTCTTGGAGGCCCACCAGGCTCAGCAGTCACAGGGGAGGCCGCCATGGCGGTGCAAACGAAGAAGATCGCCGTCTACGTCCTCGTGGTCTTCGCGCTCTACGTGATCATCACCGATCCGAAGAAGGCCGCCGACTACGTCGAGATAGGCTTCGAGGGCATATCGAGCGCAGCCGGGGCGATCGGTGACTTCATGACCTGGGTCGCGGACGGCGCCCGGGACTGACGCCGGGCGTCACCACCAAGGAGTCCGCGTGATCCGCCATCTGGTCCTCTTCAAGCTCGACGACGGCGTCCGGCGCGACGACGCCCGCGTGGTCGAGGGCGTCGCCGCCTTCCGCGCGCTCGGCGACCGGATCCCCGAACTGCGGTTCTGGGAGTGCGACTGGAACATCACCGACCGGCCCATCGCCTACGACTTCGCGATCAACTCCGCCGTCGACGACGCCGACGCCCTCCAGCGGTACCTGGACCACCCCGCCCATCAGGCGGGCGTCGCCCTCTGGCGCGAGTTCGCCACCTGGGTGATCGCCGACTATCCGTTCTGACCGGCCGCCCGGCGCCCGCTCCGCGCCCGGCCCGGCCCCGCCGCGCCCGACCGGATCGGATCGGTTCCGACCGGTCGGATCGCCTCGATCGGTCCGACCGGCCCTCCTGGTCGGACCGCCGCACGCGTCGCCGACCCCCCGCCTCCTCCACCCCTGACCGCGACCGGCCAGGGGTTCTTTCCGTCCCGGGTCCCAACTCGCGCCCAACACGGCAATATGCGGTGCTTGCACACAGTGCACATGTCTTGTGATGCTATGACCGCTTTTGACGGATGAGTTGACGGATACGTTGACGGACGTTGACGAATGACGAGGTGGCGTTGACCGTGTCGGCCAGTACTGCGCCGCCCCAGGAGGAAGCCCCGGCCACGGCCCCGGCACCGGCCCCCGCACACGCCCAGGCCAAGGCCAAGGCCAAGGCCCCGGCCCAGAGCACCGCACCGGACGCCGCGGGCGCGGGCACCACCGCACCGGGCACCCCGGAGACGGAGACGGAGACGGCCGCACAGGTCGCGCCCGAGCGGCGCCGGGGCGCCGACACCCGGGCCCTGACCCAGGTCCTCTTCGGGCGGCTCAAGACACTGGAGCCGGGCACCGCCGAGCACGACCGGGTCCGCGGAGCCCTGATCGAGGCGAACATCCCGCTCGTCCGGTACGCGGCGGCCCGCTTCCGCTCCCGCAACGAGCCCATGGAGGACGTGGTCCAGGTCGGCACCATCGGCCTGATCAACGCGATCGACCGCTTCGACCCGGACCGGGGCGTGCAGTTCCCCACCTTCGCGATGCCGACGGTCGTCGGCGAGATCAAGCGGTACTTCCGCGACAACGTGCGCACCGTCCACGTGCCGCGCCGGCTGCACGAGTTGTGGGTGCAGGTGAACGCCGCGACGGAGGACCTGACGACCGCCTTCGGGCGCTCGCCCACCACGGCGGAGATCGCCGAGCGGCTGCGCATCACCGAGGAGGAGGTGCTCTCCTGCATCGAGGCCGGCCGCTCCTACCACGCGACCTCGCTCGAAGCGGCGCAGGAGGGCGACGGGCTGCCGGGCCTGCTGGACCGGCTCGGCTACGAGGACCCCGCCCTCGACGGGGTCGAGCACCGCGACCTCGTCCGGCACCTGCTCGTACAGCTGCCCGAACGCGAGCAGCGCATCCTGCTGCTGCGCTACTACAGCAACCTCACGCAGTCGCAGATCAGCGCGGAGCTGGGCGTCTCCCAGATGCACGTGTCAAGGTTGCTGGCCCGTAGTTTCGCGCGTCTTCGATCCGCAAACAGGATCGAGGCGTAACCGACACGAGCGAATCGTCCAGGAACGTTTTTTCCGGTCGTTGAGCGCTGATAAACCGTCAGACCCCCTTTTTCCAGGGCCGATCCACCGTTCCCATGTCGACATGTCACTACAGCGTGTTGCCGACATGTGACATTCTTCCGGAGACGCGTTTGCCGCGGCCCCGCCTCCGGTATTCAGGTGGAGGCTGCGTTCCTCCGACGGGAGCGACTGCCGCGACCGTCCGCGACCCAAAGGGGGTGGCATGTCCGCAGATCAGGGCAGCTCGAAGGTGCTCACGCTCGTGAAGAGCGACACAGCGTCCGAGGCGCACGCCGCACTTCACGATGTCCCCGCCGCCCCGACCCCGGAGGCCGTGCCGGTCCCCGAGTCCTCCGGTGCCATCGACACCCGCACCCTGTCCCGCTCCCTCTTCCTGCGGCTCGCCGCACTCGACGAGAACAGCCCGGAGCGCGTCTACGTCCGGGACACCCTCATCGAGCTGAACCTCCCGCTCGTCCGGTACGCGGCGGCCCGCTTCCGCTCCCGCAACGAGCCGATGGAGGACATCGTCCAGGTCGGAACGATCGGCCTGATCAAGGCGATCGACCGGTTCGACTGCGAACGCGGCGTGGAGTTCCCGACGTTCGCGATGCCCACGGTCGTGGGCGAGATCAAGCGCTTCTTCCGCGACACCTCCTGGTCGGTGCGCGTGCCGCGCCGGCTCCAGGAGCTGCGGCTCGCCCTCACCAAGGCCAGTGACGAGCTCTCGCAGAAGCTCGACCGCTCGCCCACCGTCGCCGAACTCGCGGGCGCGCTCGGGGTGTCCGAGGAGGACGTGGTCGACGGCCTGGCCGTCGGCAACGCCTACACGGCGTCCTCGCTCGACTCGCCCGCGCCCGAGGACGACGGCGGTGAGGGCTCCCTCGCGGACCGCCTCGGCTACGAGGACACCGCGCTGGAGGGCGTGGAGTACCGCGAGTCGCTGAAGCCGCTGCTGGCCAAACTGCCGCCCCGGGAACGCCGGATCATCATGCTGCGCTTCTTCGCCAACATGACCCAGTCGCAGATCGGCGAGGAGGTCGGCATCTCGCAGATGCACGTCTCCCGCCTCCTGACCCGCACGCTGGCGCAGCTGCGCGAGGGCCTGATCTCGGACTGAACGTCCCCCGTGGGACACGTACGTGACGGGTTGTCAGAACCGTCGCCGTGGCGCCGGTGCCTCACGCACCGGCATCCGGCCGCCGGGTACGTCGGCGGTCGTGCTGCCGAACCGACGACGAGGACGCCACCCTCGGGCGCGTGACGGGTCGGCGGCACCGTGGGGAGGCCGCCGTGGCGTTCCACGGCGCCGCCGACACGGTGCCGCGGTGGCGGCGTCGGGGACGCACGGCACCGTCGCGCCGGGAGGGCCCGGGCGACGGCCGGGGCCGCGGAGGCGCGGCGCGCGCGGATCGCCGCCGGAGCGTGCGAGGCCGGGGCCGGGACGGTGCGCGTCGAGGAGCGGCGGGGCCCGCCGGGTCCGCGCGTCGCGACCCGGGAGACTGCCGTCCTGAGCGCCCGGCGGGTGGGACCGACCGGGAGGAAACCCGCGGGCGGGGCAGGCTCCGCGCGCGGAGTGCGGGGCCGTCGGGCGGCCCCGCGCGCTTACATGAACGCGAGCCAGGCCACCGCGGCGACGACCGCGACGGCGACGACGACGCCGACGATCAGACCCACTCGGGGCCCACCGGAGGCCGCCGGCTGCTGCTGCCGGCCCTGGGGGGACTCGTCGACGAACGCACGGAACATCTGGGTGCTGCCCGCGGGGTCGTAGTTGCCCTCGGGGCCCTGGGTGTTTGCCATAGGCCAGGACCCTAGCGAATCCGCGGGGTCAGCCCAAGTGCGGGGTTCCGCTTTCCCGCCGCTCCGGGGGGTGTTGGACCCGAGGGGCGGCAGCAGCATGCCGACTGCCCGCCGGCCCTCCGGGCGCCGGACCGGACGGGTCCGCGCCCCGGTCGCAGGCCGTCGCCCCCGCCACGGGGGAGCGTGACCGCTCCCCGCCCGCCGGCCCGGCACAGCGGACGCACAGCCTTCCACCGCATCCCACCTGCGCCTTTACGGACGACTGGACGCCGCTTTGCCAAGTTTTTGACCCCGGAGCCGCCAATTAGTTTGCCTGCGGCAACCAACTGCTTTTATGGTTGCCCTAAGCAACGAATGGGAGGTGGACGATGGCCGGGCAGGCGCAGTACGAGGAACTGGCCCGTCAGCTCAGTGCCATCGGCGCCGTGAAGCGGGACATGGGCCGCATCCTGCCGCCCGACTGCCCCGGAGGCTCCGCCACCGTGCTCACCCTGCTCGGCCGGTACGGCGAGATGCGGATGAGCAGGCTCGCGGAGCACCTCTCCGTGGACATGTCGGTGACCAGCCGCCACGTCGCGCACGTCGCCGAGCGGGGCTGGATCGAGCGGCTCCCGGACCCCGCCGACAGACGCTCCCGCATCCTGCGCCTCACCGGCTCCGGCCAGGAGCAGCTCGACGAGCTCTCCCGGCGCACCTCACGGCTGCTGGCCGACCGGCTCAGCCACTGGTCCGACGACGAGGTCGAACAGCTCATCGCGCTGATGGGCCGGCTGCGCGAGAGCTTCGGCGACTGCCGCTCCCCGCAGCGGCCCCCGGCGCCCCCTCCCCCGTACACAGCAGAACCGACCACCCGTACACCCGCTTAGTACGCAAGAAAAGGAACCCCATGGCAACGACCACACCAGCCGGTGTGCGGGGCTCTCACGCCAAGCACGGAGGCGCCGCGGACGGCGCTCCGATGACGCACCGGCAGATCATGGAGGCACTCTCCGGGCTGCTGCTCGGCATGTTCGTCGCGATCCTGTCGTCGACGATCGTCTCCAACGCGCTCCCCGAGATCATCGGCGACCTGGGCGGCGGCCAGTCCGCCTACACCTGGGTCGTCACCGCCGCGCTGCTCTCCATGACCGCGGCCACGCCCCTGTGGGGCAAGCTCGCCGACCTGTACAGCAAGAAGGCGCTCGTTCAGATAGCGCTGGTCGTCTACGTGCTGGGCTCGGCCGCGGCCGGCCTCTCGCAGAACGCCGGCACCCTCATCGCGTGCCGTGTCGTGCAGGGCATCGGCGTCGGCGGCCTGTCCGCGCTGGCGCAGATCGTGATGGCCGCGATGATCTCCCCGCGCGAGCGCGGCCGGTACTCGGGCTACCTGGGCGCGACGTTCGCCGTCGCCACGGTCGGCGGCCCGCTGCTCGGCGGTGTCATCACCGACACCAGCTGGCTCGGCTGGCGCTGGTGCTTCTACGTCGGTGTGCCGTTCGCGGTCATCGCGCTGATCGTGCTCCAGAAGACGCTGCACCTGCCCGTCGTGAAGCGCGACGTGAAGGTCGACTGGGGCGGCGCGTTCTTCATCTCCGCCGCGGTCTCGCTGCTGCTGCTCTGGGTCACCTTCGCCGGTGACAAGTACGACTGGATCTCGTGGCAGACGTACACGATGGTCGGCGGCTCGATCGTGCTCGGCCTGCTGTTCGTCCTCGTCGAGTCCAGGGCCAGCGAGCCGATCATCCCGCTGCGGCTGTTCCGCAACCGCACCATCACCCTGTCGTCGCTCGCCTCGCTGTTCGTCGGTGTCGCGATGTTCACCGGCACCGTCTTCTTCAGCCAGTACTTCCAGCTGGCGCGGGACAAGTCCCCGACGATGTCGGGTGTCATGACGATCCCGATGATCGGCGGCCTGTTCATCTCCTCGACCGTCTCCGGCCAGGTCATCACCCGCACCGGACGGTGGAAGTACTGGCTCGTCGCCGGCGGCTTCCTGGTCACCGCCGGACTCGGCCTGCTCGGCACGATCCGCTACGACACGGCCTACTGGCACATCGCGATCTTCATGGCGCTGCTGGGTCTCGGCATCGGCATGATGATGCAGAACCTGGTGCTCTCCACGCAGAACCAGGTCGCCCCCTCCGACCTGGGCGCCGCCAGCTCCACGGTGACCTTCTTCCGCTCCCTCGGCGGAGCGGTCGGCGTCTCCGCGCTCGGCGCGATCATGGCGAACCGGATCACCGACTACGTGAAGGACGGGCTCACCGACCTCGGCCCGAAGTACGCCTCGCTCGCCTCCGGCTCGGACTCCAGCTCCTCCATCCCCGACATGGACGCGCTGCCCGCGCCGCTGCGCACCGTCATGGAGAGCGCGTACGGCCACGGCATCGCGGACATCTTCCTGATCGCCGCCGGGATGGCGCTGATCGCCTTCCTGATCGTGCTGTTCATCAAGGAGGTCCCGCTGCGGACGTCCGGCGCGCTGGCCCAGGCCGCCGCCGAGCAGTCCGCCGAGCCGGCCGCCGGCACGACGGCCGGCGAGAGTGTCGAGCTGCCGGCCGGCACCGAGACCCCCGTGCGGACCGTCGCCGACACCGAGCCGGCCGCCGAGGAGGCGCAGCCGCTCGCCGCCGTCGCCACCGCCACCCCCGAGAGCGTCCCGCCGCCCGCCGCCGGCATCCCGGTGCGCGGCCAGGTCCGCGGCGCGGAGAGCGCGCCCGTGCCGCAGGCCGCCGTCACGCTGATCTCGCTCGCCGGGCGCCAGCTCGGCCGCGCGGTCGCGCAGGCCGACGGGTCCTACGCGGTGGACGCCCCCGGCGTCGGCTCCTACGTCCTGATCGCCTCCGCCGACGGCTTCCAGCCGCAGGCCTCGACGATCGTCGTGAACGGGGAGCCGCTCGCCTACGACATCCTGCTCAGCGGCACGAGCGGCCTGAGCGGGGTCGTCCGGGCCGCCGAGGGCGCCACCGCGGTCAAGGACGCGATGGTCATCGTGACCGACGTCCGCGGTGACGTGCTGGCCACCGGCACCACGGGCGAGCAGGGCGAGTTCTCCTTCGCCGAGCTGGTGCCCGGCCAGGTCACGGTCGCGGTCAACGCGCCGGGACACCGGCCGCGCGCCCTGCCCGTCGAGGTGGGCGGCGCCGGGGTCACCCGGATCGAGGTCGACCTCGACGCCGGCTCCCGGGTCCAGGGCGTGGTCCGGGCCCCGCACGGCCCCCTCTCCGACGCCCGCGTCACGCTCGTCGACGCGGCCGGCAACGTGGCCGGCACGGCCAGGACCGGCATCGACGGCGCCTATGCCTTCACCGACCTGGACGGCGGCGAGTACACCGTCATCGCGACCGGCTACCCGCCGGTGGCGACGGCCCTGACCCTCGCCGGCCCGGGCGTGGACGGCCACGACATCGAACTCGCCCACCCCGGCGAGTAGTCCGAAGCCCCGGCCCGCGGGGGCGCACTCCGAGCGGAGGTGCGCCCCCGCGGGCCGGTTTCATTGCCGCACCGCAAGGAGTTACTGCACATGGGACTGACCGCGAAGATCCGCACGCGGGACGGATGGGCCGTGTCGCACGCGGTCGTCACGGTGACCGACGCCGCCGGCACGCAGGTGCTGCGGTCCGAGGCGGACGCCGACGGGGCCGTCCGGGACACCGCGGACCTCGCCCCCGGCGCGTACACGGTGATCGTGACGGCGGTCGGCTACGCGCCCGCGGCGGCCGGCGCGATCGTCACCGCCGCCGGCCGGGCCGACATCGGCCAGGTCACGCTGGCCCGCCAGGGCGGCACCGAGCTGCCCCCGCCCGGGCCCTGGACCATCGACCCGGCGCACTCCTCCGTCGCGGCCGTCGCCCAGCACCTGGGCATCTCCAGCGTGCACGGCCGCTTCACGGACTTCGGCGGCCGGATCGACATCGCCCCCGGGGACGTGACCGGGTCCCGGGTCGAGGCGGTGATCTCCGCCGCCTCGATCGACACGGGCAACGGCATGCGCGACGGGCACCTGAGGTCCCCGGACTTCCTGGACGTCGAGACGTACCCGCACATCACCTACCGGTCGACGGGCGTGGCGCCCGCCGGCCCCGACCGCTGGACCGTCCACGGGGAGCTCGCCCTGCACGGTGTCGTCCGCCCCGTCGATCTCGACCTCGCCTACCTGGGCACGGGCGCCGACCCCTGGGGCGGCACCCGCGCCGCCTTCCGCGCGACCGCGGAACTGCGCCGCGAGGACTTCGCCCTGCGCTACAACCAGGTCGTCCAGGCGGGCATCTCCGCCATCGGCACGACGCTGCGGGTGGAACTGGACGTCCAGGCCGTGCAGGGGGAGTCGCTGCCGGCCGGGTGAGCGCCGCTCACTCGCCCTCGCTGGCGTCGACGATCCGCCGGGCCAGGTCACGGAGCTTGACGTTCTCCCGCTGGGAGGTGCGCACGAGGCTGTCGAACGCCTCCGATGCGTCGATGCCCAGCCGCTCCATCAGGATGCCCGTGGCCTGCCCGATCAGGTCGCGGGTGCGCATCGCCTCGGTGAGCTGCTCCCGCATGGTCGCGGTGTCCAGCGCGATGCCGACGTGCGCGGTGAGCAGCCGGCCGATCCGGGTGGCCTGGTCGTCGAAGGCGCGCGGCTTGCCCGCGTACGCCGTCAGGACGGTCAGCCGGCGCCGGTCGGCCCGGAGTCTGAGGGAGAGCACCGACCGCAGCCCGAGGCCCGACAGGGCGAGATCCCCGTCACCCTCCACGGCGGAGCTGTCCTCGATCCGGGCCACCGGCGCCGTCCACAGCCGGTTCCAGTAGTGCCCGTGCTCGCGGCCCGCGTTCAGCGCGTCGGCGGAGCGGACGACCTCGTCCGTCCAGGCCAGCGTCTCCCGGTGGGCCTTGCGCTCGATGACGGAGATCCCGGCGTGCTCGGCGCCCGGCAGGAGGTGCACGGCGAGCCGCACGGCGGTGCGCAGGGTGCTGTGGGTGCTCACGGTGTCGTGCAGTTGCTGAGCGGCGACGGTGAGGGCATCGGCCAGCTCGAAACCCGCAGCAGAACGGGGCAATTCGGAAAACTCGGACGCAGCCACCACGAACCTCTTCGGCATGCACGGCCATACGGCCATGCGCAGGAGAGCTCCGCAGCACATTCCCGACTGCGAGCACAGGACGAACAGCACTTTAACTGTTCGCAGGGGGTGGGGTGACGCGCACCGGCACAGCCCGCGGGCGGCGCGGGCGCGTCCGGCCTACGCTGATCGCATGGCAGCCAACATCGCGACGAACACCTCGGTCTCCCTGGACGAGTTGCTGGACTTCGTACGGCCCCGGCACCGGGCCGTCCTGCTCACCCGCCGCGCCGACGGCGGACCGCAGGGTTCCCCGCTGACCTGCGGGGTCGACGACTCGGGCCGCATCGTGGTGTCGACCTACCCGGAGCGGGCCAAGACGCGCAACGCCCGGCGGGACGAGCGGGTCGGGCTCATCGTCCTGAGCGACGACTGGAACGGCCCGTGGGTCCAGGTGGACGGCACCGCCGAGGTCATCGACTCCCCCGACTCCGTCGAGCCGCTGGTCGAGTACTACCGCACCGTCGCCGGGGAGCACCCCGACTGGGACGAGTACCGCGCGGCGATGCTCCGGCAGGGCAAGTCGATCATCCGGATCACCCCGACCCGCTGGGGCCCGGTCGCCACCGGCGGCTTCCCCGCCCACCTGGCCCCGCAGGAGTAGGCCCCGGCCTGCCGCCGCCGACCCGGCGGCGGCCGGGCCGGCCTCAGCCCCGCTCCACCATCGCCTCGATCCCGGCGACCAGCAGGTCCAGCGCGAAGCCGAAGTCCCGGTCGCGCATCTCCGCCACGGTGTCCCCGCCCCGCGCCTCCATCAGATCCGCCGCCGCCGCGAAGTCGTCCCGCAGCTGCGGCTGTTCGCCGATCCTGCTCACGGCCGCCCGGAAGTACTCGTCCTGCGAGACCCCCGCCGCGGCACACCGCTGCACGAAGTGCCCCTCGATCGTGCCGAATCCGTACACGAACTGGAAGACCGCCGACATCGCCCCGGTCCGCTCGCGCGGCGGCAGCCCGGTGTTCCCGATCACCTCGCGCACGCACGCCGAGAACGCCCGCGCGTGCGGCCCGATGTTCAGGAAGCTGCCGATGAGCGGCGACACCCACGGGTGGCGCACCAGCAGGGCCCGGTTGCCGACCGCCAACGCCCGCAGCTGCTCCCGCCAGCGCTCCGCGGGCTCGGCCGCCGGCAGCTCCAGCTCGCCGGACACCGCGTCGAGCGCCAGCTCCAACAGGTCGTCCTTGGTGTCGACGTACCAGTACACGGACATGGCCGTGACGTCCAGTTCCGCGGCGAGCCGCCGCATGGAGAACCTCGCGAGGCCCTCGGCGTCCAGGAGGCGGACGGTGGCCGCGGTGATCCGCTCCCGGTCGAGCCCCGGCGGCTGCCCGCCGCCCCGGGCGGTCCCGCCCCGGGGTGCCCTGCCCTCCAGCCAGACGCTGGTCCGCGCCGGACGCCCGGTCCTGTCGGCTGCCCTCGCCATGGCGCACCTTCCTCGGAACTCGGCTCTCGCGGCGGGCCGTGGACTCCCCGGACCGCCGCACTGTCGATGCCAGGGGTGCCCTCCACACCACCCGCCCTGTCCGGTCTGTCCTCCCCGCCACCTGCGAAACACCCGTCGCACCGATCGTGTGCGGCCCGCACGCGGCGATCACCTCGCGGAGTCTGCCCCCTCCGCCCGCCGCCGCAACCCGCGCGCCGGGGCCGCCCGGCGGCACGGGCGGTCCGGCACCCCCCGGGGGAACCGGAGGCGGGCCCGGGACGGGGTGGCCCCCGGCCGCGAACGGGCGGTGGCCCGGAGCGCGTTCGCTCCGGGCCACCGTTCCGGGTACGCGCGACCGCGATGGGGCGCGCGCCGCGCTCAGCTGCCGCTCGTCGGCCGGGTCAGGTCGTAGAAGGTGGCCGAACCGACCGTGACCTTCTCGAAGTTGGCGGTCACCCAGGTACTGATCTGCGAGGAGGTGGAGGAGCTCGCGTTGCCGCCCCTGCCGCCGCCCGAGATGAAGTAGTGGATCTTGCCGTCGGCCACATACGTCTTGAACCGGGCCAGGGTCGGCGACGGGTCGGTGCCGTTGAAGCCGCCGATCGCCATCACCGGCTTGCCGGTGGCGAGCTGGTAACTCGCCGAGTTCTGCGAGCCGACGGCCGCCGCCGCCCAGGTGTAGTCGCCGGCGTTCTCCGACAGCAGGGCCTTGGCCTCGGAGCTGACGTTCGCCCCGTTCAGCAGGCCGCCGGCGCCACCGCCGCCGGGCATGCCGCCCTCGCCCGCGGCGCCGCCGGGCATGCCGCCCTGCCGGTTCCCGCCCTGGGTGCCGCCGTTGCCCTGCGGGACCCCGTTGCCCTGCCCGTTCCCGCCGGGCAAGCCGCCGGTGCCGCCCGTCGGCGGCAGACCCGTGCCACCGCCCTGCCGGCCGTTCTGCCCGCCCTGGCCGGGCTGCTGGTTCGGGCCGCCGCCGGGGAAAGCGCCCCGCATGCCGCCGCCCCTGCCCCCGGGTCCGCCCATCGTGCTCGCCCCGGCCGGACCGGCCGTCACGATCGAGCCCGAGTGACCGGTCCCCACCGTGGACAGGGTGTACGCCGCCGGCCCCGCCAGCGCGGTCAGGGTGCCGAGCCCGGCCGCCGCGAGCGCCAGGTGCCGGCCGAGCCGCGTCACGAAGATCAGGCCGAGCGCCGCGGTCAGCCCCCCGACCAGGACCGGCCACTTGAGCCAGGGCAGGTAGTCGGGGGTGCGGTCGAGCAGGACGTACCCCCAGGCGGCGGACGCCGTCACCGCCGCGGCCAGGGTGAGCGCCGCCCACGTCCGGCCGCGCTCCTCCCACAGCACGGTCGCGCCCATGCCGACCACGGCCGCGATGTAGGGGGCGAGCGCCACCGTGTAGTACTGGTGGAAGATGCCGGCCATGAAGCTGAAGACGAGCATCGTCATCAGCAGCGCGCCGCCCCACGCGAGGAACGCGCCGCGGGCCGGGTCCGTCCGCGGGGCCTTCCGGGTCAGGACGACGCCCGCCACCAGCAGGATCAGGGCCGCGGGCAGCAGCCAGGAGATCTGGCCGCCGATCTCGGAGTTGAACATCCGGTCCCAGCCGGTCTCGCCCCACCGCCCGGTGCCGCCACCGCCGCCTCCGCCGCCGACGCTGCCGGTCTCGTCGCCGTTGATCCGGCCCAGGCCGTTGTAGCCGAAGGTCAGCTCCAGGAACGAGTTGTTCTGCGAACCGCCGACGTAGGGGCGCGAGGACGCGGGCCAGAGCTCGACGATCGCCACCCACCAGCCGCCCGAGACGAGCATCGCGCCCGCGGAGAGCCCGAGCTGCGCGAACCGCTTCCGCAGGCCGACCGGCGCGCACACCGCGTACAGCACGGCGAGCGGCGGCAGGATCAGGAACGCCTGGAGCGTCTTGGTGAGGAACGCGAATCCGACGGCGACGCCCGCCCACACCAGCCACTTCGTCCGGCCGTCCTCCAGCCCCCGGACCACGCAGAAGACCGTGACCGTCATGAGCAGCGCGAGCAGCGCGTCCGGGTTGTTGAACCGGAACATCAGCGCGGCGACCGGGGTGAGGGCGAGCACCGTGCCCGCGATCAGGCCCGCTGCCGGGCCGAACCGGCGGCGCAGGGCGGCGTACAGGACGCCGACCGTGGCGACGCCCATCAGCACCTCGGGGACGAGGATCGCCCAGGAGCTCAGGCCGAAGACCCGAACCGACAGGGCCATCGGCCACAGCGCGGCCGGGGGCTTGTCGACGGTGATGGCGTTGGCCGAGTCGAGCGAGCCGAAGAAGAACGCCTTCCAGCTCTGGCTGCCCGCCTGCACGGCCGCGGAGTAGAAGGAGTTGGCGTACCCGGAGGCGCTCAGGCCGTACAGGTAGAGGACCGCGGTGGCGAGCAGCAGGCCGAGGAGCGCCGGGCGGGCCCAGCGCGGGTCCTCGGGCCGCCCGCGCAGGACCCGGTGGACGAAGGGCCGCGCGGGGTCGCCGGCCCCGGCCGCGGGCTCCGCCGGGTACGCGGGCCCGGCGGGCTCCGCCGGGTAGGGGGTGGCCGGCGGCCCCCAGGAGGGGGCGGTGCCACCGGTGGACCGGGCGTCGGCGGGTGCGGCGCCCGGTGCGCCGTTCCTGCTCGTGTCGGGCTGCGTCGTCATCGCGCGTTCCTCGGGTCGTGGTCGTGCGGTCGCACGGCTCGCATGGGCAGGGTCGGGTCCCCCGGTCCGCGGTCGGCGCCGTCACGGGCGCGGGACCCGGCGGTGCCGTACGCGTCGTACGCGGGGGGAGCGGCGGTGGCGGCCGGCGTCGGGGACGGCCGCCGCGGCGGCGGGCGGTGCGCCGTGCCCGGCCGCACCGGCATCGGGTACGGGCCCGCCGGGCGCGCCGCGGCGGAGTCCGGCCGGTGCGCGGCCACCACCGGCGGCGGTGCCGGCGTCCCCGGCTCGTCGTGCCCCTCGGGGAAGACCCAGGCGCGGAAGAGCAGGAACCGCAGCACGGTCGCCGCGAGGTTGGCCGCGATCAGCACGGCCAGTTCGGTGGAGTGCGCGGGATCGCTCGTCGCCGCGTTCAGGGCGGCGAGCGAGCCGCTGGTCAGGGCGAGCCCGATGCCGAACACGACCAGGCCCTGCGCCTGGTGGCGGACCACGCCGCCCCGGCCGCGGACGCCGAAGGTCAGCCGCCGGTTGGCCGCCGTGTTGGCGACGGCGGAGACGAGCAGCGCCGCCGCGTTGGCGATCTGGGCCCCGCAGAACGAGCGGAAGCCGCTGTAGAGCAGCAGGTAGAAGAGCGTGGAGAGCCCGCCCACGACGCAGAAGCCGACGAGCTGGCGGGCCAGTCCCCGGGGCACGTCGGTCAGTTCGCGGTCGCGGGGATCGTCCCCGAAGGGCCGGGCCAGCCGGTCGAGCGCGAGCGAACCGGTGGCCAGGGCGCGTCCCACGCGCCACACGCCTTTGAGGTCGTCCGCCGCGGTCCGGGCGATGTGGACGGTCGAGTCCGGGTCGTCGACCCAGTCGACCGGCACCTCGTGGATGCGCAGCCCGGCCCGCTCGGCCAGCACCAGCATCTCGGTGTCGAAGAACCAGCCGGAGTCCTCCACCAGCGGCAGCAGTATCCGCGCGACGTCCCCGCGGATCGCCTTGAACCCGCACTGCGCGTCCGAGAAGCGGGCCTGGAGCGAGCCGCGCAGGATCAGGTTGTAACTGCGGCTGATGAACTCCCGTTTGGCACCGCGCACCACCCGCGAGGAGCGGGCCAGCCGCGAGCCGATCGCGAGGTCCGAATGGCCGGAGATCAGCGGTGCCACCAGCGGCAGCAGCGCGTTCAGATCGGTGGACAGGTCCACGTCCATGTACGCGAGGACGGGCGCGTCGGACGCCGACCACACGGTCCGCAGCGCCCGGCCGCGGCCCTTCTGCTCCAGCCGGACGGAGACGACCTCCGGCAGCCGGGCCGCCAGCCGCGCCGCCACCTGCGGGGTGGTGTCCGTGGAGGCGTTGTCCGCCACCGTGATGCGGAAGGCGTAGGGGAACGTGCGCCTGAGGTGCTCGTGGAGCCGGAGCACGCACGGCTGGAGATCCTTCTCCTCGTTGTAGACGGGGATCACTACGTCCAGGACAGGCGTACCGGCGTCCGCGGCCGGGAGATGCTCCCGCGCCGGCAGATCGCCGGGAGAAGAGTCGGTTCGCATGGAACGACTCTCGTCACACGCCCTGTCGTGCCCATGTGGTGGCGCTGTGGTCCGCCTGTGAGTGCCGCCGCTCCTGCGATGCGGCGGTGAGCGCGGGCAGGTGCAGGGTGAACACGGTCCTGCCGGGAGCGCTGTCCACGGTCACCGCACCGCCGTGCGCCGCCGCCACGGCCTGCACGATCGCGAGCCCGAGACCGGTCGAACCGGAGGCCCGGGAACGCGAGGTGTCGCCGCGCGCGAACCGCTCGAAGACCCGGGGCAGCAGGGCCGCCGGGATGCCGGGCCCGTCGTCCTGGACGTCCACGCACAGCCACGGGCCGTCCCGGCGCACCCGCGCGGTGACGGTCGTCCCGGGCGGGGTGTGGGTCCGGGCGTTCGCCAGGAGGTTGACCAGCACCTGGTGCAGCCGGGCCGCGTCCGCGGCCACCGGGGCCGGCTCCGCGGGCAGCGCGAGCCGCCACGCGTGGTCCGGGCCGGCCGCCCGCGCGTCGCTCACCGCGTCGACCACCAGGGGCACGAGGTCGGTCTGCTCGTACTGGAGGGGTCGTCCGGCGTCGAGCCGCGCGAGCAGCAGCAGGTCCTCCACCAGGAGCGTCATCCGTCCCGCCTCGGACTCGATGCGCCCGAGCGCGTGCCGGGTGTCGGGGCCGGTCTCCTCCCGGCCGCGCCGGGTGAGTTCGGCGTAGCCGCGGATGGAGGCGAGCGGGGTGCGCAGCTCGTGGCTGGCGTCCGCGACGAACTGCCGTACCCGCGTCTCGCTCTGCTGCCTGGCGTGCAGCGCGCCGTGCACGTGGTCGAGCATCCGGTTGAGCGCGGCGCCGACCTGCCCGACCTCGGTGCGCGGATCGGACTCCGCCTCGGAGACCCGCTCGTGCAGCGCCACCTCCCCGGTGTGCAAAGGGAGTTCGGAGACCCGGGTGGCGGTGGCGGCGACCTTGCGCAGCGGGCGGAGGGCGACGCCGATGAGGACGCCGCCCGCGATGGTGGCGGCCACGAGCCCGGCCACCGTGACGCTCACCTCGACGAGGACGAGGGTGCCGATGGTGTTCGTGACGGACTCGGTGGGCAGGCCGACGTAGAAGCTGCCGTGCGCCCCGGTCACGTACGCCACGTGGTACGTGCCGAGTCCGGGGAGGTCCGCGGAGTGCGGCTTGCCGTCGCGGGCGACGGAGGCGAGCGCGTTCTTCTGCGCGCCGGTGAGCGGCACGGCCTTCATCCGCTGGAAACCGGCACTGGTGCTGGACTGCTCCGCCGCGACCGCCGCCTCGCCGACCCGGCCGTCGGCGGCGACCGTCGCCGCTATGGTCCTGGTCTGGGTCGGGCCCAACGTGACGAAGCTGTCCAGCCGGTCCTCGGCGGAGCCGAATCCGGCGGCGGCACCCGCCCCGCCCGCCGGGCGTCCGGAGTCCTCGCCGTCACCGGCCGGGCTGCTGCCCCGCAGGCCCTTCGGGGGACCCGAGAGCCGGTCGCCGGCGTCCTTCAGCTGGCTGTTCAGCTGCTCGTACAGGTGCTGGTCCAGCGCGATCGTCGTCACCGTGCCGATCACGGCGCAGACCACGGCGATGAGCGCGACCGCGGAGACGACGAGCCGGGTCCGCAGCGTGCGCGGCTGCCCTCGCCTCCACTGCGTCCGCGGCCGTCGTCGTCCGCTCATGACGCGGCGGGCTTGATCAGGTAGCCGGCCCCGCGCCGGGTGTGGATCATCGGCTCCCGCCCGGCGTCGATCTTGCGGCGCAGATAGGAGATGTACAGCTCGACCACGTTGGCCTGGCCGCCGAAGTCGTAGGACCACACGCGGTCGAGGATCTGGGCCTTGCTCAGCACCCGGCGCGGGTTGCGCATCAGGAACCGCAGCAGCTCGAACTCGGTCGCGGTGAGGTGGATGCCGGCGCCTGCCCGCGTCACCTCGTGGCTGTCCTCGTCGAGGGTGAGGTCGCCGACGACGAGCACGGACTCCGAGCGGCGGTCCGAGGCGCCCGCACGGCGGATGAGTCCGCGCAGCCGGGCCACGACCTCTTCGAGGCTGAACGGCTTGGTGACGTAGTCGTCGCCGCCGGCGGTGAGTCCCGCGATGCGGTCCTCGACCGCGTCCTTCGCCGTCAGGAACAGCACCGGGACGTCCGGCAGATCCCGGCGCAGCCGCCCGAGCACGGCCAGACCGTCCATGTCCGGCAGCATCATGTCGAGCACGACGGCGTCGGGCCGGAACTCGCGCGCGGTCTGCACCGCGCCCGTCCCGTCGCCCGCGCTGCGGATCTGCCAGCCCTCGTAGCGAAGGGCCATGGAGAGCAGCTCGGTGATCGACAGCTCGTCGTCCACCACCAGCACGCGGACGGGGCTCCCGTCCGGCCTGAGCAGTTCGGTGCGCCCCTGGGGCGAGGTCGTGGTCATGGTGGACACCCTGCTCGGCGCCGCTGAGAACACCCTTGCGGCAGGCTGTGATTTGTCTGAGAAACGCACAGCCGCCTCTCAGGGAACTCCTGGGAAGGTCACGCGCCGCTCTTACCTCCGGACGCTCCCACGCGCCCGCCGGCACCCCGCCCCGCGGCCCCGGCCGGCCCGCCCGGAGCGCGTGGCGGCACGGCCGGAAGGCCCGGCAGCACGGCCGGAGGGCCCGGCAGCACGGCCGGAGGGCCCGGCGGCACGGCCGGAGGGCTCGGCGGCACGGCCGGAAAGCGCGGCCTCACTCCAGGCCGAACAGCCGCGCCCCGTTCCCGTGGCAGACCGCCCGCAGCCACTCCCGGCCCAGCCCGAGCCGCTCCAGCGCGCGCAACTGGTGCACGTACGGGTACGGGATGTTCGGGAAGTCGGTGCCGAGGAGGACCCGGTCCCCGAGGTCGGCGAGCCGGGGCAGCAGCGCGGCCGGGAAGGGCGCGAGCCGCTCGCTGAAGTCCGTGAACGCCATCGTCGTGTCGAGCCGCACCTCGGTGTACCGCTCGGCCAGGCCGAGGAAGTCCTCGTACTCCGGCATGCCGAGGTGCGCGACGACCAGGCGCAGCCGGGGATGCCGGGCGAGGACGGCGCCGACCGGTCCGGGCCCGGTGTACGCGCCGCGCGAGGGCCCCGATCCGCAGTGGATGACGATGGGGACACCGGCCTCGGCGAGCAGGCCCCAGACGGGATCGAGGAGTTCGTCCGCCGGATCGTACGCGCCCACCTGCACATGGGCCTTGAACACCCGCGCGCCCGCCTCGACCGCCTCGCGCACGTAGCGGTCGACGCCCGGTTCGGGGAAGAGGGTGGCGGTGTGCAGGCAGTCGGGGGTGCGGCGCGCGAAGTCGACCGCCCAGGAGTTCAGCCAGGCGGCCATGCCCGCCTTGTGCGGGTAGAGCATCGCGGTGAAGGCCCGCACCCCGAACTCCCTGATCACCGAAAGGCGTTCGTCCTCGTCGGCACGGTAGGTGATGGGCCAGGCGATACCGCCGGTCAGCTCGCCGAGGCCGTCGAAGTAGTCCCAGACCTTGCGCAGCACCCGCTCGGGCATGAAATGCGTGTGCACGTCGACGAGTCCGGCAGCCCGAGGCCCTCCCAGAAACCCCGCACCTCCAGCGCCTCCCGGGACACCTCCGCCGCCGGGGTCGGGCCCGAGGGCCCGAGAACGACCGGCGACGGCACGGAGGCGGCGCCCGCGTCGGGCCGCGACGGCACGGAGGCGGCACCCGAAGAGAGAGGCCACGGTGCGGACGCCGGGCCCGAGTTGGGCCGCGACGGTACGGAGGCGGGGCCCGAAGAGAGAGACCACGGTGCGGACGCCGGGTCCGAGTTGGGCCGCGACGGTACGCACGCGGGGCTCGACTCAGGCCGCGACGACGCGGGCGCGGGGCCCGACCCGGCCGGTGCGGCGGCCGACGGGTCCGGGTCCGGGGGCGGAACCGGCCGTGCGGACGGGGGCGTGGCCGACGGTGCGGCCGGAGGCGTGCCCCGCGGTGAGGGCGGCGACGTCCGGTCTCCGGCCCGCGCCTCGACGGGCACGTGGGGGTGATCGCTCATGCCCGCCACTCTCCGCCCGCCGCTCCCCCGCCGTCCACCGTGCGCCCCGGGACCTCCCCACACTCGACCGGCAGGGCGCCCGGACCCGTCGGCCCCGCCGATCCGGCACCGCCGCGACCCCGTCAAGTTGCCCACCGCCCGACCCCGGGCCCGGCACACGCTCCCAGGGTCACCACCGCAACTGTCCGACCTGCTGGGCCTGATGGGGTGAAGCGCCTGAGGGGACCGGTGGATCCGCACAGGCCAGTGGGGTGCCGGGACCCGTCCGCGGGCGGTCCTCTCAGAGCCCGTCGCCCCCTGCGCCGGGGCGGTCTCCTCAGAACAACCCGTCCTGCACCGCGCTCCCGACGGGCGCCTCCCGCACGGGAAAGCCGCGTACGCCGCTCTCCTCCTCCGATCCGGTCAGAGCCCAGCCGGTCAGCAGCCGGGTATCGAGGACGACGGCTCCGCCCGCGGTGGCGAGATGGAGGTCGGGACCGGCTGCGGCGATCAGCTCACCGCCGATCGCCCCTCCGGGGGCCAGCCCGCCGACGACCGCCCCCACGGAGGAGAGGGAGTCGAGCCCGAACACCGCCGTGTGGTCGACGGGTTCGAAGGGTGCGCGGCGCAACGACTCCGGCCAGTCGCCGAGCGCCTCCACGCGTGCGTGGAGTTCCCCGATCTCGGCCACGCGTTCGTCCGGGCCCGGCAGCGCGGCCCGCACCGCGCGCTTGCGGGCGTACGGAATCCGGTCCGGTACCCCGAGGGCGGCGCGCAACAGCTCCTCGGCCCGGCGTGCGGCCATCAGCGGTCCCCGACCCAGCCAGCTGAAGGTGACCGCCCCCTGCTCCAGGAGCCGCGCGGACCCGCGCTCGACACGGGAGATCCCCACCTTCACCATGCCGGGACCGAACCACGCGAGGTACACGTGGTACGGCCTCGGATCGTCGGCCAGGGTGTCGGCGGCAACCGAGTGCGCCCGGTCCAGCCGCGCGCAGTCCTCGCACCGCGCGCCCGTGCTGCGGGCGGAGACGACGGCCCGCACGGCGCAGGCGTGCCCGCGGGCCCCCACGCACGTCCGCACACCCCCGTCGGGCACGCCGAACGCCACACGCCGCCCCCTGGCCAGCGGACTCTCCCGCCCGCCGGCCCACACGAGCACGGCTCCGTCCCCCGACCACCGCATCCCCGAACACACCCACGCCTGCCGCACCCCACCGACACTAGAGCCCGCCACCGACATCGGACCGGGGACGGCGAGGGCGCGGGGGCGGAGGTGATGCGTCCGGGGGTCTCCGAGTCGCGCACCCGGAAGGGATGTCACACGCTGTGCCCATGAGCGAACCCTTCTCCGGGGAGCCGCCCCGGCCCGGTCCGACGCAGCCGCAGTGGGGACAGGAGCCCCGGCAGCACCAGCCACCGGGATGGGGGCAAGCTCCTCCGGGTGGCGGATCGCCCTACGGAACGGCGCCCAAGAAGAAGCGGCGGAAGTGGCCGTGGGTACTCCTCGTGCTCGTCCTGCTGATCGCGGGTGGGTGCGCGGCCCTCGTGGCGAACGTTTCACACGAGGTGACGAAGACGGTCGAAGTCGAGTACGCCGTCACCGGCGACGCGCGGAACGTGAACATCTCGTACTCCGTGTGGAACGACGATGGCGTGTCCACACGATCCGAGACCGTCACGTCCCTGCCGTGGCGCAAGACTTTCAAGACGAAGGGCTTCACGAAGGGGGGATCGCTACTTATCAGCCTCAGCGGCGCGGGAGGCACCGCCACCTGCTCGGTGACCGTGGATCACGGCACCCCCACGACATCCGTGGCGTCCGGACCCTCGGCGGCGGCCACCTGCTCCGGCTTCTGAGGTCGGTGCAGCCGGGCCGTGCCGCCGGGGACGCACCGTCCGCCCGGGCGATCATGTGCGCCCGTGTGCCGTCGTTGCCGTCAAGGCTGCCGTACGGCTCGACTCCCAGCGCTCCGCCTTCGACCGCGTCGGGGACGCGCTCAGGGGTGACGGCAACGGACCTGTCGACGGCGACGGCATGACCGGTGCTCCCGAAGCCCTCTAGCTTTTGCTCTTACAGCCCGCCGCTGACGGCATGTCACGGCACAACTGATCCTGGTGGGACTGAGCCGCAGCCCCACCAAAGACAATGACGCAGATCAGAGCAGCAATGATGCCCTGGGTGACAACCGTTACGACGGCCCCGGCTCGCGCGGCGATCGCGGCCGCCGCAATGGCGAGGACTCCGACCCCGCCAGCGGCGGCCAGGTAGTTCCACAACGAGTCGGTCGTGACGGTCTTGCCCGGGTCGAGGTTGAACCCGGACAGGAACCAGAGTCCAAAGATCACCGCCAAGGCGATTAGCTCCAGGAACACCAGCCCGCAGCCTGCTCCGATGTCGGCGCCCAGGTCGGCACGGTGATGCTTTCCCGGGCCGGTGGTCGCGTCGAAGGCCGGCGGGGCGACGGGTAAGTTCATACTCGCCACCCTGCTCGTGCGGGCGAGGCGGGCGCATGAGTAGGAGTACTCAGCTCCGCCCGGGTGAGTCCCATGATCGACCTGGCACCCCTTGATCGGCCCCCACCCGCCTTCTGAGGCGGTTGCCGTCAAACACTGCCGTCAACGTAAAAGCCAGAGGCCCCAAGGAATGATCCTTGGGGCCTCTGGCCTGCTGTGCACTCGGCAGGATTCGAACCTGCAACCTTCTGATCCGTAGTCAGATGCTCTATCCGTTAAGCTACGAGTGCTTGTTTTGTTGTTCTTTCGTCTTCGCTTCCCGGGGTTTTCCCCCGCTCGCGGCGACAGGAAGAACATTACATGACTGCCGCCGCCATGTGAAATCCGTTTGCCTCACCCCTTGTGAGCTGCGAAAACGTTGTTCCGGCCGCCTCGGGGCGGGCCGTCCGGGCGGGTCGGCTCCGAGGTCGCGGAGGGGTCGGCGGCGGCTCGCCCGGCGGGAACGACGAAGCCCCGGTCCAGGGGACCGGGGCTTCGGATTCTTCGCGCGGAGGCGGAGGGATTTGAACCCTCGATGGGATGTAAGTCCCAAACCGCATTAGCAGTGCGGCGCCATAGACCGGACTAGGCGACGCCTCCCGCACAACCGCCCACGCGAGCGCGAGTGGTGCGTGCAGATGATGACACAGACGAGCGCCGCGTCACCAATCGCCCCCTACGGTACTAGGCAGGCAGGCCGGAGGGCAAAGCCCGCCACCGGCCGGAACCGTACGCAACCAGGGAGGACGCCTCGCGTTAGGCAGGCCATGTTGCGCCGACTGCTCCTCACCGCCGCCGCGTCCGCCACCGCCGCGCTCTGCGCCGTGCCCAGCGCCTCCGCGGGCACCCCTGCGACCGCGATCACCGGGCCCCCGGGGCCGGTGGTGCTCCCCGGGCCGGTGGCGCCCACCGCCTTCCCGGGCCGCCCTGCCGGCGTCCCCGCACTCCTCACCGTCGCGCACGGCGTCCGGCCGCCCGCCGCGATGCCCCCGCCGGCCCGCCCGGAGGACTCCGGGGACCGGCTGACGGTGACGGTCGAGGGCACGGGCGGCGGCGTGGACGGCACGTACGAGCTGGACTGCCATCCCGCGGGCGGGAGCCACCCGCGCGCCGCCGAGGCCTGCGAGCTGCTCGACGGGCGCACCACCTGGGGCAAGGACCTCTTCGCCCCGGTCCCGCCGGACTCCCTGTGCACGATGCAGTACGGCGGTCCGGCCACCGCGCACGTCACGGGGACCTGGGCGGGACGGCCCGTCGACGCCCGCTACGACCGTACGAACGGGTGCGAGATCTCCCGCTGGGACGCCATGGTCCCGTTCCTGCCCGACCCGGCGGCCTGACCCCGCGCCCGCCCCCGCCGGAGGAGCCCGGACCCTTCCGGCGGGGGCGGCGCACGGGTGGCCGGGGAGCGGAGAGAGGGGACGGAGAGCCGGAGAAGAGAGGGAGAAGAGAGGGAGAGGAGGGACGACGGGGCCGAGGTGGGGTGAAAACACGTGGTCACAGCTTCTTCGTCGGTTCTGCGTGCGTTCTGCGTGCGACCTCCCTCTCATCCGGCACCGTCGGCGGGACCTCTGCCCGTAGACTCCCTCGCGTGACACGCCGCGGACCGGTTGGCAAGATGGCATCCGCGGTCGGCAAGGTGCGGTAACAGGGAGGAAGCGTCTCGTGAGCAGCAGGCCATCCCGAGGCGCTGCTCGCCTCGCAGCCATACTGGACGCCCTCCCCGACGCCTTGTTGCTGGTCAACGCCAACGGCACCGTCGTCAACGCCAACACCATCGCCCTGGAGGCCTTCGAGACCCCGGGCACGGCGCTGGTGGGCCGCGGGCTCCTCGACCTGCTGCCCGAGTTCGACTCGCGGCTGATCCCCGGCTCCATGCGGCGGCCCGACACCATCGACCGGAGCGGGCGGACCAAGCCGACCCGGATGACCGCACGGCGCACCGACGCCTCGGAGTTCCCCGTCGAGGTCACCAGCGCGAACCTGGAGGACGGCCAGCAGGCGTACGACAGCTACGGCCCCACCCCGGACGAACTGCTCATGCTCGTCGTCCGCGACCTCTCGGGCACCGTGGACACCGAGGCCGAACTCGCCCGCTCGCAGCGCCAGACCGAGATGATCCTGCGCGCCGCGGCCGAGGGCGTGGTCGGCACGGACACCGAGGGCCGGGTCGTCCTGGTCAACCCGGCCGCCGCGCAGATCCTCGGCTACCGGGCCAGCGACCTCGGCGGCAAGGACCTGCACGAGCTGATCCTTCATTCGCGCGCCGACGGCGAGCCCTTCCCCTATCCCGAGTCCCCGCTCGCCGACACCCTGCGGTCCGGACGCAAGCACCGGGTGCGCGGGCAGGTGCTGTGGTCGAAGTCGGGCGACCGGGTGCCCGTCGACCTGACGACCTCTCCGGTGCGGGACGGCGACCAGCTCGTCGGCGCCGTCATGACGTTCACCGACCGCAGGCCGTACGACACCCTCGTCCAGGAGAAGGAAGCCGAGGCCGCCCGGCACGCCGAGGAACTGGAGCGGCTCGGCGCGGAGCACGCCGCCGAGCTGGCGGCCCTGGGCGAGCGGCACACCGCCGAGATCGCCGAGCTGACCGAGCGGCACGCGGAGGCCATCGCCGCCGGCGACGAGCGGTACGCGTCCCTCGGCGAGCGGGAGAAGGACCGCTACGAGGCCCTGACCGCCCGGCACGAGCAGCTCCTCGCCGTCCTCGACCAGTCCCTGCGCGGGCCGCTGGACCGCCTGCGCGGCGACCTCGCGCAGCTCGCCGCCGACGACGCCGGGCAGCTGTGGCCGGAGGCGAACCAGGTCCTCCACCACCTCGCGGCCGGCTACTCGCGGATCACCACGCTCGTCGACAACGTGCTCGGCTACCAGCGCCTCGACGCCGGAGCGGAGAGCATCGCCCGCGAGAACGTCATGCTGGACGCCGTCGTGGCCGCCGGTGTCGACGGGGCCGTCGACCTGATCGGGCCCGGGCGCGTCCAGTTCGCCGTGCACGCCCCGCCCATCGAGGCCGAGGTGGACGCGCAGCGCCTCGCACGCGCCCTCGCCCACCTCATCGCGGATGTCGCCGGGGTCGACGCGACCGGCAACGCGCCCGTATCGGCGGGCGGTTACCTGGACAACACCGTCGTCGTGGCGGCGGCCCAGCGCGGCGAGGTCGTGCGCATCGAGGTCCGCGGTCCGTACGCCGGGGGCGATCCGGTGCACGAGCCGATCGTGCGCGGGATCGTGCGCGCCCACGGCGGCGTGCTCCAGACCCACGAGGTGCCGGGGATGAGCGGCAACGCCTTCGTCCTCGAAGTGCCCATCGGCGGCGGGGCCGGAGCGGTCGCGCCGGTGATCGCGCCGGCGGTCTCGACCGAGGTGGCCCTGCCCGAGCAGGCCGCGCAGCAGAGCGGTGGCCGGCGCCGGGCGCGGCGTTCGTCCGTGGACGCGTTCCTGGACGGCGACGGCACAGCCGAGCAGGACCCGCAGGCGGAGGAGAGCACCGGGGCCGGCGGCGCGGCGCCCACCGGACGGCGTCGCCGGCGCGCGGCGGGCGAGGCACCGGGCGGCGACGTGCCGGTCCCCGCGCAGGGGGTCGCGGAGGAGCCGGGTAGCGGGGCGTCCGGGGGCACCGGGCGGCGGCGCGGCCGGCCCAGCCCCGCCGAGGACGCGGGCGCCGCGCCGGCACCGGGCGGCGACGACGTCTCCGAGGGCGCGGTCGTCATGGCCGGCGAGCACGCCGCGGGAACGGCCGCGGCGGGAACGGGTCTGGGCGCGACGGTGCCTCCGCAGGGGGTGCCGGTGCCCTCGGGCCGACGCGCGCGCCGCACCGGCGAACAGCACGCTCTTCCGGCCGCGTTGCCCGCGCCGACCGGTGCGCAGGCGCCGGCCGGGGACGGCGGCGCGCAGCCGGGCACGGGACAGGCCGCGGACGGCGGCCAGGCCGACGCGGGGCAGCCGACCGGGCGGCGCCGCCGTGCGCTGGCCGCGGCGGCCGAACGGGCCGCCGCCCAGGAGGCGGGCCCCCGCCCGGTGTTCGCCCTGCCGCCCGCCGAGGCGGACCGTTCGCCGGAGTACGTCCAGGCCGAGGCGCAGGCGCAGGCGGCGCAGGTCGAGGCGGCTCGGGCGCAGGCCGAGCGGGTCGCCCTGGAGGAGCAGGCGGACGGGAGCGTCGCCGGTCCCGGCCGAGGTCAGGCCGACGACGGCCGCCACGACGCGATCCCGCACGCCCAAGACGACGACCACACGCCGCCGCAGCCGCATCCCGTCTCCGGGCCCGGTCGCCGCCGCGCCGCCCCGCAGGTCCCGGCGCAGGGCCTTCCCGGGCAGCCCGGTCCGGCCGGCCGGCCCGACGGGACCGGTCAGCCGGGCCGGCCGATGGCTCCGACGTCGACGACGACCGGGACGTCCGGCGCTCCCGGCGCTCCCGGCGCTCCCGGCCAGAGCCTTCCCGGACAGCAGGTACCGGGGCGGACGGGCCCGGGGCACGCTGTGCCCGGGCAGCCCGTTCCCCCGCAGTCCGTTCCCGCGCAGCCCGTTCCCCCGCAGTCCGTTCCCGCGCAGGCGGGGCCGTCCGAGGGGAGCCCGGTTCAGGGAGTCCCCGCTCAAGGGGGACCGGCCCAGGCGGTCCCGCCGCAGGGTGCCCCGGCTCCGGGCGTGCCCGCGCAGGGAGTGCCCGCCGCAGCCGGTGCGCAGGCCGCCCCCGCCGGTCAGGCCGGTCCCGGCGCGCTGCCGGACGCGTCCGACGCGGCGGTCCGGCAGCCGTGGCCCGACGCCAACAGTGCTCCCGGTGCCGACGACACCGCCGGCGCCGGCACTCCGGCGGCCGGTACCGGTCACCCCGCTCCCGCCGGGCAGCCTGCCACCGCCCCGCTCCCCCCGGAGCGGCCGCTGCCGCGGGCCGCGCAGCCGCTGCCCGCCGAGGCGACGGCGGGCTCCTCCCCGGTCGACCCCCACTCGACGCAGGGCCGGGCCATCAGCGTGCGCACCCTCGGGCAGGGCGTTCCGTTCGCCCGCCAGGTCGCCGCGGCCCAGCCGGGCGGCGCGGCCCAGGCGGCCGGCGGACTCCAGCCCGGTGGCGGGGTGCAGGCGGCCACGCCTCCCCCGCACCAGACGAACGGTTCGGGCCGCCGCCGCAAGCTCGGCACTCCGCCCGAGCCCGTCGCCGAGCGCCCGGAGAACGGCGCCCGGTCGCACCCGCAGACCGGTCAGCCCACGGGCGGAGGACCCCGGCGGCCCGCGGCCACCGAGGGCGCCGGACGCTCGTACGCCATAGGAGCACCGGACGAGAACGCCGACGAGGGGCCCGAGCCGCTCGACGGTCCGGGCGGTGCCGTCGAGGTCGCCGACCAGCCGCAGCCGCGCCCCGTGGACGACGAGTTGCCCCCGGAGCCGCTGGACAACCCGCGGCGGCTGCTGGTGTGGCCGGCTCCGGACGTGACCACCCAGCAGGCGCTGAGTGACCGCGGCTACCGCCCGGTCATCGTGCACTCGCGCGAGGAGGTCGACGCCCAGATCGCCGCCTTCCCGGCCGCCCTGTTCGTCGATCCGCTCACCGGCCCGATCACCCGCACGGCCCTCCAGTCGCTGCGGCAGGCCGCCGTGGCGGCGGAGGTGCCCGTCCTGGTGACGGCCGGTCTCGGCCAGGCGACGCGGGAGGCGGCCTACGGCGCCGACCCCGCCGTCCTCCTGAAGGCCCTCGCGCCGCGCGACTCCGAGCAGCACCCCCCGCGCGTGCTGCTCATCGAGGAGCACGCGGAGATCGCGCTGGCCCTCACCGCGACGCTGGAGCGCCGCGGGATGCAGGTGGCACGGGCGTCCACGGACGAGGACGCCGTCACGCTGGCCGCGCAGATGCGGCCGAACCTGGTGGTCATGGACCTGATGCAGGTCCGTCGGCGGCGTGCCGGGATCGTCGACTGGCTGCGCGCGAACGGGCAGTTGAACCGCACGCCGCTGGTCGTCTACACCGCCGCCGTCGACCCGGCGGAGCTGCCGCGGCTGGCGGCGGGGGAGTCGGTGCTGTTCCTCGCCGAGCGCTCCACGAGCGACGAGGTCCAGGACCGGATCGTCGACCTGCTGGCCCGTATCGGCACGAACTAGCAAGGGCCCTGGCCGGAAACGTTCACCGGCTCACGACGCCCGGCACGACGATGGATCCGGTCCGCCCCGCCGGCTCGGTTCGGACCGGTCGACCCGGGCTCACCGGATCGGGTCCGGGCGGGGCTTGGCGGGCCGGGCGGGAGCGGGCGCCGGGACGAAGTGGCGGTGAGGCGCGGCCGTCGGGCCCGATCGGGCCGGGGACGCACCGATCGGAGCCGGGTCGGAGAGGCATCGGCGGTTCGGCGCCACCCCCGTCCGCGCGCCGCGGTCGCCTGCCGGTCCGAACCGTCGCGAGGAGGCGGGTCCGGGCCGCGAGGGTGTCGGGCCGTACGGGGAGGTCCGGTCCAGGCCCCCGGCGGCGTGTCCGGGCGGGGCTCGGGAACGGCGCACGGCCCGTGGGCCGAAGGAGCCGCCGGGCCGCCCGCGGGCACAAGCAGCCGCCGGACCCCGGTCGGGGCCCGGCGGCGCCGGAGACCCGGGTCAGAGCCGGGTCACGTCCAGGCCGCCCTCGGCGTAGCGGCGGCGGAGCACCTTCTTGTCGAACTTGCCGACGCTGGTCTTCGGGACCGCCTCGACGATCGTCCAGCGCTCCGGGAGCTGCCACTTGGCGATCTGGCCCTCCTCGGCGAGGAAGGCGCGCAGCGACGCGAAGTCGGCGGTGGAGCCCTCCCGGAGGACGACGGTGGCCAGCGGGCGCTCGCCCCACTTCTCGTCGGGGACGGCGACGACCGCGGCCTCGGCCACGTCCGGGTGGGACATGAGTGCGTTCTCCAGGTCGACCGAGGAGATCCACTCGCCGCCCGACTTGATGACGTCCTTGGCGCGGTCGGTGAGGGTCAGGAAGCCGTCGGCGCTGATCGTGCCGACATCACCGGTCTTCAGCCACCCGTCCTCGCTGAACTTGTCCGCGGGACGCAGCGGCTCGGCGCCGTCGCCGCCGTAGTAGGCACCCGCGATCCAGGGGCCCCGGACCTCCAGTTCGCCGGCCGACTCGCCGTCCCAGGGCAGGCGCTCCCCGCCGGGGCCCGTGAGCCGGGCCTCGACGCCGGCCGGGAAACGGCCCTGCGTGAGGCGGTAGGCGAACTCCTCCTCCGTGCCGGCCGCGTGAGCCGGCGGACGGGCGACGGTGCCCAGCGGCGAGGTCTCCGTCATGCCCCACGCGTGGCAGACCCGCATGCCCAGCTCGTCGAACGCGGCCATCAGCGAGGGCGGGCAGGCGGAACCGCCGATCGTCACCTGCGTGAGCGAGGAGACGTCCCGCGGCTTGGCGGTCAGCTCGGCCAGCAGACCCTGCCAGATCGTCGGAACGGCCGCGGCGTGCGTCGGCCGCTCGCTCTCGATCATCTCGGCGAGCGGACCCGGCTGGAGGAAACGGTCCGGCATCAGCATGCCGACGCCGGACATGAAGGTGGCGTGCGGCAGGCCCCACGCGTTGACGTGGAACTGCGGGACCACGACGAGCGTGGTGTCGGCGTCGGTGAGGCCCATCGACTCCGCCATGCAGACCTGCATGGAGTGCAGGTAGATCGAACGGTGCGAGTACACGACGCCCTTGGGGTCCCCGGTGGTGCCCGAGGTGTAGCACATGGCCGCGGCCTGCCGCTCGTCCAGCTCCGGCCAGTCGTAGGCCGTCGGCTTCCCGGCGAGCAGGTCCTCGTACTCGTGCACCCGCACGCTCGCCCCGTCGAGCAGCGCCCGGTCGCCGGCGCCCGAGACCACCACGTGCTCCACCGTCGGCAGATGGGGGAGGAGCGGCGCGAGCAGCGGCAGGAGCGAGCCGTTCACGATGATCACGCGGTCGGCGGCGTGCCGCACGATGAACGTGAGCTGCTCGGCCGGGAGGCGGAGGTTCAGCGTGTGCAGCACGGCGCCCATCGAGGGGATGGCGTAGTACGCCTCGACATGCTCGGCGTTGTTCCACATCAGGGTCGCGACCCGCTCGTCGCCGGTGACCCCGAGGTCGTCGCGCAGGGCGTACGCGAGCTGGTTCGCGCGCTCGCCGGCCTCGCGGAAGCTGCGGCGGTGCGGCTCGCTCTCCCCCGTCCAGGTCGTGATCTGCGACCCGCCGTGGACCAGCGCCCCGTGCGCGAGAATGCGGGTCACAGTCAGCGGTACGTCCTGCATCGTGCTCAGCACGGCGTCCTCCCGGGGCGACATCGCCTGCGCGGTAGTAATGGGTTCCGCTGATTCTGCTCACATACCGCGCGGTATGTCACTAGGCGCAGGAATGATCGATCAGCGCCGCACCGGTCGGAGCAGCTCGCAGGGGACACCGGATCGGGCACCACGCCACAGCGCGACGGGCCGAACGGGACGGCGGAACGGCCGGGGGGCGGCCGAGGAGGGCGGGACGACAGAAGGGCCGGGGGCGCCGTGGAGATCCGGGCGGGGGCCGGAACGCGGAGGGCACGGGCGGCCTCGGCGGGCCCGGGAGACGGAGCACGGGCGGTCCGGGCGGGTTCCGGGTCGGCGGGCCGGGTGGAGTCCACGGGGCCGGGAGCCCGGAAGGGCGGGCCCGGACGGGTCCGGGGGCAGGAGGTCCGCTCCGGGGCGGGAGGGTGCGGATAGGCAGCGGCCCGGTCCACGGCAGGCGCGGCCTGACGGACGACAGCCCGGTCCACAGCAGGCGCGGCCTGACGGACGACAGCCCGGTCCACAGCCGGGGTTCCGAACCGACGGCGGTCCGTTCCGCGGCCGGGGTCCGTACGGACGGCGGCCAGGTCCGCGGCGAGGGGTCCGGACGGGCGGGCCCGGACGGACATCGGCCCGGTCCGGAGCGGGCGTCACGCGGCCGGGGCCAGTTCCGGGTCCTCCCGGAGCTTGCCGAGCGCACGCGACACCGCCGACTTGACGGTGCCGACCGAGACCCCGAGGACCGCCGCCGTCTGCGCCTCGCTCAGGTCCTCGTAGTAGCGCAGCACGACCATCGCCCGCTGCCGGGCGGGCAACTTCGTGATCGCGCGCCACATCGCGTCCCGCAGCGCCTGCTGTTCGGCCGGGTCCGCCGCGGGGAACCTCTCCGGCTCGGGCAGTTCCTCGCACGCGAACTCGTCGACCTTGCGCTTGCGCCACTGCGACGTACGGGTGTTCAGCAACGCCCGCCGCACATAGCCGTCCAGCGCCCGGTGGTCCTCGATCCGGTCCCACGCGACGTACGTCTTCGTCAGCGCCGTCTGCAACAGGTCCTCCGCGTCGCTCGGGTTCGCCGTGAGCGACCGGGCGGTCCGCAGCAGCACCGGTTGGCGCGCCCTCACGTAAGAGGCGAACGACGGGTACGAGCGGGTCTGCGTCGCCGGGGTGGCGGCGGCCGAGGCGCTGGTGCAGACGGGTGTGGTCATGGCTCCACGCTAGGTTCACCGCCTCCTGGCGCGGATCGGCCGCAGGTCCCGAAGGCATGTCCGCCTCAGGTCGGAGGGAAGGGGGTGGCCGCACCTCCTGAAGGTGGACACGCGGTGACCGGCCCCTTGCGGGTTCACCCCCGAGAAGGACCCGGACCGGCTCCGGCGGGAAAGGCGAGTGCACCCGCCCGCGCCACCCGGGCGGACCGCCCCGCCCCTCCGCCGGCGGCGGCGCGCTGCGGCGTCACCTGGGCCCCGCGCCCCTGACGCGGCGGCCGATGCAACGGGCGCCGAGCACGCGTCCCGTGACGGCTTCCTCGTCGCCCTGCTCGAACGTGGCCCTTGCTCGAACGTGGCCCTTGCTCGATCGTGCCCTTGCTCGATCGTGCCCTTGCTCGATCGTGCCGGTCGACATGGTGTCCCCCAGGCGGTCCGGGGGTGCGGGGCGCCGAACCGGACGCGGGCCGCGGAGCACCGCGGCCGGACCGGGGCGAGCGGCCGGATACCGGGCAAGCGGACCGTGGGCCGTTCGCACGGCTCCCGAGGTCCCACCTCGGAGAGTCCGCCGTCCGCCGCGCGCCGCGCGCCGCGCGCCGCGCGCCGCGCGCCGTGCGCCGTGCGTCGCGGGGCGATCGGCCCGAACGGGAAGGGGCCGGCGGAGACGGGAACGGGCTGTGCGACGGCACCGAAGCGCCGTCGCACAGCCACCGTGAAGCCCCCCGACCTCACAGACCCCCCTGCGCACACACCCCCGCCCTCGGACCGGCGGCGCCCCCCGGCCCCGGTCTCACCAGAGGTCGGTGAAGTTCACCAGAACGTTGGAGTTGCCCTGGTTCACGGCCGTGACGGCGGATCCGCGGACCTGGGCGGTGTTGTTCTGGTTCGAGGCCCCCGCCCCGACCGCCTGCTGTTGTGTGGTGGAGGAGTTGCCGCTGTTGTCGCGCCCGACGCCTCCGCCGACGGTCGCCGCCCCCGCGTTCGATCCTCCGCTCGCGATTCCGCCGGTGTCCGCCGCCGCGACGCCCGTGCAGAGCGCGGCCGCCAGGGGAAGGGCCGTGACGGCGGCGAGGACGCGAGCGGTACGGATGCCTGCCATGTGTGAATCCTCCAGAACCAGGGTGCTCGCACCGGTGACGAACCGGTGGCACGTGAAGTACGGCTTGGACCAAGGCAGTTGGCCGACCGCCTCGGCGCTGTGCACGACGTCGCGATTCCAGAGTTGCCCACGGAATCGTCGCCAACCACTCCTGAACAGATGATTCCCCCTCAAGCGTGACCACATGTCGATAAACCCGCCCATCGCGAGGAAACCCCTGATCAGACCCGCACCGATGCCCGGGCGCGCACCCACCCCGGGCGCCGCACGCGCTGAAGCGTTTCCGCACCGTCACGCCCCGCCGCCCCGCCATCGCGCCACGCCCCCTCTCCCCGTCGGCGCACCCTTCCCTTTCTCGAACACTCGTACGAAAATAGAGCCATGGCCACCACCGACCGGCAGGCCACCACCCTGACCCTGGCCCATGCGCTGTCCGCCGCCGAGCGGGGACTGGCGGTGATCCCGCTGTCCCGAACGAAACTCCCGGCCCTGCGATCCCCCCACCGCGACGACCCCGCACCCGCCCGCTGCCACGGCGAGTGCGGACGCTTCGGCCACGGCGTCTACGACGCCTCCACCGAGCCCCGACGCATCCGCGACCTGTTCGCGGCGGCCCCCTGGGCCACCGGCTACGGCATCGCCTGCGGCCTCGAACCGCACCGCCTCATCGGCATCGACCTCGACACCAAGACCGGCACGGACTCCTCGACGGCGCTGCGCGAACTGGCCCTGCGCCACCTGTTCACGATCCCGGAGACCGTCGTCGTGCTGACCCCGAGCGGAGGCCGGCATCTGTGGCTGAGCGGCCCGCCCGACGTCGTCGTCCCCAACTCCGCGAGCCGACTGGCCCCCGGCATCGACGTCCGCGGCGCGGGCGGCTACCTCGTCGGTCCGGGCTCCCGCACGGAGCACGGCGTGTACGGCACGGCGCCGGGCACCGCACGGCTCGCGCCCGCACCCTGCCCGCGCGAACTCCTGGACCTGCTGCTGCCCCCACCCCGCCGACACCACCCCGTCTCCTCCGCTACCGGACAACACGGCCAAGGGCTGGTCCGGTTCGTCCTCGCGGCACATCCGGGCCAGCGCAACACCCGCCTCTTCTGGGCCGCCTGCCGCGCCTACGAGAACGGCATCGGCCCCGAACTGATCACGCCGCTCGTCCGGGCCGCCGTCCGCACCGGCCTCACCGAAAGCGAGGCCCGCTCGACGATCGCCTCCGCGGCCCGCATGACATCCTCCGCGCCCGGCCCGCACTGAGCCGACCCCGTCCGCCGGAATCCGAGACGGCCCGACACCCGTCGTGCAGACCGGAAACTCCACGCCGGGAAGGGACCGACGGAACGGAACGGCACAGCCAGGACCACGGGACCGCGCCGGTGGCGGGGACGCCCGCATTCCGCCTCCGGCGAGGAAAGGGCTCGTGAAGCGGATACCTCAATTCCACCTCTGAACCCCGGCGAAGGCTCACCGGCCGCCCCCGGGCGGGCCTACGGTCGTCCCGTCCGAAGCGGAAGCCGCGCTCGCGGCCGTCCGCCCCTCTGCGAAGTCGGCGAGTCCCTGGTGTCGTCGAGAATCCTGAAATCCGTTCCGGTCGCCGGCGTCCTGGCGGTGGTCACCCTCGCAGGATGCGGCGGCGGTGCCCCGACGGCAGAGCCGGAGGCCAGGCCCCCCTCCACACGCGCGTCGGCATCGGCCCCGCCGACGGCCCGGGAAGCGTCCGGTCGGCCCTCCCACGCACCGGACGACGGCGTGACCAGGGCTCCCTACGTGGACGGAACGGCCGTCGCGCGCGTGACCGACGCGCACGGGAACCGCCAGGTGGACATCCCGGGCGGCCTACGGGACGGCCTGCTGTCCGTCGCCGTGGACTGCCGGGGCGAGGGAACCATGACCGTGTCCGTACGGGTCGTGGGACTGAGCTTTCCCGTGGAATGCACGGCGGGGGAAGTCACCGGCGTCTACAACAGGTTGCGCCTCCACGAGGGCCGCGACCGGGGCACCGTGTCCGTGTCCGCCCCCTCGGGCGTCCACTGGGCCCTCACGGTCGGACGCTAGCCTCCGACCGCACGCCCTGCGGTGCGCCCGCCGCCTTCGCCAGGGGGTGCCCACGAGGAGCCGGCTCATCCCGTGCGTCTCCGACTCCGTACGGACGCCTCCGGCCCGGCGACGCAGCCTCGGTTCGATCCCTCTCAGGCCGTCGGGGCGATCCACGGTGAAGCCTGCATCCGTGCCCCGCCGACGCGGGCTGCCGCAACGGCCGGAACGGTGCCGCGGCTCGGGCCCGAGGGGCCGTATTCGCTTAGGGGTTCAGCGGTGGCCGAGGGGGACGCTTTTCCGCCGCCGGGTCCTGAAATCAATCATCTTTTTATTGCCCTCGTCGTCGGATTAAGCACGAAACCTCTGCGATTGCTCAAATATATTGATTATTCTGCCAAGATCGATAGTGTTCCGGCAGCAGGGCCGCCCCGCCCGTTCACCGGTGACAGCGTGACCGGCAGCGGCTTGCGACAGCAGCAGAACCACGACGAACACGGCAAGTTGACGCACACGACAAGCAAGACAAACGCCGGCCGGTGATTCCCCAAGGGGAGCACGGCCGACCGTGATGGCCGGATCGACACATCCCGGCTCCGATCCTGAAAGGTCGCGGAATGGACACCCTGACGGTTCTGGCGTCGGCCGCTTTCGGCTCCACTCTGTGTCTCACGACGCTCTCGACCCTGAGGTGGCTGGACCGGGCGACCTCACCCACCAGGATCATCGGCCTGGTGGTGACCGCCTTGGTTCTGTGCGCCACCGTCGCCGTCATCGCCGACGCGAGCCGCGGCGTCGTGGTCGGATTCATCGCGGGTGGCCTCATCACACCCCCCGTCCACCGGTGGATCGTGCACCGCCGCGGCAATACCGCGAGGCCCTGACCTGACGGCACGGGCGGTACTCGAACACTGCGCAGCGACCCCGGCAGCCAGGCCGTTTCGTCTGGATCATCTGATCGTTAGCCTGGGCGTGCCGTTGACTGACGTGCAGTGGGCGCGGATCCAGCCGTTGTTGCCGGACCGGACGCCGCAGCGGGATGGCCGGTGGCGGGATCACCGTGAGGTGATCGATGCGATGTGCATCAACCGCTTGAAGCAGTGGCGGGGCATCGCCACCCGCTACGAGAAGACCGCAACCATCTACCTGGCCGGACTCTACGTCGCCGGCATCTTTCTCTGGTCTGCCAGGCCAACGGCTCAGGAGCAGGAGCGAAGCGCTTCGTCCCAGGCGCCAGGGCTGCGGTGGTGATTCTTGTGCCCGGCGGCAAGTACGTGGCGCAGTTCGGCAAGGTGCCGGGTGTTCGTGGGGAGATCCAACTGGCCGAGGAAGGCCAGTGCGGCAGCCGGCTCCAGGTCGCCGTAGACGTCGTGAAAGCTCGCCAGGAGGCCGCGGAAGAGGGCCGAGTGCAGGGCAGGAAGTCGCATGGCGGTGCGGTACGTCAGCTCCTTCACCGTCCATCGCACCGGGCCCGAACACTCCAGAACCCGACGGGCTCGGCGGAGCAGGGCCTCGGATCGCTCGGCCGCTATCCGGTCGATGTCGTTGCCGAGAACCTCGGCGAAGGCCGTCGCGGAAGTGGCGTGGTCCTCGAACCAGTCCACCCACAGCGAGTAGGTGACGGCCTCAGAGTCCCGGTCCGCCTCAAGTCGTTGACGGTAGCCGTCCCACATCACGTCGACCGGCAGGGGACCCTCCACACCTTCGTTCGCGAACCGGATCTCGCACGTGACCCAGTACTCGTCGAGGAGGTCCAGCAGCCCGAAAGCCAACCTCACCTGGTCGGCTGCATCCAGGTCTTCGGCGAACACGTCACCGGCCCAGGAGAGCGCCACCTAGTTGGCGGTGAGCAACGCGTCCGGCTTCTCGTCGCTCACCCACCCGTCGCGCACTTGGCTGACACCCTGATCAGCCAGCCAACGCCGCGCTGCCTCCTCGGCTTGCATCTCCACTCGGAAAGTATGACAAGTCTTGCAAGATCCAAACGAAACGGCCTGGGTGCGGTTCGCGGGTGACTGAGATGGAGGCCGTGGCAACGGATTCCGTCCCCCATGTGCCCCTCCGTGCCCGATCGGCCGGTGGAGCACGGGGAACGGCGGTGTTCGGCAGGTACCGCACACGACAACGGCCCCCGACCACAAAGCCTGGTCAGGAGCCGTATCACCGCGGTGGGTGTGGGATTTGAACCCACGGTGACATCGCTGCCACGACGGTTTTCAAGACCTTTCGGGCGTCAGCCGATCTTGAGCCTCCCCAGCAGGTCAGACGGGTACCGGCGATCCGACCGAGGCGTCGTCGGGGACATCGTGCCCGCTGCGTGCCCCTCAGGGACGATCGCGCCTCCGAGCCAGTTCGTCACCGGCCGTCTGCCTGTCCACCCTCATGCCAGGCGTAGACACGGGTCGGGTCGAGGTGGAGTTCATTCGGGCCCATGCAGTCGGCTGCCCAGGTGGCCACGCGAGAGCCACACGAACACGCCAGGTTGGGACCGTGAGCACGGGACTGCTGCGTGATCGGGTGACAGTTGGGGTTTACGCAGCGAGTGCTGTGTGAGGGGTCATGATGGTTTCGTACTCGACGGGCGTCAATCGGCCCAGGCGGATCTGGCGCCGTCTGCGGTGGTAGGTGCGCTCGATCCAGGTCACGATGGCGATCCGGAGTTCGTTCCTGGTCCGCCAGGGTCGGCGATCGAGGACGTTCTTCTGCCGCAGCGCGAAGAAGCTCTCCATGGCCGCGTTGTCGCCTGCCGCACCGACTCTGCCCATCGAGCCGATAAGGCTGTGACGTGCGAGAACGGCCACGTACTTCCTTGCGCGGAATTGAGATCCGCGATCGGAGTGGACGATGCATCCGGCGACCTGGCCGCGGCGGGCGACGGCGGACTCCAGGGCGGAAACCGCGAGGCTGGACTTCATCCTCGAATCGATGGAGTAGCCCACAATCCGGCCGGAGTACACGTCCTTGACCGCGCACAGGTAGAGCTTGCCCTCGCCGGTGGCGTGTTCGGTGATGTCGGTCAGCCACAGCCGGTTCGGCGCCGGGGCGGTGAAGTCCCGACGGACCCGGTCGTCGTGGACGAGCGGGTCCGCCTTGGCGTTCTTGCCGCGGCCTTTGCGTTTACCGAACACGCTCCACCAGCGGTTGTCGCGGCAGATTCTCCATCCGGTCCGCTCGGCCATCACCTGGCCAGCGGCCCGGGCCTCGTCGACGAGGAAGCGGTGGCCGAACTCGGGATCGTCGCGGTGGGCGTCGAACAGGGCGTTGGCCCGGTGGGCCTCGGTCAGTTCCGCGTCGGTGACCGGTGAGACCAGCCACCGGTAGTACGGCTGGCGGGCCAGCCCGAGCACCCGGCACGTCACCGTCACCGGCACCCTTGCAGGGGCATCGGCGGCGGCCAGCTCGCGGACGAGCGGGTACATCATTTTGCCGGCAGGTTCGCCTGTGACAGATAGGCCGCGGCCTTCCTGAGGACCTCGTTCTCCTGCTCGAGCATCCGGATCCGCTTGCGGGCCTCGCGCAGTTCGGCCGACTCGGCCGGCGCCGTCGCGGGCCTGGTGGTGGTGTTCCCGGTCTCCGCGTGGAGCAGCCACTTCGTCAGCGAGGCCGGGTGGACTCCGAAGTCGGCGGCCCCCAGTTCCAGCGTGACGCCGGGCCCGCGGTTGCGCGCGACCCGCACGACGTCCTCGCGGAACTCCTTGGGATAGGGCTTGGGCACTGCAACATCCTTCCAGGCCGCTTCTCAACAAGCCAGGTCAGGTGTCACTCAACCCTGCAGCAGTCCCCTTCCCGATCGTGCGGGGAACCGCAGTGGCGAGCAGGCATCGCGTAACAATGCGGCCCCTGACCGATTTACCTGGTCAGGGGCCGCTCGCCTGTGGCGCTGGGTTTGGGATTTAGGCTCATGGCGACCCGTGCTGCGATGTTTTTCAAGATCGCCGCATTGACCCGCCAGTCGGTCCACCAACGTCAGCTTGCGTCACGCTCCTGGTTCACCACGATCTTGGGCTTCCTGACCGGTCCTTTACGCAGGCGATGGATGAGCTGTTCCACCATCTCGACATCTTCATCGGACAGGGAGTCAATGGCGTCAGCGAGCTGCTGCACACGTCCACTGATGCCATCCTTCGGAGTGACCCCGTACCACTCCTCAGCCGCCATCTCTGCTACGCGGCGCTCGGTGACGCCCATCATCCGAGCAAACTTCGGGAATAGATCTTTGGGCGGCGGGTTGACAAGTAACCTGTTGGCGACCTGATTCCACCAAGCTGCCGAACGCGCATCGTCGCTCTTTACCTGCATGTCGATGAACCGCATGCCCTTGCGGTTGAGGTCCTGCACCATCTGCTCAAATGGATATCCCATAGCTCGCAGAGATTAACCGAGTTGAACGAGTCATGCAATCCGCTGAACCGACGAACTGTATTTCGTGGGCGCGTCGTTGGAGAAGAAGCCGTGCCATAGCCGTGCCACATCGTGCAGTCAGCCACGGTCAACGACGGTTCGCCGCAGTCGAGATGCGCCGTTCACCTGGGCTGCCGCTACAGGCAGACTGACCTGGGGAACGGCGTTACCGGTCACGTCCGCCCTTACAAAGCAGCGATCCAGCTCTTGAAGACCCGAGCCCTGTGATCAGTACGGCCGCGGGACCCGGTGGGCGTCAAGCGCGGCGCTGTAACGCGCCAGCACCTCATCGAGGCCAGCCAGTAGAAGGCCGGCGGTTTCCCGTGCCCCGGCGAGGTCTCCTTGGTCGCAGGCTTCAACGACATCGGCAACTTCACTGCGGATGGCGGAGAGGGAGTCCCCTTGGATCAAGACGCCGGGGAACCGGCGTGGAGGCAGGCGCACCACAGCGTTGTTCCCACCGTCCGTGAACAGCTCTGCCTCAACACGTTCCATCGCACTATCCAACCTGACATCACCGGCTGACATCAACGAGGGCGTACACAGGCAGCCTTGAGCAGCCGAAGGGCCCGACGAACGAGGGTCTAAGAGCTCCAGATCGGCTGTTGGACCGAACTTTCAAGGCGAGTGTCAGTCTTCGCCGACCTGTAGCAGCACCGCGGTGAAGCCGTGGCCAGTGCCGGCTACCACGCCGTCGAAGGTGTGACGAGTGACGGAACTCCAGCCGCGTACTTGCTCCGAGAGATCGCTGATGTTCGTTTGCCAGACGGATCCGTAGCCAAGCAGTTCGACCACGCGTTCCGCTGCCCGACGTGCATGGGTTCGATCACGTCGTGGACTGCCGGGGAATACCAGGTCATCTGCTGCGAGGTAGGTCATGAGATCCGTCGCGTATTTCGAGTCGACCTCGATGAGCGCTTCAGCCACCTCGGCCGGCGAGTCGGGGCCAGTGGCCCCGGGCGCGGCGTATTGCTCCCAATCCCGTTCGGCCTCGACAACGAGAGTCCGGATCTGCTCCTCCACTGAACCCTGGGCCTCAGGCGAGACGCGGCCGAAGACCCCTTCTTCCCGAGCCAGCGAGGCAAGCAGCCCACGAAGCTCCCACTCGATGTTCATCGCACCATGTTCCCAGGCCACTGGGGATAGCCATGCCAGAGGCTCTGTGGTCGCGCTGCTGCATACGGCAACCAACAAACGTGCCACATCCGTGCCACATTGGTCGGTCAGTCACGGTCAACTGCGGTGTGCATCGGTCGCGGAACCTCGCTTAGCTCGATCGCCACCATCTGCCCTGCGGCCTGCGCGTCTTCGAGGGGCCCAACCGCCGGGCTTACTAGGCGGCCTTCGACACAGTCATGCTCTAGCCGTGGATGAGTTCAGATTGCCCGCAGGTTCTGGAGTGCCGGCGGCGGAGGCAGTTCGACAGAGCTGGACAGCAACCGTCACGGCGCTGCCTGAGGGTGCCCGCATCAGAGGAGAGGTCATGGGCCGTCAGCGGTTCGGTGTCTTCATCCGGATTCATGGGATGCCCGATGCCGTGGGGCTGGCCGAGATCAGCGGCATGCCGCATGATCTGGAGCTGCCCGCCATGGGCGCCGGGGTGTCAGGCGTGGTCATCTGGCATGCAGATCACAACCACCAAGTGAAGATCAAGTTGGATGAGTGGGACCGACCTGAGTGATCGCGCTGGGTCGTCCTTGGGCCATGCAGGGACGCTCGGCGACAACCAGTGACGGATCAGCTACTAACAGGGGAACGGCAGGTCGCAGCCGCCCGAGGAGACACGGAAGAGACGGAGAGTGAGTCCGTGGCGGGGGAGGAAGCAGCAGTCCGTGTCGTGGCACAGTTCGCTGACCATGTGCACTGGGTCTGGGAGTGGCCGGACAAACCGACCTGGCGGGACCGGCTCCGCCGATTGGTGTCGCCCGAGTCCTACCGCTTCGAGCCGTCCGCCCCGCCGGCGAAACCCTGGGTCGACCGGCCCGCCGGGCACTATGAGCGGACAGGCTGGCGTATCCGAGCGGCCTACTACAGATCCGATCTGGCTTTCGAGGTCGAGTACGTAGTGTGCGATCAATGCCGGATCGGCTGGGTGGAATCGCCCTATACCTACGAGGGCTACAAGCGCTGCGGCCTGGCCTCAGCCGCTCTCCGGTCTCTGCGCCGCGCGTATCCCGGGCTTCAGTGGCACACGGGAGGCGGGCACTTCAGGGAGTCCGCGCCCTTCTGGGATTCCGTCAGCGTGGACGTACCCGGGGGCTATGCCCAACAGGAAAGGTGTCATCACGTGGAACCGGGGCGAGCACGGTAGGCGTGTGCACGACCTCGCGCCAGGGGTGTCAGGAGCCCCTGATGAAGGAGTTCGGTGACACGGGCGCACCACAAGCGCACCACAACGAGCGGGGAACAGCGGGGAGTCACGGTGAATGCAAGCGTGGCTTACTAGACCATAGTCCAGCCGTTCGCCCAGGTCGGCCACCGAATCAGCCTCAAATGCACGCAGCTTCCCGAGCTGCTAGCTCAGCAACGATTCTCACGGACCCGTCGATTCTGCTTCTGAGGTTCAAGGACGGCAGCGTGGCCAAGGCCGATGGGGTGCGGCGAGACATACGCGTGCGTGATCGGTCGGCGCACTCAGCGCCGTGGCTGACTTTCGTTGGCTGAGGTTCATGCGGCCCACTCGGGGAGGCGTCCGGCATCAGTGCACCGCCGCCGCATTGGCCGGGCTCCGCGCAACGCAGCGGGGAGGGGAACCCTGGCACGTTGTCGGGTTCCCCTCCCGGCCGGAAAGGTCGTGACGGGCGGGCGGCGAGCGTTCTCGCCCAGTTGTTCAGGCGTCGTGCGAGTCGGTCACCGTCAAGAGGTCACCGCGACTCGTCGCGACGCGGAGGACGTCTCGCAGGGAGCCAGCCAGTTCGTGTGCCAGCCGGCGGATGTCCTCCGGGTCCGCGTCCTGGTCGTCGAGCGCTTCGCCAGCATGCTCCAGCAGCTCGGCTGCCGAGCCGAGTTGGACCGACTCGATGCCGTCGGCCAGGCGGGACATGAAGCCGTTCCGGTCGTCAGTGCTCAGGTAGCAGGGCTTGCCCTCCGGTCCCGCCCATGGGAGGAGTCGCAGTTCGTTCGGCGCCGTCATCCTTGCGTCTGCCTCTCGTCGTTCGTCGGGTGCGTGATGAAGACCGCGTCGATCCGGTCACCTGGGAACACCAGAAGTGCGGCTTCAATGGTTCGGCCGGTGGTGTCGGTCGCTACTCGGGTGATCGCGAGGACGGACGGGGCCGAGCCCATCCGCAGGGCCGAGGCTTCGTCCGGCGTCGGCGGGCGGGCGCACACGGTCTCCCGGATGTCCGCCGGCAGCGGACCGAGAACGCCGAATCGCGTGATCGGCCCCCGGCTCGGGGAATCGTGATCGGCCACGCCCGTCGGTGCCAGGTCATTCGGGATGTAGATGCGGGCCAGCCCATGCGGCGTGCCACCTTGGAGGCTCACGCAGGAGAACTCAGCAAGCAGGCTGCCCGTCGGTACCTTCAGCAAGGTCGTCAGGTGTCCCTCAGCCCGCACGGTGGCGCTGCGGACGGTGACGCGGAGGGAAGTCTCGGCAGCAGTCCAAGGGTCCAGGGTTCCCCATCCGCCGACATACACGATCTTGCGATGGGGTCGGCGGGCGAAGTTGCCCTTGCCGTGGATCTTCTCGACGAGCCCTTCCCCCTGGAGCACCGCGAGGGCGTGCCGCAGCGTCACCGTACTGACGCTGTAGCGATCGGCGAGCGTGGCTTCGGACGGAAGGCGTTCGCCGGCCTGAACGCGGCCGGTGGTGATCTGGCGCCGAAGGTCGTCGGCGATCTCATGGTGGCGTGGTGGCATGGATGGGGTCACCGCCTTCGCATCGTTCTCACGGCGGAGAGCCGGGTCCGCGTGTGTATGGTCAGCAACTCACCGGACTCGAAGAGGAGCTGCTTGGCGCCCTGGGAGAGTTGGAACAGGTCTTGCACTCGGTAGGCACGGCCGCCGAGTTGGATCACGTCGCCCCGCTGCACCGTGGTCGAAGTGACCTCGATGTGAGAGACCAGCGCACCGCCGGGAAACCGTTCGTTCATCGCGCCACCTCCACTGGGGTGAACTGCTGGCCCTCCGAGTGGCACGAGCAGCCACACGCTTCATAGATCACGGGCAGGTCGGATGGCGCCGCGGCCGGAGAGGCTTCCGCGCAGACGAGGTGTGTGCCGATGGAACAGGCCACCGACCGGTAGGGGGTCGCCAAGGAGGCCGTGATGTGCGGTGGCTGTCGACGGGTAGGCATCAGCGGACCCCCGTGAGGGCCGACCAGGCAGCCGCCGGCAGGTGGGGGGAGACGAGCACCGGACGTGACCGCCGCCGCGTCTCCCAGGCCAGGACGTACGGGCGGACGAGGGCGACGTCCTCGCCTCTCAGCAAGGGCATCTCGTGCGGGACGGCGGCACAGGCCGGGCCCGGAACGACAGTCGCCGCGTCGACTGTCCCGGGAGATGTGGCGGTGGACGCTAAAGGGCGCCGGTGCCTGCCCTTGGAGGAGTTCCGCACCCTGGTGAGAGTGAGAGCGCGGCGGATACGGTTGAGCACGCTGATCAGCCCCTATCGCTGATGGCCCGGTCCCCCGACATCGCCCGTCGTGGGGACCGTTCTGCGTACGACCGCCCAGAGGGTGCGGCCGTTCAAGCTGGTGGCGAGGAGCCCGAACCGGTCGGCCTCGGCCACCACGTCCAGGACCTCCCGCCACGATTCGACGGAGAGCCCGTCCGGCACCTCCGCTTCGACCGAGGTGTGACGGCGGTGTTCCTCCACTCGCGTGGCAAGCCCGAGGGCGGACAGCCGGGCGGCGATGGCCGCCGCGCTAACTCCCGAAGCGGGCACAGGGCAGCCTCCGTCACGAGCGATCACTTTGAGTGAAGCTAGTTAACTAGATTAGAGCTAGTGGACTAGATTTTCCATATGCCTGAGCAGCCGCCCTATCTCCGCATCGCCGACGAACTCCGGCGCCGCATCGCGGAGCACGTCTGGGAGCCGGGTGATCGCCTGCCCTCCCGCGCCCGGATCGGCCAGGAGTGCGGTGTGGGCGAGAACGTGGTGCGCCGGGCACAGGAGTTGCTCATCTCCCATGGAGTGCTCGAAGGCCGCGCCGGGTCCGGCACCTATGTCGCCGAGCCCCGGCAGCGAGTGAGAGTCGTGCGGTCGTCGGCGCGGGAGCACCTCGCCGAGTCGCCCTTCCGGACCGACATGAGAGCCGTAGGCAAGCTGGGCGACTGGGAGAGCCGGACCGATGCCAAGGTGCCGGCGCCCGCCGACATCGCCGCACGGCTCGGGATCTCCGAGGGCGAACTGTGCGTCCGCACGACGTACGAGTTCCTCGCGGACGGCAAGCCCGTTCAGCTCTCGACGAGTTGGGAGCCCTACGACCTCACCGCGGGCACGCTCGTCGTCCTGCCCGAGGGAGGCCCTCATGCGGGGGCCGGGGTCGTGAACCGCATGGCCGCGATCGGAGTCACCGTCAGCCATGCCGTGGAGCAGCCGGAACCGCGCACGGCCACCGCCGAGGAAGCGTCTCTACTCGGAATCCAGAAGGCCGCACTCGTGACGCACATCCGGCGGACGTACTACAGCGACCAGGGGCGCCCCGTGGAGACGGCGGACATCGTCGTGCCCGTCGCCCACTGCGAGATCGTCTACGAGATCCCGATCAATCGCTGAGCGGAAACGCACAGGCACGAGTCTCGTCGTGACATGCACGATGACCGGCGTGGGAATCGACGTGGAACTGCACTCCGCCCGGCCGGCGCGCAACTGGAAGAAGGCTCGCACGACGTTCCTGCGGGGGTGCTACGACCCCGCAGACGCGTTGGCCGATGCGTTGGGGTCGCTTCACTATCTCGGGGTCTCTGGGCGACTCACCGCCGTCGACCTCTACGGGGACACGGTGATGAACGAGCAGGAGGCCGCAGCCGCCCTCACCGAGGTGCCCGACCTGATGGAGCAGTGCACGGACGAGCGGCAGCGCGCAGCGCTGGATGATCTCGCCGCGGTGCTTCAGGAGTGCGCCTCCACTCCGGGCAGTTACGTGTGGTTCGCGGGCGACTGAGATGCGGGAACCGGCGCTGATCGCCGTGCCCCCGGCGTGCCCCATCCGTGCCCGATCGAGCGGGAAACCAGGGGGAACAGCGGTGTCTCACGGGCACCGGAAACGACAACGACCCCCGACCATACGTACTGGTCAGGGGCCGTTCACCTGCGGTGGGTGTGGGATTTGAACCCACGGTGACATCGCTGCCACGACGGTTTTCAAGACCGTTCCCTTAGGCCGCTCGGGCAACCCACCCCGCGCCGTCGTTGATCGGCGGCGCGGGGACAAGAGTAACGGGTCCGGCGGGCGGGCCGGGGGTCAGCTGTCGCCCTCGCGCGAGCCGAGGGTGACGTCCGTGGTGCGGGTCTTTCCGTCGCGGGTGTAGGTGAGCTTCACGGTGTCGCCCGGCTTGTGCGTCCAGATCTCCCCGATCAGGGTGGGGCCGCTGTCGATCACCATGCCGTCCAGCTTGGTGATCACGTCGCCGGGCTTGAGGCCCGCCTTCGCCGCCGGGCCGCCGGACTCGACCGCCGCCGAGCCGCTCGCGCCCTGCTCGGTGATCTTCGCGCCGCTGGTGCCCTCCTCCAGGGAGACCGAGGCGCCGATCTTCGCGTACACCGGCTTGCCGTTCTTGATCAGCTGCTGGGCGACGTACTTGGCCTGGTTGATCGGGATGGCGAAGCCCAGACCGATGGAGCCGGACTGGCCGGAGCCGCCGAGGCCGCCGCTGCTCGACGACTGGATCGCCGAGTTGATGCCGATGACCGCACCGGAGGCGTCGAGCAGCGGGCCGCCGGAGTTGCCGGGGTTGATCGAGGCGTCGGTCTGCAGCGCGCTCATGTACGAGGCCTTGCTGCTGGCGCTGCCGTCGCTGGAGGCCACCGGGCGGTTCTTGGCGCTGATGATGCCCGTGGTCACCGTGTTGGACAGGCCGAAGGGCGCGCCGATCGCGATCGTGGAGTCGCCGACGGCCACCTGGTCGGAGTTGCCGAGCTTCAGGGGCGTCAGGTCGCCCGAGGGCGCGTTCTTCAGCTTGATGACCGCGACGTCGTAGCCCTGCGCGTGACCGACCACCTCGGCGTCGTACTTCTTGCCGTTCGGGAAGGTCGCCGTGAGCTTGCCGCCGTCCACGGCCTCGGCCACCACGTGGTTGTTGGTGAGGATGTGGCCCTGGGTGTCGAAGACGAAGCCGGTGCCCGTGCCGCCCTCGCCGCTGGTGCTCTGGGCCTCGATGGTGACGGTGCTGGGCAGCGCGGTGGCGGCCACGTTCGCGACCGTGCCGGAGGCGCGCTTGACCTGGCCGCTGGTGCTCGGGGCCGAGACGGTCGTCGAGCCGGTCGCGTCGTCGTTGTTCTTGGCGAGCGAGTAGCCCAGGCCGCCGCCGACGCCGCCGGCGACCAGCGCGGCCACCAGCACCGCGGCGACCAGTCCGCCGCGGCCGTTCCTCGGCTTCGGCGCGGGCTGCTGGTAGGAGGAACCCCACCCGCCGGGCCCGTGGCCGCCGCTGTCGGCGTACGCGGGGGTGGCGGGGGGCGGGGGCGGCCAGCCGGCGTCGGGGGCGGAGCCCTGCGACCCGGCGCCCGGCCCGTACGGGTCGTGTCCGTGCCCGGCTCCGGCCGAGGCGTACGCCGGTGCGCCCGTGGGCGCCGCGGCGTGCTCCGGTGCGCCGGGGGCGCCCTGCGGAGCCGCCGGATGCGGAGCGGTCGGCGCGCTCCCGTCGTGGGCGGCCTGTGCGGAAGCAGCGGGAGTGTCCACCGGCACAGGAGGTGCGGACGGGGCCGGGGGTACCGCGGTGCCCTCGTTCTCGGTGCTCACAGCTCTTCTCCTCGATCCACGGCTGTTGTTCTCGGTCGCACTCGGTCGCACCACTCACGCTGGTCGGTGGCCCGGTGCGATGCAGCTGTGCATGTGCTTGTGTACGCCATCAGCTTTTCCCACCGGGCGTCAGAGCACCATAAGCGGTGGCTGTGCGTCCAGGGCGACTCTTTACAACGGACCATCGGCACGAAAAAGGCGGAAGGGTGACGCCTTCCGTCTCACGCCTACCCCGTGACGGTGGCACCATGACGCGGTGACCCTCGCACGACAGCAGCACCCGATCCAGGTGATCGCCCACCGCGGAGCCTCCGAGGAGGCGCCGGAGCACACACTGGCCGCGTACAGGAAGGCGATCGAGGACGGTGCGGACGCCCTCGAGTGCGATGTGCGCCTGACCGCCGACGGCCACCTCGTGTGCGTGCACGACCGTCGGGTCAACCGTACGTCCAACGGCCGCGGCGCCGTCTCCGCCCTGGAGCTCGCGGAACTCGCCGCCCTGGACTTCGGTTCCTGGAAGAACCGCGACGAGTCCCCCGACTGGGAGCAGCTGCCCGGAACCGCCGAGCACACCTCGGTGCTCACCCTGGAGCGGCTGCTCGAACTCGTCGCCGACGCCGGCCGGCGGGTGGAGCTGGCCGTCGAGACGAAGCATCCGACCCGCTGGGCCGGACAGGTCGAGGAGCGGCTGCTGGTCCTGCTGAAGCGTTTCGGCCTGGACGCCCCGGCCTCCGCCGCCGACTCCCCGGTCCGTGTGATGAGCTTCTCGGCCCGCTCCCTGCACCGTGTCCGGGCGGCCGCCCCGACCCTGCCCACCGTCTACCTGCTCCAGTTCGTCTCGCCCCGGCTGCGGGACGGACGGCTGCCCGCGGGTGTCCGGATCGCGGGGCCCTCGATGCGGATCGTCCGGGGCAACCCGGGGTACATCGAGCGCCTCAAGCGGGCCGGGCACCAGGTGCACGTCTGGACCGTTAACGAGCCCGAGGACGTGGATCTCTGCGTCGAACTGGGCGTCGACGCCATCATCACCAACCGCCCGCGCGCGGTGCTCGGGCAACTGGACCGCTGAGGAAGGGGCCACCCCCGGACCGTCCGGCCCGGACCTTTACGCGCAGCAACGGGTTCGTCCCTCGGAAACCCTCGAAATCCGGACAGGCGTCACAGGGAGTGCACCGGCGCGTTCTTTCCGTGTCCGATCGTGACAAGTGCGTCAGCAGACGTCGATTGGCCGGTTTCCGGTTCAGTCCGGAGGGGCATCCACACCGTGGCGTGGGGCGAAGGAGGTCTCGGGGGTGGCGTTGGTGGTGGCACAGGAGGTGCCCACGTCGTCGAGCATGGCCGTACCCCACGGTCCTGCGGGCGTGGGAGAAGCGCGGCACCGGATGCGCGATCAGCTTCGGTCCGGCGGCGTGGCGGAAGCGGTCATCGACGACGCCGTACTGATCCTTTCCGAACTGCTCAGCAATGCCTGCCGGCACGGCAGGCCCCTGGGCGACGCCCTCGCGGGCGACGGTGACGTGCGGGCGACCTGGCGCGTCGATCCGGCGGGACGGCTGACCGTCGAGGTGACCGACGGCGGCGGCCCGACCCGCCCGGTGCCGTCGACGCCCTCGGTCACCGCCCGGGGCGGCCGGGGGCTGAACATCATCACGGCACTGGCGAAGGACTGGGGCGTCCGGGACGACGTCCACGGAGAGGTCACCGTGTGGGTGGTCGTCCAGGGCGACGTCGAAGCCGCCCGCAGACGCGACGACTTCGCTACGCGCGTCGCGTCACCGGCGGTGTCCGCGCTGCCCGGCCTGGACTTCGCCGACGCGTTCGACGACCTCGACTGAAAGCCGTCCCGAACCGGCGCCGGCATCGCGGCGGACCCCGGGCCGGACGGCGTCCGCACGAGGTCGCGCGGCGCGGGACACCGCGGGGGACGCGGCGCGCCGGCCGCCCGCCGGCAGGCGATCGCGGCTGGGGAGGCGCCGGGCGGACGCGTCGTCCGATCCGGTGCGTTGTCCACAGGGTCCCGTCGGCTTCCGGACGAACGGCTAGGCTCGCGCCCGTACGAGACGAGCCGTGATCGGGAGACACCCACGATGGCCAAGAAGCGACCCCAGACGAGGGCCAAGCAGCCGCAGCTCAAGGACGGAGAGATCCCGGTCGTCGGCGCTCGCGAGCCCTGCCCCTGCGGCAGCGGCCGCCGCTACAAGGCCTGCCACGGCCGAGCTGCCGCGCACGCCGTGACCGAGCTGGTGCACCGCCCGTTCGAGGGCCTGCCGGGCGAGGGGGACTGGGTCGCGCTGCGCGAGCTGGTGCCGGCCGCCACGGTGGAGCTGAAGCTGAAGGAGAGCCTGCCCGAGGGGGTCCCCTCGGTCACCCTCGCCACCGTGCTGCCCATGGCCTGGCCGGCGCTGCGGCGCGACGACGGCTCGGTGCTGATCGGCCTGCAGAACGACACGGCCTCCGGCGACATCAGCCGCGACCTGGCCGACACCCTCCAGCGGGCACTCACCGCGCGGCCCGGGTCCCCGGTCGAGGGCCGCCGCGCCCCCGCCGACGGTCCGCGCCTACAGGACCTGCTCGACCCCGAAGGCGCCTTCGAGCCAGTTGTGCACAGTGGCTTCGAGTTCTGGGTCCCGGACGCGGAGAACGCGACGGCGGAGGTGACCGCGTCCCTGGAGCGGGCCAACGCCGCGGCCATCCCGACCGTGAAGCTGTCCGGGGTGGACGGCGCCTACTGGTGCGAGACGCCCGACAAGAACCACCTGCGCTGGGTCATGCCCCACGAGGAGGAGCGGCTTCTGGACGCCCTCGCGCGGCTGCACGCGGCGGGCCGTTCGGGCCTCGGGGAGGGCACCCGCCTGGTCGGTTCCTTCCGCGCCCACGGGCTCACCGTGCCGGTCTGGGATCTGCCCACCGGGGTCGGCGCGGACGACGTCGAGAAGCCGGCGGCGGAGTTCGCCGAGCGGCTGGCCGCGGCGCTGGCCACGGACGAGCCGCTGACGGCGGACGAGCGTCGCGCGCGCGGCGGGCTCACCAACCGACAGGTGACGCTCAGCTGACACACAGGCTCGGGGACTGACCGGCCGGTCAGCCGGACGCCCTCGGAAAATCGGGTGACTCCGGTCACAACTCCCCGTCGTGACAGGGAAATCCGTGTCCGAATAGCCGAGATCGAATTTGCGAACCGCCGATCTCTTGTTACCGTTCGAGTAGCCCGGTTGCTGGTGCATCCCCCGTCGCCAGCAACCGGGTCTTTTCATGCCCGGCATCGGACGGTCAGTCAACAGCCTTGCTACGAAGGCGAGTTGCTTCCCGAACGCAGCAGCAGCGGCGCGTCGGCACCCGAACCGTTCGCGAACTCGGCGACGGCGGTATACGCGTCCGCGGCCCCCGCCGTGCGTTCCCGAGGAGTCTCGCAGACCTCCGGATCGTCCTCGGCGCCCACCGCGCAGTGCGCCTGCACCGTGCGTCCGCCGGGGCCCATCAGACTCAAGAGCGACCGCAGCCCCGTGCCCGTCGCGTTGCGGTAGTACGTGCGCGCCCAGGTCCGATCACCCTGCGTCATGACGCAGGTCTGCGCCTCGACGCCCTCGGGCGAGGTCAGTTCGGGACCGCACCGGGCGGCGGTGGCCGGGCCGAGGCCGAGCAGGCGCGGAGAGCCGGAGGGCGCCGGGGCGGGCGGCCGGTCATCGGTGCGGGCCGCCCCCGGCGGGCCGGTCCGCCGGCCGTCGCGGACGGAACCGGCGGAGGCCACGGCGAGCGGAAGGGCGAGGGCCGCCGCCACGACCCCCACGAGCGCCACGAGGCGAACCCTTCGGGGGTCCGCCCCGCCACGCGACGGCGTCGAGGCGCCGTGCCCCCCGGAAGTGCGCTGCATGGGTCGGACGATAACGAGCGGGAGCGGGCGCGCGGCCCACCGCGCGCCGGTCGCCCCTACAACTCGGGCGCGCTCACACCCGTACGAGTGAGTGCTTCGACGGCGGCGTCCACCACGGCCTCCACGTCGGGCACCCAGGGGGCGGCCGAGCCGGGCAGCGGGGCGCGCTCCCAGCGGACCCGGCCCTGGCCCGTCTCGGACGGCGGCAGCGCGATGTATCCGCCGTCGCCGTGGAAGCGCAGCGAGCCGGGGACGAAGTCCTTGGCGTAGAGCAGCTCGCCGAGCCGCTCCATGGAGTACGGGGCGACCAGGATCGCCCAGCGGTCGGGGGAGGCGACGACCGGGCCGAGGCGCATGCCCGCCTGGTCGAGGGCCGTCAGGGCGCGGGCCGCGGCGGGGGCCGGCAGGCTCACCGCGCACGGGGCGCCGCCCCCGGTGGCCAGCACGACGGGCGCCGTGGGCCGGTTGGTCCACCACCAGCGCACCATGCGCTCGTCCGTGGTGGCCGCGAGGAGGCCGGGATCGAAGGGATGGGCACCGGGCACCGCGCAGTCCGGGTCGGGGCATCCGCAGCGGGCACGCCCCTGCGGGTCGGTCGCCACACCCGGGAGAACGGGCCACTGCCAGGCGGTCGCGAAGGTGAGGGCCGCGCCGAGCATCTCGGGCCTCCCGTCGTTCCGCCCGGACAGGAGCCTGCGTCGCCTTCCGAGGATCTCGCGCATGAGCGCTCGTCCTTTCCGTTGCACGCCTGGCAACACCGAGGATCACATCACACCATGTGTCGATCACTTCACTGTGCGTACCTGCTGGCGCATCACACCCCTGTCGAAGACAAGGGAAACCCCGCCGGGTCGAGCATGTGGCTGCGTCCGCACCCACATCGCGTACATCCGAAGCTTGGGTATGGCGTGGGGTGGCGGCGCCTGGCGTTTTGCGTCCCGCGGTGTTTCTCGCCGCCTCCGCCACGGGAGGATGGGGCACGGTCGTCGGTGGTTAAGACGCCCGGGTCCGCCGCCAGGTTCCGGGCGGATCACACCGCCCCTGGCCTTCACCGAGTACGTACCCAACACGACCGCTGTGACGCTCCGTCGAACGAGGTCAGTCGACCTCAATCAGCCGTTACCCGAGTAAGTTTTAGGCCAACTTGGTTTTCTCGCAAGGGTTACCGACGGTCTCACGGACACCAGGAATCCCTGCAGGACAATGCTGGACATCTCCTCACGACTGCGTGTACATGTGGAGACACTGCTAGCGGCGCAGAACTACATGGGGGTTTGCGATGCTATCGAGCCATACGCGCCGGTCGGAAGGCCGGACGTCATGAACGCCCCTCACCTTCCGAAAGTGGCCGGAATCGATTCAACGGTTCCCGCACCCGCACACACTGTCGCGCCCGCGCCCACGGGTGCCGCCTCGGTCGCGCCGCCCATCGGCCCCGGAGCCGTACTCCAGGACCGGCTCGCGGGCTGGGTCTCGGACCTCACGACCCTCCACGAACTGACCGAGCGCCTGGCCCGCACCTCGGCACTGGACGAGGCGCTCCGGGAACTGCTGCACGCCGGAGCCGCCCTGGTGGGGGCCCGGCGCGGCCTCGTCGTCCTGGAGCCGGCCGACGGGCTCGGGCCCGACACCACGATCGGCCTCGGCCTCGGGCGCGCGGACCTCGGCCACATCGAGACCGTCCCGCGCAGCTCCCTGCCGTACGGCAGGATCCTCGACGGCCTGCCCGGCGGCGAGGGCGAGATCGCGCAGCCGGACCTGCTGGCGGAGGACGGCCTCGACCCCCGCCACCGCGAGGTGGCCGCCCGCCTCGGGTACGCGGCGAGCTACGCGCTGCCCCTGTCGGCCGAGGCCGCCGGCTCCCTGGGCGCCGCCGTCTGGCTCTACGACGAGCCCGCCGAACCGTCCGAGCGCCAGCGCCACCTGGCCGGCCTGTACGCCCGGTACGCCGCCGAGCACCTGGCACGGCTGGTGGAACTGGAGCGGACGCGCGCGTGCATGACGACGATCTCCACCGAGCTTCTGCCCCCGCGGCTGCCGCGGGTCCCCGGCGTGCAGCTCGCCGCCCGGCACCGCACCGGTCCGCGCGGCGGCGGCGACTGGTACGACGCGCTCCCGCTGCCCGACGCCGCGCTCGGTCTCGCCGTCGGTTCCGTCACCGGGTCGGGGCCGAGCGCCGTCGCCGCCATGGGCCGGCTGCGGGCCTCGCTGCGGGCGTACGCGGTGATGGAGGGCGAGGACCCGGTGGCGGTGCTCTCCGACCTCGAACTGCTGCTGCGGCTGACCGAACCGGCCCGTTCGGCAACGGCCCTGTTCGCCTACTGCGAGCCCGCCCTGCGCAGACTCACGCTCGCCGGGGCCGGCCACAGCCCTCCCCTGGTCATCGGCCCGCGGCGCACCGAGTTCGTGGAGACCTCCCTGTCGGCGCCCCTGGGGATGCTCGCCTGCTGGGAGGCGCCGAGCGTCGAGATGACGGCCGAACCGGGCGAGACCGTGCTCCTCTACACCGACGGGCTGCTGCACCGCACGGGCGACCCGATGGACCGCGCCTTCGCCCGGCTGCACGCGGCGGCGGCCGGGGTCCCGAAAGCCGTCCGCGACGACCCCGGGGCGATCGCCGACCACGTGCTGCGCACGGTGCTGCCGGACGGCCTCGACGCGGCGGACAGCGACGAGGACGTCGTCCTGCTGGCCGCGCGGTTCGAGTGAGCGCGCGGCCACCTCGTGTAACGGGCCTTCCGGGCCTGGGCCCCCTTCACCGCGACCGTACGATGGAGGAGGTCCAGAGTCGTATCTAGGAGGCAGACCGTGTCGGAGGCGCTCACCCCGGAGACCCCGGAAGCCGTGCTCGACGAAATCGCCGACGGCGAGGAAGAGCCCATCAAGCAGCGCAAGAACGGCCTGTACCCGGGCGTGTCCGACGAGCTCGCCGACAGCATGAAGTCCGGTTGGGCCGACACCGAGCTGCGCGGGCTCGCGCCCGTCGAGCAGGCCGAGCACACCGCCGCCCGCCGCGCCGCGCTGTCCGCGCGCTTCCCGGGCGAGCGCCTGGTCATCCCCGCGGGCAACCTGAAGACCCGCTCGAACGACACGGAGTACCCCTTCCGTGCCTCCGTCGAGTACGCGTACCTGACCGGCAACCTCACCGAGGACGGCGTCCTCGTGCTGGAGCCGGCCGCCGAGGGCCACACGGCCACGATTTACCTGCTGCCCCGCTCCGACCGGGAGAACGGCGAGTTCTGGCTGTCCGGCCAGGGCGAGCTGTGGGTGGGCCGCCGGCACTCGCTCGCCGAGGCCGAGCAGCTGTACGGCATCCCCGCGTCGGACGTCCGCGAACTGCCCGCCGCGCTGGCGGAGGCCACCGGCCCCGTCCGTGTCGTGCGCGGCTACGACGCCGCCGTCGAGGCCGCGCTGACCGACAAGGTCACCGCCGAGCGCGACGCCGAGCTGCGGGTGTTCCTCTCCGAGGCGCGCCTGGTGAAGGACGCGTTCGAGGCCGGGGAGCTGCAGAAGGCCGTCGACTCCACCGTCCGCGGCTTCGAGGACGTGGTGAAGGTCCTGGACAAGGCCGAGGCCACCAGCGAGCGCTACATCGAGGGCACCTTCTTCCTGCGCGCGCGGGTCGAGGGCAACGACATCGGCTACGGCTCGATCTGCGCCGCCGGACCGCACGCCTGCACCCTGCACTGGGTGCGCAACGACGGCCCGGTCCGCTCCGGCGACCTGCTGCTGCTCGACGCGGGCGTGGAGACCCACACGCTCTACACCGCCGACGTCACCCGCACCCTGCCGATCAACGGCAGGTACACGGAGATCCAGAAGAAGATCTACGACGCCGTCTACGAGGCCCAGGAGGCCGGGATCGCGGCCGTCCGGCCGGGCGCCAAGTACCGCGACTTCCACGACGCGGCCCAGCGGGTGCTGGCCGAGAAGCTCGTCCAGTGGGGCCTCGTCGAGGGCCCGGTCGAGCGGGTCCTGGAGCTCGGCCTGCAGCGCCGCTGGACCCTGCACGGCACCGGCCACATGCTCGGCATGGACGTGCACGACTGCGCCTCGGCCCGCACCGAGACCTACGTCGAGGGCACCCTGGAGCCGGGCATGTGCCTGACCGTCGAGCCCGGCCTGTACTTCCAGGCCGACGACCTGACGGTGCCGGAGGAGTACCGCGGCATCGGCGTCCGCATCGAGGACGACATCCTCGTCACCGAGGACGGCAACCGGAACATGTCGGACGCCCTGCCGCGCCGCTCGGACGAGGTCGAGGCCTGGATGGCGTCCCTGAAGGGCTGACACCGCGCCCCGGCAGGGGCCCGGCACGAAGGGCCGGCCGGCCGTCCCCGCGGGGGGGGCCGGCCGGCCCTTGTCCGTGCGGCGCTCAGGCGGGCAGCAGGGCGGGGGACGTTCTCCACTTGAGGACCCTGCCGAAGCTGACGACCGCGCCGCCCGGGCCGGGCTCGTTGCCGATGTGGACGTGGTCGGCCAGTTCGCGGATGAGGCACAGTCCCCGGCCGTGTTCGGCGTCCCCGTCGGCGGGACGGAGCGCGAAGGGGCTGCCCCCCGCCGGGAAACCGGGGCCGGAGTCGGCGACCTCGATCCTGCACCGGTCGCCGTCGAGGTAGGCCGTCACCCGGTACTCCTCGCCCGCGCCGTCGAGCACGGCGGCACCGCCGTGCTCGACGGCGTTGGCGCAGGCCTCGGTGAGCGCCACGGAGAGGTCGTAGGAGATGTCCGGGTCGACCCCCGCGCTCTCCATCGTGCCGAGCAGCAGGCGCCGGGCGAGCGGAACGCTCGCAGCCTCGCGCCGCAGATGGAGTGACCACCAGATGCTCATGCTCCAGCCTCCCGGCCGCGGCTCGACATACCGATACGTATTGCCGCGGGCGACCGTGCGCAATCGCGTACGGGGCGGGACACCGCCCGTACGGCGGACGCGCGAAGCCGGCGGCCCGGTGTATGCGGTCGCGAGCCGGCAACAGGAACCGGGCGTTCCCCGCCACGTCCCCCGTGATGCCGGCAGACCGGTCGTACCGCACCGTGCGGACCTGCCGTCGGTGGCGGGTGGGCCCAGTGCGATGATGAGCCCGCCATGACTGCCCCCCACCCGCGATCGGCGCCCTCCGGAGCCGGCTTGCGCATCCTCCGGGCCGCGGTGTTCGCCGCGGTCTGCGTCGCGCTGGCCGCGGCCGGGCACGGTCTCGCCTCCTGCGCGGTGGTCCCCCTGTGGACCCTCGGGGTGGGCTTCCTCGCGGTCTTCGCGGTCGCCGCCGCACTCGCCGGACGCGAGCGGGCCCTGCCGGGCATCGTCGCGGTCCTCGCGATCGGCCAGACCGCGCTCCACACGCTCTTCGCCGTCGGCCAGACCGGTACGGCGGCCGGCGCGTCCATGGGGGCGATGGCCTCGGGCGCACCCGTGCCGGACGCCGCGGTCGTGGCCCGGGCGGCCCGGCTGGTGTGCGGGACGACCGCCGCCGCGATCAGCCCGGCGCACGCCCGGAAGATCCTCGACGCGGCCCGGCTCACCCCCGGCACGGGTGGCACGCCGGCCGTGCGGCACGCCGCGGACGCGCTCCCTGCGGCCGGGGACACCTCGATGCCGCTGCTGCCGTCCCTCCCGATGCTGCTGGCCCACCTCCTCGCGGCCATCGCCGCGGGCTGGGTGCTGCGCCGCGGCGACCTGGCGCTGCTGCGGCTCCTGCACCTGTCGGCGCAGGGCGTCGCCGAACGGGCGCTCATGGGGTCGCTGCGCGCCGCTCTGGTCCTGGTCCGCGCCCTGCGCACGGGACTGCGGGGGGCGCCCGAGATCGCCCGCCCGCGCCGGACCGCGCCGCGCGCTCTGCGCACTCCGCGCACGGCGGCGCTCCAGCACACCGTGGTCCGCCGCGGGCCGCCCTCCCGGGCTCTCGTCCTCGCCGCCTGACACGACGCGCCACCTCACCGAGCCGCAGCCCGGTGTCCCGCCACCGCGGGACCCCCCGGGCCGCCCGGCTCCCGCGGAGGGGACGCGGTCGTGCCGCTCGCGCGCACCCGCCGGGTCCCCGGCCCGGGCCTCTCCGGACCGCAGGGCCGAGGCGTCCGCGCGCCCCCTTCGTCATCAGAACCGAGAGTGGAGTGTTCCCTTCCATGAAGGCTTCCCGTATCACCGTCGTCGGCGCCGTCGCCGCCTCCGGCCTGCTCGCCCTGTCCGCCGCGCCCGCGTTCGCGCACGTCAGCGTCTCGCCCGACGGCGCGGCGGCCAAGGGCGGCTACGCCGTCGTGAACTTCAAGGTCCCGAACGAGCGGGACGACGCCTCGACCACCAAGCTCGAGGTAAACCTGCCGGCCGACCACCCCCTCACCTCGGTCATGCCGCAGCCGGTCCAGGGCTGGACCGTGAAGGTCACCAAGTCGAAGCTCGACAAGCCCCTCACCGCCCACGGCGAGACGATCGACGAAGCCGTCACCAAGGTGACCTGGACCGCCGACGGCAAGGGCATCGAGCCCGGCTTCTTCCAGAAGTTCCCGCTCTCCCTGGGGGCGCTGCCCGAGGACACCGACCAGCTCGTCTTCAAGGCGATCCAGACGTACGACAACAAGGAGGTCGTGCGCTGGATCGAACCGCAGAAGGAGGGGGCCGACGAGCCGGAGAACCCCGCCCCGGTGCTGGCCCTGTCCGCGGCGACCGACGACCACCACGGCTCCGCCGGTGCCGCGGACGCCTCCGGCACGGACGCGTCGAAGGGGACCGACGAGCACGACGAGCAGGCGGCGGCCTCCTCGGACGGCAGCGACACCACCGCGCGCGTGCTCGGCGTCGTGGGCATCGTCGTCGGCGTGCTGGGCGCGGCGTACGGCGTGTTCGCCGGACGGCGGCGCACGAACGCCTGAGGTGCCGCACGGCATCTGAGGCGCCGACACACACTCGCCTCGGTGCGCACCGGGGAGCCGCGGGACGGCGGCTCCCCGGACCGCTCCGGCCGCCGGTTCCCGGCCGGGTCCGGTGCGGCGCTCCCCGCCGCACCGGGTCCGGCCCTCGGCCCGGCCGCCCCCCGGTGCACACCCGGGCGCTCACATCTGGGACATTTTTCTATGCGCAAGAAGACGTACGCGGTGGCCGCCCTGTTCGCGGCCGCCGCACTGACCCTCTCCGCCTGCGGCGGCGACGACGGCGGCAAGCCCGTCGCCGACGTGTCCGTCGAACCCGGCTCCACCAAGGTCGCGACGGTCCTCGACCAGCCCTTCGAGAAGCCGGACCTGGTGCTGACCGACACGCACGGCAAGAAGTTCGACCTGCGCGCGCGGACCAAGGGCCGCCCCACGCTGGTCTACTTCGGCTACACGCACTGCCCCGACGTCTGCCCGCTCACGATGAACAACCTGGCGGTCGCCAAGAAGCAGCTCCCCCAGGCCGAGCAGGACGCGCTGCGCGTCGTGTTCGTCACCACCGACCCCGGCCGCGACACCCCTGCCGCGCTCGGCACGTGGCTCAAGGGGATCGACCCCGACTTCATCGGCCTGACCGGCGACTTCGCCACCATCCAGGCCGGCGCCCGCACGCTGGGCATCTCCATCGCGCCGACCTCGAAGGACAAGAACGGCAAGCTCGTCTCGGTGCACGGCACCCAGGTGATCGCGTTCTCGCCGAAGACCGACCGGGGCTACGTGGTCTACGGCAAGGACGCCACGGTCGACGACTACACCAAGGACCTGCCCAAGATCGCCGCGGGGAGGAACCCGTGAGGCGCCGATCCGGGCGTCCGGCACGCTCCCTCGTCCTCGGTGCGCTGGCCGTGGCCGGCGCGATGGCGCTCGCCGGCTGCGGCTCGGGGGGCGGCGGGTCCGCCGGATCGTCGTCCGCCGCGGGCCGGCCCGACCTCACGGTCACCGGTGCCTACATGCCCGCCCCGACCATGGGCACCATGGCGGCGGGGTTCTTCACCGTCACCAACTCCGGCGGCGCGGACGAGCTGACCTCCGTCACCAGCGATCTCACCGACGACGTGACCCTCCACTCCACGAAGAACGGCGCGATGGAGGAGGAGACGTCCTTCCCGGTGCCCGCGCACGGCACCCTGACCCTCGCCACCGGCGGCAACCACCTGATGTTCGCGAAGCTCACCCACAAGCCCCGGCAGGGCGAGAAGGTGGCCGTGGAACTGCACTTCGCCAAGTCCGGCACGGTGCGGGTCTCCATGCCGGTGAAGTCCGCGACCTACACCCCCGGCTCCGGGCACTGAGGGAGGCAGCACCGTGACACCGACCGTCGCCCCCCGCTTCCGGACGCTCCTGCTGCTGTTCCTCGCCGTCGCCGGCGCCCTGCTGGCCTGCGCGGCGCCCGCCTCCGCGCACGCGGCGCTGACCGGGAGCGACCCGAAGCAGGGGGCGGTGGTCGCCCGGGCACCCGCGCGGATCTCGCTCACCTTCTCCGAGCAGGTCTCGATGAACGACCGCTCGCTGCGGGTGCTCGACCCGCGGGGCAAGCGGGTCGACACCGGCGGGCGGAGCGACCTGGGCGGCAGCACCTACGGCGTGAAGCTGCGGACGGGGCTACCCGACGGCACGTACACCGTGACGTACCAGGTGGTGTCGGCGGACAGCCACCCCGTCTCCGGTGCCTTCACCTTCTCCATCGGGGCGCCCTCGCAGACCACGGTCGCGGCGTCCGGCCAAGCGGTCGGCGGCGGCGTGGTGGGCCTCCTGTACGGGGCGGGCCGCTACTTCTCCTACGCCGGGTTCGTCCTGCTCGTCGGGGGCGCCGCGTTCGTGCTCGGCTGCTGGCAGCGCGGCTCCGGGGTCCGGGCGGTGCAGCGGCTGGTGGTGGCAGGCTGGCTCACCCTGACCGTCTCCACCCTGTCCCTGCTGCTGCTGCGCGGCTCCTACGTGGGATCCGGCAAGGTCGCCGACGTCTTCGACCTGGAACTGCTCGGGCAGGTCCTCTCGACCAAGTCCGGCGCGGCGCTCGTGTCCCGGCTGCTGCTGCTCGCCGCGGCGGCGCTGTTCATCGCGGTGCTCTTCGGCGCGTACGCCAAGCGGGACGAGGACGCGCGTGCCGCCGCGGCGGCCCTGACCGCCGCCACCAGGAAGGCGAACCGGAAGGCCGCCCGAAAGGCGAACGGCGCCCGGGGCGGACGCGCCCGCGGCGCCGCGTCGAAGGCGACGGCCGGGGAACCGGCGGCCCGGGAGGCCACGGCGACGGGGACGGCGGCCGGCACGGACGACGAGAGGGCCGCCGCCCCGGCCGGCACGGGAGTCGCGGAGACCGGCCGCCGCGGGGCGGACGAGATCGCCGACCTCGCCGCGGAGGCGGCGGACCTGGCCGCGGAGAAGAGGGACCTCACCTTCGGGCTGGCCGTCGGCGGCGCGGTCGTCGCGGCGGGCCTCGCCGCGAGCTGGGCCATGGCCGAACACGCCTCCACCGGGGTCCAGGCGGGCATCGCCATGCCCGTGGACGTACTGCACCTGCTGGCCGTCGCCGGCTGGCTGGGCGGTCTGACGGCCCTGCTGACGTCGCTGTTCCGGGCACCGGCGGAGGCGCAGATCGGGGCCGCGGCCGTGCGCCGGTTCTCCCGCCTCGCGTTCGGCAGCGTCCTCGTGCTGGTCGCCACCGGGATCTACCAGTCGTGGCGGCAGGTCGGTTCCTGGTCGGCCCTGACCGGCACGGCGTACGGGCAGCTGCTGCTCGTCAAGATCGGTCTGGTGGCCGTGCTGGTGGGCATCGCCTCGATCTCCCGGCGGTGGACCGGCCGGCTCGCCGACGGCACGACCGAACGGGCCGGGGCCGCCCTCGTGGCCCAGCGGTCGGCGCGCGGCGAGACCGCCGCCGCCCCCGTCGACGCCCGCCGCGCCGCCCAGCTGGCCCGGCAACGGGCCGCCGTCGACACCGCGCGGGCCCGGCGCGTCCGCGACGCCGACCCGAACCGGAGCGGCCTGCGGCGCTCGGCCCTCGCCGAGGCGGCGGTGGCCGCCGTCCTGCTGGCCGTGACGACCGCCCTGACGGCCACCGAGCCGGGGCGCACCGAGGAGGCCGTCCGGCAGGCCGGCGCGGCCGCCGCGCAGCGGACCGGCTCCCTGTCGCTGAAGGTGCCCTTCGACACCGGGGGCGAGGACGGCGAGGGGACGGCCGAGATCACCTTCGAACCGGGCCGGGTCGGCGGCAACGAGCTGCACGTGTTCGTGCTCCGCCCGAACGGCAAGGCGTTCGACGTCCCCGAGGTCAGGCTCGCGCTCACCCTCGCGGCGAAGGCCGTCGGCCCGCTCCCCGTGACACCCGACCGGATCGCCACCGGACACTGGACGGCGAGCGATGTGCAGATCCCCATGGCGGGCGACTGGAAGATCGCGGTGACCGTGCGCACCTCCGACATCGACCAGGTCACCGTGAACAAGAACGCGCAGATCGGCTGAACTCCACCATGACCGACCAGTCCACCCCCGGGACCTCCTCCGACACCGCCGGCGAGAGCCGCCGCGGCACCACCGCCGCGCCCGGCGCCTCCGCCGTCCCGCCGGCGCGGGCGGCCTCGCCGGAGCCCACCGCGCCGGCCGGCATGTCCCGGCGGCGGCTGCTCGGCACCGCCGGCGCCACCGGGCTCGCCCTCGGGGCCGCCGGGGCCGCGGCGGGCTACGCGGCGGCTCCCTCGGGCGACCCGTCCGCACCGCTCGCGTCGGTCGGGACGGACGCGGTGATGTTTCACGGGAAACATCAGCCCGGCATCACCACCGCGCTCCAGGCGCGCGGCCATCTCGTCGCGTTCGACCTGGTGGCGGGCGCGGGCCGCCGGGAGGCCGCCGCACTGCTGCGCCGCTGGTCGGCGACGGCCGAGCGGCTGATGGCGGGCGAGCCCTCGGAGCACGGCGACACGGACGTCGCCCGCGACGCCGGCCCGTCCTCCCTGACCCTCACGTTCGGCTTCGGCCACAGCTTCTTCACGCGCACCGGGCTTCAGAAGCAGCGTCCGGTGGCGCTGGACCCGCTGCCCGACTTCTCCTCCGACCACCTCGACAAGCGGCGCAGCGACGGCGACCTGTGGGTGCAGATCGGCGCGAACGACGCCCTCGTCGCCTTTCACGCGCTGCGCGCGATCCAGAAGGACGCGGGCGCGGCGGCACGGGTGCGATGGCAGATGAACGGGTTCAACCGCTCGCCCGGGGCCACCGCCTCCCCCATGACCGCGCGCAACCTCATGGGCCAGATCGACGGCACGCGCAACCCGAAGCCGGCCGACGCCGACTTCGGCCGGCGCGTCCTCGTGCCCGCGACCGGCGATCCGGCCTGGATGGCGAACGGCTCGTACGCGGTCGTCCGGCGGATCCGCATGCTGCTCGACGACTGGGAGAAGCTCTCCGGCACGGCCCAGGAGGACGTCATCGGGCGGAAGAAGTCCTCGGGGGCTCCGCTGAGCGGCGGCACCGAGACGACGCCGATGGACCTCGACAAGACCGACGCCGAGGGGAACCTGGTCGTGCCGATCAACGCGCACGCCCGCATCAGCCGCCCCGACCAGAACGGCGGCGCCGCGATGCTGCGCCGCCCGTTCTCCTTCCACGACGGCATCGACTCCGACGGCGTGCCCGACGCGGGCCTGCTCTTCGTGTGCTGGCAGGCCGATCCGCTGCGCGGGTTCGTCCCCGTGCAGCGCAAGCTCGACCGCGGCGACGCCCTGTCCGAGTACATCCGGCACGAGGCGAGCGGCCTGTTCGCGGTGCCGGGGGGCGCGGAGCGGGGCGAGTACGTGGGGCAACGGCTGCTGGAGGGCTGAGCGGAACCGGGTCGGGCCGGTCCGCGGGCCGCCTCGGGCGTTCATCCCTGCGGGCGCTGTTCGCCCGGGCACGAGCCTGGTGCGGGACGGCCCATTAGGGTGACGGTATGTCGGCGACGCGCTACACCTATCTCGGCCCCGAGGGAACGTTCACCGAGGCCGCCCTCCGTACCCTTCCCGAGGCCGCGACGCGGGAGCTGGTGCCCATGGTGTCCGTGCCGGCCGCGCTCGACGCGGTGCGCGGGGGCCAGGCGGCGGGTGCGCTCGTCCCGATCGAGAACTCGGTGGAGGGCGGTGTCACGGCCACGCTCGACGAGCTGGCCAAGGGCGACCCGCTGATGATCTACCGCGAGGTCGTGCTGCCGATCGCCTTCGCCCTGCTGGTGCGGCCCGGCACGGCGCTGACGGACGTCAAGACCGTCACCGGCCACCCGGTCGCCCAGCCGCAGGTGCGCAACTGGCTGGCGGCGCACCTGCCCGACGCCCTGTGGGAGTCGGCGGCGTCGAACGCGGACGGCGCCCGGCTGGTCCAGGAGGGCCGGTACGACGCGGCCTTCGCGGGCGAGTTCGCCGCGGCGACGTACGGTCTGGTCCCCCTGGTGACCGAGATCCACGACGCGGCGAACGCCGAGACCCGCTTCGTGCTGGTCGGCCGCCCGGCCCGGCCCGCCGCGCCGACCGGCGCCGACAAGACGTCCGTGGTCATCTGGCTCGGTGACGACCACCCCGGCGCCCTGCTGGAACTGCTCCAGGAGTTCGCCGTGCGGGGCGTCAACCTCATGCGGATCGAGTCCCGGCCCACCGGGCGCGGCATCGGCAACTACTGCTTCTCGGTGGACGCCGAGGGCCACATCACCGACCGGCGGGTGGGCGAGGCGCTGATGGGGCTCAAGCGGATCTGCCCGCAGGTCCGCTTCCTCGGTTCGTATCCGCGGGCCGGTGTCGCGCGCGAGGACGTCGGCCCGCTGCGGCCCGGCACCTCGGATGAGGCGTTCTCCGCCGCGTCGGACTGGCTCGCGCGCTGTCAGGACGGCCGTTTCTGACCGAGGGCCCGTCCGGCCCGTCGAGAGCCGCACACCGGTTCGCCCGTCCCCTTCGGCGTGCCCGGCGCTTCTGCGCGCCCTGGCCGGCGGATCCACAGTCGTCCGGGGCAGGCCGTCCGGTGCTACCTGGTGATTTTCGCCATCCACAGAAGTTATCCACAGCCCCGGTTCTCGACCTGGGGACAAGTCGACAACGAACTACTGCATGGTCGACAAATCGGCCTAGAGGGCCCACCTCCCTCCACAGGGCCGCAGGTCACCCTTCGTCCACTCTTTTCCCTTGATCAACTCCATGGAGCGAATCGTTTCCACCCGAAAGTGCGTGTACGCAGGGTTTGGACCGGGAATTCCTCAGCCGGACAAGAGCCCTCGGAATGATCAATTCCGGAATCCACAGATCTTCCACACAGCCTGTGGATAACCGCCCGATCCCCTGAATCCCTGTGGACAACCTCGACCCAAGTTCCGCCTCCGGCAAGGAAATCCGGTCAACCGGCGGCCGGACGCCTGCTCCGTTCCGGGGAGTAAGGTCGGATTCCTTGACGTGAGTGGCGATCAAGCAAAACGCCGCGACATTCCGCGCATAAGGTGACAGACCTGACGCAGCGGAATATCGGGTCGTTCACCGGAAGCACGCACCGGTAGCCTTGAGGGGTGATTGACCTTCGCCTGCTCCGTGAGGACCCCGACCGTGTTCGCGCCTCCCAGCGCGCCCGTGGAGAGGACGTCGCGCTCGTCGACTCCCTCCTGTCCGCCGACGAGCGGCGCAGGTCGTCCGGCGTCCGCTTCGACGAGCTGCGTTCCGAGCAGAAGTCGCTCGGCAAGCTGATCCCCAAGGCCACCCCCGAGGAGCGTGCCGAGCTGCTCAGGAAGGCCGAGCAGCTCAAGGCCGACGTCAAGGCGGCCGACGTCGAGCAGCACGAGGCCGACGAGGAGGCCAAGCGCCTCCTCCTCCAGCTCGGCAACCTCGTGCACCCGGACGTCCCCGTGGGCGGCGAGGAGGACTTCGTCGTCCTGGAGACGCACGGCACCATCCGCGACTTCGGCGCCGAGGGTTTCGAGCCCAGGGACCACCTGGAGCTCGGCGAGGCGCTGGGCGCCATCGACGTGGAGCGCGGCGCGAAGGTGTCCGGCTCGCGCTTCTACTACCTGACGGGCGTCGGCGCGCTCCTCGAACTCGCCCTCGTCAACGCCGCCATCGCCCAGGCCACCGAGGCCGGCTTCACCCCGATGCTGACCCCCGCGCTGGTCCGCCCGCGCGCCATGGAGGGGACCGGCTTCCTCGGCCAGGCCGCCGAGAACGTGTACCACCTGGAGAAGGACGACTACTACCTGGTCGGCACCTCCGAGGTCCCCCTCGCGGCCTACCACATGGACGAGATCCTCGACGCCGACCAGCTGCCGATGCGCTACGCCGGCTTCTCGCCGTGCTTCCGCCGCGAGGCCGGCACCTACGGCAAGGACACCCGCGGCATCTTCCGCGTGCACCAGTTCGACAAGGTCGAGATGTTCTCGTACGTCGACCCCGAGGACGCGGAGAACGAGCACCGCCGCCTCCTCGACTGGGAGAAGCAGTGGCTCACCGGCCTCGAACTGCCCTTCCAGGTGATCGACGTGGCGAGCGGCGACCTCGGCTCCTCCGCCTCGCGCAAGTTCGACTGCGAGGCGTGGATCCCCACCCAGGGCAAGTACCGCGAGCTGACGTCGGCCTCGAACTGCGACGGCTTCCAGGCCCGGCGGCTGTCCGTCCGCATGCGCGACGGCAAGAAGGTCCAGCCGCTGGCGACGCTGAACGGCACGCTGTGCGCCGTGCCGCGCACCATCGTGGCGATCCTGGAGAACCACCAGCTCGCCGACGGTTCGGTGCGCGTCCCCGAGGTGCTGCGCCCCTACCTGGGCGGCCGTGAGCTTCTGGAGCCGATCTCCAAGTGAGCACCACTCCTGGGCCGGCGGGACCGTCCGCCGCCACGGACACCAAGACGTTCCCGTACCGGCTGGTCGCAACCGATCTCGACGGGACCCTGCTGCGTTCCGACGAGAGCGTCTCGGCCCGCACCCGCGATGCGCTGGCCGCGGTCACCGAGGCGGGCGCGGCGCACATCGTCGTCACCGGCCGCGCGGTGCCCTGGACCCGGCACATCCTCGACGACCTCGGCTACCGCGGTCTCGCGGTCTGCGGCCAGGGGGCCCAGGTGTACGACGCGGGGGAGCACCGGCTGCTCACCTCGGTGACGCTGGACCGGCAGCTCGCCGGCCTCGCCCTGGCCAAGATCGAGGCCGAGGTGGGCCCGCTGCTGCTCGCGGCGAGCCGGGACGGCCTCGACGGCGAGGTGCTGGTGGGCCCGGGCTACCGGGTCCAGGACGGCCCCCTGCCGGTCGTGCCCATCCGGGACGCGGCCGACCTCTGGTCGGCGCCGCTCAACAAGGTGTACGTCCAGCACCCGACGCTCTCGGACGACGAACTCGCGTCCGTGGCCACCCGGGTGGCGGGCGGCCTGGTCGGGGTCACGATGGCCGGCGCGGGGATAGTGGAACTCCTCCCCCTCGGCCTCTCCAAGGCCACGGGGCTGTCGCTCGCGGCGCGCCGGCTCGGCGCGAAGGCGGCCGGCACCATCGCCTTCGGCGACATGCCGAACGACATCCCGATGTTCGCGTGGGCGGCCCGCGGCGTGGCCATGGCCAACGCCCACGACGACCTCAAGGCCGTCGCGGACGAGGTGACGGCCGGCAACGAGGAGGACGGCATCGCGGTCGTGCTGGAAGCGCTGCTCGCCCGGGCCTAGAGGCGGGAGCGGAGAGGTCCGCCGGACGGCCCGCGGCGTCCGGTGCGCTGTGCCGCACGGCGGAGCGCCGCCCGCGTACCGGGCGGACGGACGCGGGTGACGCGACGCCGCGGCGCGGTGCCGGGCGGCGCGGGCCGGTCGAACCGTTCCGGCCGCATCACCGGCGACCGGGCGCCGGCGGCCCGCCGGCTCCACCGCGGGTCCCTCCGGCCGCCGTGCCGGGACCGAACCGCCGTCGCGGGACGGGGAAACAGGGCGGGCGACGAGGGCCGCACCGCGACCGCGGTCCGTCGGGCGGGGCGGAGATCGCCGCCCCGGAGACCGGCCGGCCGACGCGCCCCTCGTGGCGCGGCCCCGCCGGGCAGGGCCGCGCAGCGGTTGTCGGCCGCGCCGACGGCGACGTCGCGCGGAGGGGGGCGGCTGCCCGTGGAACGTCGTGCGGAGGATGCGCGGATCGAACGCGCGCGGGGTGTCACCCCCGACCACGGCTTAGCAAGCCGGTGCCTTCCCACTCGGCCAATCCTCCGGGTGGGCGGCCCGCGCGACACACGCGCGCTCGAAGCGGCCGCCCCGGGCAGCCCCCCGTGCGGTGCGGGTTCGACGGAGGCGCAACTACTCCGGAACCCGCCGCGGGCTGCCCTGCCGGGAGCTCGACGAACTGCTCCTGACGAACATCGTCGCGCTCCTCTCCCGGACGGTGGCGCCGGCTCGATCCCGGCGACGTGGACACAACCACTGTGCCGGGAAGCGGACTTGGGCGCCACCGATTAACGGCAGCCGCGGGCGGGCCCGACCGGGCGCCTCAGCGGCGCCGCCATCGGCGCCGCCGCGCCTTGCCGAAGAACCAGCCGGCGGGCGGCTCGTCCGAGCGCCACGGCTCCGGTTCGGGAGCCGCGGCCCGCCACCGGGCGGCGAGCATCCGCGCCCGGGCCGAGGGCTCGGCCGTCTGCGCGGACCGCACGAAGTCCTCGTCGAGCACCAGGTCGTCCCAGGGCTCGCCGTCCGCCGATCCGGCTCCGTCCCCGGCCCGTTCGCCGCCGTCGTCCCGTGGTTCGCGCGCTGCCATCCCCGTCCTCCCGGCCGAGCGTCCCCTTTCGTCCAGTGTGCCCGGACCGGGGTGAAGGCCCCGTCAAGAACGGGACGGGCCCCCGCGCACCCGCGCCGTTTCCGGCGGCGTGCGCGGAGGCCCGTCCGCGGCGCTCACTCCCGGGTCCTCACTCCTCGCCGGCCAGCGTCAGCGACCGCAGTCGCTGCCCCGCGTACCAGGTGGCGAGGACGGTGACCACGGCCAGCAGGACCGTCGCGGTCGGCAGGCCGACGTCGGAGGTGACCAGGTCGCCCCCGGCCACCTTGTGGCCCACCGCGAGCGCCCACTGCTGGACGCTGAGGGTGCGGGCGCCGGACACCAGGGACCCGAACAGCGCCTCCCAGACGAGCGCGTAGACGAGCCCGAAGACCACGGCGTGCCGGGTCACGGTCCCGAGCAGCAGGAACATCGCGGCGTAGGCGATCGAGGCGACCAGCGCGGCGACCGTGTAGGCGACGGCGATCTGCTGGCCGTTGCCGTTGAGGATCATGCCCGCGACGAAGGTGGGCACGGCCGAGAACGCCATGGTGACGGCGACGGCGACGATCAGCTTGGTGAAGATGATCGTGGGCCGCTTCAGCGGCTTGGCGAGCAGGTACACCACCGAGCCGTCGTCGATCTCGGGGCCGATGGCCCCGGTGCCGGCGATGACGCCGATGATCGGCACCATGGTGGCGAGCGCGAACCCGCCGAGCAGGTCGGACGCCACCTGGTCGTCGGCTCCGGAGAAGCCGCGGACGGCCGCCGAGATGACGACGAGGAGCACGGGCAGGACGCCGAGGATGAGGGCCCGGCGGCGGCCGAGCAGGCCGCGGTAGGTGAGCCGGGCGACTGTGGGGTCGTACATCTTCGGCCTCCTACGCCGCGACGAGATACGAGAAGACGGATTCCAGGGACTCGTCGGACGGCGACACCGTCAGCAGCCGGATGCCGTGCTCGCGCGCGACCCGGGGCAGCAGGGCGGTGAACCGGCCGAAGTCGACGGCCTGGACGCGCAGCGCGCCCTCGGCGAGGTCGACCTCGATGCCGGAGGTCGACGGGTCGGCGATCAGCGCGGCGGCCAGCGCCCGGTCGTCGCTGGAGCGGACGAGGTAGCGGTGCGGGCGGTCGGTCATCAGGCGGCGGATGCGCCGGAAGTCGCCGCTCGCCGCGTGCCGCCCGGCGACGATCACCTCGATGTGGGAGGCGAGTTGCTCGACCTCCTCCAGGATGTGCGAGGAGAACAGCACCGTGCGGCCCTCGTCGCCCATGCGGCGCAGCAGTTCCATGAGCTGCATGCGCTGGCGGGGGTCCATGCCGTTGAAGGGCTCGTCCAGGAGCAGCAGCGACGGGTCGTGGACCAGCGCGGACGCCATCTTGACGCGCTGGCGCATGCCCTTGGAGTACGTGGAGATCTTCCGGTCCTGCGCGTACTCCATCTCGACGGTGGCCAGCGCCCGCCGGGCCGACGCGGCGCCGAGGCCGTGCAGTTCGGCGTTGGCGACGACGAACTCCCGCCCGGTGAGGAAGTCGTACATCGCCTCGCGTTCGGGGACGATGCCGATGTGCCGGTAGATGTCCTCGTTGCGCCAGGTCGGGACGCCGTCGAGGGTGACGGTGCCCGTGGAGGGGGCGAGGAAGCCGCCCATCATGTTGATCAGGGTGGACTTGCCGGCGCCGTTCGGGCCGAGCAGGCCGGTGACACCGGGGCCGATCGTCATGGTGATGTCGTTGACGGCCACCACGTTGCCGAACCAGCGTGAGACGTGGTCGATGGTGAGCGTGGTCACAGCCCGGCCTTTCGGTAGCGGCGCATCAGCAGGCCGTAGCAGCCGGCGATGAGTCCGAGGACGACGACGAGGTAGACGACGCCCTGGCCGGACGACGGACCGACCTCGCCGGGGAAGGCGGAGGAGGCGCCGAGGAAGGCCGTCTGCACCCCGTCGATGAGGGTGATGGGCGAGAACAGTCCGAGCCAGGGCACCGCCGCGCCGCTGGACTGCTCGAAGGCGATGGCCTGGACGGTGGAGACCGCTCCGTAGGAGATGGTCAGCGCGGCGATGACGGCCGCGATGCCGAATCCGCGGCGCGGGGTGACGGCGGAGATGACCAGGCCGATCCCGGCGAACAGCAGCGACAGCAACGCCACGGAGACGAGCCCCTGCCCGAAGCCCTTGGTCTGGTCGGCGAAGTCGAGCTTGGCGAGCAGCGCGCCCACGTAGAGCACGATCAGCGGGGCGGCCGTGAGGATGAACAGCGCCGACGCGAGCGCCGCGTACTTGGCGCGCACGTAGTCGGCGGTCTCGATGGGCCGCGAGAAGTACAGCGGAACCGTCTTGAAACGCAGGTCCCGGGAGACGGCCTGGGGCCCCTGCGAGGCGACGTAGAGGCCGATCACGGCCTGCATGATCACGGCGTAGCGGGTGTAGTCGACCGGGAGGTCCTTGGCCTTGGTGGCGACCGCGACGGCGACCATGATCAGCGCGGGGACGCAGATGACCACGAAGAGCAGCATCGGCAGGATCTTGGACTTGACCGAGCGGCCGAGACCGTAGGCGCCGCGCAGCGACTGGGAGTAGAGGGACCGGCGGGCGTAGGCGCGGCCGAGGCGCGGGCCGTCGTAGCTGCGGTAGCCGATGTTGTGGATGCGGGACTGCTCACCGGGCTGGGTGAGGGACTGCTCAACCGCCATGGCCGACCGCCTCCTTCCGCTGGTCGTCGCCGGTGGGGGGTTCCGTGGCCGCCGGGTGTGCGTCCTCGGCCCGCCGGCCGTCGCCGTCGTGGAAGACCTCGGCGATGTGGTGCCGGCGCTGCTCCATGCGGACCAGGCCGAGTCCGAGGTCGGCGACGAGGTCGCGCACGAGGTCGTAGGTCTCCTCGCTCTCCGTGGTCAGCAGCAGGACGTGCCCGGCGCCCGGCAGGCCGCTGCCGTCGTGGGTCTCGACCCCGCGCGCGTGGAGCGCGTCGCGCACCGCGCGGGTGCCGTCCGGATGCTCGTCGGTGTCGGTGACCTCGATGGCGAGGGTGGTGGTGGTCTGGGTGAAGTCGGTGGTGGAGCTGGAGCGCAGCAGCCTGCCGCCGTCGACGACCACCACGTGGTCGCAGGTGCGCTCCAGTTCGCCCAGCAGGTGCGAGGTGACCAGGACCGAGATGCCGAAGTCCGTGTGGATGCGCCGGATCAGCCCGAGCATGTCGTCGCGGCCGACCGGGTCGAGGCCGTTGGTCGGCTCGTCCAGGAAGACCAGCTGCGGGTCGTGCACCAGGGCCTGCGCGAGTTTCACGCGCTGCTTCATGCCGGTGGAGTAGCCGCCGATGGGGCGGTACCGCTCCTCGTAGAGGCCGACGTGGCGCAGGGTGTCCGCGGTGCGCTCGCGGGCCGCGGCCGGGGGGAGTCCGGACATGCGCGCCATGTGGACGACGAACTCGGTGGCCGAGACGTCGGGCGGCAGGCAGTCGTGCTCGGGCATGTATCCGACCCGCTCGCGGATGGCGGCGCCGTCGGTGGCGACGTCGAGGCCGAGCACGCGGGCGCGGCCCTCCGTGGCGGGGGACAGCCCCAGCAGGATCTTGATCAGTGTGGACTTGCCGGCTCCGTTGGCTCCGACGAGTCCGGTCACACCGGGCCCGACGTCCACGGAGAGCCGGTCAAGCGCGGTCACCCGGGGGAACCGCTTGCTCAGGCTTTCGGTCACGATCACAGTCACGTGTCCGACGGTAGTGGCGCGCGCCACAGCGGTCGTCAGCCCGTGGAGCTGGATCGGCGTCAGCCTCCAGTCGTACGGATCCGTAAGGGTCCCCCTGAGGTACGGCGCCGCCCGGGTCCCGCACGTCCCGTCCGGCCGTTGTCCACAGGCCGGCACCACCTATTGACGCAGCCTCTAACAACTGTCACATTCACCGGTGTCACGTTTCGGGCACGTACCGCGGTCGGCGCGGACAGGGTGGGGCGGTGGCATGACGACGGCAGTGTCAGGTGAACTCTCCGCGGACCTGCGGGGGTTCCGAGAGGTGCAGCGTCTGGCGTACGCCTGCGCGGAGGCGGTGGCGGGGCGGCTGGAGCCCGGCGTCACCGAGCGCGAGGCGGCGCGGATGCAGCGGGTGTGGCTGCGGGAGCGCGGGGTGCGGGACTGGTTCCACCTGCCGTTCGCCTGGTTCGGCGACCGCACGGCGTTCCGCGGCTTCCGGGTCCCCCTCCAGTTCTTCCCCACCGACCGTCCGCTGGAGCCGGGGATGCCGTTCATCCTCGACATGGCCCCGGTGCACCGCGGCTTCACCGCGGATGTCGGCTACGCGGGGTCGCTCGGGCCGAACCCCGTGCAGGACCGGCTGCTCGCCGATCTGGAGGCGCACCGGGAGCTGATCCTGCGGGAGGTGCGCGAGCGGCGGACGCTGCGCGAGATCTACGAGGACGTGGACCGGCTCATGGTCCGCCAGGGGTACGCCAACCGGCATCGCGCGTACCCGTTCGGCGTGATCGCGCACAAGGTGGACCGGGTGCGCGAGCGTGCCTGGTCGCCGCGCCTCTTCGGGTTCGGCCTCCGGTCGCTGAAGGGGCTGGCGAGCGACGCGCTGCACGGGCACCGGGACGGCTGGTCGCCCCTGTGGTCGCCGCACGCCTTCTCCGACCACCCGCCCCACCCGGGGCTGTGGGCGGTCGAACCGCACCTCGGGTTCCGGGGTACGGGCGCGAAGTTCGAGGAGATCCTGGTGGTCACCGACTCCGGGGACTTCGAGCAGAGCGCGTTCTGGCTCGACGACGATCTGCCGCACGTGCGGCGCTGGGCGGAGGACGAGTGAGTCTCGTGGGGGCGCGCGAGCGCCGGGTGCGGACGGGCGGGATCGAGCTGTGCGTCGCCGAGATGGGCGACGAGCGGCAGCCGACGGTCGTGCTGGTGCACGGCTATCCGGACTCCAAGGAGGTGTGGTCCGAGGTCGCCGCGCGGCTCGCCGAGCGCTTCCACGTCGTGCTGTACGACGTGCGGGGCCACGGCCGGTCGACGGCGCCGCGGCCGCTGCGCGGCGGGTTCACGCTGGAGAAGCTGACGGACGACTTCCTCGCGGTCGCCGACGCGGTCAGCCCCGACGAACCGGTGCACCTGGTGGGCCACGACTGGGGGTCGGTCCAGTCATGGGAATTCGTCACCGTCACGCGCACACAGGGCCGCATCGCGTCCTTCACCTCGATCTCGGGGCCCTCGCTCGACCACTTCGGCCACTGGATCAAACGGCAGGCGAAGCGGCCCACGCCCCGTGCGGCCGCCCGGCTCCTCGGCCAGGGCGCCAAGTCCTGGTACGTGTACCTGCTGCACACCCCGGTGCTGCCGGAGCTGGCCTGGCGCGGTCCCCTCGGCAGGCGCTGGCCGAGGATCCTGGAGCGGGTGGAGAAGGTGCCCGCGGGCGACTACCCGACGGCGTCGCTGCGCACCGACGCCGCACACGGCGCCTGGCTGTACCGCGACAACGTACGGCCGCGCCTGCGCCGGCCCCGTGACGACGCCTACGCGCACGCGCCGGTGCAGCTCGTGACGCCCCTCGGGGACGCCTTCCTCTCCGAGCACCTCTCCGACGGCCTGGAGCAGTGGGCTCCGGGGCTGGTCCGCCGCAGCCTGCCGGCCAAACACTGGGTTCCGCGCACCCGGCCCGACCAACTGGCCGCCTGGATCACCGACTTCGTGACCGCCAACGACGGGCGCGAAGCCGGGGTGCCGGCGTCCGCGCCCCGTGCCGCCGGGCCGTACGGCGAGCGGTTCGCCGGGCAGCTGGTGCTGGTCACCGGGGCGGGCAGCGGCATCGGCCGGGCGACGGTCTTCGCCTTCGCCGAGGCCGGCGCCCGCGTGGTGGCCGTCGACCGGGACGCGGAGAGCGCGGCCCGCACGGCGGAGTTGTCCCGGCTGATCGGCTCCCCTGCGGCCTGGGCCGAGGCCGTCGACGTGTCCGACGAGCAGGCCATGGAGAAGCTCGCCGAGAAGGTCGCCGCCGAGTACGGGGTGGTGGACGTGCTGGTGAACAACGCCGGGATCGGTCTCTCCGGCTCCTTCCTCGACACCACCACCGAGGACTGGCGGAAGGTGCTCGACGTCAATCTGTGGGGCGTGATCCACGGCTGCCGGCTGTTCGGGAGGCAGATGGCCGAGCGCGGACAGGGCGGCCACATCGTGAACACCGCGTCCGCGGCGGCGTTCCAGCCCTCCAAGGCCCTGCCCGCCTACAGCACCTCCAAGGCGGCCGTCCTGATGCTCAGCGAGTGCCTGCGCGCGGAGCTGGCGGGCCGGGGCATCGGTGTCTCGGCGGTCTGCCCCGGCCTCGTCAACACCAACATCACCGCGACCGCGCGCTTCGCCGGTGTCGACGCGGCCGAGCAGGAACGGCGCCGGAAGCGGTCGACGCGGCTGTACGGGCTGCGCAACTACCCGCCGGAGAAGGTGGCCGACGCGATCCTGCGCGCGGTCGTGCGCGACACGGCGGTCGTGCCGGTCACAGCGGAGGCGCGCGGCGCCCAGCTGCTGCACCGCTTCGCACCCCGGGCACTGCGCGCGCTCGCCCGCCTGGAGCCTCCCCTGTGACCGGCCGCGGGGGCCGCCGCCCCGCGCGGGACGGCGGGATGGCCGGCGTGATCCTCCGCGGCACGCGCCGTCGCGGGCGCGATCGCCCGGGCCACGGCCCATCTCGGCGGTTTCGGTGCGGGGACGTTCGGCGAACCCGGTGAGACGCGGCCCGAGAGAGCGGCGCGAGGCGGCAGAAGGGCGGCAGGCATGCGCGAGGAGCGGGGCGGTACGGCGCGGTGCGCGGAGGATGCGCGCCGCGCTGCGGACGACGTGCGCCCGGTGGGCGTTCCGCCGGACGCGGCCGACGGCGGGCACGGGGGCGAGGCCCGTCGCGGGGCCGACGCCCACCGCGCGACGGACCCGCGCCGTCCGGGCGACGCGTACCGCATCGAGGATCTGGCGCACCTCAGCGGTGCCACCGTGCGCACGATCCGCGCCTACCAGGACCGCGGGCTGCTTCCCCGGCCCGAGCGCCGAGGCCGCGCCAACCTCTACTCGGACGCCCACCTCACCCGGCTCGGGCAGATAGCCGGCCTTCTCGACCGCGGATACACCCTGGCCTCGATCAAGGAACTCCTGGAGGCCTGGGACGCCGGGCGCGGACTGGGCGGAGTCCTCGGGCTGGTCGCGGAGGTCGAGGGGCCGTGGACCGAGGAGGAGGCCACGCGGATCTCGCGGACGGAACTGGCCGAGCGGTTCGGGGGTTTGCACGACGACGCGGCCGTGGCGGACGCGGTGGAGCTCGGCGTGCTGGAGCCGGTCCCGGGAGACCCGGACGGCTTCCGCGTGCCGAGCCCCCAAGAGCTGGCCGCGGCAGCCGAGTTGCACCGGGCGGGCGTCCCCCTCTCCGTCATCGGCTCCCAGTTGCGGGAGTTGAGGGGCCAGGTGGAGCACATCGCCTCCCGCTTCCTGGAGTTCACCACCGAGCACGTCTTCGCGCGCTATCTGGGGGACAGCACCCCGAGTGACGCCGAAACGGCCGAGGCCGCCCAACTCGTCCGACGGCTGCGGCCTCTCGCGCGACAGACCGTCGACGCCGAACTCGCTCGGGCCATGAAGACGTTCGCGACCCTCCACCTGCGTCAGCACCTGAGGCAGGGCCCCGCTCCCCGGACCCGGGAGGAGGTGCGCACCGTGGCTCTGCCCGCGTCGACAATGCGCGCGGTGGAGAACCTGGTTGGGGCGGAGCATGTCGCCGAGTTCCTGACCCGTGCCGCCGAACGCGAGCTGCACAACAGGGCGATGGACCGCCTGACCTCACGACAACGTTCCGGAGAGGCAGTTGACGAACACCGCCCGGAGTGAGCCCAGTTGTCCACAGAGTGGTCAATCACCTTGTGGATAAGCGTAGTTGCCTGTGGATCAAACCTCCGCGGGAAAATCACCTGCGTGACCCGCGTCTCCCGGGCACGCTGATGAAATGCAGCACGAGAACGACGAGCGAACAGATGGTCCGACCGTAGAACCATCGGACGAGCCGATGGACGACCGGCGCATGGTGACGGTGTCGAAGTACCTGTCGAAGCACCTGCGGCACCAGCCGGAACGGATCGGCCTCACCCTCGGCGAGGGCGGCTGGGTCGAGATCGACGCCCTGATCACGGCGGCCGCCGCACACGGCTTCCGGTTCACCCGCGCCGAACTCGCCCACGTGGTCGACCACAACGACAAGCGCCGCTTCGCCGTCGAGGGAGCACGGATCAGGGCGAGCCAGGGCCACTCGGTGGACGTCGACCTGGGCCTGCCCGCGGCCACCCCGCCCGCGTACCTCCACCACGGGACCGTCGCCGGCCGTCTGGACGCGATCCGCACGCAGGGACTGCGGCCCATGGGCCGGCACGCCGTCCACCTCTCCGCGGACCGGGAGACCGCCGCCCGGGTCGGCGCCCGCCGCGGCCGGCCCGTCGTGCTCGGCGTGGCCGCCGCCGCCATGCACCGCGACGGTCACGTCTTCCACCTCAGCGCCAACGGTGTCTGGCTGACGGAGGCCGTTCCGGCACGCTACCTGCGGTTCCCCGGAGCGCGCTGAGAGGGCTCCGGAGGACGAGGCTCCGGGAAGCGGGGCCGGAGGAGCCGGCACGGGCCGGCCCCGGCGGTGCGCGACACGACCACGCCCGCACGGCCGTCCGGTCCAGTGGCGCGGTCACCTGAACGGGCGGCGGTCGCTCCCCTCCCGAGCGGCTGCCACCGATCGCCCGGCCCCGACTGGCACCGTGCGGAACAGGCACGCGGCACCGCGCCGCCGGCGGCTCGGTGCCGGCCCCCTCCCCTCTTCCCGCCGCGGACAAGGAGTTCCCGTGCGCTCTCGCCGCACCGTCCTGCTCACCGCCCTGCTGGCCTCCCTCGTGGTCGGCGCCTCCCTTCCGGAGCCCACCGGAGGGCCGCCCCCCGGCCACGGCACGCAGACCCAGCGCGGGGTCGTCCGCAGCGGCACGCGCGCGCTCGCCGGAACCGAGGTGACACTGTTGCAGGCGGGAGACCGGCCCGGTGCCGGTGCCCGCCCGCTGGCCCGCGCACGCAGTGGTGCCGACGGCCGCTTCACGCTGTCCTACCGGCCTCCGCGAGGCGCGGACGCCGTGCTGTACCTGACCGCGGACGCGGCACCGGCACGCGACGGGCGGCGCCGTGCGGCCCACCCGGGCAAGCCGGTCCGGCCGGTTCGCCTGGTCGCGATGCTGGGAACCGGCCGCCCCCGGGGCGCCGTCGTGCTGAACGAACGCACCACGGTCGCGGCGGGCTACGCGATGGCCCAGTTCACCCAGGGCGGCGAGGTGGCCGGCCGCAGCCCCGGACTGCAGAACGCCGCGGCCGTCTCGCACAACCTGGCCGACGTCACCAGCGGCGCGGCGGCCCGCATGCTCGCCACGGCCCCGAACGGCGACCGGACCTCCACCCTGCGCGCCTTCAACACGCTGGCCGACATCCTGTCCGGCTGCACCGCGGGCCAGACCTGCGGCAGGCTCTTCGAGCTGGCCGGACGTCCCGGAGGCGCCGCGCCCCGGGAGACCTTCCAGGCGACCGCCGACATCGCCCGCGCGCCCGGTGAGCACGTCGCCGGGCTGTTCGCCCTGGCCGCCCGCCGCGACACCTACCGTCCCCGGCTGCGCACGGCACCCGACGCCTGGACGCTGGCCCTGCGCTACAACGGCAACGGGCACGAGCTGGACGGGCCGGGGAACGTCTCGTTCGACGCCGAGGGCACCGCCTGGATCGCCAACAACTACCGGTACGACCCGGACCCCCGTCGCTCCGCGTGCGGCTCCCGCATCCTCTCCCGGCTGACGCCGGACGGCCGGGACGTCCCCGGCTCGCCCTACCGGGGCGGCGGGCTGTACGGCGTGGGCTTCGGCACCGCCATCGACCCCGAGGGCCACGTCTGGGCGGCCAACTTCGGCTTCCAGGGCACCGGCTGCCCGCTCGACCCCGACCGCCTGTACCGCAGCGTCTCGGAGTTCGGCCCCCACGGCCGCCCGCTCTCGCCGCGCACCGGCTGGCGGCGCGGGAACATCCTCCAGCCGCAGGGCGTCGCGGCGGACACCGGCGGGAACGTCTGGGTCGCGAACTGCGGCGGCAGAAGCGTGACACGGATTCCCGGAGGGGACGCGCGCCGGGCCAGGAACATCGCGCCCGGCGGGAACCGCCTGGTCAAGCCGTTCGGCATCACGGTGGACACCCGGGGCCGCGCCTGGGTGACCGGCAACGGCAGCGACAACGTGATGCTCCTCTCGCCGCAGGGCCGGCCCGTGAAGTCGGTCGCCGGAGGCGGGATCAAGCGGCCGATGGGCGTGGCGTCCGACAGCAGGGGCAACGTCTGGGTCGCCAACAGCGGCGTGGTGGTCGCCCCGTGTGAAGGCACCACACCCGCCATGGTCGCCGAGGCGGTCGGGGACATCGTCACCCGGCACGTCGACGCGTCGGTCACCATGGTCCGCCCCGACGGCACCACCCCGGCCAGGCCGTTCGTGAACGACGGACTGTTCCTGCCCTGGGGGATCGCCGTCGACGGCGCCGACACCGTGTGGGTGGCGAACTTCGGCGGCCACCGGCTGGCCAACCTGTGCGGCGCCCGCACGTCCGCGTGCCCCCGCGGCCTGCGCACGGGCGACCCGATCTCGCCGTCCGGCACGGGGTACACGAGCGACGGGCTCGAACGGAGCACGGCGGTGCAGATCGATCCGTCCGGCAACGTCTGGCTGACCAACAACTGGCGGAACGTGCCGGTGCAGACCAACCCCGGCGGCCACGAGATGGTGGTCTTCGTCGGGCTCGCCGCCCCGGTGCGCACCCCGCTGCTCGGTCCTCCGCGCTCCTTGTGAGCGACGGGGACGCGAGAGGGGTCGGTGCCTGCCGCGGCGCCGGCCCCCGCGCCGGCGCCGCGGAGTGCCGCGGCGCCGGTGCGCCCCACGCGCCGGCGGCACGAGGGCGTGGGCGGGGGGAGCCGGCCGCGAGGTCGTCTCAGCCGAGCTGTGCCGCCGCCTCCGTGGCGATCCGCTCGAAGACCTTCTGGTCCGCCGCGAAGTCCGAGTCGGGGATCGGCCAGTGGACGACGATCTCCGTGAAACCCACGTCCCGATGCCGGCCCGCGAAGTCCACGAACGCGTCGAGCGACTCCAGCGGCCGGCCCCGGTCGGGGGTGAAGCCGGTCAGCAGGATCTTGTCCATGTCCGCCGCGTCCCTGCCGATCTCGGCGCAGGCGTCGGCGAGCTTCTCGGCCTGCGCCCGCAGGGCCTGGACCGACTGCGCCGGCGTGCCGTCCTCGTACAGCCGCGGATCACCGGTCGTCACCCACGCCTGCCCGTGGCGGGCGGCGAGCCGGAGCCCGCGTGGGCCGGTGGCGGCCACCGCGAACGGCAGCCGGGGCCGCTGCACACAGCCCGGGATGTTGCGCGCCTCGTGCGCCGAGTAGAAGTCGCCCTCGTACGAGACACCGCTGGGCCCGCCCTCGGTCAGCAGCGAGTCGAGCAGGCGGACGAACTCCGCGAACCGGTCGGCACGCTCGCGCGGCGTCCACGGTTCCTGGCACAGGGCGGTCGCGTCGAACCCGGTGCCGCCCGCGCCCACGCCGAGGGTGATCCGGCCGCCGGAGATGTCGTCGAGGGAGATCAGCTCCTTGGCCAGGGGGACCGGATGCCGAAAGTTGGGCGAGGTGACGAGGGTGCCCAGGCGGAGCCGCTCGGTGGCCGCCGCCGCGGCGGTCAGCGTGGGCAGCGCACCGAACCACGGCCCGTCCCGGAAGCTGCGCCAGGCCAGGTGGTCGTAGGTGTAGGCGGCGTGGAAACCGAGTTCCTCGGCACGCTGCCACGCGGCACGCCCCCCCTCGTGCCAGCGACGGTAGGGCAGGATCACGGTGCTCAGGCGCAGACTCATGACTCGCGAGCCTACGCGCTGCCCGGGCACCTGCCGGACGGTCCGCGACCGCTCCGCCGGCGGCGGCCGGGGCGCCGTACCGGCCGTGCACCGTCGCAGCCCCGCAGCCGTGGGCGCGAACCCGGCCGGTTCCCCTCCGTCCGCGGCCACGCGCCGGTCGGGCGGGCGTCCGCGCCGGCCGACGGCGGGCCGGAACCGCCTGCCCGCCGGTCGGCCGGGCGCCGCGGCCATTCGGGCGCCCGGGACTGCCCGGCGGGACGTGGATCGGCCGCGGAGACCGCGCCCGCGGCCTCGCACGGGCGGCACGACGGACGGGAAGGGGGAATCGGGCCGGTGAGGAAGGTAACCACTCACGTGTGCGGACCGGCGCACGGCCGAGCACACCTGTGCGGGAGAATGAGCGCGTGACCTCAGCGACTCGCCGGCCCGAGACTCCGGCCTCCACCGTCCCGACCCGGCTGATCGCCACGGACCTCGACGGCACCTTGTTGCGCGACGACAAGACGGTGTCGGACCGTACGATCGCCGCCCTCGGCGCCGCCGAGCAGGCCGGCATCGAGGTCTTCTTCGTCACCGGCCGGCCGGCGCGCTGGATGGACGTCGTCAGTGACCACGTCCACGGACACGGTCTGGCGATCTGCGGCAACGGCGCCGCCGTGGTCGACCTGCACGGCGGCCCCGGCGCCCACCGCTTCGTCAAGGTCCGCGAGCTGGTCCCGGACACCGCCCTCGACGTCATCCGGCTGCTGCGCTCCGAAGCGCCCGGCACGGTGTGCGCCGTCGAGCGGACCTTCGGCCTCCACCTCGAACCGGGCTATCCGCTCATGCACATGGAACCCCCGGAGATCGTCTCCCCCGCCGAGAAGCTCCTCGGGAGGAACGCGCTGGACGCCGACCAGCCCGTTCTCAAGGTGCTCGCGTTCCACCCGGCCATGGACCCGGACGACTTCCTCACCGTCGCCCGGGCCGCCATCGGCGACCTGGCGGGCGTCACCCGGTCGAGCCCGAGCGCCCTGCTGGAGATCAGCGGCCCCGGCGTCTCGAAGGCCAGCACCCTGGAACTGTGCTGTGCCGAGCGCGGCATCGCCCCCGCCGAGGTCGCCGCCTTCGGTGACATGCCGAACGACGTCGAGATGCTCACCTGGGCCGGCCGGTCGTACGCGATGGGCAACGCCCATCCCGCCGCCATAGCCGCCGCCTCCGGACGCACCGCCCCGAACAACGAGGACGGGGTGGCCGTGGTGATCGAGCGCATCCTGGCGGAGCGCCTGTAGCGAGGCCGGCCGCGGCGACGGACCGGCCCGGGCGGTCCACCCGGGCGGCACGATCCCTCCCGCGGCCGGTGGCCGCGCGCCGGCCGCGTCCCCAACCTCACAGGGCGGTACACCTAGACGACGACCCCGTGGTCGGCCAGCCACGGCACGGGGTCGACCGCCGAGCCCATCTCGGGGGTGACCCGCACCTCGAAGTGCAGATGGGGGCCGGTGGAGTTGCCGGTCGTGCCGGACTGCGCGATCCACTCGCCGGCCGCCACGCGCTGCCCCTGGTCGACGGTCACCGCGGCGAGGTGCGCGTACTGCGTGTAGTAGCCGCCGGGGTGCTCGATGACGACCTCGATGCCGAACGCCCCGCCGCAGGACACCTTGACCACCCGGCCCGCACCGGCCGCGCGCACCGGGGTGCCGATGGGCACGGCGAAGTCCTGCCCGGTGTGCCGGTGCGCCCAGCGGTCGCCCCCGCTGCCGAACCCCGCCGACAGCGCGTACGTCTCCACCGGGGTGACCCAGGCCCGCGCCGGGTCCACCGGCGGCTGGTCGAGCCGCACGGCACCCCGGCAGGCACCCGCCGCGACCGAGGCGTCCGCCTGGCTCTCCAGCACCGCCCGGGCCCCTTCCAGCTTCGCCTGGATGGTCCGCTTCATCTCGGCGAGCGCGGCGGTCCGCGTCTCCAGTGCCTGCCAGGCGTCCCGCGCCTTGAGCTCGTCGGCGGCGAGCCGCTGCTCCGCCCTCCGGCTCTTCGCCACGGAGTTCCCGACCGCGAGGTCGGCACGCCAGACGGCCCGCTGACCGCGCATCAGGTCGTCGGGGTCCTTCGCGAGGAGGATCTGCGCCGTGTAGGGAAGGTCGCCGCCCTGCCGGTACTGGGCGCGCGCGATGCGGCCCAGGTCCTCGTGCAGCACGGCGATCTCGCGGCGCTCCCGCGTAAGCAACTGCTCGGCCCGTTCCGCCCGGCCGCGCTGTTCCTCCGCGTCCTTGCGTCCCGCCTCGTACTGGCGCGTCGCCACCGCGGCGTCCTCGTACAGCCGCGCCACCCGGGCGCTGACGCCGGGTTCCGCACCGTCGCCCTCGGCCGTCGCCGGGCGGGCGGCGAGCACCGCGACGGCGCACAACAGCGCGGGTGCGAACAGGGGATGACGACGAGGAGGGCGCATGCAAGCGATCGTGGCCCGCCCCGGCGGACCCGGCCTGTTCAGGAGGTGCACCCGGGGGACGGACCGTCACGGATGGCGCAGCGACCGCGGATCACGCCTCAGGCCGGCCCCCACCGCGCGGACGCCGGAGGAGCAGGCGGCGGACCCCGGATACACCCTCGGCTTCGACGACACGTCAGCTTCCGCGTGGACGACCGCTGTCGGGTCGGGCGGGGGCCGGAGGCGGAGTCCCGGGCTGCGGCGAGGGCAGTGGCAGGACCTCGCCTCCCGGGCCCCGGTGAGGGCGATGGCAGGATCGCGTTCCCGGGGGACCGGCGGCGTGACCACGCTCCCCGGGACCGGCGGCAGGACTCCGCCGACCTCGGCGTGCCGGAGGGCGTGGGACGGTGCCCAGCGCGGGTGGGACACCGGCTTTACCCCGACGGACCCGCGCCGATGCGCCGGTGCGGCCAGGGGGCACGCCGTCGCGGTGGATGCCCGCCGCGGCCGCAGAGCAGGGCAGCCGGCGACGGCGCGTCCCGGCCCGTCCCGCCGCCGGGGGAGGGCCGGGGTGGCTCACCTCCCGGCCGCGCCCACGAGCAGATCGCCCGCGGTCTCCCGCTCCACCATCTCCCGCAAGGGGCCCTCGACGGCCGACAACTCGGCGAAGGCGCCCCGCTGCACGATCCGTCCGTCGGCCAGCACGATCACCTCGTCCACGGCGTCCAGCCCGGCCAGCCGGTGCGTGATCAGCAGGGTCGTCCGGCCCTCGGTCGCGGCGAGCAGGTCGGCGGTGAGCGCGTCCGCCGTCGCCAGGTCCAGGTGCTCGGCCGGTTCGTCCAGCACGAGGACCGGGAAGTCGGCGAGGAGCGCGCGGGCGAGAGCGAGGCGCCGGCGCTGGCCGCCGGACAGCCGCGCTCCGTGCTCGCCGATCAGGGTGTCGAGTCCGTCGGGCAGCCCGTCCACCCAGTCGAGGAGCCGGGCCCGCGCGAGTGCGCTCCGCAGGGCGTCCCCGCTCGCGTCCTTGCGGGCGAGCAGCAGGTTCTCCCGCACCGTGCTGTCGAAGAGGTGCGCGTCCTGGGCGCACAGCCCGACCAGCCGCCGCACGGCGTCCCCGTCCATCGCGTCGGCGTCCGCACCGCCCAGCGTGTACGTTCCGCCCCGGGTGTCCAGGAAGCGCAGCAGCACCTGGGCGAGTGTCGTCTTGCCGGCCCCGGAGGCGCCGACCACGGCGATCCGCCGGCCCTCGTCCAGGGTGAGATCGAGACCGGTCAGGGCGTCCCGGTCCTGTCCGGCATGGCGCGCCCGCACTCCTTCGAGGCGCAGCGGGAACGGCGAGGCGGGGGCCTGCCGCGGCCGGGCCGGCTCCCGCACGGGGGCGGGTGCGTCCAGCACCTCGTACACGCGCTCCGCGCTGCGGCGCACCCGCTGCCGGTACTGCACGGCGAGCGGAAGGCCCGTGACGGCCTCGAAGGCGGCGAGCGGGGTGAGGACGACGACGGCCATCAGGACACCGTCCAGCCGTCCGGCGGCGACCGCCTGGGCGCCGGCCAGGGAGGTGGCCGCGACGGTGAGGCCGCAGACGAGCGCGGTGAGGCCGTCACCGAGGGCGGTGGCCGTGGCCGCCCGTGCGGCGATGCGGGTGAGGGCGGCGTCGGCTCGCCGGGTCCCGGCGGCGCGGACGGGCAGGGCGCCGGCGACGGTCAACTCGGCCGTCCCGGTGAGGAGGTCGGCCACCTGCGTGGCCAGCACACCGCGTGCGGGGGCGAGTCGCCGATCGGCGCGCCGGGCCACGGCGCCGGTCAGCAGGGGCACTCCGGCGCCGGCCGCCAGCAGCCCGACGGCGAGAGCGGCTCCGGCCTCGGGCAGCAGCCAGGCGGTGAAGCCGACGGAGACGGCGGAGACGAGGACCGCCGCACCGGCCGGGAGCAGCCAGCGCAGCCAGTAGTCCTGGAGCGCGTCGACGTCGGCCACCAGCCGGGTCAGCAGATCGCCCCGCCGGGTGGAGCGCAGTCCGGCGGGTGCCAGGCGTTCGAGGCGCCGGTAGACGGCCACGCGGGTGTCGGCCAGCATCCGCAGGACCGCGTCGTGCGACACGAGTCGCTCCGCGTACCGGAACACCGCACGCCCGATGCCGAACGCCCGGGTCGCGGTGACGGCCACCATCAGGTAGAGCACGGGCGGCTGTTGGGAGGCCCGCGAGATGAGCCACCCGGAGGTGGCCATCAGTCCTACGGCGCTGCCGAGCGCGAGACTGCCCAGCAGCAGGGCGAGCGCGAGCGGTCCCCGCCGGGGAGCGGCCATGGCGCGGACACGGGCGAGTACGCCGCGGCCGGCTCCGGCGCCGACCGGCGTGATCGCCTCGCTCCGCTGCCCTTCCGCGCCGCGGGGGCCGGTGCCCCGGTCCGCTGGGACGTCCCGGGTTCCGGCGGGCAGGGACGCGTGGGCCGGGTCGGCGGGCGGCTGCGCCGTCAGGGCGCCCCCGGGTGAACCGGCCTCCAGGCGGACCACGCGGTCCGCCACGTCGAGCAGGGCCGGGCGGTGCACCACCAGCAGCACGGTCCGTCCCACGGCGAGACGCCGCACGGCCTCGACGACCTCGGCCTCCGTCGCCCCGTCGAGGGAGGCGGTGGGCTCGTCGAGCAGCAGCAGCGGACGGTCGGCGAGGAACGCCCGCGCCAGTGCGAGCCGCTGCCGCTGGCCGGCCGAGAGACCGGCACCGTCCTCGCCGAGGAGGGTGTCGGCCCCGTCGGGCAGCGCGTCGACGAACCCGGCGGCACCCGCGTCGAGGAGTGCCGTGCGCACCGCCGCGTCGTCCGCCTCGGGACGGGCCAGCCGCACGTTCTCGGCGATGGACCCGGCGTACAGATGGGGCCGTTGCGGCACCCAGGCGATGCGGGACCGCCAGTCCACCGGGTCGGCCTCGGCGAGATCGACTCCTCCCACGCTCACCCGGCCGGCCGTGGGCCGCACGAAGCCGAGCAGCACGTTCACCAGCGTCGACTTGCCCACGCCGCTGGGTCCCACGAGAGCGACCGTCTCACCCGGCGCGATGCCGAAGGAGACGTCCGAGACGGCGTCGGCCGATCGTCCCGGGTAGCGCACGGTCACACCCCGGACATCGATCGCGCCCGCCGGCACCCGCACCGTTCCGGCGGCCGGCACGGGGGTCTCCAGCACCGCGAAGATCTCCTCCGCGGCCGCGAGACCCTCGGCGGCGGCGTGGTACTGGGCTCCCACCTGGCGCAGCGGCAGGTACGCCTCCGGCGCCAGGACGAGGATGACGAGCCCGACGTACAGGTCCATCTCTCCGTGGACGAGTCGCATACCGATGGTCACCGCGACGAGAGCGACCGAGATGGTGGCGAGCAGTTCGAGGGCGAAAGACGACAGGAAGGCGATCCGGAGGGTCCGCAGGGTCGCCTGCCGGTACTCGCCGGTGATCTTCCGGATCGACTCGGCCTGCGCCTTGGCCCGGCCGAAGACCTTCAGCGTCGGCAGTCCCGCGACGACGTCCAGGAAGTGCCCGGAGAGCCGGGACAGCATGCGCCACTGACGATCCATCTGGGTGCGGGTCGCCCAGCCGATCAGGACCATGAAGAGCGGGATGAGGGGGAGCGTCACGACGATGATCGCCGCCGACACCCAGTCCTCGGTGACGATGCGCGCCAGCACCGCGACGGGGACGACCACCGCGAGCCCCAACTGCGGCAGATAGCGCGAGAAGTAGTCGTCGAGGGCGTCGACCCCACGCGTGGCGAGGGCGACCAGCGACCCGGTCCGCTGACCGTCGAGCCAGCCGGGGCCGAGGAGCGCGGCCCGGTCCAGCAACCGGCCCCTCAGCTCCGATTTGACCGCGGCGCTCGCACGATGCGCGGCCAGTTCGGTGAGCCAGGCGACCGCTGCGCGGCCGACCGCGACCGCCACCAGAAGCAGCAGCGGCGTGCGGAGTTCAGCGGCGGAGGAGCCGTGCTGAAAGGCGCCCACCACCACATCGGCGATGAGCATCGCCTGGGCGATGACCAGCGCCGCTCCCACGACACCCAGCCCCACGACCGCCAGCAGGAAGAGGCGGGTGGCCCGGGCGTATCGGAGCAGACGCGGATCGATTGGTTTCACGTGAAACACACCCTTGACTCATCGGGCCCGTTTCACGTGAAACGGGCCCCGACACCGGACTCAGTGCGACACGTCCGCGGCGATGTGGTGCGTGCCGATGCGCTTGCGGAACACCCAGTAGGTCCAGCTCTGGTAGAGCAGGACGATCGGTGTGGCGATGGCGGCACACCACGTCATGATCTTCAGGGTGTACGGGCTCGACGAGGCGTTGGTGACCGTGAGGCTCCAGGCGTCATCGAGCGAGGACGGCATGACGTTCGGGAAGAGCGTCAGGAAGAGCATCGCGACCGCGGCCACGATGGTGACTCCCGAGAGCAGGAACGCCCAGCCCTCCCGGCCGGCGTTGACCGCCACCAGTGCCGCGACGAGCGCGGCCACGGCCACGACGAGGGCGGCCAGCGACCCGCCGTCACCGTTGTCGATCTGCGTCCAGAGGAGGAAGGCCAGCGCCAGCCCCGCGGTGACCAGACCGAGGCGCAGGGCGAGCTTGCGGGCCCGCTCCCGGATGTCACCGACCGTCTTGAGCCCGACGAACACCGTTCCGTGGAAGGTGAACAGGGCCAGGGTGACCAGACCGCCGAGGATCGCGTACGGGTTGAGCAGATCCCAGAAGTTGCCCACGTACTCGAGGTTCCGGTCGATCTTCACTCCGCGGACGATGTTGCCGAAGGCCACCCCCCACAGGAACGCCGGCAGCAGCGAGGTCCAGAAGATCGCGGTCTCCCAGTTCCGCTGCCAGTGCTCCTCGGACCGCTTCGCCCGGTACTCGAAGGCGACACCGCGGACGATCAGGCAGACCAGGATGATCAGCAGCGGCAGGTAGAAGCCGGAGAAGAGCGTGGCGTACCACTCGGGGAAGGCCGCGAAGGTCGCGCCGCCCGCCGTGAGCAGCCACACCTCGTTGCCGTCCCACACGGGGCCGATCGTGTTGATCAAGACCCGCTTCTCCGTGCGGTCCCGGGCCAGCAGCTTGGTGAGGATGCCGACCCCGAAGTCGAAGCCCTCCAGGAAGAAGTAGCCGGTCCACAGGACCGCGATGAGGACGAACCAGACGTCGTGAAGTTCCATGACTCAGCAGCTCCCTGGGCCTAGTAGGAGAAGGCCATCGGCTTGTCGGCGTCATGGGAGTCGCCGCCGATCTTGGTGGGCGGGTTGAGGTCGGCGTCCGTGAGTTCGGGCGGTCCCGCCTTGACGTACTTCACGAGCAGCTTGACCTCGACGACGGCCAGGACCGCGTAGAGCGCAGTGAAGATGATCATGGAGGTGAGGACCTCGCCCTGCGAGACGGTGGGCGAGACGGCGCTCCTCGTCTGGAGGACGCCGTACACCACCCAGGGCTGACGGCCCATCTCCGTGAAGATCCAGCCCCAGGAGTTGGCGATCAGCGGGAAGCCCAGGGTCCAGATGGCGATGCGCCAGGCCCAGGTGCTCAGCTTCGGTCCGAGCGCCTTGCTCGTGAAGAGGACCAGATGAGGCACCTCGTCGTCGCCGACTCTCAGATGCTGGGGGAGCATGAACTTCTTCCGCGTCAGCCAGAGCCCGAACAGACCGATGGCGAAGGACGCCATACCGAAGCCGATCATCCAGCGGAACGCCCAGAAGGTGACCGGGATGATGGGCCGGTAGTCACCGGGACCGTACTTCTGCTGCTCGGCCTGGTTGGTGTCGTTGATGCCCGGGACGTAGGAGTTGAAGTCGTCGTCGGCGAGGAACGACAGTATCCCCGGGATCGACAGCTCCACCGAGTTGTGTCCCTGGCTCACGTCCCCGTACGCGAAGACCGAGAACGGTGCCGAGTTCTGCCCGTCCCACAGCGCCTCGGCGGCGGCCATCTTCATCGGCTGCTGCTTGAACATGACCTTGCCGAGCAGGTCGCCGCTGACGGCCGTGAGCAGACCGGCGATCACCACGGTGACCAGACCGAGCCGCAGCGAGGTCTTCATGACGGCGATGTGCTTCTTGCGGGCCAGGTGGAAGGCGGCGATCCCCACCATGAAGGCGCCGCCGGTCAGGAAGGACGCGGTGAGGGTGTGGAACGCCTGGGTGAGCGCGGTGTTCTGGGTCAGCACGTGCCAGAAGTCGGTGAGTTCCGCGCGCCCCTTCGCCTGGTTGATCCGGTAGCCGACGGGGTGCTGCATCCAGGAGTTGGCCGCGAGGATGAAGTAGGCCGACAGGATCGTGCCGATCGAGACCATCCAGATGCAGGCCAGGTGGATCTTCTTCGGGAGCTTGTCCCAGCCGAAGATCCACAACCCGATGAAGGTGGATTCGAAGAAGAAGGCGATCAGCGCTTCGAAGGCGAGGGGAGCCCCGAAGATGTCACCCACGAAGCGGGAGTAGTCGGACCAGTTCATGCCGAACTGGAACTCCTGCACGATGCCGGTGACGACGCCCATGGCGATGTTGATCAGGAAGAGCTTGCCCCAGAACTTGGTCGCTCTCAGGTACTTCTCGTTCTCCGTCCTCGCCCAGGCCGTCTGCAGGCCGGCGGTGAGCGCGGCGAGCGAAATCGTCAGGGGGACGAAGAGGAAGTGGTAGACGGTGGTGATGCCGAACTGCCATCGCGCCAATGTTTCCGGCGCCAGAGCCAATTCCACGTCGCAGTCTCCTTACGTCGCCGTGGTCACAGCGGCAGTTTGCCCGCTTTGTACCAGACATCACGGGAACAACCAGGACACGTTTGTGAACGCGTTCACATTCACAAGCAATTATGACGCATGCCCGTTCGAGACAGGAGGGGTGGGGGGTCCCTCAGCGGGATCCGGGGGGCCCGCAGCCGCTGACCCGGTCGACCCCTGGCGTCCCGCACAAGATCACTGATAGGCGGAGTCAGCGACCGCCCGCGCCCCGGAAAGGTGCGCTGACCAGGGAAAAGCGACGGGGACCGATGCCGGCGACAGCCGGCACCGGTCCCCGTCCGCACGCTACGGCTGCAGGCGGAACCCCTCGCACGCCTTGAGGAAGATGTCGTTGGCCTCGGTCTCACCGACGGTCACCCGGACCCCCTCGCCGGCGAACGGGCGCACGACCACTCCGGCCCGCTCGCAGTGGGCCGCGAAGTCGACCGTCCGCTCCCCCAGCCGCAGCCACACGAAGTTGGCGTGCGTCTCGGGAACCGTCCAGCCCTGGCCCCGCAGCGCGTCGACGACCCGGGTGCGCTCCGAGACGAGGGAACCGACCCGGCCGAGCAGCTCGTCCTCGGCCCGCAGGCTGGCGACGGCGGCGTCCTGGGCGAGCTGGCTCACCCCGAACGGCACGGCCGTCTTGCGCAGGGCCGCCGCCACCGGCTCGTGGGCGATGGCGAAGCCGACGCGCAGGCCGGCCAGGCCGTAGGCCTTGGAGAAGGTGCGCAGCACGCAGACGTTGGGCCGGTCCCGGTAGACCGCCACGCCGTCCGGCACCTCGACGTCCCGGATGAACTCGCGGTACGCCTCGTCCAGCACCACCAGCACGTCGCTCGGCACCCGGTCCAGGAACCGCTCCAGCTCGGCCCGGCGCACCACGGTGCCGGTCGGGTTGTTCGGGTTGCAGACGAAGATCAGCCGGGTGCGGTCCGTGATCGCATCGGCCATGGCGTCCAGGTCGTGCCGCTCGTCCGGGGTGAGCGGCACCCGCACCGACGTCGCGCCGCTGATCTGCGTGATGATCGGGTACGCCTCGAAGGAGCGCCAGGCGTAGACGACCTCGTCGCCGGGGCCGCTCGTGGCCTGGAGCAGTTGCTGTGCGACGCCGACCGAGCCGGTGCCGGTGGCCACGTGCGAGACGGGGACGGCGAAACGGTCCGCCAGCTCGTTCACCAGCCCGGTGCAGGCCATGTCCGGGTAGCGGTTGAAGGCGTCGGCCGCCGCCGTGACGCTCTCGATGACACCGGGCAGCGGCGGATAGGGGTTCTCGTTGGAGGACAGCTTGTACGCCACGGCGCCGGCGGCGGCCGGCTTGCCGGGCTTGTAGGTGGGGATCCCCGCCAGCTCGGCACGCAGCTTGGGGCTCGTCTCGCTCACCGCAGTCCTCCTCGTGACGACCAGCGGCTCAGACCACCACCGGCTACCAATGCTTCTCACCTTATGAGGATTCCGCGCCGCTGCGAATGGGCTGTGGACAACCGGCCCGTCTCCGCCCGACGCCGCCGTGAGCGACCGGGGGAGCGTCTCCGGCCGGGGCGCCGCGCAGGTTGGCCGGGCATCGCCGTACGAAGGGGTACGAATGGGGGGCGCGTCGCCGTTCATCACATGCGCCGGTGGCCCGCGCCGTGGCGCGCATCCCTCGTACAGGTGAGTTGAGACCTCTTCGAAACATGGCCCACTTGGCAGGCCCATGCGCGCCGACAAGTCACGTAGTGACATTGGATCGTTCAACTACCTTTATTTCTAAGGCAGTTAACACCTTTTGACCATGCAGAAACGTGCCTGTCAACGCGTGCATATGCGTCCGCACTACCCCACCGCATGAGCCCTACTATCGGCTCGCCATGACAGCAGCAGGGAAGCACCAGGTGAGCCGGGCGGAGACCACCCGCCGAGGCGGCCGGCCGGGCCGGGCGGGCATCAGAGACGTGGCCGCGGCCGCCGGGGTCTCCATCACGACCGTCTCGGATGCCCTCAACGGCAAGGGCCGGCTTCCGGACGCCACCCGACGCCACGTCCGCGAGGTCGCCGACCGACTGGGTTATCGCCCGTCCGCGGCGGCCCGAACCCTCCGCACCGGAAAGTCGGGCCTCATCGGCCTGACCGTGACCACGTACGGGGATGAACCTTTCACCTTCACCGAGTTCGCGTACTTCGCCGAGATGGCGAGAGCCGCCACCTCGGCCGCCCTCGCCCGGGGATACGCCCTGGTGATCCTTCCCGCGACCTCCCGCCACGACGTGTGGTCGAACGTGGCGCTGGACGGAACCGTGGTCATCGACCCCTCCGACCAGGACCCCGTGGTCAGCGAACTCGTCCGCCAGGGCTTACCCGTCGTCTCCGACGGCCGCCCGGCCGGGGCGCTCCCGGTCACCGCCTGGGTGGACAACGACCACGAGGCCGCCGTCCTCGGCATCCTCGACCACCTCGCCGCCGCCGGCGCCCGCCGCATCGGTCTGCTCACCGGCACCACCACCGACACCTACACCCATCTCTCGACCACCGCGTACCTGCGCTGGTGCGAGCGTGTGGGCCAGGATCCGGTGTACGAGGCCTATCCGGCACACGATCCGTGCGCCGGGGCCGTCGCCGCCGACCGGCTGCTCGCGCGGCCCGACCGCCCCGACGCCGTCTACGGGCTCTTCGACCCCAACGGCACCGACCTGCTGGCCGCCGCCCGGCGCTACGGCCTGCGCGTCCCCGACGACCTGCTCCTGGTGTGCTGCAGCGAGTCCACGGTCTACGCCAACACCGAGCCGCCCATCACGACGCTCTCCCTCAAACCGCGCAGGATCGGCACGGCCGTCGTCCAGTTGCTGATCGACGCCATCGAAGGCGTCGAATCGGACCAACCGGTCGAGCAGGTGATACCGACGGAGCTGATCGTGCGGACCTCGTCGCAGCGCAGGCCCCCGCGGACGACGGTCAGTCCGCCCCGATCGCCCGAGAAGGACTGACGCCCGAAGCCACCGGGCGGGCGGAGGCCCGCCCATTTCGGTCGAAATCCACGGCGGAGCGGACTCGCGTTCCGATTCACCACCCCTGGGTCATCACATGGCGCGATCCGCATTCCTATGATGGGCGGACGACACCGCGGGCCGCTGCGACCAGGCAGTCCGAACAGGTGCAGATGCGGCGCGATGGTGGTGGAGGGGTCGATGACTCAGGGGGCCGGTCAGGGACCCGAGGTGATGCGGACGGCGACGTTGCGCGACTTCCGCGTGCCCGCCTACGTCCACGAGACCGGTCCGTACGCGCAGGACGCCCCGCAGGGGGAGGGCGCGGGACCGGCCGGGCAGTCCGTCGCGTACGCGGCGGCGGAGCCCACGCCGTACCGGGTCGCCGATCGCGCCGAGGAGGTGCCGGGCGAGTTCCCCGAGGGATACACGCCCACCGAGCGCGATCTGCCGGTCATCAACCGGGGTGACACCGTGCAGGTCTCCGTCGACCCCGACGCGGCCCCGGCTCCGGGTGCCGGCGCCGGCCCGCTCTACGTCGTCGGCGACGTGCACGGCTACCTCGACCAGCTCGTCACCGCCCTCCAGGAGCAGGGGCTGCTGGACGCCGCCGGCAACTGGTCCGCGGGCACCGCGCGCCTGTGGTTCCTCGGCGACTTCACCGACCGCGGCCCCGACGGCATCGGCGTCATCGACCTGGTGATGCGGCTGTCCGCGGAGGCCGCGGCGGCCGGCGGCTACTGCAAGGCCCTGATGGGCAACCACGAACTGCTGCTGCTCGGCGCCAAGCGGTTCGCCGACACCCCCGTCAACTCCGGCGCCGGCACCGCCACCTTCCAGGCCGCCTGGCTGCTCAACGGCGGCCAGAAGACCGACATGGACCGCCTCCAGGACCACCACCTGCAGTGGATGGCACGGCTGGACGCCATGGAACTGGTCGACGGGCACCTGCTGGTGCACTCCGACACCACCGCCTACCTCGACTACGGCGACTCCATCGAGGCGGTCAACGACACCGTCCGCGAGACCCTCACCCGCAACGACGCCGACGAGTGCTGGGACCTGTTCCGCAAGTTCACCAAGCGCTTCGCCTTCCGCGACGACGGCGGATCCGAGGCCGTCCGCGACCTGCTCGGCACCTACGGCGGCGCACGCATCGTCCACGGTCACAGCCCGATCCCGTACCTCCTCGGCGAGGTCGGCGCGGAAGAGGGCGAGGACAACGCGGGACCCGTCGTGGAGGGTCCGCACGTCTACGCCGACGGGCTCGCCATCGCCATGGACGGCGGCGTCACCATGGCCGGAAAGCTGCTGGTCCGGCGCCTCCCGCTGGACCTCTGACCACGGATCGGACCAGGGACGTCCCGGGCGGACCGCTCCGGCCCGGGAGGCCAATTTCCGGAAACCCCCTGTCACGGCGCACCGTCACCGCTCTACCATCGGGATATCCGTAGCAGGCTCCCCTCCGTTTCTGCCCAACGGCTCGTCAGCGTGCGAGCCATCAGCCCTACGGAGCATCGGGGGATGCAGATGAACAGCGTTCCGCAGCACCTGCTGAGCGAGGACCGCCGGGAATACGAGCGGATCCTCGATGAGGCGCTGCGCTCCGCACCACACCACCCGGAACTCGCCGCCGGCGGCCGGCGGCTCAACCTCGAACAGCTGCGCACGATGGCGCTCGCCGCCACCGCCCTCATCACGGCGGCGGCGGCGGACGAGTACACGCAGTACGTGAAGATCCGAGAGGAACTGCGCCGCCCGGCGCGATCCACCCCGGCCACGGGCGAGGCCACCGGCGCCGCGGGAGCGGGCACCGACGCGATGGGGCTCGCCGCCCAGGTGGGCGAGGCCACCGAGACCGCGGGGGCCGGCGCGGTCGCCGTCGTCGCGGTGCTCGCCCCCGTCCTCGCCGGAACGGCCGCGGGGATATTCCTGCTCGTGGGCTACATCCTCACCCTGCTCGACCCCGAACCGGCCATCGCCCGGACCCTCCTGACCACCGGGTGGGTCTTCGGCGCCGTCACCGCGGCGGCGATCCTCGTGGCCGCCGCCGGGCTGCTGCTGACGGCCCTGCGCAACGGTTCGTCCGCGCTCCTGGCGGGAGCCGCCGGCGAGTCGGGCGACCAGGTCGCCCGGGCCAGGGACGCCTGGCACGACGCCCTGCTGGAGCGCGGCATCCTGCCCTTCCTCCGGGAGGCCCTCGCCGATCCGGGGTCGGCGGCCCTGGACCGGACCGGACCGGCGCCCAGCCGCATCCCGCACCTGGGGTACGACCGGCCGGGGTTCAGCAGCCCCGACGGCGGCGACACGGCCGGACCGCGCCCGAGCTTCTCCAGCCCGGACTTCAGCAGCCCCGACTTCGGGGGACCGGAGCACCGGCCCGAGTGACCCCGGACGCCGACGGCGGGGCCGGCGGGAGCAGGTGCCCGCGCGAGGGCGCGAGGGCGCGCGGGCCCACCGGGCTGCCGCGGCGGACACGCCCTCGCGGCCTCCGGCCCGGCCCGGCCCCCGCTCACCGGACCGGACGGATCAGATGATGCCCAGCCGGCGCGCCTCGCGCGTCCACGCCGGGAACTCCGACAGCAGCCGGTCGTAGAGTTCCGCGTCCGGTACGTCGCCGATGTCGTCCACCGCGAAGAAGCCCACGTTGTCGACGCGCCGGTCCGGCAGGGTGTCGAAGCGCTCCAGCACCCCGTAGTTGGACCGGCCCAGCCCCACGAACTGCCAGAAGACCGGCTCCTCCACCGCCGCCCGCAGCTCCGTCTCGATCTCCTTGTTGCGGTACACCCCGCCGTCGGAGAAGAACAGCACCAGTGTGGGCGCGGCGGCCGGGTGGTCGCGAACGTACCCCCGGACCTCGGCGATCACCTTCTGTTCCTCGTTCTGGATGCCGACCGCGCGCATGTCCACCTGGCCCGGAAGCAGGCCCTTGCGCGGCTTCTTGCGCCGGAACAGGGTCAGTTCACCGACGCGAACGTGACGCTCCAGCCACTCCGGCAGTTCCCCGAGGACGAGGTCCGGCAGCCGAGCCGGGTTCGAGGCGAAGGTCCACGCCTGCATCTCGCCGTCGTCGTCGAGCTGAGCGGCCACGGCGGCCATCCGCTCCACGACGTCGGCCACGACCCCTTTCGAGTAGAGGAACGACATCGAGCCGGAGGCGTCCAGCACCAGGATGACGCGCGCGGTGACGCCTTCCGCGCCGTGCTTGCGCAGGCTCACGGCCACCTGCTCCTTGCGCAGCGAGAGCCGCTTGCGCATGTCCACCGGCAGCTGCTCCTCGCCCTTGACCAGCCGGGGCCCGGGTCCGCCGGCCGGGGCGGTGACCGCCGGGTTCCGCGGCGGTGTTCCGGCGGACGGCGAGGTGGGAGGCGCCGCGGGGACGGGCGGGGCCGCCGGCGCGGGCCGGGCCGGGACGCCGGACGCGGGTGCGGTCGACGGTGCGGAGGGAGAGATGGCGGGCGTCGGCGAGGATGCCGGCGACGGCCCGGGCCCGGAGGCCCCCGGTTCCTCGTCCACGCTGATCCCGAAGTCGGTCGCGAGGCCCGCGAGGCCGGACGCGTAGCCCTGCCCCACCGCTCGGAACTTCCACGCGCCGGCGCGCCGGTACAGCTCACCCCCGATGAACGCCGTCTCCGTCGTGGCCTCCATCTCGAACACCGCCAGCTCCTCGCCCGTCGCGGCGTCCAGCAGCCGCAGCCGCAGGCCCGTCAACCGGCCGAACGTGCCTCCGTCCGCCGAGGCGCCGAGGAGGACCCGCTCGATCTGCGGCTCCAACGCCGTCAGGTCCACGCCGACCGTGTCCGTCGTCCCGGCGGCCTCCCGCCGCTTGCCCAGATGGCGCACGGCGCCCGAGGCGTGCTGGGGCTGGTTGTAGAAGACGAAGTCGCCGTCGTCCCGCACCCGCCCGTCGGCACCGAGCAGCAGCGCGGAGGCGTCGGCGTCCGGCCCTCCGGGGCTGCCGGACCACCCGAGCTCGACCCGCACCGCCCCGGCGGCGACGGGAAGGTTGCCGCCCTTGCTCATCGATGTCCCTGTCATGCGCCCAGTCTGCCCAGAGAATCCGGGACCGGGGCCGAACAGGTGCCATCTCCGCACAGACGGCCCCGCCGATCCGGCGAGGGCGCGTCGGAACCGGCTCCGCCCGGGAGCGACCCGTCGCCCGGCCGCTTGGCGAAGGTGCGGTCACCGCGTCACGGGGTGGTGTGCGCACTCAGCGCCGTTCGGTCGCGTCGGTGGCCGCGCGCACGAACGCGCGCACGCGCTCGGTGGTGTTGCTCTCCTTCCAGATCAGCCCCCGCTCGATCGGTGCCGCGTCGCTGAAGGGCACGTAGGCGATGTCGGGCCGCGGGTAGTACCGCCGGGAGTGCTCCCCGACCGGGAGGACGCCCCGGCCCATCGCGACGAGGGTGAGCATCTGCGAGAACGACTCGCCCACCGGTCCCTTCGGAACGGGTCTGCCGGAGGGCGTGTGGTCCGGGGTACGGTCCCGTTTGAACCCCGCCGAGGTCACCTGCGGGTACTGGACCACGGGGTGATCGGCGAGCACTTCCACGGACAGCTCCTCCTCGTGCGCGAGGGGGTGCCCGGCCGCCACGGCGAGGACCCGTCTCTCCCGCAGCAGCACGGGTCCGCAGGCCATTCCGTCGAACGGGTACGAGGCGAGCAGGAGGTCGATCGAGTCGTCCAGCAGACTGGCCCGCGAGTCGGCCAGCTGCACCTCCCGCACCTCCACCCGGCAGCCGGGGTGCCGCTCACCGAACAGGGCGACAGCCCGGAGCAGTGCCGGAGCGGTCCACTCGCCGAGGAAGGCCACCCGCAGTTCCCCGGTGACTCCGCGACCGGCCCGCATCGCCCGATCCACCGCCTCGTCCATCGCCGCGACCAGGGGCGCGAGGTCGTCGGCCAGTCCGCGCCCGATCGCGGTGAGCCGGACGGAGCGGCTGTTGCGTTCGAACAGCGCGCCGCCCAGCCGCCGCTCCAGCTTTTTGATCACCTGGCTGACGCGTCCGGTCGTGATGCGCAGCCGCTCGGCGGTACGGCCGAAATGCAGCTCCTCGGCCAGCGTCAGGAAGGCCTCGATCTCCAGTCGCTCCAGCACAGCCCCTCCGGCGTTGAATCCGACTCAACGGTCGTATACCGATCATGCCTTGATGACACTCCCCGGACAGCGGATCGTGGAAGACGTCACCACGGCCCGCCGGACCGTCCGCGGCCGGGCTGCTCCGGCCTCCCCCGCACCGTCACACCCTCCCGACCGGCACCTCCCGGGAACACTCCCGCCGCGGCCCTCACCGGCCCGAACCGAACGGAACCCCATGTCTGCCTCGGAGATCACCTCCTACCTGGACACCCTCGACCACCCGCTGCGCGACATCGGCGAGCGGATCGTCACGGTCGTCGAATCGGTCCTGCCCGCCGCCTCGGGCGCCGTGTGGCACGGGCATCCCGTCTGGAGCCTCGGCGACAAACCCGGCCGGACCCCGGTCTGCCTGCTCAAGGCCCACACGTCCTCCGTCACCTTCGGCCTCTGGCGCGGCCGGGACGTGAGCGATCCGTCGGGCCGGCTCGTGCCCGGGGCCCGCCGGATGGCCTCGGTGAAACTCGGCCGCGCCGACGAGGTCGACGCCGCCCTCTTCGCCGAGTGGCTGCGCCTCGCGGTGGCCCTGGAGGCGGCATGACCCCCGTGCGCGTGAAGGCCTTCGACCACCTGGTCCTCACCGTCGAGGACGTCGAACGGTCCCTGGAGTTCTACGTCGGGCTGCTGGGCCTGGAGCCGGTGCGCGTCACCGAGTGGCGCCTCGGGCAGGCCCCGTTCCCGTCGGTGCGGGTCACCGGGGAGACCATCATCGATCTCGTCGCCGGAGTCCGCGCGGGGACCAACGTCGACCACATCTGCCTCGCCGTGGAGCCGCTCGACTGGGACGAGGTGATCGCCGCCGGCACCTTCACCGTGGTCGACGGTCCCGGCCCGCGCTTCGGCGCGCGCGGTACGGCCACCTCGCTGTACGTGCGCGACCCGGACGGCAACACCGTGGAGCTTCGCTGGTATCCGCAGGACAGCCCGGCATGACCGCCCGCGCCGCCCGCCCCGGCCGGGGCGCATCCGCCCCGGGCGCGGTCCGGGCAGGCTCACCTCCCCGGACCGCGCCCCGCGACCGGGTCAGTCGGCCAACGGCAGGTAGACCCGGTTGCCCGCCGCCGCGAACTCGCGCGACTTCTGGAGCATGCCCTCGGAGATCTCCTCCGCCGACGCACCCTCGGCGGTGTCCCCGCCGAACCGCTCGTTGATGCTCTGGCTGATCTTCATGGAGCAGAACTTCGGACCGCACATGGAGCAGAAGTGGGCCGTCTTGGCCGGCTCGGCGGGCAGCGTCTCGTCGTGGAACTCCCGTGCCGTGTCCGGGTCGAGGGCCAGATTGAACTGGTCCTCCCACCGGAACTCGAAGCGGGCGTCGGACAACGCGTCGTCCCAGTCCTGAGCACCGGGGTGGCCCTTGGCGAGATCGGCCGCGTGAGCGGCGATCTTGTACGTGATGACCCCGGTCTTGACGTCGTCACGGTTGGGCAGGCCCAGGTGCTCCTTGGGCGTCACGTAGCAGAGCATGGCGGTGCCCCACCAAGCGATCATGGCGGCACCGATACCGGAGGTGATGTGGTCGTACGCGGGCGCGACGTCGGTGGTCAGCGGGCCGAGCGTATAGAACGGAGCTTCATCGCAGATCTCCTGCTGAAGGTCGATGTTCTCCTTGATCTTGTGCATCGGGACGTGTCCCGGGCCTTCGATCATCGTCTGTACGTGGAAACGCTTCGCGACCGTGTTGAGTTCCCCGAGTGTCCTCAACTCGGCGAACTGCGCGGCGTCGTTGGCGTCCGCGATGGATCCGGGCCGCAGGCCGTCGCCGAGGGAGTACGTGACGTCGTACGCGGCGAGGATCTCGCAGAGTTCCTCGAAGTTCTCGTACAGGAACGACTCCTTGTGGTGCGCCAGGCACCAGGCGGCCATGATCGAACCGCCGCGCGAGACGATGCCGGTCTTGCGGTTCGCGGTGAGCGGCACGTACGCCAGGCGGACACCCGCGTGGACCGTCATGTAGTCCACACCCTGTTCGGCCTGCTCGACGACCGTGTCCTTGTAGATCTCCCAGGTGAGTTCCTCGGCCCGGCCGTCGACCTTCTCCAACGCCTGGTACAGCGGGACCGTTCCGATGGGCACGGGGGAATTGCGCAGCACCCACTCGCGCGTGGTGTGGATGTTGCGCCCGGTGGACAGGTCCATGACGGTGTCGGCGCCCCATCGGGTCGCCCAGGTCATCTTCTCGACCTCCTCCTCGATGGAGGAGGTGACGGCCGAATTGCCGATGTTGGCGTTGACCTTCACCAGGAACCGCTTGCCGATGATCATCGGCTCGATCTCGGGGTGGTTGACGTTGGCGGGCAGCACCGCCCGGCCTGCGGCGATCTCCGCCCGGACGATCTCGGGCTCGACGTTCTCCCGGACCGCCACGAACTCCATCTCCGGAGTGATCTCGCCGCGTCGCGCGTACGCGAGCTGCGTGACCGCCTGCCCCGAGCGCCCTCGCCGCGGCAGCCGGGGACGCCCGGGAAAGACGGCGTCGAGATTGCGCAGACCGCCCCGCGGCGCGGTGTGCTTGATTCCGTCGTCCTCGGGACGAACGGGTCGGCCCGCGTACTCCTCCGTGTCGCCGCGAGCGATGATCCAGTTCTCCCGCACCGGCGCCAGGCCCCGGCGCACATCGGTGTCGATGGACGGATCGGTGTACGGGCCGGAGGTGTCGTACAGCGTCACGGACTGCCCGTTCGTCAGGTGAACCTGACGGACCGGCACCCGCAGGTCGGGCCGCGAACCCTCGACGTACGCCTTGTGCCAGCCGATGGACTTCCCTGCCTCCTCGCCTCCGGACGGCGACGTGGCACCGTCCGACTGGCTGGAGGCAGGCGTGTTGACGTCCTTGATGGTCATGAGACCTACTCCCTACGCCGGCATTACCCGGTAACAGGTTCGGCGGTCGACGCAGCGGCTTCCGTTCACCGATGTTTCATGTGAAACATCGCGAAGACGGAGGTCAGCGCCCTCTCAGCCCGGTGCTCCGAGCTCCCGCGTGTACAAAGGTGCCACCACGCTAGCGTCATATCTGGCGCGGTGAACAGGGGGCCCTTGCCGTTCTTGCGATGATCGGTCGGTGACAACGACCCAGCAGCCCTCGTTCCCACCGTCCGAGCCGCCGCGCCGTCGAGGCGCCGGCGACGGCCGTGGACATGGTCCCGGTGCCGGTCAGGGGCATGGGCCGGGGTCCGCGTACGGCCACCGGCACGACACCGGGCAGGGAACGGCTCATGACCCCGCGGTCGGCGGCGGGAACGGCGGCCTCCTCGACGACAAGCCCGGTCCCGGACCGTACGACGGCCGCGGACCGGGCCAGGGCGGTGCACCGGGCCCCGGTGACGGTCACGGACCGGTCTCCGGTGGCGGACACGGGCAGGGCCCGGGTGACGGCCGGGGGCGCGGGTCGGGGGGCGGACACGGGCACGGCCCGAGCGGTGGACACGGCCACACGCACAGCCACGGCCCCGCAGCGCCCGTATCGATGCGTCTGCGCAGGGTCATCGCCGCGGTTCTGATCCCTTTCGCGGCCGCTGTCGCCGTGGGACTCGTGGTGTTGTGGCCCGGTGGCGCCCCGGCCCACGAGCGCACCGGTGTCGGTTTCGACCGGCAGACGCAGAACGCGACCGTCACGAAGGTCGTCGAGGTGGACTGCGCCTCCGTGAACGCCTCCGGGGGGACCCCGGGCGGTGACACCTCCGCACCGGAAGGCTCCTTGGGCCGGCAGCAGGCGAAGGGTGCGTGCAAGCGGGCGACCATCCGGATCGGTTCCGGAAAGGACACGGGCCGCACGTTCACCGAGATCGTCCAGCCGGACCAGTCACGGCAGTTGCACCGCGGCGAGAAGGTCATCGTCGCCTACGAGCCCTCTGCCCCCGAGAACCTCCAGTACTCGGTGACCGACGCGAACCGCCGGCTGCCCCTCTCCCTGCTCGCCGGCCTGTTCGCCGTGGTCGTCGTGGTGGTGGGCCGGATGCGGGGCATCATGGCGCTGATCGCCCTCGCCATCAGTTTCCTGATCCTGAACTTCTTCATCCTCCCCGCGATCCTTCAGGGGTCGAACCCGCTGATCGTGGCGGTCGTCGGCTCCAGCGCGATCATGCTGATCGCCCTCTACCTGTGTCACGGACTGTCGGCCCGGACCTCGGTGGCGGTGGTCGGCACGCTCCTGTCGCTGCTGCTGATCGGCATCCTCGGCTCGGTCTTCATCGACTGGGCCTTCCTGACCGGCAACACGGACGACAGCACCGGGCTGATCCACGGCCTGTACCCGGCCATCGACATGAGCGGTCTGCTGCTGGCCGGTGTCATCATCGGTTCGCTCGGTGTGCTCGACGACGTGACGGTGACACAGACGTCCGCGGTCTGGGAACTGCACGAGGCGAATCCCACCATGGGATGGCGCGGTCTCTATCGAGCGGGAATCCGGATCGGCCGGGACCACATCGCCTCGGTGGTCAACACCCTCGTCCTGGCCTACGCGGGCGCCGCGCTGCCGCTGCTGCTGCTGTTCTCGATCGCGCAGAGCAGCGTGGGCACGGTCGCCAACAGCGAACTCGTCGCCGAGGAGATCGTGCGCACGCTCGTGGGGTCGATCGGTCTGGTCGCCGCCGTGCCCGTGACGACCGCACTGGCCGCTCTGGTGGTCGCGGCCGACCGCACGGGAGGCCCGGCCGCCCCGCAACCGGCTGCGTCCGGGTCACCCGCGAAGAGCGGAAAGGGACGGCGGCGCAAACGCTGACCCCTGGTGGACAGGCCCGCGCGACCCTGCGGCGTTCACCGCGGAACCGCTGCCGCGGCAGCGTCACGGCGGTCGGGTCGCAGGCTCTCAGCCCGCGCTCTGCTCCTCGGCGAGGATGCGGTCGAGGGCCTCGTCCAGGCTGGTGCCGAAGCCGTCGAGGGACCGCTCCTGGCCCAGCGGCACGAGCCGGTCGGTCCGGTCGAGGAACGCCACGATCGGAGCCGTACCCGACCGGAACAGGGCATGGTCGGAACCGACCTGAAGGCGGATCAGCACCTCACCGAGCGTGTCCGGGTCGGCCGGCGCGATGTGCACGTCGCCGTCACCGCAGGCCCGGCCCACCCCGTCGATCAGCAGCTCCCGTCCGAACGCCCAGGTCACCGGCGCGTCACCGGGCAGATGGAAGGTCAGCCGCACGGCGTAGGGATCGCAGGTCTCGTAGCGCAGCTCCACCGGGATGCGGAAGGAGAGCTCCTCCGACACGAGGAAGCTCATCATGACCTCTGCCTGCACCGACTCGCGCATCGCCTACCCCGTCGTTCGCCGTCGTCTGGCCAGGAATCATCCCCCGACACAGCTGAAATATTGCGCAACGTGCACGGTAGATCACAAGGAGTGATTTTTCAGATGCTGATAGAGAGCCCGAGTGACCCCAGGACCTGGCCCATCTCGCTCTGCAGCCGCTGCGTGGCGAGAGGCAGCCGGTCGGCCTGACGGGAGGGCAGGGAAAGGCCGATCGCCCCGGCGGTACGGCCCACGGTGACGGGCACGGCGGCGCAGACGGCCCCCAGCGCGTACTCCTGCCGCTCGATCACCGGCTCCATCCGGGCGGTGCGTTCGAGCCGCCTGAGCAGCCGCTCGCCGTCACGCACCGTGTACGGGGTGAGGGATCGCACCGGATACCGGGCGAGGTGGTCGCGTCGAGCGGTCTCGTCGAGCTGGGACAGCAGGCACTGGCCGATCGCGTGCGCATGGCCGGTCTCCCGGAAATCGGCCCACTCCTCGACCGCGGGGGTCGCGGGGGAGTCGGCGACCCCCATGACCTCGATCTCGCCCTCGCGGTAGATCGCGTAGTAGACGGGAGCTCCGATCGCGTCAGACCAGCGGGCGAGGGTCTCGCGCACCGTGCTGCGACGTTTCTGCTGGGCTGCGCTGCCGCTCAGGCGCTCGGCGGCGTCCCCGAGGAAGAACAATCCCTTGTCGCGCCGCAGATAGCCTTCGTGGACGAGGGTGCGCAGCAGGTGGTAGGCGGTGGGCAGCGCGAGTCCGGCCTCCCGGGCAAGCTGTTTGGCGGGCGCCCCCTGGCTGCGCGAGGCGACCGCTTCCAGCAGTCGCATCGCCCGCTGGACCGAACCGATCAGGGTGGTGGGGTGCGGCTCCAGGGCGGCCGCGTCCGGTTCGGCGGACACGCCGTGTGCGGAGCCGGTCGTCCGCGGGTGCCGGGTCGCGGCCGGAGCGGTTCCGGCGCGTACCGATTCGCGCGAGGCCGCGGACCCGGCCGGCCGACCGCCCGGCGCGGTGCGTTCTCCCGGCGGGGTGACGACCACGGACGACGACGGGCGGGACAGCGTCTCGGCCGGGGAGGTCCGCAGTTGTGCCGGCGGGACGCGGGCCACCGCGGGTTCGGCCGATCGCTGCAGAGGTGGAGCTGCGGATGGTGCGGGTGCGGTGTCAACCGTGGCCAAGAGGCACTCCCGAAGCGCGAGGAGGACCGCCCGTGCGGGGGACACGGGAGGGGGTGTGCGCTGCCCGCGGGGATCGACCCCGCGTCGAATTCCGGACTTTAACGGCCCTCCCCCGCTCAGAGCCGTCCTCGCCGGAAACTTCCCTCGCCCGAGGGAACCTGGGGTTCCCTTTGCCGTCGTGCCGTTACCGATCGCCCACCGTCGCGCACGTCACCAGTCGCCGCGGGAGGACGAGCCCGCCATGAACTTCCGCACGATGTAGATCAGCCCGCCGACCAGCGCGACGAAGACGAGCAGCTTGAAGAGCAGGCCGATGACGAAGCCCACGACGCTCGCTATCAGGCCGCCGAACACCACCAGGGCGATGATCGGCACCGCGACCCACTTCACCCACCACGGCATCCCGTCGAAGATCTCTCGCATCGCCCTCGTCCTTGCCTCTCGTGCCCGTGGCCCCGCCGTCGGGACGCCGTCTCCGGGTCGTCTGTCGTCCTGCCACCGATGCTAGGTCGCCGAGGAGACCGCACGGGGCCCTCGCGCCCCTTGTCCTCCCCTGACCGTCCCCCTAGGGAACCCCGATACGCCGGATCAGCTCTCGGGGGGAGAGAACATCACCAGCACCCGGAGATCCTCGGTGATGTGGTGGAACTTGTGGGCGACCCCGGCGGGCACGTAGACGACGCTGCCGCGCGCGACCTGGGTGGTCTCCAGGCCGACCGTGATCGACGCCCGGCCGCTCACCACGAAGTAGACCTCGTCCTGGGCGTGCGGGCTCTGGGGATCGTGCCGACCCGCGTCGAGGGCGTACAGGCCGACCGACATGTTCCGCTCGCGCAGGAACTGCAGATAGGCACCATCATTGGCGGCTCGTTCCGCCTCCAGGTCGTCCAGCCGGAATGCCTTCATCGCCCTCGTCCGCTGTGTGTGCACGGCGGGCCTTGTCCACAGCCGCTGCGTGCTTGCCGATCTCGTCTGCCACGATCACACACATGATGAATTTCGTAGTCAAGACGATCGCCAACGCGGGGGCTCTGGCCGTGGCCGTGTGGCTGCTCGACAAGATCACCCTCACGGGCGACAGCACGGGCAGGAAAATAGGCACCCTGCTGCTCGTCGCGCTGGTCTTCGGACTGGTGAACTTCCTGGTCAAGCCCGTCGTGAAGGTCCTGACCTTCCCCCTCTTCATCCTCACGCTCGGCCTGATCACCCTGGTGGTGAACGCGCTGATGCTGCTCCTCACCTCGTGGCTGGCCGGCAAGCTCGACCTGGCCTTCCACGTGGAGGGCTTCTGGACCGCCGTCCTGGGCGGCCTGATCATTTCCATCGTGTCCTGGGCGCTGAACGTCGTCCTTCCCGACGACGACTGAGAGCGGCTCATGTCCTATCGCGTCTGCTTCGTCTGCACCGGCAACATCTGCCGGTCGCCGATGGCCGAGTCCGTCTTCCGTGCCCGAGTCGCGGACGCCGGGCTCGACGAACAGGTGGAGGTCGACAGCGCGGGCACCGGCGGCTGGCACGAGGGCGACGGAGCGGACGAGCGAACCGTCTCCGTCCTGGAGGCCAACGGGTACGCGAGCGACCACACCGCCCGCCGCTTCCGGGCGTCCTGGTTCGCGCACCTCGATCTCGTCATCGCGCTCGACGCCGGCCACCTCGCGGATCTGCGCCGGATGGCACCGACCCGCGAGGACGCCGAGAAGATCCGGCTGCTGCGGTCCTACGACCCCGCCGCGGGGGAGGACCTGGACGTCCCCGATCCGTACTACGGACAGCGGGACGGCTTCGAGGACTGTCTTGAGATGGTGGAGGCGGCGAGCCCAGGGCTGCTCGCCGCGGTGCGAGCGCAAGTGGAGGGACGAGCGGCATGACGTCTGGGGACCCGGTCACGGGAAACGGTACGAACACGGGCCGGACACGGCGGAGCGGGGACGGCGCGGTCTCCCCCGGGGACGGCACCCGCGCGGTACGGGCCGGCCTTCCCGAACCCGTGAAACACGAACCGACGCTGCCCGGCCCGGTCTTCGCCGCGCACTTCCACCTTCCCGGGGAACCGACCGGCCCCTACACCTACGGCCGTGACGAGAACCCCACGTGGACGCTCCTGGAGCGCGCCATCGGCGCGTTGGAGGCGCCCGGCGAGCACGGCGTCGAGACACTCGCCTTCCCGTCCGGCATGGCGGCGATCTCCGCGGTGCTCTTCTCCCTGCTGCGCGCCGGTGACGCCGTCGTCCTACCCGCAGACGGTTACCAGGTACTGCCTCTCGTCCGCGAGCAGCTGACGGCCTTCGGCGTCGAGGTCCGCACCGCCCCCACGGCGGGCGACGCGCAACTGGACGTGCTCGACGGAGCCCGGCTGCTGTGGATCGAGACACCGTCGAATCCCGGGCTCGACGTGTGCGACCTGCGACGCCTGGTCGAGGCCGCGCACGCCCAGGGCACACTCGTGGCCGTCGACAACACCCTGGCCACGCCGCTCGGGCAGCGCCCGCTGGAACTCGGGGCCGACTTCTCCGTGGCCAGCGGCACCAAAATGCTCACCGGACACGGGGACATCCTCCTCGGATACGTCACCGGTCGCGACGCCGCCCTGATGGCCCCCGTCCGCCGCTGGCGCAAGGTCGTCGGTGCCATCCCCGGCCCGATGGAGGCCTGGCTGGCCCACCGGTCGCTCGCCACGCTGCACCTGCGCGCCGACCGCCAGACGGCCAACGCCCGGGCGGTCGCCGAAGCGCTGCGGGATCGGACCGAGGTCACGGGGCTGCGCTACCCGGGGCTGCCCGAGGACCCTTCGCACAAGGTCGCCTCGCAGCAGATGCGCCGGTTCGGCTGCGTGGTGTCGTTCACCCTGCCCACGCGCGAACACGCCGACCGCTTCCTCGACGCACTGACCCTGGTGGACGACGCCACCAGTTTCGGCGGAGTACGGTCCACGGCGGAACGGCGCGGGCGCTGGGGCGGCGACGCCGTCCCGGAGGGCTTCATCCGCTTCTCCGCGGGCGCCGAGGACCCCGAGGACCTGGTGGCGGACGTGCTGCGGGCCCTGGACGTGTCGGCGGAGTAGGGCCGGAGGAACCCGACCGCGGTTCCGTTCCGCCCGCGGTGGACGACGGCGGTCCGAGCCTCCCCCCTCGTGGCTCGGACCGCCCCGGTTCTGCGCGCGAAGAACCGCGCGCACAAGGCTAGTTGACTCTGTGTCAGTGTCCAATCACCGTAGCGACAGAGACCTATCGACTTATTTATAGTTGGGGCTCGCGCGGGGGTGCTGAAAGGGGAGAGGCACCATGGACTTGGCCTTGCTGCGCACGTTTGTGACGGTGCACCGGGCCGGTTCCTTCACTCGCGCCGCCGCGTTGCTCGGATTGTCACAGCCGGCGGTGACCTCGCAGATCCGCACGCTGGAGCGGCAACTGGGCCGCCCGCTGTTCCTGCGCCAGGCCCGCGGGGTCACTCCCACCACCATCGGCGACGAACTGGCCCACAAGGCCGCGCCGCATCTCGACGCCCTCGTCGAAATCGCCGAGAGCGGCCCCGACGACGACTCCCCCGTCCGCACCCTGCACCTCGCCGGCCCGTTGGAGTTCACTGCCGAGCGGGCGCTTCCCGCGCTGACGGAACTGGCGGGAGAGGACGGCCAGGGCTTCGCCCTGCGTGCGTCCTTCGGCAACGCCGAGGAGACGTTGGAGGGGCTCGCCGCCGGACATCATGATCTGGCCATCACGACGGCCCGTCCGCGAGGTGCGCTGCTCACCGCGACTCCGCTCTGCGACGAAGAACACGTCCTGGTCGCCGCCCCTCGTTGGGCGTCCGTGGTTGGGCCGGGCAAACTCCGCCGCAAAGGCGCTCACGCGCTGGAGGGCCTGCCCGTCGTCGAGGTGCACGAATCGCTGCCACTCGTCGCCCGCTACTGGGCCTCGGTCTTCGACTGCCGACCGGCCGCGTCGGGAACCGTCGTCGTGCCGGACCTCCGTGCCGTCCTCGCGTGCGCCACGGCCGGGGCCGGGCTCGCCGTCCTGCCCGCCTACCTCTGCGCCGCGGCCCTCGCGCGCGGCGACATCGTGGCGCTTCTCGACCCCGCCGTACCACCCCTGCGGACCTATTTCCTGGTCGTCCGGACGGGAACGCTGGCGATGCCGCACATAGCCCGGGCTCACGAATGGCTCCTGCGGGCCGCAGCCGACTGGACCTGAGAGAGCCGACCCGGCGCCGAGCCCCACCGGGGATTCCGCGGGATGTACGGGAAATGGCGCCGCGCCGATGTTTCACGTGGAACAAGCCGGGCCACATTTCTCCCATGACCGTCCGACCCGTGGTCAAGCGCACCGCCCGCGCCATTCTGCTCGATGGCGACGACCTGATCTTGATCAAGCGCACCAAGCCCGGTGTCGATCCCTACTGGCTCACTCCGGGCGGCGGGGTCGAACCCGAGGACCCGACCGTCGTCGACGCCCTCCACCGCGAGGTTCACGAGGAACTCGGCGCCAAGGTAACCGACGTGGTGCCCTGTTTCGTGGACACGGTCGAGCACATCGGTGACGACGGTGGCGCGACCGGGGTGAAGGTCCAGCACTTCTTCGTCTGCCGCCTGGACACCATGGACCCGGCCCTGCGGCACGGACCGGAGATCGACGAGCCGTGCGGTGAGTACGAGATCGTCCGGATCCCGTTCACCCGCGTCGGCATCGCCTCGGTCCATCTCGTACCGCTGTCCTTGCGGCACTTCCTCGACGGGAACATCGAGGGCGTGCGCGCTCTGCACGCACGCGATCTGGGCTGACCGCCACTCGCGCCGGGCAGCGGCTCGTCAGTCCCCGGACGCGACGAGTTCGTCCACCGCGTCGTGGCGGATGCGCTCGAACGGGATACCCACGTCCCTGAGCGCGTCGACCCCGCTGCGGATCATGCCGGGCGGGCCGGACAGATAGGCGTCGTAGGCGTCCCAGGGCCCGTACCCGCGGACGACGTCGGGCAACTGCAGGTGTGCCTGCTGGTCGATGACCGGGCGTACCGCGAGCCAGGGATGGCTCTGCTGGAGGCGCAGCATCGTGTCGATGTCGTACAGGTCGTGGTCGGTGCGCGCCCCGTAGAAGACTTCGACGGGACGCCGGTGTCCGTGTTCGGCGACGTCCTCGACCAGCGCCTTGATGGGGGCGATGCCGGTGCCGCCGCCGAGGCAGAGCAGACCGCTGTCCGTCGTGTGGTCGACGGTCATCGAGCCTGACGGCGGACCGAGCCTGATCACGTCGCCCGGCCGGGCGCGGTGCACGAGCGCGTTGGAGACCCAGCCCGCCGGCACCCCTTTCACATGGAAGGTCAGCAGTCCGTCCGAGCGCGGCGCCGAGGCGAAGGAGTAGTGCCGCCACACCCGCGGCCACCAGGGCGTCTCCACGCTCGTGTACTGGCCGGCCAGGAACGGGTACGGCTGGTCGGGCCGCACGGTGATGACGGCGACGTCGGGGGTCCTCAGGTCGTGGGAGACCACTTCGGCGTACCACCAGGCGGGAGCCCGCAGTTCGTCGGCGGCCGCCGCGTCGATCATGACTTGGGAGATCGTGGTGTACGTACGGATCCAGGCGGCCTCGGTCTCCGGGTCCCAGACGGTCGACGCGTAGTGGCTGAGGGAGCCGATGAGGCACTCGCCGACGGCCGGATAGTGCTCGGGCCGGGTTCCGTACTTGCGGTGGCCCCGCCCGAGGTTCTGCAGGTACGCGACGAGGACCTCGGTGTTGTCGATGTGCTCGGCAGCGGTCAGCAGCGCCTTGAGCAGCCTGTCGCGCTGGGTGTCCATGGCGGCCGGGAACAGCGGGCGCAACTCCGGGTGGCGCACGAAGAGCAGGGCGTAGAAGTAGGAGGTGACCTTGTCGGCCACCGGCCCGACTTCGGCCATGGTCCGGCGGATCAGCACGGCGTCCGGCGAAGGCGGTCGGGCCGCGGTGGGCCGAGGAGCCGCCGCTCCGGGCCCGGGCAGGGAGGCGGATGCGGGAGAGCCGTGGAAAGGCGAGGCCGATCGGTGCGCGGGGCCGGAGGCGTCCGGGAGCCGCGGCGCCCGTCGCTCCGCCGGTTCGGAGGCGGCTCGGGGCTCCACGGCGTCGTGGGCGGGCTCCGGCTGGAGTCGCGGACCCACCGGTCCGGCGGACGGTGGGGTGCCCGCCTCCGCTTGCGAGGAGCCGGCGGGGCGCGCCGCGGACAATGCCGACTCGTGCGGCCCCAGGATGCGCTGCGGTGTTCGCTCCACCCGCGTCCTCCTCGAGGGTTCTGTGACGTCCGGTGAGAACAGCGTCTCCTCGCCGGGCGGAGACGTGGCCGTTTCGCCTCTGGATATTCGTTCCTGCACGGACGACGACGGTTCGGAGGCCACTCGCTCGGCAGTGGAGGAGGGCTGTTCGCCGGTCACTGCGGCGGACCGCCCCATCGGTCGCATCGCGGCCAGGCGAGTGCCGTCTGCCGGGGTCTGGTCGCCACCGGGAGCTTCGGGCTCCTTGCGGGGTGTGAACCAGCCGGCCCCGCCGTTGCCGCCTGGGGTGCCGTTGTCGGCCGACGTGGTGGTCGGAGCGTCCATGGTCTGCCTCGCCTCGAACATCTTTCGGTCGGTCTGCGCACCTTCACGAACGGAAGATGCCTGCTTTCCCCCGCAGACGGCTGGTTCTCTGTGCCCGTTCCGTTCCGATGACCCAATGCGGCACAGTGAAACCGGATTCCCGCCTCGTACGGACAAGTAAGGCGAGAGTGTGACATTGGCCGCAGTCCTCTGACCGCAGCATCCCACTCCAGGTCGGCGCTCGACCGCATAACGGAAAATACGGGTCTTCGATCTCTCCGTCCCGTTACGCTGCTTTGGCCTGCGTTCGCTCCACCGAATCGCACGTCCCGGTGGACCCGAACCGGAGTCGACCATACCGGCAGTGGCGCCCTGCACAAGTCTTCTCCGTCTGCATCACGGAAGAGGAGGGCCGGGGCCTCCGATTGCCTCAATTACGGTGCGCCATGCACCAATTGACGCGTGCATCGCGGATTCCTGCGGGACGGCCTCCAGCGCGAGAGCGCCACCTCAAAGATTGGTCACACAGCAAACGCGCAGCCCTCCGGGATGGAACGCAAAACGACAGTGCATGAGGCGGAGTGGGCGGTCCGACGCAGTTCATTCCCGTCCTCCCCGACTCTTCACCGAGTCGGTTCGCGATCTCCACTACTGGCGTTATGGACGGCTCGCGCGGGCGTTTCACGTGAAACGCCCGGTCGTCCCGGCGGATCCACATGAGCCGGGAGGGGAGAAAGTGGTGGACGGCGAGGCACCCTGTCGGACAGCCTGACCTCCGTGTCGATCTCGTCTCTCTCCGCGCTGCCCATCCGCCCCCTGACGCCCCGCGATCTCTCCGCGTGCGCCGATCTCTCCGAGGATCGGGGCTGGCCCCGGGAGGAGCACAAGTGGAGCCTGCTCCTCGCGGCCGGAACCGGTTTCGGTATCGACGACCCGGCCGGCGGGCTTGTCGCGGCATGCGTCGTCACGACCTATGGAACTCCCGGCCGTGTCGACCTGGGCGCCATCGGCATGGTCCTGGTCGCAGGGCGGCACGCTCGCCGGGGAGTCGGACGCCGCTTGATGCGGTACGTCATCGCCGAGATGGGCACCACACCTCTGACCCTGCACGCGACGGCGTACGGACGCCCGTTGTACGAGGAACTGGGCTTCACGGTCACCGGCCGGGCCGAGATGGTCCGGGGCGTCTTCCGCCCCGACGACACGGACTCCGAAGTCTTCACCCGTGCGGCCACGGCCGAGGACCTGCCCGCGATCCTCGGGCTCGACGCGGAGGTGTTCGGGACCGACCGGACTCACATGATCACGAGGCTGCCCGCCTTCGCCGACCAGCTGCGCGTTGCCGAGGAGCACGGCCGGATCACCGGATACGCGTCCGCCTGGCCCAATATGGACACCCACGTCGTGGGGCCGCTCGTGGCCAGGGACACCAACACGGCGAAGGCCTTGGTCACCGCTCTGGCCGCGCACACGAACGGCCCGCTGCGCACGGACGTCGACGTGCGGCACGAGGAACTGCTGGCCTGGCTGAAGGCCCGGGGGCTGGTCTCCCTGTCCTTCAACGCGGTGATGACCTACGGAGTCGCCGAGCTGCCCGGGGACTGGACGCGTCGCTTCGCCCCGCTCACGGTGGCCGCGGGCTGAGTCGCGCAGACGGCACAGAGGTACCGGTCCACCCGCGGAGAAGCGGGGGCGGGGTACCTCTGTGCGTCATGCGTCCGACGAGACAAGGTCCTGGGCCGTCATCCGAGAGAGCGGACCGCGCGGACGGCGATGTCGTGATCCTGATCGGGTGTGCCGCCACCGATTCCGATCGCACCGATCAGCCGGCCGTCACGGTGGACGGGCAGACCGCCGGCGATGAAGAGCAGAGGGCGGTCGAGGGCGGTCGCCAAGGTGTGGAAGGCGCCGCCGGGCTGTACGGCGTCGACGAGATCAGCGGTGGCCGAGTTCAGCTGGAGTGCCGTGTATGCCTTGCGGGTGCTGGTCTCCCCGGAGACGAGCACGGCTTGATCGTCACGCCGGAAGGCGAGCAGATGGCCACCGGCGTCGAGGACGGTGACGCCGACCCGCACACCGGCGGTGTCGGCGGCCCGCCGGGCGGCGGTGACCAGGGCCTCCGCGTCCTCGATGCTCAGCGGGTGGACGGCGGTGGTGTTCATGATCGGTCTCCTTGCGGGTGTTCTGACAGGGAAAGCTGAGCCGTCCCCGGGACGGCGACGACCAAGGAAGCGTGCGGCTCCTGCTGCGACGATGCGCCGTTCAGGAGTGCACAGCCGTTCGCCGGTCCGTGGGGTGAGCCCCGGCGGGGACGGTGCCGGCGGCGGGAGCGCGCCGTTCCAGTGCGGCGGAGAGGAAAGCCAGCACGAGGGCACCTCCGGCGAGAGCCGCACCGACCCCGTTGGGGGCGGTGTAGCCGAGACCGGCGGAGATGACGAGGCCTCCGAGCCAGGCGGAGAGAGCGTTGCCGAGGTTGAAGGCGCCGATGTTGACGGCCGAGGCGAGCGTGGGTGCGCCGTGCGCCTGGTCGAGGACGCGCTTCTGCAGCGGAGGAACGGTCGCGAAGCCCAGAGCGCCGATGAGGGCGATCGTCGCCGCTGCCAGGACCTTGTGGTGCGCGGTGACGGTGAACACGGCGAGGACGACGGCGAGACCGCCCAGGGACACGTACAGCATCGGCATGAGCGCCCGGTCGGCGAACCGGCCGCCGACGAGGTTGCCGCCGACCATGCCGAGGCCGAAGAGAACGAGCAGCCAGGTGACGGATCCGTCGGCGAAGCCCGCGACATTCGTCATCATGGGTGCGATGTAGGTGATCGCGGCGAAGACACCTCCGAAGCCGAGCACGGTCATCGCCATGGCGAGGAGTACCTGGGCGTTCCTGAACGCCGCCATCTCGTGGCGCAGGCGAACGCCCTCCGGCTTCGGCATGTCCGGGACCAGCCGGGCGATGCCCAGCAGCCCGACCAGGCCGAGCGCGGCGACGCCCGCGAAGGTCACCCTCCACCCCGCGGACTGGCCGATCAGCGTGCCCAGCGGGACACCGACGACGTTGGCGATCGTCAGGCCGCTGAACATCATCGCGATCGCGCCGGCCTTCTTCTCGGGAGCGACGAGTTCCGCGGCGACCACCGCACCGATGCCGAAGAAGGCACCGTGGGCGAGTGAGGCGACCAGGCGGCCGGCGAGCATCAGACCGAAGACCGGAGCGACGGCGGACAGCAGGTTCCCGAGGACGAACAGCCCCATGAGTGCCATCAGCATCCGCTTGCGGGCCACCTTCGTGCCCAGCGCCGTCATGATCGGCGCTCCGATCACCACGCCCAGCGCATAGCCGGTCACCAACAGCCCGGCGGTGGGGATGGAGACGCCGAAGTCTCCGGCGACCTCGGGTAGCACGCCCATGATGACGAACTCGGTCGTTCCTATGCCGAAGGCCCCGATCGCGAGGGCCAGAAGCGCGAGAGGCATGGTGCAGCGGACCTTTCAAGAGATTGCACGAGCGCTTACACGCAGAAACAATAGTTGCATGCGCGGGCTATGCGCAAGCGCGGTCTATTGCGGTCGTGCTCTATCCTGGACGCAACCAGGCCGGGACGGAGGAGACGCCATGACAGCCACGGACCCCGCGCTGACCGCCCTCGCTCAGGGCTGGTGCGCGCTCTCCCTGCTGCACGGGAGGATCGAGGCACACATCGAGCGGGCTCTGCAGGCCGAACACGGACTGAGCGTGCGCGAGTACTCCCTGCTCGACGTGCTCAGCCGGCAACACGACGGCGAAGGCGGCCATCTCCAGATGAAGCAGGTCGCCGATGCGGTCGTCCTCAGCCAGAGCGCCACGACCCGACTGGTCACCCGACTGGAGGACCGGGGGTTGCTCTCGCGCTATCTCTGCCCGACCGACCGCCGCGGCATCTACACCAACGTCAGCGACGCGGGCCTGGACCTGCTCGCCGCGGCACGTCCGACCAACGACACCGCCCTGCGTGAGGCGCTCGACACCGCAGCGGAGGTCCCCGAGCTGACACCGCTGGTCCGCGCCGTGGAATCCGTCGGCATCCCCGGACAACCGGTGCCGCCCGTCGGCGCGCCCTCATAGGGTGCGCTCATGTCTGATCTTGAAATACGAGCCGCTGTCACAGCCGACGTGCCCGAGATCGTCGCGATGCTGGCCGACGACCCGCTCGGTGCGCACCGGGAGTCCCCCGAGGACCTCAGCCCCTATCTGCACGCCTTGGAGCGACTGCGCGCCGATCCCCACCAACACCTCGTCGTCGCCGTCCGGAGCGATCGAGTCGTCGGAACCCTGCAACTCACGGTGATTCCCGGACTGTCCCGCAAGGGAGCGACCCGCTCCGTCATCGAGGGCGTCCGCGTACACGCCGAGGAGCGCGGCAGCGGCCTCGGTACACGGCTCATCGAGTGGGCCATCGCCGAATCCCGTCGCCTGGACTGCCAGTTGGTCCAGCTGACCTCCGACGCTTCCCGCAGCGATGCCCATCGCTTCTACGAGCGGCTCGGTTTCACGGCTTCCCACGTCGGCTTCAAGCTGCCGCTCTGAGAGTCGGGCGCTTCACCTCCGGCCTGCGCTGCCCGCTTCCCAGCGTCCGCCCGAGGTGGCTGCGTGCGGGGCCGGCCCTCTCCCCGTGCGACGCCGGCCCCCTCCCATGCGAGAGAGGCGGCTTGTTTCACGTGAAACGAGCCGCCCCTGCGCCGTGCTCCTACGCGATCCCCTGCCAACCGTCCGGATGCACTCCGCCCGGCACCGGGGCGTGCTCGTCGTACGGCTGACGCGTGAACACGAACGATCCGAGGTCCAGATGGCTCACCGAACCGTCCTCCCGCCGAACGGATCGGAGCAGTTCTCCCTCGTAGTATCCGTCGAGTCCGGTCCACGTCCCGTCATCGTTCGCCCTGAACCGGGCACCTCGACCGACGCCGGACAGGGGCCCGAGCACGAGCCCCCCGTCCGCCGGTGCACTCAGCCCGAAGGGCTGCGTACCCCAGTACCACTGGCCCACGAGCTCCAGCACCGCGGGATCGACCTCGCTCATGGGCCGCCACGGAGCGGGAATCCTCGGTTCGGCCTCCGCGACGATCCGCACCAGATCGGCGGCCACCGTGAACGTCGCCGGGCCAGAGGTGCAGTTGGCCAGCACGACGGCCGCCACGTCGTCCTCCACGCTGATCGCCAGTCCGGCGAGGAATCCCGGCAGCGAACCGGAATGCCCGACGAGGGAACGTCCACCCTGGTGCACGATCTGCAGGCCCAGACCGTAGGAGGCGCCCGCACCCCGCTCACCGAGCTCGGCGGGCGCGGCGGGTGTCCGCATCTCCCGAAGCGACTCCGCTCCCAGAACCCGGTCGTCGCCCTGGGCGAGGAACGCGGCGAAGCGCGCCAGATCTCCCGTGGTGGACCACAGCTGTCCGGCCGGGGCCATCCGCCCGAGGTCCTCCGCCGGCTCCGGCATCATCGCATCGGCCCAGGGATGGACCGCCCAGCCTCCCGCGTGCGGCGCCTGGGGCGTGACGGTCGTGCGGTGCAGGCCGAGCGGCTCCAGGACCTCACGGCGCAGCACCTCCTCCCAGGGCGCACCGCGCACCTCCTCGACGAGGGCACCGAGCAGGGTGTACCCGGGGTTGGAGTAGTGATGGCGGCGCCCGACCGGATGACACAGGGGGTGCGGGCCGAGCACATCGCCGAGTTCAGGACGCAGGGAACCAGGCGTGCGCTCCCACCACGGCGCGGGTGTCTCCGCCGCCAACCCACCGGTGTGGGCCAGGAGCTGGGCGATGGTGATCTCTCCCACCCCGGTCGACGGCACGTGCCGTTCCAGGGGGTCGCTCAGATCGAGCAGTCCCTCGTCTCTCAGCCGCAGCACCAGCACGGCCGTGAAGGTCTTGGTGATGGAGCCGATCCGGTACTGCACGTTCTCGTCCGGTGCGTGATCGTCCATCGACGTCCGCGCACCGTGCCAGACAGTGGTTCCTCCACGGACCACGGCCGCGACCAGGGACGGCGCGCGCCCGTCGCGCTGCGCGACGGCGATGCGGTGCAGCAGGGTTCGGCGTGTGGTCGCCAGCAACTCGTCCTGAGATCTCGTCATGACATCAGTCCACCCGGCCCGGCGGCGGACGTCGAATCGATAGAACTGCGACGCGCAGCTCCGGATGCCGGGCGCAGGACCTCGCCTCCTGGCAACAGACGCTGAGACTGCCGTTTCCTCTCCTCTCCCAGCCTCCCGATCGGTTGGGTCCGCTCCGTCTGTTGCTCGGGCCATCGGCCGGGCAGCCGCCGTGTGGCCGGGAACCGTGAGTCACCGGCTCCTCTGCTCCACGAGGCAGCAGGCCGGAAGCTGCTCCCCTGCCACGGCGTTCGCGCGGAGCGGGGAGCCGAAGCGGGCCAGGCAGTGCCAGACCTTCTTGAGCGCCTGTGGGTCGTAGCGGCCCGTCCGGGAGGCGTCCCCGAGGATGCGGGGATCGAGTCGCCCGCCGGCCGAGATCCGGGCGCCCAGATCGACGTACTCCTGCCCGCGGTAGTCCGGGTGGCGCCGTAGGTGGTCCGTGGTCAGCCGGAAACCTGAGTGCCACTCCAGGGCACACGGGAGTCGGCGGGCCATGGCTTCCACGGCCGTGCCGCGATAGCTGGGATCGAGGACCAGAGCCTCGACGTCGCGGTCGAACCTGACCGGCCCGTGAATCTGCGCCTCGATGTGGCCGTCCACGGCGTCAAGGCCGTCGGCCTCGGCCGGGTCGAAGAGCGAGAAACGCTGGGCGACTCCGAACGCCGAGGGGTCGGTGGAACTGTCCGGATAACAGAACGTGGCGCGCGCGAGAGTCTCGGGGGTGAGCCTCAGGTGCGCGGAGCCGAATCGAGGCGCGCCGCCGACGGCATCCCGCCGGTGGTTCAGCGCTCCGTACACGGGGCGCTCGCCCGGGGCGGCGTGGTCGTAGGCACCCCCGAAGATGCGGCTTTCCCAGCGCCACCGGTCGCCGCCCGGGTGGGCGGTCAGACCTCCGTTGCTCGTGCCGGTCACGAACTGCGACCGGTAGATTCCGGTCTCCCTCATGGCGCGCAGGATCGGCCGACCGCCCGCCACGCGGTCGGGGTGGAAGTTCATCGTCAGCCGCAGTCCGCGGTCGAGGGGTCTCCCCGAGGACAGCGCCGTGACGTGGCGCAGCGCTCTCTCCTGCGGGGCCCCGGCGGCATCGCTCCCCATGGGCGCAGTGTGCCGGAACGCCGTGCGGGACCACAGCTGGATTCAACCCGCCCGACGATCCGGCGCTTTGGCATCGGAGCAGTCCGAGGTCCTTCGGACAGACGGATGCCGCGGTTGTGTCCAGTGAAGCGACATCCGAGACCATCCGAGGCTGAACACGCCTCCCATCAGGTCTGTGCCATGTCCACGAACCGGGAGTAGTGGCCCTGGAACGCCACCGTGATCGTCGCGGTGGGGCCGTTACGGTGCTTGCCGACAATGATGTCCGCCTCGCCGGCGCGCGGTGACTCCTTCTCGTACGCGTCCTCACGGTGGAGCAGGATGACCATGTCCGCGTCCTGCTCGATCGAGCCGGACTCGCGCAGGTCGGAGACCATGGGCTTCTTGTCGGTGCGCTGCTCGGGGCCACGGTTGAGCTGCGACAGGGCGATGACCGGCAACTCCAGTTCCTTGGCGAGGAGCTTGAGGTTTCGCGACATGTCGGAGACCTCCTGCTGACGGCTCTCGGAGCGCTTGCCGCCCGACTGCATCAGCTGGAGGTAGTCGATGACGACGAGCTTGAGGTCGCTGCGCTGCTTGAGACGGCGGCACTTGGCGCGGATCTCCATCATCGACAGGTTGGGGGAGTCGTCGATGTACAGGGGCGCGGCGGATACGTCCGGCATGCGGCGGGCGAGCCGGGTCCAGTCCTCGTCGGTCATCGTGCCGGACCGCATGTGGTGCAGCGCCACACGCGCCTCGGCGGAAAGGAGGCGCATCGCGATCTCGTTGCGGCCCATTTCGAGCGAGAAGATCACGCTCGGCATGTTGTGCTTGATCGAGCAGGCGCGGGCGAAGTCCAGCGCGAGCGTCGACTTACCCATCGCGGGACGGGCCGCGATGATGATCATCTGACCAGGGTGCAGACCGTTCGTCAGGGAGTCGAGATCGGTGAAGCCGGTCGGCACGCCGGTCATCTCACCGGAGCGGGATCCGATCGCCTCGATCTCGTCGAGCGCCCCCTCCATGATGTCGCCCAGCGGCAGGTAGTCCTCCGTGGTGCGCTGCTCGGTGACGGCGTAGATCTCGGCCTGGGCGCTGTTGACGATCTCGTCCACGTCGCCGTCGGCCGCGTACCCCATCTGCGTGATGCGTGTGCCGGCCTCCACCAGGCGGCGCAGCACCGCGCGTTCGTGCACGATCTCCGCGTAGTACTCGGCGTTCGCCGCGGTCGGGACCGTCTGCACCAGGGTGTGGAGGTACGGGGCGCCGCCGACCTTGGTGATCTCGCCGCGCTTGGTGAGTTCGGCCGCGACCGTGATCGGGTCCGCGGGCTCGCCCTTCGCGTACAGGTCGAGGATCGCCCCGTAGATGGTCTCGTGCGCCGGCCGGTAGAAGTCGTGCCCCTTGAGGACCTCGACGACGTCGGCGATGGCGTCCTTCGACAGGAGCATGCCGCCCAGGACGGACTGTTCGGCGTCGAGATCCTGCGGGGGCACCCTCTCGAACGAGGAACCGCCGCTCTCCCACGAACCGTTGTCCCGATCGCGGTCGTGCTGCTCCTCGCGGCCTCCGCCGCCGCTTCCCCGCCGGCGGGACGAGGGCAGACGATCACTGGGACCACTGTCCGCCCAGGGGTCGTCCAAGGGCTCGGAAATACTCACCGAGCCACCTCCTCCCGTCCGCGGGGCGGACCTAGCCGTGCCCCTCATTTCTACGGCACGGCACTGACATCTGAGCTGCCCAACTCCGGTTCACACGCGTCGGTTTTGCGTGGATTCCGAGGACGGAGGAGAGAACGGGCGACGCACCACGTTAGGCCCGTCGGCACCGTCAGCCAATCTGGTTATCCACAGGCCATGTGGACGACGGCCCTGATGCTGTGGAGAAACCCGCAAAACCTGTGCACGATCCGGTGGACAGCCCTGTGAACAAGCCCTCACCCCATCCGGAAAACCCACGATGAGCTGCGCTTTTCGCATCCACCGGCTGTGCAGAAGAAAAACTTCGCCCTTCGGACCAAGATCGCTCCGGACCCTGCGCCGCGACACGCCGAACGGCGCTCATCGTAAGGGTCTTTCGCTGGTTGCATCTCTTACCTGTGGAAGATTACATTGGTGCGCATGACACAGGCTCCCGTGACGTCCCCGGGTGAACGGCGCCGGCACGACAGAGAGATCGTCGCGCTGGCCGTACCCGCGTTCGGCGCACTCGTCGCCGAGCCTCTCTTCGTCATGGCCGACAGTGCCATCGTCGGTCATCTGGGCACCGCTCAGCTGGCGGGCCTCGGCGTGGCCTCGGCCCTCCTGATGACCGCCGTCGGGGTCTTCGTCTTCCTTGCGTACGCCACCACGTCCGCGGTGGCGCGCAGGCTCGGCGCGGGAGACCTCCGGGCCGCGATCCGTCAGGGAATGGACGGCATCTGGCTCGCCCTGTGCATCGGGATCGCCGCCGTCGCCGTGACCCTCCCCAGCGCACCGTCCCTGATGGCCCTGTTCGGCGCCTCCGACACCGCAGCCCCGTATGCGACGACCTACCTCCGGATCTCGGCCTTCGGCATCCCCGCCATGCTGATCGTGCTGGCCGCCACCGGGGTACTGCGCGGACTCCAGGACACCCGGACTCCGCTGTACGTCGCCGTCGGCGGGTTCGCCGCCAACGCGGCGCTGAACGTGCTTCTCGTCTACGGGTTGGGCCTCGGGATCGCCGGCTCGGCCTGGGGCACGGTCATGGCCCAATGGGCCATGGCGGCGGTCTATCTCTCCGTCGTCGTGCGAGGCGCCCGGAAGCACGGTGCGTCCCTTCGACCGGACGGCCCGGGGATACGCGCCTGCGCCCAGGCTGGAGCGCCTCTCCTCGTCCGCACGCTGTCGCTGAGGGCGATCCTGCTGATCGCCACGGCGGTGGCCGCACGGCTGGGGGATGCCGAGATGGCCGCACACCAGATCATCCTGTCCCTGTGGAGCCTGCTCGCCTTCGCTCTCGACGCCATCGCCATCGCGGGTCAGGCCATCATCGGCCGCTATCTCGGAGCAGGTGACGCACGCGGCGCACGGGAGACCTGTCAGCGCATGATCCAGTGGGGCATCGCCACGGGGGTCGTCCTCGGCCTTCTGGTCATGGTCACCCGGTCCGCCTTCCTCCCCCTGTTCAGCGAGGACTCCGGAGTGCGCGATGCCGCGTTGCCGGCTCTCGTCGTCGTGGCCCTCGTCCAACCCGTCTGCGGGATCGCCTACGTGCTCGACGGGGTGCTGATGGGAGCGGGGGACGGGCCCTACCTGGCGCGGGCGATGCTGCTGACCCTCGCCGTCTTCACCCCCGTGGCGCTGCTCGTGCCGACGCTCGGCGGCGGACTGACGGCCCTCTGGGGGGCCATGGCGCTGATGATGGCCATGCGGATGCTGACGCTCTGGCTGCGCTCCCGATCGGGCCGTTGGATCGTCACGGGCGCGACACGCTGATCAACGAGCCTCTGGGCTCCGCCCCTTGGCGAGATCTCCCTCGTCGTTTCACGTGAAACGACGCACGGCGCCCGGGCGCGGAGGGCCACTGCCGACGGGCCCGACTCCGACGGCGGCACACGGAAACGCAGAAGGGCCGCACCTCCGAAGGTGCGGCCCTTCTGCACTCAGCTATGCCGAGCGCTGCACTCAGGCAGCGACAACCTCGATGTTGACCTTGGCGGCAACCTCGGGGTGCAGACGCACGGACGTCTCGTGGGCGCCCAGCGTCTTGATGGGCGAGCCCAGCTCGATGCGGCGCTTGTCGACCTCGGGGCCACCGGAGGCCTTGATCGCCGAAGCGACGTCGGCCGGGGTGACGGAACCGAAGAGACGACCGGCGTCGCCGGAGCGGACGGCCAGGCGGACCTTGACGCCTTCGAGGCGGGCCTTGATCTCGTTGGCCTGCTCGATGGTCGCGATCTCGTGGATCTTGCGAGCACGACGAATCTGCTCGACGTCCTTCTCGCCACCCTTGGTCCAGCGGATCGCGAAGTTCCGCGGGATGAGGTAGTTGCGAGCGTAGCCGTCCTTGACGTCGACGACGTCGCCCGCGGCACCGAGGCCGGAGACCTCGTGGGTGAGGATGATCTTCATTTGTCGGTCACCCTTCCCTTATCGCGCGGTGGACGTGTAGGGCAGCAGCGCCATCTCACGGCTGTTCTTCACAGCCGTGGCGACGTCACGCTGGTGCTGCGTGCAGTTGCCGGTCACGCGGCGGGCACGGATCTTGCCGCGGTCGGAAATGAACTTCCGCAGCATGTTCGTGTCCTTGTAGTCCACGTACGTGACCTTGTCCTTGCAGAATGCGCAGACCTTCTTCTTCGGCTTGCGCACAGGCGGCTTCGCCATGGTGTATCTCCTGTGTGATCAAGAAGTGGGGGTACGACCCACCCTCGGCCCCGAGGGCCTAGAAGGGGGGCTCGTCCGAGTAGCCGCCGCCGGAACCGCCGGAACCACCGGAGTTCCCGCCCCAGCCGCCACCGCCGCCGCCCTGGTTGCCACCGGCGGGAGCGCCGGTCGCCCAGGGGTCGTCGGCGGGAGCGCCGCCGCCCTGCTGGCCGCCGCCGGAGCCACCGCCCCAGCCGCCGCCCTGCTGGCCGCCGCCACCGCCGCCGCCGTAACCACCCTGGCCACCGCGACCCGTGGTCTTGGTGACCTTGGCCGTGGCGTTCTTCAGGCTGGCGCCGACTTCCTCGACGTCCAGCTCGTAGACCGTGCGCTTGACGCCCTCACGGTCCTCGTAGGACCGCTGCTTCAGCCGGCCCTGCACGACGACGCGCATGCCTCGCTGGAGCGACTCGGCGACGTTCTCCGCCGCCTGACGCCAGACCGAGCAGGTCAGGAACAGGCTCTCGCCGTCCTTCCACTCGTTGGTCTGACGGTCGAAGGTGCGGGGGGTGGACGCGACACGGAACTTCGCGACCGCCGCACCGGAAGGGGTGAAGCGCAGCTCGGGGTCGTCGACAAGATTGCCGACGACCGTGATGACGGTCTCGCCTGCCATGGGGGTACCTCTCGGCGGGTTTGCTGCTGGCTGCTGGTGCTGCTACTCGGAACCCGAGATCAGCTGAGCTGGGAGGCTCAGTGGGTCTCGGGACGGAGGACCTTGGTCCGGAGGACCGACTCGTTCAGGTTCATCTGGCGGTCGAGCTCCTTGACGACCGCAGGCTCGGCCTGCAGGTCGATGACCGAGTAGATGCCCTCGGGCTTCTTCTTGATCTCGTACGAGAGACGACGACGGCCCCAGGTGTCGACCTTCTCGACCTTTCCGTTGCCCTCGCGGACGACGGAGAGGAAGTTCTCGATCAGGGGGGCGACAGCGCGCTCCTCCAGATCGGGGTCGAGGATGACCATCACTTCGTAGTGACGCATGTGGAACCCACCTCCTTTGGACTCGGCGGCCACGGTCGTTCCGTGGCAGGAGGGTCGTGATGCGTACGCAACGGTATCGGCCGCCACTGACATTCGGGCCGCCGTCCGGAGAACCCGGACGGTGATCCCTGCCGTGACCTGGCCATGAGCCTGGGCAGACACCGGTGCAGAAGATACAGAGTACCTGCACCCCGGCTTCCGGTTGAAATCCGACCGGGTAGGGCGCCAGTCTGTACACATCGGGTGTGTACGGCGCTACGATGCGCCGCCTTCCGCAGGAGGTGCCCCATGGCACAGGCAATGCGACCCATGACCACCGGCTCACTCTTCGCCACGGACGGCAAGCCTCATCCCCTCCAGGACGCCCTGCTCGCGGTGACCCTGGTCCTCGGGACCCTGGCCTTCGTCACGTCGATGTTCCACAGCCTCCATCTCCTCAGTTCCTGGGCCGGCCTCGTCGGGATCCTCACCGGCGCCTACGGCCAGTTCATCTCCGTGACGACCCGGGAGCGGTTCGGCCTCATCCTGGGACTCGGCCTCTCGGGGGTCGGTTTCTACCTCGGCCTGGCGCACGGCGGCCTGTTCGGCGGGGTGTTCTGAGTCGAACGTCCGTTTTCCCCCGGGCCGCGGGACGCCGCGCGTCGGCTTCCCGTGGCCCGGGTTCCATACGGCCAGACGGGGCGCTCGCAGGGCGCAGTAGGCTTCGGCGCGAGAGCCGGAGCCCTTGTACCCATGGGGACACACCAGCCCGAGGAGCGCCCCTAATGAGCCTGACCCTGAGGACCATCAGCCGAGAGCAGCATCTGGCGTACATCCAGAGCCTGCCCTCGGCCAGTCACATGCAGGTCCCCGCATGGGCAGACGTGAAGGCCGAATGGCGCTCCGAGAACCTCGGGTGGTTCGACGACAGGACCGGCGAGATGGTCGGCGCCGGCCTGGTCCTCTACCGGCAGCTGCCGAAGATCAAGCGCTACCTGGCCTACCTTCCGGAGGGCCCGGTCATCAACTGGTTCGCGCCCAACCTGGACGACTGGCTGCAGCCGATGCTCGCGCACCTCAAGCACCAGGGCGCCTTCTCCGTGAAGATGGGCCCGCCCGTGATCATCCGCCGCTGGGAGGCCGCGTCCATCAAGGGCGGCATCCAGAGCCCGGACGTGAAGCGCCTGCGCGACATCGAGGCCGACTTCATCGAGCCGCGCGCCTTCGAGGTGGCCGACAAGCTGCGTCGGATGGGATGGCAGCAGGGCGAGGACGGCGGCGCCGGCTTCGGCGACGTGCAGCCCCGCTACGTCTTCCAGGTGCCGCTCGCCAACCGCTCGCTGGAAGAGGTCCACAAGAACTTCAACCAGCTCTGGCGCCGCAACATCAAGAAGGCCGACAAGGCGGGTGTCGAGGTCGTCCAGGGCGGCTACCAGGACCTGGAGGAATGGCAGCGGCTCTACGAGATCACCGCCGTTCGCGACCACTTCCGGCCCCGCCCGCTCTCGTACTTCCAGCGCATGTGGACGGCCCTCAACACCGAGGACCCCAATCGCATGCGGCTGTACTTCGCACGCCACAACGGCGTGAACCTGTCCGCGGCGACCATGCTCGTCGTGGGCGGCCACGTCTGGTACTCCTACGGCGCCTCCGACAACATCGGCCGGGAGGTACGGCCCTCGAACGCGATGCAGTGGCGCATGCTGCGCGACTCCTACGCGCTGGGGGCCACGGTCTACGACCTCCGCGGCATCTCCGACTCGCTGGACGAGACCGACCACCTCTTCGGACTCATCCAGTTCAAGGTGGGCACGGGCGGCGAGGCCGCCGAGTATCTGGGCGAGTGGGACTTCCCGCTCAACAAGCTGCTCCACAAGGCGCTCGACATCTACATGTCGCGTCGCTGAACCGGGCCCGGGCGGGTGTCGGACGGCCGTTCCGGCCCGGCGCCTCCCCATCGGCCCGACGCATACGCGACAATTTCCTTTCGTACCTCTGATACACGGCAGCCACGAGAAAGGTTCCGGGACCGGCCATGGCGCTCACGCTCTACGTCGACACCGCGCGCTGGCGGGCACACCACAAGCAGGTGTCCGAGCAGTTCCCGGGGCTCGTCCCCGTCTGCAAGGGCAACGGCTACGGCTTCGGCCACGAACGGCTCGCGGACGAGGCCACCCGCATGGGCTCGGACATCCTCGCCGTGGGCACCACGTACGAGGCCGCCCGGATCAAGGACTGGTTCGGCGGGGACCTCCTGGTCCTGACGCCGTTCAGGCGGGGCGAGGAGCCCGTGCCGCTGCCCGACCGGGTGATCCGCTCGGTGTCGTCCATCGACGGCGTGTACGGCCTCGTGGGCGCCCGTGTGGTCATCGAGGTGATGTCCTCGATGAAGCGGCACGGTGTGAGCGAGCAGGATCTGCCGCACCTGCACGCCGCCATCGAGAACGTTCGGCTGGAGGGTTTCGCGATCCATCTGCCGCTGGACCGCACGGACGGCTCGGACGCGGTCGAGGAGGTCATCGGCTGGATGGACCGGCTGCGTGCGGCCCGCCTGCCGCTGCACACGATGTTCGTGAGCCACCTCAAGGCCGACGAACTCGCCCGGCTCCAGCAGCAGTTCCCGCAGACGCGTTTCCGCGCCCGGATCGGCACCCGTCTGTGGCTCGGCGACCACGAGGCCACCGAGTACCGCGGAGCCGTCCTGGACGTCACACGCGTCGTCAAGGGCGACCGCTTCGGCTACCGGCAGCAGAAGGCGGCCTCGGACGGCTGGCTCGTGGTCGTGGCGGGCGGTACGTCCCACGGGGTGGGGCTGGAGGCCCCCAAGGCGCTGCACGGCGTCATGCCGCGCGCCAAGGGTGTCGCCCGGGCCGGCCTCGCCACCGTGAACCGGAACCTGTCGCCGTTCGTATGGGCGGGCAAGCAGCGCTGGTTCGCGGAGCCCCCGCACATGCAGGTGTCGATCCTCTTCGTGCCGGCCGACGCAGCCGAGCCGAAGGTCGGCGACGAGTTGGTGGCGCATCTGCGGCACACCACCACGCAGTTCGACCGGGTCGTCGAGCACTGACGGTCCGGGACCGACCTCGGTTCCAGACCGGCTCCTCCATAGGCGAAAGGCCGTACACGCTCTCCGTGTACGGCCTTTCGCCTATGGAGCACCCTGAGGTGTTCGCTCAGAGTGAACCCTCGTCGGACACCGTGCGGGCGCCGCCCCACTCCACCGGAGGCTGTCCCTCGACGAGGTGCGCCGCGTGCCGGGGTGGATGAGCCGCCGCGCCGAGGACGAAGACGTCCTCGGCGCCGTCGAGGATCCCGCCCGAGGGATCGTCGTCGCCGGCCCGCCGCACCACGTCCCGTTCGGGCAGGAGGATGTCCCGGAGGACCACCGCGCAGAGGTAGAGCGTGCCCAACAGGTGCACGGCGATGGCGACCTGGTAACCGTCGGTCGGCAGACCCTTGTGAGCGTCTCCGCTGGTCGTGTACGCGAGGTACATCCAGATCCCCAGGAAGTACGCGACCTCGCAGGCCTGCCAGATGAGGAAGTCCCGCCACCGAGGCCGGGCCAGCGCGGCGAGCGGAACGAGCCAGAGGACGTACTGCGGCGAGTACACCTTGTTGGTCAGGATGAAGGCCGCGACGATCAGGAACGCGAGCTGGGCGAAGCGCGGGCGCCGGGGTGCGGTCAGCGTGACGGCGCTCAGGCCGGCGCACAGGAGCAGCATCATGACCAGCGCCCACGCGTTGGCCGTGTCGGGCGTGATCGTGATCTTCAGCCACTGCGAGACGAACAGGAAGACCGAGCCGAAGTCGACACCTCGCTCCTGGCTGAAGGTGTAGAACTTCGACCATCCTTCGGGCGCGAAGTACATCACCGGCAGGTTCACCACGAGCCAGGCGCCGACCGTCCCGAGAAGTGCCGTCCCGAACTCACGCCACTTGCCGGCCCGCCAGCACAGCAGGAAGAGCGGCCCCAGCACCAGGAACGGGTAGAACTTGGCCGCCGTGGCGAGCCCGACCAGGATGCCGAAGGCCAGCACGCGGCCCCGTGACCACATCAGCATCGCGGCGGCCAGGAGCGCCACGGCGAGCAGATCCCAGTTGATGGTGGCCGTGAGCGCGAAAGCAGGCGCCAGGGCCACCAGGAGGCCGTCCCAGGGGCGCCGGCGGTGGATGCGGGCCGTGCACACGGCGATGACCGCCGCGCAGGCCATCAGCATCCCCGCATTGACCATCCAGTAGATCTGTTCCTGGTCCTGGATACTCCCCCCGCCCGGGGTCAGCCAGGCCGCGACCTCCATGAAGAGGCCGGTGAGCACCGGGTACTCCAGGTAGTCCATGTCGCCGGGGAGCTTGTCGAAGTACGGCACGAGCCCATCCGCGAACCCGCGCCCCTGATAGAGGTGCGGGATGTCCGAATAGCACGCGTGCGTGTACTGCGAACTGGCCCCGAAGAACCAGCCTCCGTCGTAGCAGGGCAGCTTCTGGACCAGGCCGAGGGCGAACATGCCGATCGCGACCAGTGCGACGACCCGCACGGGTGTCCACCACGACGTCCCGAGCAGGGCGCGCCGCCCGACGGGGCCACCGATCAGCTCACTCCCGCGGCGGGCCACCTCGTCGTCCTTGGTCGGCCGCACCAGCTCCGGCTCGTGCGCGCTCGCGCGCGTCGTCTCTGCACTGGGCATGCCGCACATCCTGCCGTACGGGCCCGGTCATGCGCTGAGGGCCGCCGCACCTGTCCGGTGCGGCGGCCCTCGTTTCACGTGGAACGGTGTGTTTCACGTGAAACACACACAGTGACAGGACTTAGTTGGCACCGCCCAGGAAGCCACCGTTGCCGTTGCCGTTGCCTCTGGTGGTTCCGTCGGTTGCCGTCGCCGTCGGCGATGACGTGACGCCCCCGTCGGTTCCTCCGTTGCCCGTGCCGCCGGTGTCCGTGCCACCGGTGTTGTTGCAGGTCCAGTCGAACTTGCCGCAGGTCTCACTCGCCGAGGGCGAGGGCGACTCCAGGGTCTCGCTGGGCGTGGGTGTGGGGGTGGGGCTGGGGGATTCGCTCTTGGTCACCGTGGGGGTCGGAGTCGGGCTCGGAGTGTCGTTGAGCACCGTTCCGATCTCCTCCGGCTTGGGGAAGGCCTCCGCCTTCGTACCCTTGAGAGCAACCTCCATGTAGTCCCGCCAGATCTGCGACGGGAACGAGGCACCGTGGATGGTCTTCTCGCCACCCGTGCCGTACATCTGCAGGAACTTGCGATTCTTGTTCTTCTCGTTGTCGTCCAGGCGGTACATGCCGATGGCCGTGGACAGCTGCGGGGTGTACCCGACGAACCAGGCGGACTTGTTGCCGTCCGTCGTACCGGTCTTGCCGGCCACCTCGCGGCCCTTCAGCTGGGCGTTGGTACCGGTTCCCCTGTCGACCACGGTCTTCAGGACGTCCGTGACGTTGTCGGCGACCTTCGACGTGAAGGCCTCCTGGGTCTTCGCCACGTCCTCGTGCTGGAAGACGTTGCCGTCCTTGTTCGTGATCTTCTCGACCGAGTACGGGTCGCGTTGCTTGCCGCTCGCGGCGAAGGTGGCGTAGGCACCCGCCATACGGATGGCACTCGGGGACGAGGTGCCCAGCGAGAACGAGGGGAACCGGGAGCTGGCGAGGCTGGACTCCTTGATACCGGAGGCCAGGACGGCTTCCTTCACCTTGTCCAGGCCGACGTCCATGCCGAGCTGCACATAGGCGGAGTTGACGGACTCCCGCATCGCCTCACGCAGGTCGATCTTGTAGCTGGGCGGGTTGTAGGACTGCTGGCCGTCGTTCTGCTGCAGCCACTCGTTGCCCTTGTCGTCCTTCCAGTCGGTCCCCGTGTAGTCCTTGATCTTCAGCTTGTTCTTGCCGCTGTACAGGCTCTTCGGGGAGACGATGGTGCGTTCGTCCTGTGCCTGGTTCTCGGGCCCGTCCGGGTTTCTGGCTCCCCAGGACATGGCCGCCGCCAGGACGAAGGGCTTGAACGTGGAGCCCACCTGGGCGCCGGTCTGGTCGGCGTTGTCGGTGAAGTGCTTCGTCGCGTCCGCACCGCCGTAGATGGCTTCGATCGCCCCGCTGGCGGGATTGATCGACGCGCCACCGAACTGGACGTACTTGTCCGTCTTCGGGCGCACATCGGGCTTGATGTTCGCCTTCCGCACCTTCTTCACCGAGGCTTCCAGAGCATCGACCTTCTTCTTGTCGAAGGTCGTGTGGATCTCGTAGCCGCCCTGCCGCAGCTTGGACTCGGTGATCCCGGTCTTCGCGCTGTTCTGCAGGATGTACGAGTTCGCCAGGTCGACCAGATACCCGATCTGACCGCCCAGGGCGGCGTTGGACCGAGGACTCTGGGGCTCGGGGAACTTGGTGTACTTGCCGCGCACCGCCTCCGGCAGACGCCCGTCCTTGACCTCTTCGTCGAGGATCCACCTCCAGCGGTCCTCGACACGCTTGCGGTTGGCCTGAGGAGTGGCGGCGGGGTCGATCGACACGGCGCCGGCCGGGTCGTAGTACGTGGCGCCCTTGAGCACGGCGGCCAGGAACGCGCACTGACTGGGGTCGAGTTCCTTGGCGTCCTCGTTGTAGTAGGCCCGCGCGGCGGCCTGGATCCCGTAGGCGTTCCGCCCGTAGTAGGCCGAGTTCAGGTAGCCGGCCATGATGTCTTCCTTCGGCACCGAGGCGCCGACCTTGACGGAGACGAACAGCTCCTTGAACTTGCGGGAGATCGTCTGCGACTGGTCGTCCAGCATCGCGTTCTTCACGTACTGCTGGGTGATCGTCGAGCCACCCTGGGTCTGGCCGCCCTTCGCCATGTTGACGAAGGCACGGGCGATGCCCATCGGGTCGACACCGCTGTCGGATTCGAAGGTCTTGTTCTCGGCCGACATGACCGCGAAGCGCATCTCCTTGGGGATCTGCGCGTAGCTGATGATCTGGCGGTTCGTCTCACCGCCGGTCGCGACCATCTGGGTGTCGTCGGCCCAGTAGTAGACGTTGTTCTGGGCCGTCGCGGTCTTGGCCTCGTCCGGGACGCCCACCAGGGCGTAGGCCACACCCGCCACGGCGATGAGACTGCCGCAGAAGCCGAGGAAGAGTCCTGTGACGAGCTTCCAGGAGGGCACCCAGCGCGCCGCGCCGTACTTGCCGGCGCGGGGGTAGTCGACGATGCGCTTCCTGGAGGGCTCGGGACGTCCGCGGCCCCGGCCCGGCCCACTGGACCCGGGCGGGCCACCACGCGCGCCGCCCCCTCCTCCGGGGCCACCGCGCCCCGCGCCATCGGCGGCTCGACGCCTGCCGCCGCCTCTCTGGGCGGCTCGGCGAGCCTCGGCACGGGTGCCGTACTGGCGCTCCTCACCCCCCGTGTCGTAGGAGTCGGAAGGAGACCCGGTGGCGCCTCGCGGTGCCGCGCTGCGGCCTGCGGACGGGTCGGGCTGACCGCGTCGGGCCGCGGCACGTCCGCCGCCCTGCGGCTGCGACGGTTTGCGACGGTGCTCGCTCATCGAACGATTACTCCTCGGGCAGGCGCACCTTTGCGCGCCTGGAAACGGCGGCTGGTTTCCGGTCCCCCCGAAGTACGGATGCGGCCGATCCCGCATTCACCCGTACTGCACCGAAGACGATGACGTCCTCGGTCGTCACTCGGTTCCCGGTGGTGTGCATGCCGCACAGACTACGCACCGGCAAAACCCGTCTAGCACCGAAGTTCACCCCAAATCAGGCAACTTGCTTCGTATGAATCGGTGATGTGACGCCGTTCACCATGGCCCCTCTTGTCGCATCCGCAGAGGCGTTCTATCGTGCTGATGTATCGAGTCGATACATCAGCACGACATAAGTGCCGTGCCGACGAGGCAGCGACAGGGAGGAGGCGACGATGAGCCGGCGTGCCGGGATCCTCGAGTTCGCCGTACTCGGCCTGCTCCGCGAGTCCCCGATGCACGGCTACGAGCTGCGCAAACGACTCAACACGTCACTGGGCGTCTTCCGTGCCTTCAGCTACGGGACGCTCTACCCCTGCCTCAAGACGCTGGTCGCCAACGGCTGGTTGATCGAGGAAGCCGGGTCCACACCGGAAGACGCGCTCACGGCATCGCTCGCGGGACGTCGCGCCAAGATCGTCTATCGATTGACGGCTGAAGGTAAGGACCACTTCGAGGAACTTCTCGCGCAGACCGGTCCCGACGCGTACGAGGACGAGCACTTCGCCGCTCGCTTCGCCTTCTTCGGGCAGACGTCACGCGACGTGCGCATGCGCGTGCTGGAAGGTCGCCGCAGCCGTCTTGAGGAGCGCCTCGAGAAGATGCGCGCCTCACTGGCGCGCACCCGGGAGCGCCTCGACGACTACACGCTTGAGCTCCAGCGCCACGGAATGGAGTCCGTGGAGCGCGAAGTGCGCTGGCTGAACGAGCTCATCGAGAGCGAGCGGGCCGGACGGGACATCAAGACTTCCGCCTCCGAAGGCTCCGCTCAGCAGGACAACACATCTGGAGAGACGGGCGGCCTGCCCCGGCACCGGGACAGCACCCGGCCGGATCCGTCCGACGACACCGCCATGTGAGACCCGTTCGGGGTTTCACCGATACACACAGGGAGCAACCGGAATGGGTTCGGTTCGCGTAGCCATCGTCGGCGTGGGCAACTGCGCCGCCTCGCTGGTTCAGGGCGTCGAGTACTACAAGGACGCCGACCCGGCGACCAAGGTCCCCGGCCTGATGCACGTTCAGTTCGGCGACTACCACGTCGGTGACGTCGACTTCGTCGCCGCGTTCGACGTCGACGCGAAGAAGGTCGGCCTCGACCTCTCCGACGCCATCGGTGCCAGCGAGAACAACACCATCAAGATCTGCGACGTCCCGAACAAGGGCGTCACGGTCCAGCGCGGTCACACCCTGGACGGTCTCGGTAAGTACTACCGCATGACCATCGAGGAGTCCGCCGAGGCGCCGGTCGACGTCGTCCAGGTCCTCAAGGACAAGCAGGTCGACGTCCTGGTCTGCTACCTGCCCGTCGGTTCCGAGGACGCGGCGAAGTTCTACGCCCAGTGCGCCATCGACGCCAAGGTCGCCTTCGTCAACGCCCTCCCGGTCTTCATCGCCGGCACCAAGGAGTGGGCGGACAAGTTCACCGAGGCCGGTGTCCCGATCGTCGGCGACGACATCAAGTCGCAGGTCGGCGCCACCATCACGCACCGCGTGATGGCGAAGCTGTTCGAGGACCGCGGTGTCCGTCTCGAGCGCACCATGCAGCTCAACGTCGGCGGCAACATGGACTTCAAGAACATGCTGGAGCGCGACCGGCTCGAGTCCAAGAAGATCTCGAAGACCCAGGCCGTCACCTCGCAGATCCCGGACCGCGAGCTGGGCGAGAAGAACGTCCACATCGGTCCCTCGGACTACGTGGCGTGGCTCGACGACCGCAAGTGGGCGTACGTCCGCCTCGAGGGCCGTGCCTTCGGCGACGTCCCGCTGAACCTCGAGTACAAGCTCGAAGTCTGGGACTCCCCGAACTCCGCCGGTGTCATCATCGACGCCCTGCGCGCCGCGAAGATCGCCAAGGACCGCGGCATCGGTGGTCCGATCCTCTCCGCGTCGAGCTACTTCATGAAGTCGCCGCCGGTCCAGTACTTCGACGACGAGGCCTACGCCAACGTCGAGAAGTTCATCAAGGGCGAGGTCGAGCGCTAAGCGCTGGAGCACAGTGTCGCGTGCTTGCCGTCGAAGGTCCCCGGGCGCTCCGCCCGGGGACCTTCGACGTATGTGAGGCTGTGCCCCATGGCTGTCGTGCGTGACCTGCGCGTCCTCCTGCGCTTCCAGGGGTTCCGGCGCCTGCTCGGCGTACGGCTGCTGTCGCAGGGCGCCGACGGCGTCTTCCAGGTCGCGCTGGCGACCTACGTCGTCTTCTCCCCGGAGAAGCAGACCTCGGCCGCCTCCATCGCCTCCGCGATGGCCGTCCTGCTGCTGCCCTACTCCCTGATCGGTCCCTTCGCCGGTGTCCTGCTGGACCGGTGGCGACGGCGACAGGTGTTCCTGTACGGCAATCTCCTGCGGGCGGGGCTCGCGTGCGTGACCGCCGTCCTGATGCTCGGCAACGTGCCCGCCTGGCTGTTCTACGTCTCCGCGCTCTGCGTCACCGCGGTCAACCGCTTCGTCCTGGCCGGGCTCTCCGCCGCGCTGCCTCGTGTCGTCGACGCGGAGCGTCTCGTGCTGGCCAATTCCGTGTCCCCCACCGCGGGCACCCTGGCCGCGACCACGGGCGGAGGAGTCGCGTTCGCCGTGCGCCTGCTCGGGGCGGACAGTGACGCAGCGGTGGTCCTCGTCGGAGCGGGCGTCTATCTCTGCGCGGCCCTCGCTGCCGCACGCATCGCGGCGGACCTCCTCGGACCTGATCGGGCGGAGGTTCACCCTCGTCTCGGCGAGGCCCTCACCGGTATCGCCCGGGGCCTCGGCGCCGGCGTGCGCCATCTCGCCCAGCCGCCGCGGCGACCGGCGGCCTGGGCACTGACGGCGATGACGCTGATGCGCTTCTGCTACGGAGCGCTGACCGTCATGCTGCTGATGCTCTGCCGCTACGCGTGGACGTCCGGATCGGATGACGGGCTCGCTCTCCTGGGTCTTGCCGTGGGGGTGTCGGGGGCAGGCTTCTTCGTCGCAGCCCTGGTCACCCCCTGGGCGGCCGGGCGGCTGGGCCCCGGCCGCTGGATCGCCGTCTGCGCCGGTGCCGCCGCGCTCCTCGAACCCGCACTCTGCCTTCCCTTCACGCCCGCGCCGATGCTGGTCGCCGCGTTCTTCCTGGGTGTGACCACGCAAGGAGCGAAGATCGCCACGGACACCGTCGTGCAGTCCACGGTCGAGGACGGTTTCCGGGGCCGGATCTTCTCCGTGTACGACGTGCTGTTCAATGTCGCCTTCGTGGGCGCGGCCGGAGTGGCGGCGCTGATCCTTCCCTCCGACGGCCGGTCGGTGGCCCTGGTCGTGACGGTGGCCGTCACCTACGCGGCCGTAGCTGCCGCTATGGCCCGCTTTGAGCGCCGATAAGTGTCACATCAGTGCCACAGTGCCGGTCTCGGCGGCCGCACTGTCACAGGCGCCGGATAACTTACGTGCGTCTTATGCGCAGCGCGCGCCTACGCTCCAATGGGGGGACTTCCCGTGACCACACCGCCACCTCAGGGCCAGAACCCGTTCGCCCAGGGCCAGCAGCCCTACGGCCCTCCGCCCCAGGGGCAGAACCCGTACGCGCAGCAGCCGCCGCAGGGCTATCCGCAGCAGCCGGGCCAGCCCGGCTTCCCTCCGCAGCAGGCACCCGGTTTCGCTCCGGCCCCGGCACAGCGGCCGAAGCGCGGCATCAAGCCCTACCTCCGCCTCATAGTGGGCGTCGTGATCGCCGTCATCGCCCTGGGCGGGTACCTGGTGAACAAGGATGGCGAGGATGCCAAGAAGCTCGCCGTCGGCGACTGCCTGTACAACAAGGGCAGCGAGAACGACCCGGACGTCATTCAGGTGGACTGCACCGACTCCAAGGCCACGCACAAGGTCCTGAAGAAGGCGGACGGGGCCGCTGTCCCGCAGTTGACGTGCCAGAGCGTCACAGGAACCACCGCGACGCTGACGTGGAAGGAAACGGGCGATTCCTTCACGCTCTGCCTGGGGGACAACAAGTAGTCCGCGGAAACCCAACGCGGAGGGGCGGTGTTTCACGTGAAACACCGCCCCCCCCCCGAGGCGGTGGCCGTTTTTTAACAGTCACCAACCG
>NZ_JBICWL010000004.1:221539-242959 GCF_043199735.1 Streptomyces sp. NPDC048566
CCTCCAACCACCACGCCCCCCCCCCCCCCCTGCGCGGGGGTTTGCCGCCACCCCCCCCCCCCCCCCGCCCGGGGTGTGTGGTGATTATGTTTACCATCACCACCCCCCCCACCGCCGCACCGTTCAGCTCTGCTCGGCCCACCACTCCTTGAGCGCGGCGGTCGCCGCTTCCTGCTCCATCGGACCGTTCTCCAGCCGCAACTCCAGGAGGAACTTGTACGCTCTGCCGATCGCAGGACCGGGTCCGACCCCCAGAATGTCCATGATCTGGTTGCCGTCGAGGTCCGGACGGATCGCATCGAGCTCCTCCTGCTCCTGCAACTGAGCGATGCGGTCCTCCAAGCCGTCATAGGCGCGTGAGAGCGCACCCGCCCGCCGCTTGTTCCGCGTGGTGCAGTCGGAGCGGGTCAGCTTGTGCAGGCGGCCGAGGAGCGGCCCGGCGTCCCGGACGTAGCGTCGGACGGCCGAATCCGTCCATTCGCCCGTTCCGTAGCCGTGGAAGCGCAGGTGCAGCTCGACGAGGCGCGAGACGTCTTTCACGAGGTCGTTCGCGTATTTGAGTGCGGTCATCCGCTTCTTGGTCATCTTGGCGCCGACGACCTCGTGATGGTGGAACGAGACCCGCCCGTCGCTCTCGAAACGACGGGTCCGCGGCTTGCCGATGTCGTGCAGCAGGGCGGCCAGACGAAGGACGAGGTCGGGACCGTCCTCCTCCAAGGCGATCGCCTGCTCCAGGACGATCAACGTGTGCTCGTACACGTCCTTGTGCCGGTGATGCTCGTCGCTCTCCAGCCGCAGCGCGGGGAGCTCGGGAAGCACGTGCGCGGCCAGGCCGGTGTCGACCAGCAGGGTGAGCCCCTTACGGGGATAGGCCGAGACGATGAGCTTGTTCAGCTCGTCCCGCACACGCTCTGCCGAGACGATCTCGATGCGTCCCGCCATGCCCGTCATGGCCTCGACGACCTCGGGCGCCACCGCGAAGTCGAGCTGCGCGGCGAATCGGGCGGCTCGCATCATACGGAGCGGATCGTCGGAGAAGGAGTCCTCCGGTGCCCCCGGGGTGCGCAGCACGCGGGCGTCCAGGTGGTCCAGACCGCCGTGCGGGTCGATGAACTCCTTCGCCGGCAGCGCGACCGCCATCGCGTTCACGGTGAAGTCCCGGCGGACGAGATCTTCCTCGATGGAGTCGCCGTAGGAGACCTCGGGCTTGCGTGAGGTCCGGTCGTACGCCTCGGATCGATACGTGGTGATCTCGATCTGGAACGTCTGCTCCCCGTCCTCCCCGCGAGCGGCCTTCTGCGCTCCGACGGTGCCGAAGGCGATTCCGACCTCCCACACGGCATCCGCCCAGGGCCGGACGATCCGCAGGATGTCCTCCGGGCGGGCATCCGTCGTGAAGTCCAGGTCGTTGCCGAGCCGGCCGAGGAGCGCGTCGCGGACCGAGCCGCCGACCAGAGCGAGGGAGAACCCCGCCTCCTGAAAGCGGCGGGCGAGCTCGTCGGCGACAGGGGACACCCGCAGCAGTTCGCTGACCGCACGGCGCTGTACCTGACTCAGGGCACGGGGATTGTCTTCATTGGCGTTCGGCACAACAGAAAAGGGTACGTGGCCGGGACGTCGCGAAGCGCCTCGATAAAACTTGTACCGGGGACCCAGGTTTCCCAGTGATCGATAGACCCACATACAGGACAGTCGGCGCTCTCCGCCGATCTTGTGGACCACTCCGCGGCACTTACCCTCAGCGCGCATCGTTACCATGCGTGGACGCACATTCCGACGACCACTGACGACGACGAGGGACGGGCGAGCGCGTGGCCGAGGCGGCAGACTTCCAGGGGACGAGTGCCTCACCTGCCCGTCGGTGGCTCCGGCGCGGCGGTGCGCTGCTGGCCGGGGCGCCGCTGCTGGCCGGGCTGTTCCTCCCCCTCGGTACGCCCGCCCAAGCCGCCGAGAAGGCTGCCGTGGCCGATGCCGCGGGCTCGGGCGGGGTCGACATCAGCATCGACTCGCTGACTCCCAGCGCTCCCGCGGACGGCGACACCGTCACCGTCGCGGGTTCGGTCACCAACCGGACCAAGCAGACCGTCACGGACGCCCATGTGGGCATCCGGGTGGGCTCCTCCCCGCTGGCGACACGCTCCGCCATCGACACCGCGGCCAGACTCACCAGCTTCCAGCCGGGCCTCGACGCCGCCGAGGTCGGCGGCAAGTATGTCGCGAAGGTCACGCGACTCGCGTCGGGCAGTTCACAGAACTTCAGCATCTCGGTGCCGGTCAAGGACCTCGACCTCGGCGACGAGGGGGTCTACCAGCTCGGTGTCTCCCTCACGGGCCGGACCACGGCCCGGCCCTGGGACCAGGTGCTCGGGATCAAGCGGACGTTCCTTCCCTGGCAGCCCGACACAGCGGACACGAAGACGAAGACGACCTTTCTCTGGCCTCTGATCTCCACCGTGCACCTCACGGCGGAGACCGGCTCGGACAAGCAGCAGACCCCCGTCTTCAAGAACGACGACCTGGCGAAGGCGATCTCCCCGGGCGGTCGGCTGGACCAGCTCCTGTCCCTGGGCAGCGGGCTCGACGTGACCTGGGTGCTCGATCCGGATCTGCTGGCCTCGGTCGACGCGATGCGGGGCGGATACCGCATCCAGCAGGCGGACGGCACCACCGTCGCCGGGAACAACCAGGACGTGGCCAAGACCTGGCTCGACAAGCTGGAGAAGACGGTCCAAGGGCAGAAGATCGTCGCCCTCCCCTTCGCCGATCCCGACATCGCCTCCCTCGCCCACACGGGCAGGAGCGTCGCCGGTTCCCTGAGTCACCTCAAGGACGCCACCGACGTGGCCGCGAGCACGGTGGAGACCATCGTCCATGTGAAGCCCAGCACGGACTTTGCCTGGCCCGCGGAGGGCGCGATCGATCCGTCGATCGTGAAGGTGGCCACCTCGGCCGGCGCGGACACGGTGATCGCCCGCAGCGACAGCCTCCGCGAGACGGGCAGTCTGTCCTACACGCCGAACGCCGCGCGCCCCATCGGGGGCGGCACCACGGCGGTGGTCGCGGACGAGCGGCTCTCCACGGCGTTCCAAGGCGACATGCTGAACGCCGGTACCTCCACCCTCGCCGTCCAGACGTTCCTCGCCCAGAGCTTGATGATCAATCTTCAGGACTCGGCCCAGCGCTCCGTCGTCGTCGCCCCGCAGCGCATGCCCAGCGCCAGCCAGGCCCAGACGATGGCCGAGGCGCTGAGGGCCCTCCAGCGCGGGGGCTGGTCGGAGAACCAGGGACTGGCAGCGGCGGCCAAGGCCAAGCCGGACCCGCGCGCCACCACACGGGTCCCTTCGGCCTCCTCGTACCCGTCGGCCCTGAAGAAGCAGCAGTTGTCCGCGGCCGCCTTCGAGTGGATGCAGAGCACCCAGTCCACGCTCGACAGGTTCAAGGTGATCCTCACCGATCAGTCGCGTGTGGTCACCCCCTTCGGCAGGGCCATAGACCGCGGGATGTCGACGTCCTGGCGTGGTCGATCCGCCGAGGGCGAGACCTTCCGCGAGGGGGTGAACTCCTACCTGGACGGACTCACCGGGCTGGTTCACCTCATCAAGAAGTCGGACGCGAAACTCTCCGGGCGCAGCGCCACGATCCCGGTGACCGTCCAGAACAACCTCGTCCAAGGTGTCGACAACCTGGTGCTGCGCCTCACCTCGCAGCAGCCGACCCGACTCAAGATCGGCGACGGTCCGTACGACGAACAGCCCATCAGGGTCGCGGGCGAGCACAGCCAGTCGGTGAAGTTCACCACCTCCACCAAGGCCAACGGTCCGGTGAAGGTGGTCGCCCAGCTGTACACGGAGGACGGCCAGCCCTACGGCGATCCCGTGCCATTCGAGGTGAAGGTCACCGAGATCACCTCCACGGTCATGCTGGTCATCGGAGGCGGCGTCCTGCTCCTCGTGCTCGCCGGGTTCCGTATGTACACCCAGCGCAAGCGGGCCGCGGCCCGGCAGGGCGAGGACGGGCCGGACGCCGGGCCCGGGGCCGACGCCGTGAACGAGGATGCGGACGCAGGCACCGTGGACACGGGCGACGCCGAGGACACCGGGGTGACGCCCGGGAACACGGCGGGTCCCGCGTACGGTGCGGAGGGCCCGGGGCAGCCGAGTGACCCGACACCGGACACCGCTCCGGAAAGCACCGACCCGTCCGGCACGGGTGAGAGAGTGGACCGTTGAGCGATGTCGTGGCCGGTGGGCCCGGGGACGATGAGGTGGGGTAACCATGAACGCGCCGTACGACGGTGACCGCGGACAGGGCGCGGGTCCCTCGGGCTTTCCCGAGGAGTACCCGGGCCGGGACGCGGACCGCTCCGGCTACCCCGAGGGCGCGCCGGACGCGGGCCAGAGTCCGCAGGGGCATCCCGCGGACATGTACCTCCAGGACGCCTACGACCAGGATCCCTATCGAGGGCAGGACCTCTCGGCGCAGGATCCGGTGACGGAGGCGTTGTACGACCGTGCCGCGCATCCTCCGCCGCCTCCCGGGGCGTACCACCACCAGCAGCAGCTCTACGCCCAGCCGCCCACACCGCAGTACGCCCCCGACCCGCGGGTGTGGGCTCAGACGCCCCCTCCGGAGCCGGCGGGGCCGACACGGCACCTTCCGTACGGAGACGACGCCCGGACCACCCAGTACGTGGGGGTGGACGACCTGGTCACCCAGGCCGGCGAGGGAGAGCACGAGCCCGATGCCTTCGCTCACCTCTTCCGCGACCAGCAGCAGGGCGGCTCCCGCGGCACCCATGCCCCGGCCGGGGTCCCCGCGCCGGCGGCGGAAGCCGCTCCGCCGGCCGCCGAGCCTCCGATGCCACCCGCACCGGCTCCGGCGAAGTCGGGCGGCCGGGCCTCCGGCTTGCTGAAGTCCAGCGCGGTGATGGCCGCGGGCACCCTGGTGTCCCGCCTCACCGGGTTCGTGCGCACCATGATCATCACGGCGGCGCTCGGTGCGGCGGCGCTCGGCGACGCCTGGACCGTCGCGTACACCCTGCCGACGATGATCTACATCCTGACGGTCGGCGGCGGACTCAACTCCGTTTTCGTTCCGCAGCTCGTGCGGTCCATGAAGGAGGACGAGGACGGCGGCGAGGCCTACGCCAACCGCCTGCTGACGCTCGTCATGGTCGCGCTGGCCGTGATCGTCACCGCGGCGGTCTTCATCGCGCCGTTGCTGATCCATCTGATGTCGGACTCCGTCGCGAGCAATCAGGCCGCCAACAACGTGGCGGTCACCTTCGCCCGGTACTGCCTGCCCACGATCTTCTTCATGGGTGTTCACGTGGTCATGGGCCAGATCCTCAACGCCCGCGGCAAGTTCGGCGCGATGATGTGGACTCCGGTCCTGAACAACATCGTCATGATCTGCACCTTCGGAATGTTCCTCTGGGTCTACGGGACCGCACAGCACTCCGGTATGCGGGTGGAGAACATCCCGCCGGACGGCGTTCGGCTGCTCGGTGTCGGCACCCTGCTCGGCCTCGTGGTCCAGGCCCTGGCCATGGTCCCCTACCTGCGCGAGGCCGGTTTCCGCTTCCGCCCGCGCTTCGACTGGCGGGGCCACGGACTCGGCAAGGCCGTCCACCTGGCCAAATGGACCGTCCTCTTCGTCCTGGCCAACCAGGCCGGCGTCATCGTCGTCACCCAGCTGGCGACGGCGGCACAGGAGGCCTCGGGCAAGGGCGGAACAGGCATCCTGGCCTACTCGAACGCCCAGTTGATCTGGGGCATGCCGCAGGCGATCATCACCGTGTCCGTCATGGCCGCCATGCTTCCGCGGATCTCGCGGGCCGCCCACGACGGCGACCCGGGTGCCGTCCGCGACGACATCTCGCAGGGACTTCGCACCTCGGCCGTGGCGATCGTCCCCGTGTCCTTCATGTTCATCGCGCTCGGCGTCCCCATGTGCACCCTGCTCTTCGGGTCGAGCGGGCTCGGCGCGGCCGAGTCCCAGGGCTACGTCCTCATGGCGTTCGCGCTCGGCCTCATCCCCTTCTCGGTGCAGTACGTGATCCTGCGCGGCTTCTACGCCTACGAGGACACGCGCACCCCCTTCTACAACACGGTGATCGTGGCCGGCGTCAACGCCGCCGCGTCCGCCGTCTGTTACATGGTGCTGCCCGCTCAGTGGGCGGTCGTCGGCATGGCCGGCGCCTACGGCCTGGCCTACGCCGTGGGCGTCGGAGTGGCCTGGCAGCGGCTGCGCAAGCGTCTGGGCGGCGATCTGGACGGCTCGCGTGTGCTGCGGACCTACGCCCGCCTCTGCCTGGCGTCCATCCCGGGCACCGTGGTGGGCGGCGCTGTCGGCTTCGCCGTCACGCGCGTTCTCGGCCATGGAGCGATCGGCTCGATCGCCGCACTCGTCGCCGGATCGATCGCACTGCTCGGGCTCTTCTACGTCGCCGCGCGCAAGATGCGTATCGAGGAGCTCAATTCGATGGTCGGAATGGTCCGCGGGCGCCTGGGGCGCTGAGGCGGGGGTACGCGCACAACCATCGTCCGCCGCCGTGTGTCGTGCATAGCGCCGGACTGTGGGCACAATTGGTTTCTGCGTCGGACAGCGCGCAACGGATGGGGAGGCAGGGACGACGGTGGCGGAACGGAGCACGTCTGCCGTCGACGTGGCAGACAACAGCGGCGACGAGCCGCTGACCGCGAAGGCGGACCAGTCCACGTCCGACGGGGTGGCCCAAGACCGGGAGCGGGAAACGGACAGCCAAGAGGCACAGCGGAGCGGCGGGCCCGAGAGCCCGGAGAAGGCAGCACCGCCCGAACTGCACAGTGGTCACAAACTCGCGAGGCGCTACCGCCTCGAGGAGTGCGTCACCCGTCTGGACGGCTTCAGCAGCTGGCGTGCGGTGGACGAGAAACTCCGCCGTGCCGTCGGGGTCCACCTGCTGCCGGCCGATCATCCGCGGGCCCGCTCGGTCCTCGCGGCGGCCCGGTCCTCCGCCCTGCTGGGCGATCCCCGCTTCGTCCAGGTGCTGGACGCCGTCGAGGAGAACGACCTCGTCTACGTGGTGCACGAGTGGCTGCCCGATGCCACCGAGCTGACCGCGCTCCTCGTGTCCGGGCCTCTCGAGGTGCACGAGGCGTACCAGATGGTCAGTCAGGTCTCGCAGGCCATGGCCGCCGCCCATCGCGAGGGTCTCGCGCACCTGCGCCTCACGCCGGGTGCCGTGCTGCGGACCTCGTCGGGGCAGTGGCGCATCCGCGGGCTCGCCGTCAACGCGGCACTGCGCGGGATCAGCTCCGACACCCCCCAGCGCACGGACACCGAGGCCATCGGAGCGCTTCTGTACGCCTCTCTCACCCAGCGCTGGCCGTACGAGGAGGACGCCTACGGCCTCTCCGGGCTCCCCAAGGACATCGGTCTGATCGCACCCGACCAGGTACGGGCCGGAGTGCACCGCGGCCTGTCGGAGCTCGCCATGCGCGCGCTCGCCAATGACGGGGCGACCGCGTCCCGCCACGAGTCTCCGTGCACCACTCCGGAGGAACTGGTCAAGGCGATCGGTGAGATGCCCCGCATCCGCCCCCCGGAGCCGGCCTTCACCGCCCCGCCCGAGTACCAGCGCACGTCCTACCAGCAGGGCACGTACGGCCGCCCGTCCACTCCGGGCGCCACCCCGTCCGTGGGGGCTCCGCCGCCTCCGCTGCAGAGCCGGACGGGCAAGGCGCTGAAGTGGGCCGTGTCCGCGCTGCTCATCGCCGCTCTCGGACTGGGCAGTTGGCAGCTCGCCGACGCGCTCATGGATCGGGGCAACAAGTCGGACGACACCAAGCAGACCCACACGACGGACGGCAACGACAAGAACAGCGACGACACCAAGCCGGTCCGGCCGATCACGGTCGAGGGCGCCCGCGAGTACGTGGCCGAGGGCTCCCCCCAGGCACCGGAGGACGTGGCGAACACCTACGACGGCGACAGCGACACGTACTGGCGCACGAAGAAGTACAACGCCGGCCCCAAGCTCGCCCCGTACAAGCCGGGTGTCGGCATCGTCTACGACCTCGGTTCCGCTCGGACCGTGTCGGCGGCCTCGATAGGGCTCCGGTACGCGGGCGACCACACGACGGTCCATCTCTACGCCACGGATTCCCTGACCCCCTCCGCATCCGTGGATGGGATGAAGGAGATCGGCACCGCCACCACGACGGGAACCACCATGAAGGTGAAGGCGGCCAAGACGGTGAAGACGCAGTACGTGCTCCTGTGGATCACGGATGTGCCGAACGCTCCCAGTGACGGATACAGCAGTGCCGGCTACAAGCAGGCGGTCACGGACGTGAAGTTCACCGGCTGACAGCGGTCGACGAGGGGGAGGGGGTCCGATGGGTCATGACGCCGTGTCCGGTGGCGCGAGCGACCAGGACCTCCTGTCCCGGCACGTGGCTGGCGACCCCGACGCCTTCGGCGAACTCGTCAGACGCCACCGCGACCGGCTCTGGGCCGTGGCCCTGCGGACGCTGGGAGACCGCGAGGAGGCCGCTGACGCCGTCCAGGACGCCCTCGTATCCGCCTACCGGGCCGCCCACACCTTCCGGGGCCAGTCGGCCGTCACGACCTGGTTGCATCGCATCACCGTGAACGCGTGCCTGGACCGCGCCCGCAAGGCAGCGTCCCGACGGACCTCACCGGTCGAGGACACCCAGCGCTTGGAGCAACTTCTCGAGCCCCACGAGTCGGCCTCCGCCCCGGCCGAGCGCAACGACCTGCACCGTGAGCTCATCGCCGCGCTGAACACGCTCCCCGCCGATCAGCGTGCCGTTCTCGTCCTGGTGGACATGCAGGGCTACCCCGTGGCGGAGGCGGCGCGTGTACTCGACGTACCGACCGGCACCGTGAAGAGCCGCTGCGCCCGGGGGAGGGCCAGACTCCTTCCTCTCCTCACCCATCTGCGGACCCAGGGCCCGGATGAGAAGGCACCCGAGAAGTCGGACCGAGGACGGAACCGGACGCAGGGGACATCCGTCCCACCAGCAGCCGAGCCGCGCGACACACACCCTCGTGACGCGGGGGCGAGTGACGACAGTGCAGTGAAGGGCGGAGGTGGGCGAGCGTGACATCCACGGCGGACACGGCCGGACACCCGGACGTCGCGGAGCTCTCCGACCTCACCGAAGGTCTGCTCCCGGCATCGCGGTCCGAGGCGGTACGTCGGCACGTGGACGGCTGCGCGCTCTGCGCCGACGTGTACGACTCACTGGAGGAGATCAGGGCGCTCCTCACCGATCTGCCCACCCCGGGGGAGATGCCGGTCGACGTCGTCGGCCGGATCGATGCGGCCCTGGCAGCAGAGGCTCACCCCGACACAGCGACGGCCGATGAGCCCACCGAGGGCGACACGGCCAGGGCGGCCGGACATGTTTCACGTGAAACATCGACGGATCGCCCCTCGGGGCACCCTCGTGCCGCGACGGGACCGGGTCGCCTCCGTCGGGTCCGTCGGCGGCGGGGAACCGTCACCCTTCTCGGAACCGCTGTCGCAGCCGCCGTGCTCGGGGTCGCCGTCGTTCTGGTGCAGACCGTGGGGGGCCACGGATCCGGTGACAAGACCCCGGCTGCCCGTCCACTGGACTCCAGCGCACCGGACACGTTTTCCGCGGCCACGTTGCGGGGCGACGTGGCCGACCTCCTCCGGCAGAAGCGGTCGGCCAAGCCTTCGGGCACCGTCAAGCCCTGGGGCGTGCAGTCGCAGGACACAGGTGCCGACTCCGGTGACGTCGGCACCCTCATGACGCCCACGCCGTCCGTGCCGAACTGCGTCCGGCAGGGAACCGACGACACCGGAGCACTCCTGGCGGCCAAAACCGGCACCTACGAGGGGAAGGACGTCTTTCTCCTCCTGATGGCCGACCCGGCCGACAAGACCAAGGTGACGGCCCACATCATCGATGCCACCTGTGTGAAGCAGACCTCCCCCAAGCCGGGGAAACTGCTCCTGACACGGTCGTACCCGCGCTCCTGAACCACGCCTCCGGGTGATTGCCGGCGATCGCGAGACATCTCCGATGCCCTCTCCGGGCACCCGAATGCCGGACCACCGACGGCCGGGAGGGCACATGGCATCTCTGTGCGGGAACCCGTCTCCGTGTGCCCGGACACAGCGGGAATTGAAGCCCCTTAGGATCCGTTGGGTGGGGTGAGAGTACCGAGAGAGGCTCCCACCGGTACGTAGCAGTCTCCAGAGACGAGGAATGAAGCCGTGAGCGACGTCCGTAACGTGATCATCATCGGGTCCGGGCCCGCCGGCTACACGGCGGCGCTCTACACCGCGCGCGCGTCGCTGAAGCCGCTGGTCTTCGAGGGCGCTGTCACAGCGGGCGGTGCGCTCATGAACACCACCGAGGTCGAGAACTTCCCGGGCTTCCAGGACGGTGTCATGGGACCCGAGCTCATGGACAACATGCGCGCCCAGGCCGAGCGCTTCGGCGCGGAACTCGTGCCGGACGACGTGGTCGCTGTCGACCTCACCGGTGAGATCAAGACCGTCACGGACACCGCCGGGACGGTGCACCGCGCCAAGGCGATCATCGTGACGACCGGGTCGCAGCACCGCAAGCTCGGCCTCCCCAACGAGGACACGCTGTCCGGACGCGGCGTCTCGTGGTGTGCGACGTGTGACGGCTTCTTCTTCAAGGACCAGGACATCGCCGTCATCGGTGGTGGCGACACCGCGATGGAGGAGGCCACCTTCCTCTCGCGCTTCGCGAAGTCCGTGACCATCGTGCACCGCCGGGACACCCTCCGGGCGTCCAAGGCGATGCAGGAGCGTGCCTTCGCCGACCCGAAGATCACGTTCGTGTGGGACAGCGAGGTCGCCGAGATCAAGGGCGATCCGAAGCTCGCCGGTGTGACCCTTCGCAACCTCAAGACCGGTGAGACCTCGGAGCTCCCGGTGACCGGGTTGTTCATCGCCATCGGGCACGACCCGCGCACCGAACTGTTCAAGGGCCAGCTCGACCTCGACGGGGAGGGCTACCTGAAGGTTGCCGCCCCGTCGACGCGGACGAACCTGACCGGCGTCTTCGGTGCCGGTGACGTCGTCGACCACACGTACCGCCAGGCGATCACCGCTGCCGGCACCGGCTGCTCCGCCGCCCTGGACGCCGAGCGCTACCTCGCTGCCCTTGCGGACAGCGAGGCGGCGACCGCGGCCGCCACCGTCTGACCCCGCCTTCCCCACCGCAACAACGAATTAAGGAGCCCGCCGTGGCCGGCACCCTGAAGAACGTGACCGACGACTCCTTCGAGCAGGACGTGCTCAAGAACGACAAGCCCGTACTGGTGGACTTCTGGGCCGCCTGGTGCGGTCCGTGCCGTCAGATCGCCCCGTCGCTGGAGGCGATCGCGGCCGAGTACGGCGACAAGATCGAGATCGTCAAGCTCAACATCGACGAGAACCCGGGCACGGCCGCCAAGTACGGCGTCATGTCCATCCCGACCCTGAACGTCTACCAGGGCGGGGAGGTCGCGAAGACCATCGTCGGTGCCAAGGCGAAGGCCGCGATCGTGCGCGATCTCGAGGACTTCATCAGCGAGTAGTCGACGGCGGCCGTACACGGCGCATGTTTCACGTGAAACACGGAGAGGGCCGGCCCGCCCGGGCCGGCCCTCTCCGTGTTGGCGGGCATCACAGGGGCGTTCGGAGGGGCCGAGAGCCAGACGGAGGTCCGCCCGCCACCACGCACTGCGCAGACCTGCGAAAGCCTCAGAGAGGCCGCAGCGCTGGTTCCTTCTGCACGGCGCCGAGCAGGCGGTCCAGCGCCAACTCGACGTCTTCCTTCCAGGAGAGCGTCGTCCGCAACTCCAGCCTCAGTCGTGGATACAGGGGGTGGGGACGGACCGTTTTGAAGCCCACGGCCAGAAGGTGGTCGGCAGGCAGCACACACGCCGGCTCCTTCCACCGGGCGTCACCGAATACTTCGATCGCCTTGAAGCCCCGCTGCAGCAGATCCTTGGCCACCGTCTGCACCATGACGCGCCCCAGGCCCTGTCCCTGGTACCCCGGCAGGATGAACGACGTGATCAACTGAACCGCGTCGGGGGACACCGGACTGGTGGAGAACGCCGTCGACCGCGGGACGTAAGCAGGCGGAGCATAGAGAACGAATCCCGCCGGAACGTCGTCCACGTAGACCACGCGGCCACAGGACCCCCAGTCCAGCAGCACCGCGGAGATCCATGCCTCCTTCTCCGACGCGGCCGTCCCAGCTCCTACCGCTGCCTCACCGCTGACGGGATCCAACTCCCAGAAGACGCACGAGCGACAGCGCTGGGGAAGATCCGGGAGGTTGTCCAGCGTGAGCGGTACGATCCGACGCCCCATGAAGGATGTTCCTCGCTTCCTTCCCCCGCGGCGTCACGGGCGGATGTCAGATGGCGCCTTTCGCTGAGCAGGCTGCCGACGAACCCTCCGACGGCGCCCAGCCCCAGACCCGCGGTGACCAGTCCGGTACGGCTCACGATGTGCATGGCCCCCGCCTCCCGATGAAGGTGCTGCCAGGTGAACGCGCCATACCCCATCGCATCGTATCCACGATGCGATTCCCTCGATACCGCCAGAAAGCAAAGAGCAGGCCGTGTTCCGGTACACACCGGACACGGCCCGCTTCGCCGTTCGTCGACCGATCGGTGATCGGTCCACCAGAACCTGCCTCAGGCCTCCGTGGCGTCGGAGTCGTCGTCCGCAAGACCGTTCTGGAGGACCGGTCCCTCACCGGGTGCGAGAGAACCGAGGATGCGCTCGAGGTCTTCCATCGAAGCGAACTCGACAGTGATCTTGCCCTTCTTCTGCCCCAGGTCGACCTTCACGCGCGTTTCGAAGCGGTCGGACAGACGCGTCGCCAGCTCGCTCAGCGCCGGTGAGACCCGGCCGCCGGCACGAGGGCCCTTCGCCCGCTGAGCAGTCCGGGGACCGGACCCCATGAGGGTGACGATCTCTTCCACGGCTCGCACGGAAAGCCCCTCGGCCACGATGCGGTGGGCGAGACGGTCCTGCTCCTCCGAGTCGTCGACGGAGAGCAGGGCACGTGCGTGCCCCGCGGAGAGAACGCCCGCCGCCACGCGACGCTGAACGGACGGCGAGAGCTTCAGCAGACGCAGCGTGTTGGAGACCTGTGGACGTGAACGTCCGATCCGGTCGGCCAGCTGGTCGTGGGTACAGTTGAAGTCCTTCAGCAGCTGGTCGTAGGCCGCGGCCTCTTCCAGCGGGTTCAGCTGAGCACGGTGCAGGTTCTCCAGCAGCGCGTCCAGCAGGAGCTTCTCGTCGTCCGTGGCCCGGACGATCGCCGGAATGACGTCGAGCCCGGCCTCACGGCAGGCACGGAAGCGCCGCTCTCCCATGATCAGCTCGAAGCGCGAGGGTCCCACCTGGCGCACGACGACCGGCTGGAGCAGCCCGACCTCCTTGATGGAGGTGACGAGTTCGGCCAGGGCGTCCTCGTCGAAGACTTCGCGAGGCTGGCGCGGGTTCGGGGTGATGAAGTCGAGGGGAAGCTCGGCGAAATGAGCGCCGGCCGGAGCCTGCAGGGACTCCGTGGGCCGGTCCGTCGACGGCTCGTCCGTCTCCTGCGCGACACGTGGGAGCGTGGCGACCTTGGCCGCCGCCACTCCGCGTTCCGCAGTGAGAACGGGAGCGGGGTTCGGCGACGCCGGCCCACCCGTCGACCCGCCCGCACGCTCACCTGTGGGAGCCGCAGGGATCAGCGCACCAAGACCTCGCCCCAACCCCCTTCGTCGCTCGCTCACTGGATCCCCTCCACCATGTTCCGATCATTCCGTGCGCCCGTGTGGGCATGTTGCGCGTCGTACGACACTCCGACTCCGCGGAGGGCGATCTCGCGTGCTGCCTCAAGATACGAGAGAGCACCGCTCGAACCCGGATCGTAGGTCAGGACGGTCTGCCCGTAGCTCGGGGCCTCGGAGATGCGGACCGAACGCGGGATGCTCGTCCGCAGAACTTCCTCACCGAAGTGGCTGCGGACTTCGTCCGCGACCTGGGACGCCAGACGCGTCCGCCCGTCGTACATGGTGAGCAGGATCGTCGAGACGTGCAGGTCGGGGTTGAGGTGGCCGCGCACCAGGTCGACGTTGCGCAGAAGCTGCCCCAGACCTTCCAGAGCGTAGTACTCGCACTGGATGGGGATGAGGACCTCCGCGCCGGCGACGAGCGCGTTGACGGTCAGGAGGCCCAGCGACGGCGGACAGTCGATGAGGATGTAGTCCAGGGGCTGCTCGTACGCCTGGATCGCCCGCTCCAGCCGGCTCTCCCGGGCCACGAGCGAGACCAGCTCGATCTCGGCTCCGGCGAGATCGATCGTCGCGGGAGCGCAGAAGAGTCCCTCGACGTCGGGAACCGCCTGGACCACTTCGGAGAGAGGCTTGCTGTCGATCAGCACGTCGTAGATCGACGGAACCTCGGCATGGTGGTCGATCCCCAGCGCGGTGGAGGCATTGCCCTGAGGGTCGAGGTCGATCACCAGGACGCGGCCGCCGTGCAGTGCCAGCGAGGCGGCGAGGTTGACCGTGGTCGTGGTCTTGCCTACGCCACCCTTCTGGTTGGCGACGACCATGACGCGGGTCTGCTCAGGCCGCGGTAGGCCCTCCCCGGCGCGACCCAGCGCCTCCACAGCCAGCTGGGCAGCACGACCGATGGGAGTGTCGTCCATCGGGGGCGGTGTTTCACGTGAAACATCCTCCCCCGTCGACTCGGTACGGGGACCGGGGACCGGATCGGTCATCGGTCCCGCGATGTTGGCGTCGGACCGCAAGGATTCACTCTCCTCGACTTCAGGCTCGCAATGAACAGAGCCTCCCATGCGATCGGGGTCGTGAACCAGCGAGGCCCGTTGTTCTGTGGAGAAATCCACCTCTGTGGACACCTCGGCCCTCTTTCCGAGTGAACCAAGAGGCTTTCGCTCGCGCGGTTCGGCCGCAGCGCGGCCACGACTGATGATGCCCTGCAACAGTGAGCGACGTTTCACGTGAAACACGATGCCTAGCCGTCTGACCCATCTCGGCGCGACACTCCGACATGTGCGGGTATGCCTGCTTGTGTGGAGTACGGCACATGCGACTTCGTGCCGAGCTGATCCGCCCAAGGGCGACACCCTTGCTCAGGACACAGGAAACTCCCGGCTCCCCACACGGGAGACCGGGAGTTTCGGCGTTCCGCTCGTCCGAGGGTCAGCGGCGCCGGCGCGTCCGGCCCGTCCGGGCCGCCTTGGCCCGCTTCGCCGCGAAGCGCACGCCACCGGGGCTCTCCCCCACTTCGACGCGCACGACCGTCGACAGAGGGTCCACGATCCCCTCTCCGACCTGGAGGACCGAGGTCTCGACGGCACCGAGTTTGGCGAGCGCCGTGGCGGCGGCCTTCAGCTCCTCCTCGGCGGTGTCGCCCTTGAGGGCGAGCATCTCGCCGTAGGGCCGCAGCAGCGGGATGCCCCAGCCGGCGAGCCGGTCGAGCGGGGCGACCGCCCGGGCCGTCACCACGTGCACCGGCTGGACCTTGCCCATGACCTCCTCGGCACGGCCGCGCACGACGGTCACGTGGTCGAGGCCGAGGAGTTCCACGACCTCGGTCAGGAAGGTGGTCCGGCGCAGGAGAGGCTCCAGCAGCGTGATCTTGAGGTCCTCGCGGACGAGTGCCAGGGGGATTCCGGGGAGTCCCGCACCGGAGCCGACGTCGCACACGGTCACGTTCTCGGGGACGACCTCGGAGAGCACCGCGCAGTTCAGCAGATGACGCTCCCAGAGCCGCGGCACCTCGCGGGGGCCGATGAGCCCGCGCTGCACTCCCGCCTCGGCCAGCAGTTCCGCGTATCGGACCGCGTCCGCGAAGCGATCGCCGAATACCTCACGCGCCTGCTCGGGCGCGGGGGGAAGCTCCGCTGCCTCCGTCACGGGGGACCGTCCTTCCGTACCGCTTGGGCGCTCTGGGCGCTGATCACCAGGACTACCGGGGACTGACAGCTGTCGGGAACCCGAGCTGCCGGGACTACCAGGCTGACAAAGTTTCGGCCCCGCCTGCGCAACAGACGGGGCCGAGGAAGCGTACGTACCGATCAGGCGGGGAGCACGACGACGAAGCGCTGCGGCTCCTCGCCCTCGGACTCGCTGCGCAGGCCCGCGGCCTTGATCGCGTCGTGCACCACCTTGCGCTCGAAGGGCGTCATCGGGTCCATCTTCACCGGCTCCCCGGAGCTCTTGACCTCGGCGGCGGCCTTGGCCCCCAGCTCCGACAGCTCCTCACGCTTCTTGGCGCGGAACCCGGCGATGTCCAGCATCAGCCGGCTGCGGTCTCCGGTCTCCCGGTGCACGGCCAGCCGCGTGAGCTCCTGGAGCGCCTCCAGCACCTCGCCGTCACGGCCGACCAGCTTCTGCAGGTCGCGGCCGCCCGAGTCGCTGATGATCGAGACAGCGGCGCGGTCGGCCTCGACATCCATGTCGATGTCGCCGTCGAGATCGGCGATGTCGAGCAGACCTTCGAGGTAGTCCGCCGCGATCTCGCCTTCCTGCTCCAGGCGGGTCAGGGTGTCGCCCTCAGCGGCGGCGGAGGTGGTGCCTTCCGTCACGGGATGGACTCCTTCTTACTTCTTGGACGGGGACTTGGGCCGCTGCGGACCCTTGCGCTGTCCGGACTGGGCCTTGCTGCGGGTACCGGTGCCGGGCTGGCCGCCGGCGGCGGCCGGCTTGGCGTCCTGCGGCTCGTCGGACTTGCTCAGCGATGTCTTCGGGCCGGACTCGTCCACCGGCTTGGCACCGCCGGCGGTCACGGACGACTGGCGCTGGGACTTGGACTGCCGCTTGGGCTGCTGGCGCTTGGGAGCGGCCGGGGCCGTCGTCGTGGTGCCGTCCTCGGTCTCCACGACGGTCGCGCTGTCGCTCTTCATCACCACGCCGTCGGGCTGGGCCACGAGACCGGCCTTGGTGAGACCGTTGATGAACTTGCGCTCGAACTCGTTGCGGTCCCGGCCCTTGGCCACGATGGCCTTGACGATGACCCTGTCGCGACGGCTGCGGGTCTTGCCGTGGTGCGTCACGTGCTTCTGCAGGCGCTCCAGGTAGGCGGCCTGGGCCTTCGAACCCGGAGTGGGGTTGTTGCGGATGACGTACATCTGCTGGCCCATGGTCCACACGTTGGTCGTCAGCCAGTAGACGAGGACACCGACCGGGAAGTTGATGCCGAAGACGGCGAACATGACCGGGAAGACGTACATCAGCATCTTCTGCTGCTGCATGAAGGGCGTCTTCACCGTGGTGTCGACGTTCTTCGTCATCAGCTGACGCTGGGTGTAGAACTGCGAACCCGACATCAGCACGATCATGATCGCGGTGACGACGCGGACGTCGGTGATCGTGGCACCGAGCGCGGCGACCTTGTCGGCGCTGTCCGTGAACTTCGCCGCGAGCGGGGCGCCGAAGATGTGGGCCTGGCGTGCGCTCGCAAGCAGCTGATCGTCGATGACGCCGATCGTCTTGCCCGTCGCGATGCCGTTGAGCACGTGGTAGAGGGCGAAGAAGAACGGCGACTGGGCGAGGATGGGAAGGCACGAGGAGAGCGGGTTGGTGCCCGACTCCTTGTACAGCTTCATCATCTCTTCGGACTGGCGCTGCTTGTCGTTCTTGTAGCGCTCCTGGATCTTCTTCATCTCGGGCTGCAGCGTCTGCATGGCCCGAGTGGCCTTGATCTGCTTCACGAAGAGCGGGATCAGGCAGATCCGGATCAAAATCACCAGGGACACGATGGACAAGCCCCAGGCCCAGCCCGTGTCGGGACCGAAGATCTTCCCGTACACGGAGTGGAACTGGACGATGACCCAGGAAACGGGTGTCGTGATGAAGCTGAAAAGACTGGCAATCGTGTCCACTAATCAGGCTCCTTGAGCATGGGACGGGGTCTCGGCGGCCGGGCTCGGGGCAGTGGTGTCCCCGGTGGCCGGTTCGGCGGCGGAGGTCCCGCCCTTGCGTGCACGCCAGGCGTTACGCAGCGATTCGTGCCACCGCGGACGCTTGCGCTGCGGAACATGGTCCACACCGCCGAGCGACCACGGATTGCACCGGAGGATGCGCCAGGCGGTGAGTGCCGTGCCCTTGATCGCCCCGTGCCGGTCGATGGCCGTGTAGCCGTAGTGGGAGCACGACGGGTAGTACTTGCAGACCGGCCCGAGCAATGGGCTGATCGTCCACTGATAGATCTTGATCAAGGCCAGCAGTGGGTACTTCATCGCGCGCCCCCTCCCAGCAGCCGCTGCAGGGCGGCGTCCAGGTCTCGGGCCAGCTGTTCATGGTCGGCGTCGCCCGCACCGGGCAGCGCTCGTACGACTACCAGGCTACCGGGGGGCAACAGGGCGACCCGGTCACGCATCAAGTGGCGAAGCCTGCGCTTCACCGTGTTGCGTACCACCGCTCCGCCCACGGCCTTGCTCACGACGAAACCCGCACGTGTCTGGGGAGCGCTCTCCCCAGGCGCGTGCGGGTCCGGTGCACCGCTACGAAGGTGGACGACGAGAAGCGGGCGTCCGGCCCGGCGTCCTCGGCGTACCGCGGTCGCGAAGTCCTCGCGCCGCCTCAGCCGATGCTCGGTAGGCAGCACGAGATCATGACCTGCGAGTAATCAGGCGGACAGGCTGGCGCGACCCTTGCCACGGCGGTTCGCGAGAATCGCGCGGCCGGCACGGGTGCGCATCCGCAGGCGGAAGCCGTGGGTCTTGGCGCGACGACGGTTGTTCGGCTGGAAGGTGCGCTTGCTCACTCGGGGGCTCCAGAAAGAATCGGTGGTGGCGGGGTGCCGTCCTGGCTGTCACCGTGCGCCCACGAGGAACCTCGCTTTACGCCCGAGTGCACCGCTTCCCGATCACGCTTCGCGATCTGTGCCCATCGGAGGCAGGCGGCAGCAGCCATCGACAACTCGACCTGGTTACGGTACGCGCGGCTACGCCATCCGGTCAAACCAGTCGCTCGCGGGGGACACTGTCCACAGGCTGGGGACAACAACTTGAACCGTACCGGTCGTGCTGACTACCGTGGCTGAACTCCGATTCGTTCCGTTCTCACCGCCCCAGCGGTTTTGTTCCCCGCCCCACACCGACTGCCTGACCGACCCGTTCCCAGAACCACACGTTCGTGGGACCCGTGAGAGAGCGTGCCCTGTGGCTGACGTACCTGCCGATCTTGCCGCAGTGTGGCCGCGAGTACTGGAGCAACTCCTCGGTGAAGGCCGCGGACAGGGCGTCGAGGTCAAGGACGAGCACTGGATCAAACGCTGCCAGCCGCTGGCGCTGGTCGCGGACACCGCCCTGCTCGCCGTTCCGAACGAGTTCGCGAAGGGCGTGCTGGAGGGCCGTCTCGCCCCGATCGTGAGCGAGACGCTGAGCCGTGAGTGCGGTCGGCCGATCCGTATCGCCATCACCGTCGACGACACCGCCGGCGAGCCGCCTCCCACCCCCGCCGCCCCCCGCTACGAGGAGCCCGAGACCGTCACCGGTCCGGGCCGCGACGGGTACGACGGCCAGGAGCGCGAGGAACGCGGCACGTACGACGGCGACCGGGGGCGCGACGAGCGCGGGGCCTACGACGGCGGGCAGGGGCGGGAGGAGCGCGGCGCGCACGAGAGCCAGCGGGACGACCGCGGCTACGACGCCCCGGGCCGCGACGACCGCACCGGCTACGACGGCGGGCAGGGGCGCCACGGCCGGAGCACCTACGAGCCGCAGGGGCGGGAGGACCGCGGTCCGTACGAGTCCCAGCGGCGCGACGAGTACGAGGGGTACGGGCGGCACCGCGCCGACGACCACCGGGGCGGTCGCGCCGAACACCTGCCCGGCGCTCCCGGTGACCAGCTGCCCACCGCCCGTCCCGCGTATCCGGACTACCAGCGGTCCGAGCCCGGCGGCTGGCCCCGCCACGCGCAGGAGGACTACGGCTGGCAGCAGCAGCGCTTCGGTTTCCCCGACCGAGACCCGTACGCCTCGCCGCAGCAGGACTACCGGCCGCAGTCGATGGAGCGGCCGTCCTACGACCAGCAGCGCCAGGACTACGAGCAGCAGCGCGCCGACTACGACCAGCGCCCCGACCGGCGCGACCTCCAGGACCCCTCCGGAAGCGGCCAGGTCCGCAGGGGCGGTCCCTCGCTGCCGTCGTCGAGCGGTGCCCCCGGGCCGAAGGCGGCGCAGCCCGCGCCGGCCACCGGGCCGGGCGAGCCCACCGCGCGGCTGAACCCCAAGTACCTCTTCGACACGTTCGTCATCGGTGCCTCGAACCGGTTCGCGCACGCCGCCGCCGTGGCCGTCGCCGAGGCGCCGGCGAAGGCGTACAACCCGCTGTTCATCTACGGGGAGTCGGGCCTGGGCAAGACGCACCTGCTGCACGCGATCGGCCATTACGCGCGCAGCCTCTACCCGGGCACCCGGGTGCGGTACGTGAGCTCGGAGGAGTTCACCAACGAGTTCATCAACTCCATCCGGGACGGCAAGGGCGACAGCTTCCGCAAGCGGTACCGGGAGATGGACATCCTGCTGGTCGACGACATCCAGTTCCTCGCGGACAAGGAGTCGACGCAGGAGGAGTTCTTCCACACCTTCAACACGCTCCACAACGCGAACAAGCAGATCGTGCTCTCCAGCGACCGGCCGCCGAAGCAGCTGGTCACGCTGGAGGACCGGCTGCGGAACCGCTTCGAGTGGGGGCTGATCACCGACGTCCAGCCGCCCGAGCTGGAGACCCGGATCGCCATCCTGCGCAAGAAGGCCGTGCAGGAGCAGCTCAATGCCCCGCCGGAGGTCCTGGAGTTCATCGCGTCCCGGATCTCGCGCAACATCCGTGAGCTGGAGGGCGCGCTGATCCGTGTGACGGCGTTCGCCTCGCTCAACCGGCAGCCGGTGGACCTGGGCCTGACCGAGATCGTGCTCAAGGACCTGATCCCCGGCGGCGAGGACTCGGCTCCGGAGATCACGGCGACCGCGATCATGGCGGCGACCGCCGACTACTTCGGGCTCACCGTGGACGACCTGTGCGGCTCCTCGCGCAGCAGGGTCCTGGTCACGGCGCGGCAGATCGCCATGTACCTCTGCCGTGAGCTGACGGATCTGTCCCTGCCGAAGATCGGTGCCCAGTTCGGCGGACGGGACCACACGACCGTGATGCACGCGGACCGCAAGATCCGCGCGCTGATGGCCGAGCGCCGCTCCATCTACAACCAGGTCACGGAGCTCACCAACCGCATCAAGAACGGCTGACGAGGACGGGTCGGCTCGGTATCCGAGCCGACCGCGGCGTCCACCGAGGGGTGGGGGCGGGGGGGGCCGGGGCCCCCCCCGGGGGGGGCGGGGCGGGCGGGGGGGGCGGCGGCGCCCGTGCCCCCCCCCCCCC
>NZ_JBICWL010000004.1:242969-404469 GCF_043199735.1 Streptomyces sp. NPDC048566
CACCCGGGGAGGACGGGGGGGGGGGGGCGGGCCCCGCGCCCGCCGGGGGGGCCCCCCGGGGGGGGGCCCGGCCCCCCCCCCCCCCACCCCTCGGTGCTCGGCGGCTCGCTCAGGCGGGCCGGCGTCGCCGTTCCCCGCCCGCCCCTCGTTCGCCGCGTCCGGCAGAGGGCGCGGCCCCCGTGCGTCCGGGCGCCCGGGTCCCCGTCCGGGTGGGCGGCCCCGCCGACCGCGTCGCCTCCGACCGGTCCCGCCGGGCGTCCCGGGACCGTGCCACGGCGCGAGTGACGGTTCCCCACGTGCCGCGGAAGCGCTCTCGTGTGCGGCCGGAAGCGCCCTGAAGCCGCTTCCGAAGGCGCCTCACCCCTCGATCACCGCTACCGGGGCGACACCTTCTGTTCGAATCTTCGCGGGGTTACGGCCACTCTCCACAGATTCGGTGACTTTCTGGCGTCCACATCCTGGGGACCGGGAAGTTGTCCCTATCGTGTCCACAGGCGGGCCTGTTGAAGGACCATCAGACCAGGTCAGCCACCTGTGGATTCGTGGACAAAGACTTTCCACAGACTGTGGACGACGAATGGATCCACAGGGTGTGCATCGAGTTGTCCACCGGCGGCCCACAGATGCGAGCCTGTTGTCCCCAGCGATCTCCAACTTCTCCACACCTCTGTCCACTGTTCGGCAAGGTGACGCGACATCTCACCGGGTCGAGTGAAAGGCGTCACACCAAGGTGCCGGATTGGGCTGTGGGGAACGGGGGTAAAGCTGGGGACGACGCTGGGGAGAAGTGGCCCCCGGCTGTGCATCGTGTGTGCAGAACTTTTCCCCGTCCACAGAGACGCCGGGTTGTCCACCGCCCCCACCCACAGGGCCGGTGGACAAAAAACCGCCTCTGAGCTGCGAAAACGGGGTTATCCACGGTATCCACAGGGCCTACTACTAAGACCAACTAGAGAGAGCCTGGGAACCGTTTCGAAGACGGGGCTGTGCACAACTCGCTCTCCGAGGCTCGACTGCCGCTCGGCACGACTTGACCCCGAGGGGCACCGACTGTCAGCGCGGTGCGTCAGACTGGTCCCCGGTGTCCTTCCCCTCACAGGACCGAACGACACCGAGTCAGACGACGAAGGCCAGCAGGGCGAGAGCGCCGGCAACAGACGGAGGCGGCAACGGTGAAGATCCGGGTGGAACGCGACGTACTCGCGGAGGCAGTGGCCTGGGCGGCACGCAGCCTCCCGGCCCGTCCGCCGGCGCCTGTGCTCGCCGGCCTCCTTCTGAAGGCCGAGGAGGGCGCGCTGAGCCTCTCCAGCTTCGACTACGAGGTCTCGGCGCGGGTCTCGGTGGACGCCGAGGTCGACGAGGAGGGCACCGTCCTCGTCTCCGGCCGGCTCCTCGCCGACATCTGCCGCGCCCTGCCCAACCGGCCGGTGGAGATCTCCACAGACGGTGTACGGGCGACCGTGGTCTGCGGCTCGTCGCGCTTCACCCTCCACACACTGCCTGTGGAGGAGTACCCGGCCCTTCCGCAGATGCCGTCGGCGACGGGCACCGTCCCGGGCGAGGTCTTCGCCTCCGCCGCCGCCCAGGTGGCCATCGCCGCGGGCCGCGACGACACGCTCCCCGTGCTCACCGGTGTGCGGATCGAGATCGAGGGCGACACGGTCACCCTGGCGTCCACCGACCGGTACCGCTTCGCCGTCCGCGAGTTCCTGTGGAAGCCCGAGAACCCCGAGGCGTCCGCGGTGGCCCTGGTGCCCGCCAAGACCCTGCTCGACACCGCCAAGGCCCTCACCAGCGGCGACAGCGTCATCCTGGCGCTCTCCGGCTCCGGCGCCGGCGAGGGGCTCATCGGCTTCGAGGGGGCCGGGCGGCGGACGACCACCCGGCTGCTCGAGGGCGATCTGCCGAAGTACCGCTCGCTGTTCCCGACGGAGTTCAACTCGATCGCCGTCATCGAGACCGCGCCGTTCGTGGAGGCCGTCAAGCGCGTCGCCCTGGTGGCCGAGCGGAACACCCCGGTGCGCCTCAGCTTCGAGCAGGGCGTGCTGATCCTGGAGGCCGGCTCCAGCGACGACGCACAGGCTGTGGAAAGGGTCGACGCCCAGCTGGAGGGCGACGACGTCTCGATCGCCTTCAACCCGACGTTCCTGCTCGACGGCCTGAGCGCCATCGACTCCCCGGTCGCCCAGCTGTCCTTCACCACCTCCACCAAGCCCGCCCTGCTGAGCGGCAAGCCGGCCCTGGACGCCGAGGCGGACGAGGCCTACAAGTACCTGATCATGCCGGTCCGCCTCTCGGGCTGACGGCCCCGGCCCGCCGGTCCCACCGGACCGGCGGGGCGCGCACCACGGACGGAGTACACGTCTGAGCGGCTCTGCCCCCAAATGCGCAGGTGTTCCCCGGGTGCCCGAAAGGCGTGGGTGCTACCCCCGGGTCTAGGCTCGGACCCGGGTACGAGAGTGCCCCCACGCCACGTCGCAACCCCTAAGGAACCAACTGATGGAGCTCGGTCTCGTCGGCCTCGGCAAGATGGGCGGCAACATGCGCGAGCGGATCCGCCGCGCCGGCCACACCGTCATCGGATACGACCGCAACCCGGACCTCGCGGACGTCAACAGCCTGGAAGACCTGGTGGGCAGGCTCAAGGGCCCGCGTGTGGTGTGGGTGATGGTCCCCGCCGGCGCCGCGACCCAGTCCACCATCGACGAACTCGCGGCCCTGCTGGAGCCGGGCGACGTCGTCGTGGACGGCGGCAACTCGCGCTGGACGGACGACGAGAAGCACGCCGTCGAGCTGGGCATCAAGGGTATCGGCTTCGTCGACTGCGGTGTCTCCGGCGGCGTCTGGGGCCTGGAGAACGGCTACGCCCTGATGTACGGGGGCACCCCCGAGAACGTCGCCAAGGTGCAGCCCGTCTTCGACGCGCTCAAGCCGGAGGGCGACTTCGGCGCGGTGCACGCGGGCAAGGTCGGCGCGGGCCACTTCGCGAAGATGGTCCACAACGGCATCGAGTACGCCATGATGCAGGCGTACGCCGAGGGCTGGGAGCTGCTGGAGAAGGCCGACTCCGTGACGGACGTGCGGGAGGTCTTCCGCTCCTGGCAGGAGGGCACGGTCATCCGCTCCTGGCTGCTCGACCTCGCCGTGAACGCGCTGGACGAGGACGAGCACCTGGAGAAGCTCAAGGGCTACGCACAGGACTCCGGCGAGGGCCGGTGGACGGTGGAGGCCGCCATCGACCACGCGGTGCCGCTCCCCGCGATCACCGCGTCGCTCTTCGCCCGCTTCGCCTCGCGGCAGGACGACTCGCCGCAGATGAAGATGATCGCGGCGCTGCGCAACCAGTTCGGCGGCCACGCGGTCGAGAAGGCCTGATCGACGCCCCGGGCCGCGCGCCCGGGGCGGCCCGGCTGTCCACGGCCGGGGATGGACCCGGGGTCCGGGGCGACCCGGCCCCGGGAGGGAAACCGGAAACACCACGCTGGGGGAGGTCGGCGAACGACCATGCACGTCACGCACCTGTCGCTGGCCGACTTCCGCTCGTACGCCCGGGTCGAGGTTCCGCTCGATCCGGGCGTCACCGCGTTCGTCGGCCCCAACGGCCAGGGCAAGACGAACCTGGTCGAGGCCGTCGGCTACCTCGCCACCCTCGGCAGCCACCGCGTCTCCTCGGACGCCCCCCTGGTCCGGATGGGGGCCGAGCGCGCGATCGTCCGGGCCGACGTCCGCCAGGGAGAGCGCCGGCAGCTCGTCGAACTGGAGCTGAACCCGGGCAAGGCCAACCGCGCCCGGATCAACCGGTCCTCGCAGGTCAGGCCGCGCGACGTGCTCGGCATCGTGCGGACCGTGCTGTTCGCGCCCGAGGACCTCGCCCTGGTCAAGGGCGATCCCGGCGAGCGGCGCCGCTTCCTCGACGAGCTGATCACCGCGCGCTCCCCGCGCATGGCGGGCGTCCGCTCCGACTACGACCGCGTGCTCAAGCAGCGCAACACCCTGCTGAAGTCGGCCGCGCTGGCCCGCCGGCACGGCGGACGCACCCTGGACCTGTCGACGCTCGACGTCTGGGACCAGCACCTCGCACGCGTGGGTGCCGAACTGCTCGCCCGGCGCCTGGACCTGGTCGCGGCCCTCCAGCCGCTGGCCGACAAGGCCTACGAGCAGCTCGCGCCCGGCGGCGGGCCTCTGTCCCTGGAGTACAAGGCATCCTCGCCCGGCATGACGGGCCACACGCGCGAGGAACTCCACGCCCAGCTCGTCACCGCCCTGGAGGAGTCCCGCCCGTCCGAGATCGAGCGCGGGGTGACCCTCGTGGGACCGCACCGCGACGACCTGGTGCTCAAGCTCGGCCGGCTCCCCGCCAAGGGGTACGCCTCCCACGGCGAGTCCTGGTCCTACGCGCTCGCGCTCCGCCTCGCCTCCTACGACCTGCTGCGGGCCGAGGGCAACGAACCGGTGCTGGTCCTCGACGACGTGTTCGCCGAACTCGACAGCCGGCGCCGGGAGCGGCTCGCGGAACTCGTCGCCGACGGCGAGCAGGTGCTGGTGACGGCCGCGGTGGACGACGACGTGCCCGGGGTCCTGGCCGGCACGCGGTACGCGGTGTCCGAGGGCACGGTCGAGCGCGTATGACGGAGAACACACCGGGAACGGGTGCCGGGGGCGGGTCCGGCGACGGCACGCGCGCGAGGGCGCCCGAACCCTCCGGCGTCGACCTCGCGCGGGTGGCGCTGCGCGCCGCCAAGGAGCAGGCCCGCGCGCGCGGGGACGCGGCACAGCAGCGGAAGCAGGCCCGCCGCGGTGGTGGCCTGCGCTCCGGCGCGGCGGCCGACGGCCGTGACCCCATGGCGCTCGGCGCGGCCATCAACCGGCTGCTCACCGAGCGCGGCTGGGAGACCCCCGCCGCCGTGGGCGGTGTGATGGGGCGCTGGCCGCAGATCGTCGGCGAGGACCTGGCCAAGCACTGCGTCCCGCTGCGCTACGACGAGGACCCGGCCGAGCGGGTGCTGACCGTGCAGTGCGACTCCACCGCCTGGGCGACGCAGTTGCGGCTGCTGGCCCCCCAGCTCGTCGCGCGGCTGAACCAGGACCTCGGCCACGGCGCCGTGCGGCTGATCAAGGTGCTGGGGCCGGGAGGCCCCGAGCGCCGGTACGGCCCGCTGCGGGCTCCCGGCAGCAAGGGTCCCGGCGACACCTACGGATGAGCCGCGCGCGGTGGGCGCTGGGTTCGGCGGTCCGCCGCCCGCCGCCCCACGGCTGCCTCCCGACCGTCCCGCGGTTCGCCTCGCGCCCCGTCCATCCCGGCCGTCCGCCGTCGCCGTGCGGGGTGCGCCGCCGGGCCGGCGCACCCCGCACGGACCGGACGTCGTGCCGCGCGTCCCGCGCGGTGATCGGTGAGATCCGGCGTCTTCCCTGTTCAGAGGGGTGCCCGGCGGACCGGGAGACCCGTTTCCGGCACCGCGGACGACCGATCCTGCCGTGATCGCCGGGGCGCCGGCGGCAACCGGATGCGGTTGCGAAGAGCGACCTGACTTCCCAGTAGCCAAGGGTTGACACCTGGAAGCGCTGAGTGCCGCTGTGAGCCTCTTTGGGCCCGGGTCCGTATATGGGGAGTCGGCCGAGTCCGGTTCAGGGCGGCACATGCGGACTCAGGTACCGGCAAACCCCCATCACTGTCGGCGCTACCGGTAGACTGGAGGCTAATCCCGCCCCACTTGTGGGACGCACCGAGCAACGCTGACTCAGGCTTACCAACGCAACATGCCGCAGCCGCTCCGGCCACCCGCCGGCAGTCCGGCTCGTGCTGTGCCAGAAAGGGCGCTTCGTGGCCGATTCCGGCAACCCCAACGAGAACATCCCGTCCACCGACGCCGGCGTCGGCACCGAGGCCACGGCCTCGTACGACGCCAGCGCCATCACCGTCCTCGAGGGTCTGGACGCGGTCCGCAAGCGACCCGGCATGTACATCGGCTCGACCGGTGAGCGCGGACTCCACCACCTCGTGTACGAGGTGGTGGACAACTCGGTCGACGAGGCGCTCGCCGGCCACGCCGACACGATCGACGTCACGATCCTCCCGGACGGCGGCGTCCGCGTCGTCGACAACGGCCGGGGCATCCCCGTGGGCATCGTCGCGTCCGAGGGCAAGCCGGCCCTGGAGGTCGTGCTGACCGTGCTGCACGCGGGCGGCAAGTTCGGCGGCGGCGGGTACGCGGTCTCCGGTGGTCTGCACGGCGTCGGCGTCTCCGTCGTGAACGCCCTGTCGAGCAAGGTCGCCGTCGAGGTCAGGACGGACGGCCACCGGCACACCCAGGACTACAAGATGGGCGTGCCGACCGCCCCGCTGGTCCGGCACGAGGCCACGGAGGAGACGGGCACCTCGGTCACCTTCTGGGCCGACCCCGACATCTTCGAGACCACGGACTACTCCTTCGAGACCCTCTCGCGGCGTTTCCAGGAGATGGCGTTCCTGAACAAGGGCCTGACGATCAGGCTCACCGACGAGCGCGAGTCGGCCAAGGCCACCGCGGGCGCGGACGAGGCGGGCGCGGACGAGAAGGACGAGGTCAAGTCCGTCACGTACCACTACGAGGGCGGCATCGTCGACTTCGTGAAGTACCTCAACTCCCGCAAGGGAGAGGCGGTGCACCCCACCGTCATCGACCTGGAGGCGGAGGACAAGGACAAGAGCCTGTCCCTTGAGGTCGCGATGCAGTGGAACAGCGGGTACAGCGAGGGCGTCTACTCCTTCGCCAACATCATCCACACGCACGAGGGCGGTACGCACGAGGAGGGCTTCCGTGCGGCGCTGACCTCGCTCATCAACAAGTACGCGCGGGACAAGAAGCTGCTCCGCGAGAAGGACGACAACCTCACGGGCGACGACATCCGCGAGGGTCTGACGGCGATCATCTCGGTCAAGCTGAGCGAGCCGCAGTTCGAGGGCCAGACCAAGACCAAGCTGGGCAACACGGAGGCGAAGACCTTCGTCCAGCGCGCGGTCTACGAGCACCTCAACGACTGGCTGGACCGCAATCCGAACGAGGCCGTGGACATCATCCGGAAGTCCATCCAGGCGGCCACCGCGCGGGTGGCGGCCCGCAAGGCGCGTGACCTCACCCGCCGCAAGGGCCTGCTGGAGTCGGCGTCCCTGCCGGGCAAGCTGTCCGACTGCCAGTCGAACGATCCCACCAAGTGCGAGATCTTCATCGTCGAGGGTGACTCCGCCGGCGGCTCGGCCAAGTCCGGCCGCAACCCGCAGTACCAGGCCATCCTCCCGATCCGGGGCAAGATCCTCAACGTCGAGAAGGCGCGGATCGACAAGATCCTGCAGAACCAGGAGATCCAGGCGCTGATCTCCGCCTTCGGCACCGGGGTCCACGAGGACTTCGACATCGAGAAGCTGCGCTATCACAAGATCATCCTGATGGCGGACGCCGATGTCGACGGCCAGCACATCAACACGCTGCTGCTGACCTTCCTGTTCCGCTTCATGCGGCCGCTGGTCGAGGCCGGTCACGTGTTCCTGTCCCGCCCGCCGCTCTACAAGATCAAGTGGGGCCGCGACGACTTCGAGTACGCGTACTCGGACCGTGAGCGGGACGCGCTGATCGAGCTGGGCCGGCAGAACGGCAAGCGCGTCAAGGACGACTCGGTCCAGCGCTTCAAGGGTCTCGGCGAGATGAACGCCGAGGAACTGCGCATCACGACCATGGACCAGGAGCACCGCGTCCTCGGCCAGGTCACCCTCGACGACGCCGCCCAGGCCGACGACCTGTTCTCGGTCCTGATGGGCGAGGACGTCGAGGCCCGCCGCGCGTTCATCCAGCGCAACGCCAAGGACGTCCGCTTCCTCGACATCTGAGTCGGTCTCAGCTGACCGCGTCAGAAAGGATCTTCACCAGCAATGGCCGACGAGAACACCCCCAGCACGCCCGCAGAGGCCGGCGAGACCGTCCTGCGCGTCGAGCCCGTCGGGCTCGAGACCGAGATGCAGCGCTCGTACCTCGACTACGCGATGTCCGTCATCGTGTCGCGCGCGCTGCCCGACGTGCGGGACGGCCTCAAGCCCGTCCACCGCCGCGTCCTGTACGCCATGTACGACGGCGGGTACCGGCCCGAGAAGGGCTTCTACAAGTGCGCCCGCGTCGTCGGCGACGTCATGGGCAACTACCACCCGCACGGCGACTCCTCGATCTACGACGCGCTGGTCCGCCTGGCGCAGCCGTGGTCGATGCGGATGCCCCTGGTGGACTCCAACGGCAACTTCGGTTCCCCGGGCAACGACCCGGCCGCCGCCATGCGGTACACCGAGTGCAAGATGGCGCCGCTGTCCATGGAGATGGTCCGTGACATCGACGAGGAGACCGTCGATTTCACCGACAACTACGACGGGCGCTCCCAGGAGCCGACCGTCCTGCCCTCCCGCTTCCCGAACCTGCTGATCAACGGCTCCGCCGGCATCGCGGTCGGCATGGCGACCAACATCCCGCCGCACAACCTGCGCGAGGTCGCGGCCGGGGCGCAGTGGTACCTGGAGAACCCCGAGGCCTCCCACGAGGAACTCCTCGACGCCCTCATCGAGCGCATCAAGGGCCCGGACTTCCCCACGGGCGCCCTCGTCGTCGGCCGCAAGGGCATCGAGGAGGCATACCGCACGGGCCGCGGCTCCATCACCATGCGGGCGGTCGTCGCGGTCGAGGAGATCCAGAACCGCCAGTGCCTGGTGGTCACCGAGCTCCCCTACCAGGTCAACCCCGACAACCTGGCCCAGAAGATCGCCGACCTCGTCAAGGACGGCAAGATCGGCGGCATCGCGGACGTCCGGGACGAGACGAGTTCCCGGACCGGCCAGCGCCTCGTGATCGTGCTCAAGCGGGACGCGGTCGCCAAGGTCGTCCTGAACAACCTCTACAAGCACACCGACCTCCAGACGAACTTCGGCGCGAACATGCTGGCGCTCGTCGACGGGGTGCCGCGCACGCTCTCGCTGGACGCGTTCATCCGCCACTGGGTCGCGCACCAGATCGAGGTCATCGTCCGCAGGACGAAGTTCCGGCTGCGCAAGGCCGAGGAGCGGGCGCACATCCTGCGCGGCCTGCTGAAGGCCCTGGACGCCATCGACGAGGTCATCGCCCTCATCCGGCGCAGTGACACCGTGGAGATCGCGCGTGAGGGCCTGATGGGCCTCCTGGAGATCGACGAGATCCAGGCGAACGCGATCCTGGAGATGCAGCTTCGCCGGCTGGCCGCCCTGGAGCGCCAGAAGATCATCCAGGAGCACGACGAGCTCCAGGCGAAGATCCGCGAGTACAACGCGATCCTCGCGTCGCCGGTGCGCCAGCGCGAGATCATCAGCGAGGAGCTCGCCGCGATCGTCGAGAAGTTCGGCGACGACCGCCGTTCCAAGCTGGTGCCGTTCGACGGCGACATGTCCATCGAGGACCTGATCGCCGAAGAGGACATCGTCGTCACCATCACGCGCGGCGGCTACATCAAGCGGACGAAGACCGAGGACTACCGCTCGCAGAAGCGCGGCGGCAAGGGCGTCCGCGGCACCAAGCTGAAGCAGGACGACATCGTCGACCACTTCTTCGTGTCGACCACGCACCACTGGCTGCTGTTCTTCACCAACAAGGGCCGCGTCTACCGGGCCAAGGCGTACGAACTCCCGGACGCCGGGCGGGAGGCCCGCGGCCAGCACGTCGCCAACCTGCTGGCCTTCCAGCCGGACGAGGCGATCGCCGAGATCCTCGCCATCCGCGACTACGAGGCGGCCCCGTATCTGGTGCTCGCCACCAAGGGCGGACTGGTCAAGAAGACGCCTCTCAAGGATTACGATTCGCCCCGCTCGGGCGGTGTCATCGCGATCAATCTCCGTGAGACGGAGGACGGATCCGATGACGAACTGATCGGAGCCGAGCTGGTCTCGGCCGAGGATGATCTGCTGCTGATCAGCAAGAAGGCACAGTCGATCAGGTTTACGGCCACGGACGACGCTCTGCGACCGATGGGGCGTGCGACCTCGGGCGTCAAGGGCATGAGTTTCCGCGAGAGCGACGAGCTGCTCTCGATGAATGTTGTTCGACCCGGTACGTTCGTGTTCACTGCCACAGACGGTGGGTACGCGAAGCGGACCAACGTCGACGAGTACCGCGTCCAGGGTCGCGGTGGCCTGGGCATCAAGGCCGCCAAGATCGTGGAGGACCGCGGCTCGCTCGTCGGTGCGCTGGTGGTCGAGGAGACCGACGAGATCCTCGCCATCACACTGTCCGGCGGTGTGATTCGTACGCGAGTCAACGAGGTCAGGGAGACGGGCCGTGACACCATGGGCGTCCAACTGATCAACCTGGGCAAGCGCGATGCCGTCGTCGGCATCGCACGTAACGCCGAGGCCGGTCGTGAGGCGGAGGAGGTCGACGGCGCAGTAGCCGTCGACGACGTCGCCGAGGGCGTGGAGGCCGTCGGCACGGAAGAGGGCGATCCGTCCTCGGCCGAGTAGCGCGAGGAGTGAGTTCATCGTGAGCGGAGCCACGGGCGCCGGATCGACCGGTACGGACACGGACGGCGGCCGTGGCACCGCCAGGGATGCGGACGACTCCCATGACTCTCATGGATCCCAGGGGGGAACTGTGACGGACACCCGAGGCCGGCAGGCCCAGCATCACGCGGGCGGGCAGGCGGCCCCGGTCGGGGCGCCCTCGGCGCCGGGCGCGGCGTCGGCGGGACCGGCGGCGCCGGGCTCCCCGCTGCCGGGCGAGCGGAACGGGCAGCAGTCGGCCCAGCCCTACCACCCGCCGCAGGCGTACCCGGCACAGGCGCCCGCGGGCGCCGTCCGCCGGCCGCGCACCGGCGCCCGCACCACGCCCCGTACCCGCAAGGCGAGGCTGCGGGTGGCCAAGGCCGACCCGTGGTCGGTGATGAAGGTCAGCTTCCTGCTGTCCATCGCGCTCGGCATCTGCACGATCGTGGCCGCGACCGTGCTGTGGATGGTCATGGACGCCATGGGCGTCTTCTCGACCGTCGGCGGCACGATCTCCGAGGCGACGGGCTCCAACGAGTCGAACGGCTTCGACCTCCAGTCGTTCCTCTCCCTGCCGCACGTCCTGATGTTCACGTCCGTCATCGCGGTCATCGACGTCGTCCTCGCGACGGCTCTCGCGACCCTCGGCGCGTTCATCTACAACCTCTCCGCCGGCTTCGTCGGCGGTGTCGAGCTGACCCTCGCGGAGGACGAGTGAGGGCCCGCTCGAACGCCCGCTGACCATCGATTTTGGGACTGGCCACGTCGTGCGCTAATCTTCAGAGGTCAGCGCGCGGGACACACACCCACAGCGCGGCGGGGCTATAGCTCAGTTGGTTAGAGCGCATCCCTGATAAGGATGAGGCCACAGGTTCAAATCCTGTTAGCCCCACAGCATCAAGACCCCCAGCCGGTACCGGTTGGGGGTCTTTGCGTTGTCTGGGCGGCGGGGTGCCGTGCCCCGGTGGGCCGGGGGGAGCGTCGGCGGTGGTCCGGGTTCGGGGGAGCGAATGGGAGGGGGCGTGGGAGGCCGTGCCGGAGGGCCTCGTTCGCCCCGATGCCGGTGTGGCTCCAGAAGTCCGGGAGCGACGCCCGTGGGCCCGCGCTGTGAGGCGCGGAGCCTCGGGGCGGCGGTCTCCCCGGCGGGTCGGGGCGAGGTGGTGTGCCCGGCCGGACGACGACGTGAAAGGCCCGGCAACTCGTGGGAGTCGCCGGGCCTTTGCCCTGGGTGCTTTGTACGCAAGTTCGCCGCTACGTCAGGGGCTCTGTGCAGAGTGCTCGTGCCGGGTCCGGCCGAAGCCGGGGCAAGGGCGGCAGGTGCCGCGCCGGGCCGTGCCGGGTGGTGGTCGGTGGCGCCGTCGGCCTGTCCGGTCGTACCGGGCCCGCCGGACGGCACCGCGAGGTGCCGAGGGATGCGGGACGGCGGTGACGGCCGCCGCGGGTGATGCGGAGAACGACTACGGCAGGCGTGAACACCGGGGTGAGGGTCCCGGGTTCCGCGGAGGTGCAGGCAGGGGCACGGAGGGGCGGAAGGGCGTCCGGACCCGGTGGCATGCCGGATCTCGCGTCCGGGTTCCCATGCACGGTTCGCTGGGGTTCCCGCTCGGTCCACGGTCGGGTTCCCTGTACGGGTGCGGTGCGCGAGGTCCGCGGCCGGGGTCCGTGCCGGGGCCTGTGGCGGCCCGTGGCTCGTCTCCGTTCCGGGGTTTCGTGCGGTTCCGTGCCCGGGTCGGTGCTCTGGTGCTGCGGCTGCTTCCCACGCCGCGTTCGCGGTCCGGTCCCCGCACGGCCGCGTGCTCCGTACGGTGTTCCGCGTGTTCGTGCTCGCGCCGGTCAGCGCTGGAGGGGGAGGGAAGCGGTGAGCTCGGGCGCCATCGGGTCCGCGACGGGACCGGTGAGGGCCGCGGGCTCGGAACAGGGGGGTTCGGCGGTGCTCCCGGCCTCGGTGAGGGCGGCGCCGTCCGCCGCGTCCTCCTCGGCCGGCGCGCGGTGGCGGCAGCTCGGCGAGGAACCGTGGGCCTCGGCGCGGATCCGTTGCTTCATCGTCGGTGGCAGCGCCCGGTTGAGGACCGGCGCCCAGGGGGCGACCGCCTGCGTGGCGGCGACCGCCTCGGTGTTGCCGGCCGCGGCGGCCTGCGGTACTGCGGCGGACGCGGCGGCCGCGGTGGTCGTGATCAGTCCGAGCGTCGTGCACAGAGCCAGGAACGCGGTGACGACCGCGGTCCAGAGCTTCATGACCTTGTTCTGCGTCATGGCCCCTCACTTTCAGGTCAGGCGATTTGCGTACTTTCCTCATGATGTGTATGCCGACCGTGAAGTGGTGGACCGACGCCCGTGGCGCGTTGATGTTCAGATGAACACCACCCGGATGGCCGCAAAGGCCCGGGAAGATCCCTGAATTGCGGAGAATGTCACGTCCTGTTACGAGTGGCGACCCTCCGGTCAGGGCGGCTCGCCCGGGCCGTACTGGTCTCCCCGGGGCCGGAGTTGAGGGCCGATCCAGGTCACCGATCGGTATCGGCCGGTGTGTATAGTCGGGCGCCAGAGGTCCCCTACGTCAACGAAAGACGAGGTCGCGCGGTGAAGAAGCTTCTCCTGGTCGCACTGGCCGCCATCGGCGGGCTCCTCGTGTACCGCCAGATCCAGGCGGATCGCGCCGAGCAGGATCTGTGGACGGAGGCGACCGACTCCGTGCCCACGGGTTCGTGAGTCCCGACACCGGTCTCAGAGCAGACCCCGGCCGCCCCGCGGCCGGGGTCCTGTGTTTTCCGGGGCGCCCGCGGGCCTGCGGGGCCGGGGCGCGGGGCGCCGGGACCACCTGATGGCCGTACGGCCGTTCCCTTTCGGCCGCTCCCCGGGATAGCCCGGTGCCGCGGTGGCCGAGGAGGCAGGATGGGCCACGCCAGGGGGCTTTTCGACGAGGGGTGGCGCGTCATGGGGGTGCGCACGCCGAACAGGCGGGCGGGGAACGGGCGCCGCGGGGCGCTCACGGTCGCGTCGGCGGCCGTGCTGTGGTCGGCCCTCGCTCCGCACGGCTGGGCCGCACAGGGCGCGCCGGACCCGTACTCCTTCGCCCCCGGCTCCGCCGGTGTCCGGGGAGCCGAGGACACCACCGGCTCCGTACGCCTCGAAGCGGGGCACACGTACCGGAGTTCCATCGGGCCCCCGGGGCGCGGCGGCAGGCTCTACTACCGTCTCGAACTCGACGCCGACTCCACCGCGTACGTCTCCGCCACCGCGGTCCCCCGGCCGGGGGCGAGCGTCTCCTATGCGGACGGTCTCAAGGTCTCCCTCCAGGACGGCGACGGCCGCAGCTGCTCCCCCTCCGGCAGCGCCCACTTCGGCGCCACCCAGAGTCCGCACCCCATCGCCGCGTCGGCGGCCCGGGAGACGGGTGGGAAGCGGTACGCCTGTCAGGCGGCCGGCACGTACTTCGTGGTCGTCGAACGCAGTGGAGCGGGCACGTCGTCCGGGGGTGCGTCGGACAGGTCGCCCACGGCCGATCCGTCCGGCTCGGCCGCGCGGGCCTGGGACCTGGAACTCGCCTATGTGTCGGAACCCGGGCTGAGGAAGGCGCCGGCCGCCACGCGTGCCCCGGAGGCATGGGACTCCGCCTCCCCGGAGGCGCTCACGGGAACGCCGCGGCGGCGCGGCGGGGGCGCGGGCTTCCACGGCGCGACCCCCCTCGGCCAGGGCGTGTGGGGGGACCGCGTCAGCCCGGGAGAGACCCGCTTCTACAAGGTCCCCGTCGACTGGGGCCAGCAGTTCCACGCCACCGCCGAACTGGGGAGTTCGCCGGGGGGCGACGGTTATGTGGGAACCGCCCTCGCCGTGTCCCTCTACAACCCCGTGCGCGGCTTCGTCGACGATGTCGGCGCGGGATACGACGGGCGGCAGCGGACCGCCGCGCTCGCCTCGCTCCCTCCCGTCGCCTACGAGAACCGGTACGCGCTCAGCGACCGCGTGAGCGGTATGCGCTTCGCGGGGTCCTACTACCTCGTGGTCCACCTCGCCGAGCAGGTCGCCGACCGCTTCGGCGACGGACCGTTCGGGCTGACCCTGCGGGTGCGCGTGAGCGGATCGCCACGGCCCGGGCCCGCCTACGCCGGGCGGGCCGACCCACCGGACGTGTTCGACGCCGAGGCGGAGGCCGCCCGTGCGGCGGGAGGGCGGACGGGCGCCCGGGCCGGCGACGGCGGGCGTCTCCTCATGAAACTGCTGGCCGTGGGCGGTATCGGTGCGGGCAGCCTGCTGGTCCTGACGCTCGGAGCGTGGACCGTGGCCGCGCGGCGAGGGCCGCTGCCCGCCTACGGGCTCGCGTCGACGGACGCCGAGGCGGACACGGCACCGGCTTCGCGTCGCGCGGTGCGGAACCACGAGGCCTCGCGGAACGGGTGACTCGTTCCGCCTGTCGGCCCGCCGCCGGGAAACCCCGCGCCCGTCGCTCTCGGCGCGCCACGGAGCCCGCGCGCCGTTCGCCCGTCGTGCGCGGGGAACTGCCGTGCCGTGCGCCACGAGCCCGGGTGGGCCGCGTACTCCGGCGGCGGGCGACAGAGGTGACGTCCCTCCCGGGACACCGGGGCCGGCGCCGTGGGGGTGGTCCGGTCGGCCGTCAGATCCGGGACAGCGCCCAGAAACCCACGGCGAAGCAGGCCAGCGCCAGCACCAGCATCGACATCGCGACCCGCGCGGGCGGCCCCGGGCGCGGCCGGGCTCTCCCGCCTCGTCGCCGCCCCGCCGGGGGCGCGACCCGGGTGTACGGAGCCTGAGCGGACCGAGAGGTGTACGGGGCCGTGGGGGTGGGCGGGTCCTGCGGCGCCGGGACGGCCCGGGGATCGGGCCGACGGGCCGCCGGAGGCGCGGGACGCGGGGAGGCGGGCACCTGCTGCGAGGCGGACGGCGGAGCGAGAGGGGGGAGCGGCGCCGAGACGCGGGGCGCGGGGGACGGGGGCTCGCCCGCGGTCCGGTGGACCTCGGGCGGACGCTCCCCCGACCGGTCGGCAGCGTGCGGGTGCGGGAGTTGCGCGCCGCCCTCGTACGGAGACGGCGCCGGGGCGGCGTTCGTACCGGAGGGCCTGGGCGGGGGCAGGTGGAAGCTGCCGGTCTCGGACATTGCGGTCGAGGGCGTGGACGAGGCGGGTGCGGAGTCCGCGGCGCCGCGCGTCCCGGGGCGGGGCCCCGGGACGCGCTGGGAGGGAGCGGGGTGCGCGTCCGCGGTGCGTCCGCCGCCGAGGTGGGGTGCGGCCCCGCTGTCGGGGTCGGGCCGGACCGGAACGCCGTCGGAGACGGAGCCGTCGGCTGCGGGGTGCGGGAGCGGCGGGTTCGACCGGAACGCGGGGCCGCCGCCGGCTGTGCCGTCGTCCGTGTCGTTGTGGCTGCCCGGTCCGGTGCCGGTGGGTGTGTCGGGCCCGCTGTCCGGTGGCTCGTGCTCCGTGCCGCCTGTGGCGCCGCCGGCGCTCCGGCGGGCGCTCTCGCGCGGGCTCGGACCGAGGTGCGCCGCCGTGCTGTCCGGGTGCCCGGGGGAGTGCACGGCTGCCGGGTTCCCGCCGGGCGGCACCGCGGGCGAACCCTTTTCGAGAGGACCCTGCGGGCCGAAGCCCCGGGGCAGCGGGCCGAGTTGGTCGAACACCTCGACCAGCTCGTCGTCGGGGCCGGGGCCGGGAAGCAGTTCGGCCGCTGCCGCGAGCGCCTTACGGGCCCCGGTGGCGGTTCGAAAGCGCGCGTCGGGGTCCGGCTGGAGGAGGGCCGCCACCACCTGCCACAGGGGCTCGGGTATGCCGCGGGGAGCCGGGGGCGTGCCGTGTTCGGCGAAGTACTCGATCAGGGCCTTGGCGTCGGGCTTCGCTCCCTCCAGCAGGTAGAGGGCGACCAGACCGGCTGCGAACAGGTCCGCGGGGAAGTCGGGTTCGGAGCCGAGCAGCTGCTCCGGGGCGAGGTAGCCGGGGGTTCCCACCACGTAGTCGGTCTCGGTGAGGCGCGGCTCGCCCAGCCGCATCGCGATGCCGAAGTCCGACAGCCGCAGTCGGGGGCGGCCCGTCCCGGTGGCTTCGAGCAGCACGTTGGCGGGTTTGACGTCGCGGTGCACGACTCCCTCCGCGTGGACGGCGGCGAGGCCCGCGAGAAGCTGGTCGAGCAGGGTGAGGACGAAGTCGGGGGGCAGCGGGCCGTAGTCGTTGACCAGGTGCACGAGCGAGCCTCCGGCGACCAGGTCCATGGTGAACAGGACCTTGTCGTCGTCGGCGGCCCAGCTCGCCGGCGCCAGCACGTGCGGATGGTCGATCCGCAGCGCCTGTTCCCGCACGAAGCGCAACAGGGCGTGCGCGTCGCTCTGCTGGAGCACCTTGGCGGCGACGTAACGGCGCCGCCGGTGGTCCCAGGCGCGCCAGACGGCGCCGACTCCCCCGCGCCCGATCGGGTCGACCAGTTCGTACCGGCCGGCGAAGACCTCACCCATGGTCGTGCGTCGCTCCCCTTCGGCGCCGGCTCCGGAGACCTCCTGCGAGGTGCCCGGCTGCCGGACGTGCGGCGGCTTGAAGGTCCTACGGGCCCCCCGCGGCCGGGTGTTCGGCGGCCGGGCGACTGCTCAGTTCTGGTGGGACTGGTAGTGCGCCACCGCGTCGGAGGTGCGGCCCGCGCCGTAGACCCGGAGGAACTCTGCCAGCTCCGGGTGGGTCGGGGCGAGGGTGTCCGCAGCGTCGATGATGTCTCCCGCGGCGGCCACCGACCGCAGCAGGGACTGGATCTCGCGGACCACGCGCCGGACCGTCGGCGCTCCCGAACTGGTCGTGGACTGCGTGGTGTTGCTCAGCACCGATCCCCCCTGGGACTTCTTGATCTCGTCCATCCGCTCGGTCGCCTCGGCGGCGCTGACGCTGCCGTCGGCGACCTGACCCGCCAGATCCTGGAGGAGTTGCACCCGTTGGACCACCGCCGGGTTGCCGATCTTGGCCCGCTGGCCGCTCATCAGCTGCGACAGCATGGGCGCGGAGAGCCCCAGCACCCCGGCAAGACGGGCCTGGTTCAGGCCCAGGTCCTCTATGAGCCTACGGAAGAGCGCCCCCAACGGCTCCCCGTACCAGTTCCGCTGCAGCTCGCGGGCTCTCGCGGTTGCTTCCTGCTGTGCGGCGTCCATCGCGTCTCCCCATCGCTTCCCCAAGTACCGTGGTTCGCTGTCGCGAACCACGTCGAGCATCTTACGGAGAGTGGTCGCCCACGGGGACCCCCTATCTTTTTGCGAGATCCCGGGGATGACCCGGTACTCTGGTCTCGGCGCCCGTCGGCAGGTGGTTCCTGTGGTCGGACGCTCCTCTTACGGGGCCTTAGCTCAGTTGGTAGAGCGCTGTCTTTGCATGGCAGATGTCAGGGGTTCGACTCCCCTAGGCTCCACATCCGGACCGGCCGGACGCCTTCAAGGCGTCGGCCGGTCCCCTGTGCGGCCGCCGCCCGTCGCGGTCCCCGCTCCGCCCGCCGACGGCTGATCGCCCGCCCTTGTCGCCCGGGTCGGCCGAGGCGGCCCGGCCCGCGCCGAAGAGTCCCCCGTCCCGGTGGGGCGGGCAGCCGACACGGAACGCAGGGGCCTGAGGAAAGCGGGGGGATCGGGAGACGCCCTGCGCTCGGGTTCTCGGGCCCGGCGGTTCGATCCCTTTGCATGCGTTGCACTTCTTTGCGCAAAGGGGTGGTGCCGGTGGGCTGCGCGGAGGCTCCGTGCGGGTGTCGAGGGGGCGGTGGCGCCGGCGGTTCCGGGAGAGCGCCCCCTGTGTGAGCTGGTGCGCAGGAGTTCGCGTAGTCGGGTGGGCGCAGCGTGTCAACGACATCTCCACGGATGCTGCACAGGAAGACCGTTGCAAACGTCACCGCGACCGGAGCGGGCGCAGTCGGCCCGGGCGGGCCTTCGCGCGCCCGGCGCATGTTCCACGTGAAACAACGCCGCGGGGCGGAAGACCCTCAGGTCTTCCGCCCCGCGGCGAGGAGATGCGTCGGTCGGTCTCAGCGCAGGTCGTCGCGCTCGGCCGCCTCTTCCTGGGCCTCCTTGACCTGCACCTCGGGGTCCAGGTCCGACTGGCCGCTGCCGTCGACCGAGGTCAGGCGGCCGGCCTCGGGAACCTCGGTCGCTGCCGGCGGCTCCACCAGCCAGTCGGGGTTGGCCTGCTTGTCCCACCACTTCCAGACGGCGAAGGCTCCGCCCACGACGATGCCCAGCACGGCCATTCCCTTGACGAGACGACCGGCCCGGGCCCGACGCTCGTGCTTGCGGACCAGTCGCTGGATCTCCTTGGGCGTGACCTGTCCGCGCAGCGCGGCGATGGCCGCGACGCCGCGGGCGGCGGCCTCCTCGCCGACCGGCTGGGCAGCCGCCACGGCCTGCTCGATCTTCGGCCGGGAGTAGACGGCGGCCTGCCGTGCCGCCTTCCGGGTGCGGAAGGCAGCCTCCTGCGCCGCATGGTCGACCTTGGGCGGAACGTGCGTCAGCGCTTGCTCAAGGCGCGGGGCGAGATGGGCGTCGTACTGCACGCGGGCCTGCTCGGCGGCCTGCGCCACCTTCGGTGCGAGCCGGACGCGAGCCTCGGTCGCGTAGTACGCGGCCCTGTCCTTGGCGGTGTCGGCGTAGGGCGCCACCACTTCCGCGGCGTGCAGCACGCTGTCCTTCGCCGAGCCGGTCGCGGCGCGCACGCTGTCGATGCGGGTCACGGGTTCCTCCTCCTCGGTGGCGTACGTCGGGGGTTCGGGTACCCCCAAAGACACACAGTTCACCTTTCCACCCCTAGGGGGATCATGCCCGCCCGACAGGGCCGCGGCATGCGAGGACGGGCATCCGGGTCACGGGCGCAGAGTCCCGGGGGTGGCGGATCCGCCTCGGCCGGTCAGGTGTCGATCACAGAGATAGCGGAAAAATTCGGGCAACGGGAGCTTGTGGTCGACAATGCCACGGATCGCCGTGCCCCGCCCCCGTCCCGGCGGTACTCGCTCCCGATTTCCTCGTCCCGTTGCCCGGATGGTCGCCCGGGGGTGGCGGACGGGCTCCGGGGGCCCCACGCCGTGCGAGGATCGGGCAGTCAAGAGAAGGCAACGGAAGGCAGATCGTGGCCGAGCAGCTTTACGCCACCCTGAAGACCAACCAAGGCGACATCGAGATCCGGCTCCTGCCGAACCACGCGCCCAAGACGGTCCGCAACTTCGTCGAGCTCGCCCAGGGAGAGCGTGAGTGGACCGACCCGGCGACGGGCAAGCCGTCCCGGGAGAAGCTGTACGACGGCACGGTCTTCCACCGGGTGATCAGCGGCTTCATGATCCAGGGCGGCGATCCTCTCGGCAACGGCACCGGCGGCCCCGGCTACCGGTTCGAGGACGAGTTCCACCCGGACCTCTCCTTCAACAAGCCCTACCTGCTCGCCATGGCCAACGCCGGTCCGGGGACCAACGGCTCGCAGTTCTTCATCACGGTCTCCCCGACGGCCTGGCTGACCCGCAAGCACACCATCTTCGGCGAGGTCACGGACGCGGCCAGCCAGAAGATCGTGGACACCATCGCCTCGGCGCAGACCAACCCGCGGACCGATCGTCCGGTCAACGACGTCGTCATCGAGTCGGTCGTCGTCGAGACCCGCGAAGGCTGAGGCGTCCGGACCCGGCTCCGCCGCACGCGCCCGACCGGACCCGCTCCCGCCGGTCCCGGGGGCCGTGCCGTGGATGCGACGGTCCCGGCAGGGCCGGTTCCCCCCGGGGAACCAAACGCCCCGTTCATCCGTAAGGATGGACGGGGCCGCGCGCTGCGTGCACGGACCGGTGTGAGCGCGGGCGAGCCGCCGTAGGAGATTGAGGGGACCCCATGGACCAGCCGCCCGGCAGCCCGCAGGGGCCGCGGGACCAGGGCTCGCAGGACGCCCACGCCCTGCCCACCTGCTATCGGCACCCGGACCGCGAGACCGGTATCCGCTGCACGCGGTGCGAGCGTCCGATCTGCCCCGAGTGCATGGTCAGCGCCTCCGTCGGCTTCCAGTGCCCGGACTGCATCCGCGGCGGATCGGGCACGGGTCATGCGCCGTCCGCCAACCAGCCCCGGACGCTCGCGGGCGGCACCATCGCCCGGGACCCGCGGCTGGTCACCAAGGTGCTGATCGGCCTGAACGTGGCCCTGTACGTGGTTCAGCAAGCGGCGGGCGACGCGTTCACCGACCGGTTCACCCTCTTCGGCCGCGCCTTCCTCGCAGGCGAGATCCAGGGGGTGGCCGAGGGCCAGTGGTACCGGATGCTGACGTCGATGTTCCTGCACGCCAGTCCGGTCCACATCATCTTCAACATGCTCAGCCTGTGGTGGCTCGGCGGTCCGCTGGAGGCGGCCCTCGGCCGCGCCCGCTACCTCGCGCTCTACTTCGTCTCGGGCCTGGCGGGCAGTGCCCTCTGCTATCTGCTCGCGGCGCCCAACCAGCCCTCGCTCGGCGCCTCCGGCGCGATCTTCGGCCTCTTCGGCGCGACGGCGGTCCTGATGCGCCGGCTCAACTACGACCTGCGTCCGATCATCGCGCTGCTGGTGATCAACCTGATCTTCACGTTCAACCCCGGCTTCAACATCGCCTGGCAGGCGCACATCGGCGGTCTGGTCGCCGGCGTGGTGGTCGGCTACGCGATGGTCCACGCCCCGCGCGAGCGACGGAACCTCGTCCAGTACGGGGTCTGCGCACTGCTGCTGCTGGTCGTCGTGGGAACGACGCTGCTCAGGACCGCTCAGCTCACCTGAGGACACCCCGACCTCAGGTGAGTGGCACTGTTGTCCACAGACGGTGGCGGATCTTGTGCAGGGTGTGGGGGAACAGCTGTGCCCCCTGTCATCGACCTGAGTTTCCGCAGGTCGGACAGGGGGCGAACAGGTTTCCGGATCGCGGTAGGTCAGTCACACCGGCGTCAACCATCGATGGGTTATCCACAGATCGTCTTTCTTTTCCACCTGTGGACAACTGCTGTGGATAACTCGGTGGAAAGGTGTGGGCAAAGCTGCCCGACTGCTCATCCGCGGGGTGAAGCGGTCACTTCCACTGCGTGGAGACACCGAATCCGGCCGCGATGAAGCCGAAGCCGACCACGATGTTCCAGTTGTCGAGCGCGTCGATCGGCAGGGAGCCGTCCGTCACATAGAAGACGACGATCCAGGCGAGACCGATGAGGAACATGGCCAGCATGACCGGGGCGACCCAGGTGTTGCTGGTCAGCTTGATGGCGGACGCCTGCTTCGCCGGGGGCGGCGTGTAGTCGGCCTTCTTGCGGATACGTGACTTCGGCACGAGGGTCTCTCCTGTCGATGCGCTGCGTGGCCGCGCAGGGAACTGGGGCGGGCTCCGGGGCAGCGTACAAGGGGACACTGAGCGCTCCCCCGGGCGTCCGTTAGCGTAGTGCTTCCGCGGCGCCTAAGGAGATAAGGGTACGTTGAGCAATTCCGCCGACTCCCCCGGGACGGGTTCCACTCCTCCGGGTAAGCGCCGTTTCCGGCCCGTACGCGTTCTCACGGCGGGCGTCTTCGCGCTGGCCGGGCTCATCTTCTTCACGAGCTTCGACACGGCCAAGGGGACGAACATCCGTACGGATGCCTCCCTGCTGAAACTCTCCGACCTCATTCAGGAGCGCAGCCACAAGAACGCGACGCTGGACGAGTCCAACGGCGCCCTGCGGGACGACGTGGACTCGCTCGCCGGCCGGGAGAACGGCAGCACCGAGGCCGAGGACGCCAAACTCGCCGCCCTGGAGCGGCACGCGGGCACCAAGACGCTCAAGGGCAGGGCCGTGACGGTCACCCTCGACGACGCCCCGCCGAACGCGACGGCCAAGCTGCCCGGCTATCCCGAGCCCCAGCCCGACTACCTCGTCATCCACCAGCAGGACCTCCAGGCGGTGGTGAACGCCCTCTGGCAGGGGGGTGCCGAGGGCATCAAGGTCATGGACCAGCGGCTGATCTCCACCAGTGCCGTGCGCTGCGTCGGCAACACCCTGATCCTCCAGGGCCGCGTCTACTCCCCTCCCTACAAGATCACCGCTATCGGTGACCCGACGAAGCTCAAGGACGCGCTCGCCGCCTCACCGGCGATCCAGAACTACCAGGTGTACGTCAACGTCTACGGACTCGGCTGGAAGGTCGAGGACGACGGGGCGGTGACGCTGCCCGGCTACTCGGGCACAGTGGATCTCCACTACGCGAAGCCCGTCGAGTAGCGCCGCCTCACCGCGGAGCGGCGGGCGAAGCCTGTCGAAGGAACTGCCACCGGGGGGACCGCGTGTCGGTGCGAGTGGTCGTCAGAACCGTCAGTGAGCTGTGCGTCACCGTGGGCACCGTGATCGTGCTCTTCGTGGTCTACCTGCTGTTCTGGACCGGGGTCGAGGCCGACAACGCGATGGACCATCAGATCGCCGTCCTCCGCGAGCGGTGGGCCCGGGAGGCGGCCACCCCCGACCGGACCGCGCCGGGGGACACCGCGGCCACCCCGCCCCCGTCCGGCTCCCCCGCGTCCCCGCCAGGCCCGGCCGGCTCCGGCGCCGCCGGGTCCGCCGTCCCGGAGGAGCCGGGGCCCTACGCCTACGGGAGGCCGTTCGCCGTCATGTACGTCCCACGACTCGGTTTCACGTGGAACAAGCCCGTCCTCGAAGGCACCGCCCCGGACGTCCTGGAGAACGGGCTGGGCCACTACCGCGGCACCGCCCAGCTCGGGCAGGAGGGGAACTTCTCCGTCGCCGGCCACCGGCGCACCCACGGCGACCCGTTCAAGGACTTTCCCCGGCTGCGGCGCGGGGACGCGGTGGTGCTGACCGACGGCACGACCTGGTTCACGTATCGGATCGACAAAGGCCCCTACAAAACCGTGCCCTCCGACATTGAGGTGATCGACCCCGTGCCACGTAAGTCGGGGTATACGCGCCCGGGGCGCTACCTGACGCTGACCACGTGCGATCCCGAGTGGGGCCACAGCCACCGCCTGATCCTCTGGGCCCACCTCGATTCCACGCAGCCCGTGGAGGCAGGGAAACCGGCGGCTCTGCGCCGTTAGTCTGTTGGCGTACGGCGACGGAAGGGACGGCATGTACGGCTGGATCTGGCGGCATCTGCCGGGGAGTGTCTGGGTGAGGGCCGTGGTCGCCCTCGTGCTCGTTCTGGCCGTGGTCTACGTGCTCTTCCAGTACGTCTTTCCCTGGGCCGAACCGCTGCTGCCCTTCAACGATGTGACGGTGGACAACCAGTGAGCACGCGCATCCTCGTCGTGGACAACTACGACAGCTTCGTCTTCAACCTGGTCCAGTACCTGTACCAGTTGGGCGCCGAATGCGAGGTGCTGCGCAACGACGAGGTGTCGACCGCGCACGCGCAGGACGGCTTCGACGGCGTTCTGCTGTCGCCGGGGCCGGGCGCTCCCGAGCAGGCCGGCGTCTGCGTCGACATGGTGCGTCACTGCGCCGCCACCGGTGTCCCCGTCTTCGGGGTCTGTCTCGGCATGCAGTCCATGCAGGTGGCCTACGGAGGAGTGGTCGGCCGGGCCCCCGAGCTGCTGCACGGCAAGACCTCGCTCGTGGAGCACCAGGGCCAGGGCGTCTTCGCCGGTCTGCCGTCGCCGTTCACCGCGACCCGCTACCACTCCCTGGCCGCCGAGCCGGAGACCGTCCCCGACGTGCTGGAGGTCACGGCCCGCACACACGACGGCATCGTGATGGGCCTGCGTCACCGGGACCTGCCGGTCGAGGGCGTGCAGTTCCACCCGGAGTCGGTGCTCACCGAGCACGGCCACCGGATGCTCGCCAACTGGCTCCAGGAGTGCGGGGACAAGGTCGCCGTGGCGAGGTCGGCGGGGCTCGCCCCGGTGGTGGGCAGGGCCACGGCGTGACCGCGCTGCGCCCCGAGCGCGACAGCTCCCCCTACGGCGGCGAGGCCGCGTACGGGGGCGCCGACGCGTTCGAGGGCGCGGGTACCGGCGGCTTCGGCCACCCGGGTTCCTTCCCTGCCGCGGCCGGCGGACCCGTCGACCCGCTCGCGGGTTCCGCGCCCGGTCAGGGCGGCCGGGGCCGGAACGAGGGACGCCCGCAGGGCCCGGGTCGGGGCGGAGACGCCCAGACCCGGACGTACGGCCAGGGCCGGGTCCAGGCCCCCGTGCACGGGCAGGCGGGCTTCGCGCCCGAGTGGTCGGCCGCGCCGCCGCCATCGGGCACGGCGCACACCATCCCGTCCGCTGCCGCGCCGTACGGGGAGACCGTCGCCGCCCTGCCGGTCGACGACGAGACCGTCGCGCTGCGACGCGCGGATCTGCCGGGGACCGGCGAGCGGGGTGAGGCGCCGTCCCCCGCTCCCGGCGGCCGGGCGGCCCGCCGCAAGGCGGCCAGGCGCCGCGGACGGCACGGAACCGCCCAGGGGGCACAGGAGTCCCAGGCGCCGGCTCGCGGGGCCGCTGAGGCCCCTCTGAGCCGGATGGAGGCCCGGCGGGCGGCACGGGCGCGCAAGCCCGGTGCGGCCGTCGTCCTCAGCAGGCTGGTCGGCGAGGTGTTCATCACCACCGGCGTGCTGATGCTGCTCTTCGTCACCTACCAGCTCTGGTGGTCCAACGTCCGGGCCCATCAGCAGGCGGGCAGCACCGCGCACCACCTCCAGCAGGACTGGGCGGACGGCAAGCGGAACCCGGGCACGTTCTCGCCGGGCCAGGGCTTCGCCATCCTGCACATCCCGAAGCTCGACGTCGTCGCGCCGATCGCCGAGGGCATCAGCAAGACCAAGGTGCTGGACCGCGGCATGGTCGGCCACTACGGCGAGGGCGACCTCAAGACGGCGATGCCCGACGCCAGGACGGGCAACTTCGCTCTGGCGGGGCACCGCAACACCCACGGTGAGCCGTTCCGCTACATCAACCGGCTCCAGCCGGGCGACGAGATCGTGGTGGAGACGCAGGACGACTACTACGTCTACACGATGACCTCGATCCTTCCGGTCACCAGCCCGAGCAACACCAGCGTGCTCGATCCGGTGCCCCGCGGATCGGGCTTCACGGGGCCCGGCCGCTACATCACACTGACCACCTGCACACCGGAGTTCACCAGCAAGTACCGGATGATCGTCTGGGGCAAGATGGTCGAGGACCGGCCACGCAGCAAGGGAAAACCGGACGCGCTGGTCGGGTGACGGCCCGGCCGGCTCGGACGACCGCACCGCGGGAGCGGCCACGGCACGCAGCGTGCGCGCCGTACGTCCGCGGAACAAGGGCGGGGACACGTACGCGCACCACGTACGTGAGGATCAGCGGGACAGAACACGACGGGGCGGATGAACAGTGGCAGCGAGAACCGACCACGACGAGCGCGCCGCATCGGACGCCCGGCCCCCCGCCGCCGGCGGCGGGGCCGCCAGGGGCGGCCGGCGCATGGGACGCGGTGCGATGGCGGTCAGCCTCCTCGGCGAACTCCTGATCACCACGGGGCTGGTGCTCGGACTCTTCGTCGTCTACTCGCTGTGGTGGACGAACGTCGTCGCCGACCGGGCCGCGCACCAGCAGGGCGACAAGGTCCGTGACGACTGGGCCCGGGGCCGCGGTCCCGGCGGTCCGGGCGCCCTGGACACCAAGGCCGGCATCGGCTTCCTGCACGTCCCGGCGATGAAGAACGGCGAGGTCCTCGTCGAGAAGGGCACGGCGACGAGCATCCTGAACGACGGGGTCGCCGGCTACTACACGGACCCGGTCAAGGCCACGCTCCCGACGGCCGGCAAGAACGGCAACTTCACGCTCGCCGCCCACCGGGACGGCCACGGCGCCAAGTTCCACAACATCGACAAGGTCCGCGAGGGCGACGCGATCGTCTTCGAGACCAAGGACAAGTGGTACGTCTACCGGGTCTTCGGCATCCTCCCGGAGACCTCGAAGTACAACGTCCAGGTCCTCGGGAAGATCCCCGAGCAGTCGGGGAAGACCAAGCCCGGGCACTACATCACGCTGACCACCTGCACGCCGGTGTACACCTCGCGCTACCGGTACGTGGTGTGGGGCGAGCTGGAGCGGGTGGACGAGGTCGACGGCGACCGGACGCCGCCGAAGGAACTGCGCTGACCCCTCGCCGCCCCCGGGCGCACGCGGGGGCGGTGGTGCCGGGGGACGGACCGGAGCGTGCCCACCCGGCGTGCGGAGAACACCCGAAGGGCCCGGTACTCCGCGGAGTACCGGGCCCTTCGGGTGTCCTGTCGGGCCGGCGACCTGCTAGTTGCCGCCGATGAACCCGCCGCCGCCGTTGTTGCCGCCGTTGTTGCCCCCGCCGCCCAGGTTGACGCTGGTGAGCGTGACGGTCGTGTTGTCGGGGCTGTCGACCGGGCTGTTGCCGTTCGGGTCCTGGCGGATGACCGTGGCGCCGTCGCTGCCGTCACTGCCCGGGGCGAACTGGATGTTGTTGAAGCCCGCCTGCTGAAGGATCTGCTTCGCTTCCTTCACCTTCTTGCCGACGACGCCCGGCACGGTGGCCTGCTGCTTGGCCTTGCCGATCTGGATCGTCACCTTCGATCCCGGGTCGACCTTGTCGCCGGCCGGCGGGGTGGTCGCGACGACCTTGCCGACCAGGTTCTGGTCGTCGGTCTCGACCTCGGTGCAGTCGCCCACGAGGTTGCTCGCCGTCATCTGCGCCTTGGCCTGGTCGCAGTTCTTGCCGGAGACGTCGGGGACCGTGGACTGCTTCTTCTCCCGGGCGACGGTCAGGGTGATCGTCGACCCCTTCTGCACCTCCGCGCCGAGTTCCGGGTCCTGCTCCAGGACGGTCCCGGCCTCCTCGGTGGACTCCTTCGACTTCGTCTTGACGTTGAACTCGTACTTGTCGCCTTCGAGGATGTCCTTGGCCTTCGCCAGCTGCTCGCCGGTGACGCTCGGAACGGCCACCTTCGGCGCTCCGGTCGACACGACCACGTCGATCGTGTCGCCCTTCTTCACCGTGGAGCCGACGGCCGGGTCCTGCTCGCAGACGTTGCCCTTGGGCTCCTTCTCGCACGGCTTGCGCGTGGGGGAGAGCTTCAGATCGCGGTTGTCCGCCATCTTCTGGGCGTCCTCGTACTTCTGGCTGACGAAGTTGGGCACCTCGAAGGACTTGTCGCTGCCCGCCCCGTTGCCCCCGACCAGGTACTTCCCGATCAGGATCGCGCCGATCAGCACGAGGACGCCGGCGACGACCAGGAGGATCGTCGAGGTGTTGTTCTTCTTCTGGCGACGGCGGTCCGGTCGGTCGTCGTAGCCGTAGCCGCCGTCGTCCGGGTTCATCGGCGGCAGCATCGAGGTGGGCTGCGCGTCCGAGGAGCGCAGGGCCGTGGTCGCCTGGTCGTCGCCGTACCCGCCGTAGCCGACGGACCCCATGGCGGCGGACGCCGCGACGGGCTGGCCGTCGAGACACGCCTCGATGTCCGCGCGCATCTCGTCGGCGGACTGGTAGCGGTAGTCCGGGTCCTTGACCAGGGCCTTCAGCACGATCGCGTCCATCTCGGGCGTGATCTCGGGGTCGAAGACCGACGGGGGCTGCGGCTCCTCGCGGACGTGCTGGTAGGCCACGGCCACCGGGGAGTCGCCCACGAACGGCGGGCGCACGGTGAGCAGCTCGTACAGCAGGCAGCCCGTGGAGTAGAGGTCGGAGCGGGCGTCGACCTGCTCCCCCTTGGCCTGCTCCGGGGAGAGGTACTGGGCGGTGCCGATGACCGCGGCCGTCTGCGTCATCGTCATGCCGGAGTCGCCCATGGCGCGGGCGATGCCGAAGTCCATGACCTTGACCTGGCCGTTCCGCGTCAGCATGACGTTGGCCGGCTTGATGTCACGGTGGACGATGCCCGCGCGGTGCGAGTACTCGAGCGCCTGGAGGATGCCGATGGTCATCTCCATCGACCGCTCGGGCAGCAGCCGGCGGCCGGAGTGCAGCAGTTCGCGCAGCGTGGACCCGTCGACGTACTCCATCACGATGTACGGGATGGAGGTGTTGTCGATGTAGTCCTCACCCGTGTCGTACACGGCGACGATCGCGGGATGGTTGAGCGAGGCGGCCGACTGGGCCTCCCGGCGGAACCGAGCCTGGAACGACGGGTCACGCGCGAGATCGGCCCGCAGCGTCTTCACCGCCACCGTGCGCCCGAGCCGGGTGTCATGCGCGAGGTAGACCTCCGCCATGCCACCACGGCCGAGCACGTGGCTCAGCTCGTACCGGCCGCCGAGGCGACGCGGCTCTTCCATAGCTACCTACCAGCCCTCTCCGTCGGTCCCGACCGCACCTGTGTGTGGTCCGGCGGTGTGCCGTCCGGGCATACCGTACCCGGATCGCCTTTCGTGACCTGGCCAAGACCGTCACCCGTGACAGGACCGGTATCGCAACGTGCACCGATGTGAAGGGGACGTGAGCGGGGTCACTTCTTGCTGTCGATGACTGCCTTCATCACGTCCCTTGCGATGGGAGCGGCGAGACCGCCGCCGGAGATGTCGTCACGGTTGGCGCTGCCGTCCTCGACGACCACGGCCACCGCCACCGGCGAGCTGCCGTCCGAGAGCTTGGCGTAGGAGATGAACCAGGCGTACGGCTTCTCGCTGTTGTCGACGCCGTGCTGGGCGGTACCCGTCTTGCCGCCGACCGTGTAGCCGGGGATCGCGGCCCGGGTTCCGGTACCGCCGGGCTTGATCACCGTCTCCATCATCGACTGGAGGACCTGGGCGTTCTTCTCGCTGAGCGGCTGGCTCAGCTTCTCGGGGTCCGTGTGCTCGATGACGTCGAGGTTGTGCGTGCTCAGCTCGCTGACCATGTACGGCTTCATCAGGGTGCCGTCGTTGGCGACCGCGGAGGCGACCATCGCCATCTGCAGCGGGGTGGCGGCGGTGTTGAACTGGCCGATGGAGGAGAGCGCGGTCTGCGACTTGTTCATGTCGTCGGAGAAGACCGACGAGCTGGAGCGGACCGGGGTGAACTGCTCGGAACCGAAGCCGAACTTCTCGGCCTGCTCCAGCATCTTGTCGTTGCCGAGGTCGGAGCCGATCTTGCCGAACACCGTGTTGCAGGACACCTGGAGCGCGGTGCGCAGGGTGGCGTTCTTGCAGGGCAGGTTGCCCTCGTTGGGCAGCTCGGTGGTGGTGCCCGGCATGGTCCACGGGTCGGGCGAGTCCGTCTTGGTGTCCGCGTCCGGGACGAGCCCGTTCTCCAGCGCCGCGGCGGCCGTGACGACCTTGAAGGTCGAACCCGGCGGATAGGTCTCGCGCAGCGCCCGGTTGAGCATCGGGTCGTCGGGGTTGTTGCTCTTCTGGAGCTTCTGCCACGCCTTGGAGTCGGTGCTCGTGGAGTTGCCGGCGAAGGTCGACGGGTCGTAGGACGGCGTGGAGGCCAGCGCCAGGATCGCGCCCGTCTTGGGGTCGATCGCGGCGACGGCGCCCTTCTTGTTCCCCAGCCCCTGGAAGGCGGCCTTCTGCGCGGCGCCGTTCAGGGTCGTGACGACGTTGCCGCCCTGCCGCTTCTTGCCCGTGATCATGTCGAGCGTGTTGCGGAAGAAGAGGCGGTCGTCGTTGCCGGTGAGGATGCCGTCGTCGATCTTCTCCAGCTGGTTGGCGCCGAAGGCCTGCGAGGCGTAGCCCGTGACCGGCGCCCACATCGCGCCGTCCTTGTAGGTGCGCTTGTACTCGTAGTCGCCCGTCTTGGCCTTCACGGAGCCGGTGATGGGGCGGCCGTCGACGATGATGTCGCCGCGCGGGGTGGCGTAGCGCTCGATGTTCACCCGGCGGTTGGCCGTGTCGGTGCGCAGCTCGTCCGCCTTGACGTACTGGAGCCAGTTGTCGCGGACGAGCAGGGCGAGGACGAGCAGCCCGCAGAAGATCGCGATCCGGCGCAGGGGCTTGTTCACGGTCGGACCACCTGGGTCATCTCGGCGTCGGGGTTGGGTGCGGGAGCGGGGGCGGGCCGGCGTGCGGTGTCGCTGATGCGGATCAGGATGCCGACGAGCGCCCAGTTGGCGATGACGGAGGAACCTCCGTACGCGAGGAAGGGCATCGTCATACCGGTCAGCGGGATCAGGCCCATCACACCGCCGGCGACCACGAAGACCTGGAGCGCGAAGGCTCCGGAGAGGCCGACCGCGAGGAGCTTGCCGAACGGGTCGCGGGCGGCGAGGGCCGTGCGGACACCGCGCTCGACGATCAGGCCGTACAGGACCAGGATCGCCATGACACCGGCGAGGCCCATCTCCTCGCCGAAGGTCGCGAGGATGAAGTCGGAGTTCGCGGCGAACCGGATGAGCTCGGAGTGGCCCTGGCCGAGGCCGGTGCCGAGGGTGCCGCCGGAACCGAACGCCCACAGGGCCTGCATGGCCTGCTCGGAGTGGACTCCGGGGGCGCCGGACTGGCTGAGCTTGTACTCGTGCATCGGGTCGAGCCACGCCTGGACGCGCTGCTGGACGTGGGGTTCGAAGGTGGCCACGCCGACCGCTCCCGCCGCGGACATCAGCAGACCGAAGACGATCCAGCTGGTCCGCTCGGTGGCGACGTACAGCATGACGACGAACATGCCGAAGAACAGCAGCGACGTACCGAGGTCGGTCTCGAACACCAGGATGAGGATCGAGATGAACCAGACGACCAGGATCGGGCCGAGGTCGCGGCCGCGCGGCAGGTAGAGCCCCATGAAGCGGCGGCTGGCGAGCGCGAGCGCGTCCCGCTTCACCATCAGGTAGCCGGCGAAGAAGATCGCCAGGACGATCTTCGCGAACTCACCGGGCTGGATGGAGAAGCTGCCGACGTGGATCCAGATCTTGGCGCCGTAGATGTTCGCGCCGAGGCCGGGGACCAGCGGCAGGAGCAGCAGCACCAGGGCGCCGACCATGGAGATGTAGGTGTAGCGCTGGAGGACGCGGTGGTCCTTCAGGAAGACCAGCACGACCACGAACAGTGCGATGCCGAGCGCGGTGTACATCAGCTGCCGGGGTGCGGCGGTGCCCGCCTGCTTGATCTGCTGGAGCAGTTTGGACTGGTCGAGGCGCCAGATGACGACCAGACCGAGCCCGTTGAGCAGGGTGGCCACCGGCAGCAGCAGCGGGTCGGCGTACGGCGCGAACTTGCGTACGACGATGTGGGCGACGGCGGCCAGCAGACCGAGGCCCAGGCCGTAGCTCAGCAGCCCGGCGGGCACCTGGTCGTCGATGGCGAGGCCCACGTTGGCGTAGGCGAACACCGGGATGACGACGGCGAACACCAGCAAGGCCAGTTCGGTGTTGCGTCGGCTCGGTGCGCCGATCGATCCGATCGTGGACGTGTGGTGCGTCGGCGTGTTCGTACTGCTGCTCATCGTGTGACAGGGCCCCTCACGGCTTCTTACTGCTTACCGCACAGCGAGACCAGCTTCTGCTCCTCGTCGGAGAGGCTGGGGCCGGGTGTGGGAGTGGGTGCGGTCGTGGACTGGGAGGACGACGGTGCCGGGCTCGACGAGGTCGGGCTCGGCGTGGACGTGGCCTTGGACGTCAGGGAGGTCTTCGTGGTTCCCGTGGTCTCGGTGGCGCTGGGCTTGGCGTTGCTGTCGGCGGCGCGGCGCTGCGCGTCCTTCTTGCACGCGGACGCCTGGACGGACAGCTCGTCGATCTTCGACCGCGCGTCCGTCAGGCCGCCCTCGGCGATGGTCTCCTCGACCTGCTTGCGCTGGTAGGGCGGCAGGTACTTGAGTTCGATCTCGGGGTGGTCCTTCTTCAGCTTCGAGAGCGAGACCCAGGCGAGGTCCTGGCTGATGCCCTGGTAGAGGGCGACGTGGTCGTCCTTGGTGCCGACGTAGTACTGGGTCTGCGTCCAGCGGTAACCGCCGTAGAGGCCACCGCCGATGACGGCCAGCGCCAGGACCGTGTAGAAGGATCGCTTCAGCCACCTGCGGCCCTTGCGCGGCTTGACGAAGTCCTCGTCGGTGTAGTCGCCGAAGCCGTCGGTGGGCACGTAGCCGGTGGTGTCGTTGCCGTCGGGCGGCCCGAACTCGCCGCCGCCCTGCCCGGGGACCTGCCGGCCGAGGCTGGAGGCGCGGCCCGCGGGGGTCTGCATGGCGCCGTTGTCGTGCAGCTGGTGCTGGTTCTCGGCGACCGCGCCGACCACGACCGGGGTGTCGGAGAGCTGGGCGGCCAGGGTGTCACCGGAGTCGATGTCGAGGACGTCGGCCACGATGACGGTGATGTTGTCCGGTCCGCCGCCGCGCAGCGCGAGCTGGATGAGCTCCTGGACGGTCTCCTGCGGGCCCTGGTAGCTGGCGAGGGTCTCCTCCATCGTCTGGTGGGAGACGACGCCGCTGAGGCCGTCGGAGCAGATCAAGTAGCGGTCGCCGGCGCGGACTTCGCGGATGGACAGGTCCGGTTCGACGTGGTCGCCACTGCCCAGCGCACGCATCAGCAGCGAGCGCTGCGGGTGGGTGGTGGCCTCCTCCTCGGTGATCCGCCCCTCGTCGACCAGGCGCTGCACCCAGGTGTGGTCCTGGGTGATCTGGGTGAGGACGCCGTCGCGCAGCAGGTAGGCCCGGGAGTCGCCGACGTGGACGAGGCCGAGTCGCTGGCCCGTCCACAGCAGGGCGGTGAGCGTGGTGCCCATGCCCTCCAGCTGCGGGTCCTCCTCGACCATGACCCGGAGCTGGTCGTTGGCGCGCTGCACGGCGGTGCCGAGCGAGGTGAGGATGTCGGACCCGGGCACGTCGTCGTCGAGCGCGACGATGGTGGAGATCACCTCGGAGCTGGCGACCTCGCCGGCGGCCTGGCCGCCCATCCCGTCGGCGATCGCGAGCAGCCGGGGCCCGGCGTAGCCGGAGTCCTCGTTGCCCTCGCGGATCATGCCTTTGTGCGATCCGGCGGCGAAGCGCAGTGACAGACTCATGCGCACCTCGCCCGTCGGCTCCGGGTACATCCGCACGGTGCCCACCCTCCGGTCGGGAGCGCGCCGGCGTCCACCACGTGGACCGCCGCCGCGTGCTCGCTCCGCTCGCGCTCATTCATGACGTGGCACTACTTCCGCAGCTCGATGACTGTCTTGCCGATGCGGATCGGCGCGCCCAGCGGAATGGGCGTCGGTGTCGTGAGCCGGTTCCGGTCGAGGTACGTGCCGTTCGTGGAGCCGAGGTCCTCGACGATCCACTGGCCGTCCCGGTCCGGGTAGATCCTGGCATGCCTGCTCGACGCGTAGTCGTCGTCCAGCACGATGGTGCTGTCGTGGGCACGGCCCAGGGTGATGGTCTGCCCCTGGAGGGCGACCGTCGTGCCCGTGAGGGTGCCCTCCGAGACCACCAGCTTGGACGGGGCGCCCCGACGCTGCCGGCCGCCGCCACCGCTGGGCGGCGGCTGCTGCTGGCGCTGCTGCGGGGGCGCGGCCTGACGCGCGGCGGCCTGAGGCCGCCCGGCCTCCCGGCGCGAGCCGCGCTGCGTGACGCGCGTTCCGAACAGGTCGCTGCGGATGACCTGCACGGCCACGATCACGAACAGCCACAGTACGGCCAGGAAACCCAGCCGCATGACCGTGAGGGTCAGCTCTGACATTGCCCCCGCTTCACCCTTCGGCTTGCCGGTAAATGATGGTGGTGCTGCCCACGACGATCCGCGAGCCGTCGCGGAGCGTAGCGCGGGTGGTGTGCTGCCCGTCCACCACGATGCCGTTGGTGGACCCGAGATCCTGGATCGTCGAGGGCGTTCCGGTCCGGATCTCACAGTGCCGGCGCGATACGCCGGGGTCGTCGATCCGCACGTCGGCTTCGGTGCTGCGGCCCAGCACCAGCGTCGAGCGGGAGATCTGATGGCGGGTGCCGTTGATCTCCACCCAGTGCCGCATACGGGCTCCACCCGCCGGTCCGGCGGGAGGCCGGGTCCCCGCGGACGCGGCGCCCGGCCGGCCGCCGGGCGGCGGCGCGGACGGCATGGGGGGAGCTGCCGCGGGCGGGTAGCCGTAGCCGCCCTGCGCCCCGCGGGGTGCCGCCGGGGCCGGGCCGGCGGGGGCCCGCTCCGGGGACTGCTGGTTGGCGGAGGAGGCGAGGGTGCGGCTGCGCACCCGGTACAGCCCGGTGTCGAGGTCGTCCGCCTTCTCCAGGTGGACCTTGATCGGTCCCATGAAGGTGTAGCGCTGCTGCTTGGCGTAGTCGCGGACCATGCCCGCGAGCTCGTCGCCCAGCTGGCCGGAGTACGGGCTGAGGCGCTCGAAGTCGGGCGTGCTCAGTTCGACGATGAAGTCGTTGGGGACGACCGTCCGGTCGCGGTTCCAGATCGTGGCGTTGTTGTCGCATTCGCGTTGCAGCGCGCCGGCGATCTCCACGGGCTGGACCTCGGACTTGAACACCTTGGCGAAGGTGCCGTTGACCAGACCTTCGAGACGCTGCTCGAACTTCTTCAGGACTCCCATGGGGCACCTCCTCCTGCGTAGCCGTCCTGGTACAGCTTGCTGTCGTCTGCCTGATCCTGCTGGCCTTGCTGGTACTGCTTACTGATCGTATCCACGCGTCGGGAAATCGGCTGGTTCCCCCTGTCGGCCCGGTCGACAGGTTGTCGACGCCTTCGGAAGTCCCCTCCGCACGTTCCCTGAGGGGGACCTCTTCGAACTCTTCCCGCTTCTGCTCCTGCCATGGATCGTAGAGGCGCCCCGCGACCAGTGTCCCGCACCTGACTGTGCGGCCCGTCCTGCTCCCGGAGAGATGCGCCTGACCGGTACGAGGTTGATACGTGAACCGGTTCTGTCCGAGACGGCTGAGGCGGAACGGTGTCCTTGTGACGGGCCGGGGCGGCGCCGTGAGCAGGGATGCGAGGGGTACGGGCCGCGCGCCGCACGGGAAGCGGGCCCGGCGGGCGTCGCACGTGGGGGCGGGAGAGGCGGGCGCCGGGGGCCGGGGAAAGGGATGTGAGGGCACCCCCGACAGCGTGCTAATCTTCTGGATGTCGGCAGGCGCTCGCACCACTCAGTGGGAGACGGACGACACACCCAATGCGCGGGTGGCGGAATAGGCAGACGCGCTGGATTCAGGTTCCAGTGCCCGAAAGGGCGTGGGGGTTCAACTCCCCCCTCGCGCACAGCGGAAAGCCCCGCAGGTCTTCGGACCTGCGGGGCTTTCGCGTTCTCCGGAGTCTTGCGACCGGGTCGCCGTGCTGCGGACGGCCCGCCGGTACCGGGCCGTCCGGCGTTCGCCGGGTGATGGACCGTCACCGCCGATCCGGCCCGGTGCCCCACAGGGGGCGGGAGGTGGCGCGGGCGAGGTGTGATGATGCTCTCAGATGCCCGGCAGCGTCCTTGCCGCTGCCGCTGCCGCTGCCGCTGCCGCCATCGCCGCGTCAGCCGTCGCCGCGGTCGTGCGGCTCCCGGTGAGCGGGCGCCGGTGGGTGGGGGAAGCGGCCGTGGGCCTGCGCGGGGCCCGGCGGGCGAGTGGAGGCGAAGCGGGCGCCGTGCCGCCGCGGGGCCGGCTCCTCAGCCACCTGCGGGCGCGCGACGCCGGTGCCGGCCGCCGGGGCGCCGCTGGGCCGGCCGGTCCCGGCCGTCGCCCGTCACGCCGCGGCAGCCGGTCCCGGCGCCAGGTCTCAGGCGGCGAGGCGCCGCGCGACGTCCTTCGCCTTGGTGGACGCGTCCTGGAGGGCCTTGTCGCGGGAGGCTTCGAACAGCGGGACCAGTTCGGTCATCGTCGGGTTGTTCGGGGCCATCGTGAGTTCCGGGACGATGAAGTCGACCTCCAGGCCGAGCATGTCGCCCAGGACGGCCTCCAGGTAGTTCTGCACGTACTCGTACCCCGCGCGGGGGGTGCCCGGCGCGTAGGAGCCGCCGCGACTGGCGACGACGGTCACCGGGGTGCCCTTGATCTTCGAGTCCTCGGCCATGGCGGTGCGGCCGATCAGCACCACCTGGTCGAGCCACGCCTTGAGGGTCGAGGGGATCGAGAAGTTGTACATCGGGGCGCCGATCAGGATCGCGTCCGCGTTCTCCACTTCCTCGATGAGCCGTACGCGCGCGGCGAAGGCCGCCGCCTGCTCCGGGCTGTGGGCGTCCGGCGCGGCGAATCCGGCGGTGTGCGCCTCCGCGGTGATGTGCGGGACGGGCTCGGCGGCGAGGTCGCGGTAGACGACCTCGCCCTCGGGGTGCTGCTCCTGCCAGGCCGTGCGGAACGCGTCGGTCACGGTGCGCGAGGCGGAAGCGGCGCCCGGGAGGACGGACGAGTCGATGTGCAGAAGGGTGGCCATGGTGATCTCCAAGGGGCAAGGGGGCGGGGTGGGGCGGGTGGAGCCCGCAGGCCCGTGGGTGGGCCGTGGGGCGGAGCCGGTGGGGCTCCCGGTGTCCGGACCGGGCGGCCGGTGAGGCCGGAAGCGGAAGCACTCCCGGACGGATCGGAGGGATCGGAGGGATCGGACGGCTCCGGGGCAGGGCGGCATCCGCGTACGGCGACGCGATGCCTCGGAGGGCTTCTCATTCGTACCTAACTAGAGATAACACAGCTACTTACTTTTTTTCATCCCCTTGTGGGGACGCAGTACGCTGGAGGCATGGCAGAACCGGGAAGCCACGACGCGGGGCCGTGCCGGAAGGTGGACGACGGCATGACGCGTGTCTTCGCGCTGCTCGGAAAGCGCTGGACGGGCCTGGTGGTCGCGGTGCTGATGCAACACCCGGTCCACTTCGCCGAGTTGCGCCGCGCGATCCCCGGCATCAGCGAGCGGATGCTCTCCGACCGGCTCACCGAACTCGCCGTGGCCGGACTCGTCGTGCGCGAGGTCAGCGAGGGGCCCCCGCTGCGGGTCGCCTACCGGCTGACGGAGGCCGGCGCGGCGCTGGAGCCCGCGCTCAAGGAACTGGGCACCTGGGCGGAGACGTATCTGCCCGGCGACGGCCCCTGTCGCGGGGGAGCCGCGGAAGCCGGCCGGAGCCTGACCGGCCCGTGACGCCGTCCGTTCCGGATCTCACCGACGCCTCCGACCGCGCCTCCGACCGCGCCTCCGGCTTCCGTCCCGCCTGCGGCTGTCTGACCCAGGGCGCCCCCGCACGTCGATCTCGGGCACCCCGCACGTCTGTGCCGGTGGCCGCGATGCCTTCCGATGCCGTGCCGAGCGGGGTACGGGAGGTCCCGGCAGGGGGTCCGGTGCGTTCGGGACCGACACCCGCGACGGCCGACGGAGCGGGCCGCGGAGTTTTCCACAGGGTCTGACGCGTTCTGCCGACCGGCTGTACGGTCGGCACGAGTTGATGTTCGTGCGCGGGGGAGGCGGTCGTGGTGGCCGAGGTCGGTACAGCAGGAGCGGAGCGGCAGGCCGAGCAGGACGGGCGACCCGGAGTCGTTCCGCCCGCCGGGCTTACGGTGCGGTCCGCCGAATCCGCGGAGCGGGACGGCGGCGGGCGGTCCGACGAGATCGGTGCCTCTTCGGAGGGGGAGCCCTCGCCGGGCATGCCCTCGATCGAGGAGGCACCGTTGGCCGAGGTGATGTCCGCCGCCGAGCGCCCGGAGGACGAGGCGTACGGCAGCCGCGGCTTCGGCGTCCCGGGGTTCGCGGCCTGGCCGGTGAAGGCGTCGGCCAAGGCCGAGGGGAAGGCGCTGCGCGAGCGGGTGCCGCGTTCCGCGCACGCCGAGCTGACGACGGACGACGGCCGGCCCGGCGCCGTGTCCGCGGTCGAGGAGTCCAACCGCGGCCGCCTCGCCGGACTCACCCCGATACGGGTCGGCAGGATGGCCGCCACCCCCTTCGCCTTCCTGCGCGGATCCGCCGGCCTGATGGCGTACGACCTGGCCCGCACGCCCATGACCGGGATCTCCGCGCAGATCTGCGGTGACGCCCACGCGGCGAACTTCGGCCTCTACGGCGACGCGCGCGGCAGGCTCGTCATCGACCTGAACGACTTCGACGAGACCGTGCACGGCCCCTGGGAATGGGACCTCAAGCGGCTCGCCACCTCGCTCGTGCTGGCCGGGCGGGAGGCGGGCGCCGACGAGGACACCTGCCGCGCAGCCGCCCACGACACCGTGGGCGCGTATCGCCGGACCATGCGGCTGCTGGCGAAGATGCCGGTGCTCGACGCCTGGAACGCCATCGCGGACGAGGAACTGGTCTCCCACGCCGACGCCCACGATCTGCTCGGCACCCTGGAGCGCGTCTCGGAGAAGGCGCGGGCCAACACCAGCGGCCGGTTCGCCGCCAAGTCGACGGAGGCCGCGGAGGGGGGCGGGCGCCGCTTCGTGGACGCTCCGCCGGTGCTGCGGCGGGTGCCCGACGCCGAGGCGGCGGCGGTCGCCGCGTCCCTCGAGCACTACCTGACCACCCTGCCGGAGGACCGTCTGCCGCTCCTCGCCCGCCACGCGGTGCAGGACGTCGCCTTCCGCGTCGTCGGCACGGGCAGCGTCGGCACCCGCTCGTACGCCGTGCTGCTGCTCGACCACCGGGGCGAGGCGCTCGTGCTCCAGGTGAAGGAGGCCAGGCCCTCGGTGCTGCTGCCGCATCTGGCGACGGCCGGTCTCCGGGCGCCCCAGGTCGCGCACGAGGGGCGGCGCGTCGTCCTCGGCCAGAAGCGGATGCAGGTCGTCAGCGACATCCTGCTCGGCTGGACCACGGTCGAGGGACGGGCCTTCCAGGTGCGCCAGTTCCGCAACCGCAAGGGAAGCGTGGACCCCGCCGCGCTCGCCGCCGACCAGATGGACGACTACGGCCGCATGACCGGTGCTCTGCTGGCGCGTGCCCACAGCCACAGCGTCGATCCGCGCCTCGTGGCCGGCTACTGCGGGAAGAACGAGGAGCTGGACGAGGCCGTCGCCTCGTTCGCCGTCGCCTACGCCGATCGCACCGAGGCGGACCACGCGGCTCTGGTGGAGGCCGTCAGAGCCGGTCGGATCGCCTGTGAAGCGGGGGTGTGACCCGCCGGGGCCGCCCGGTGGCCGGTGGCCGTGACGCAGGCGGGAGGATCGGGTCGGTCGGGGTCGCCGGGGTCGCCGCGGCCGGTCGGGTGGACGGACAGGCGGGGAAGACCGTGAGCGGCGGGGGAGCGTGGCCTACGCTGGTCGGGTGACGACCCCGGAAGCCGACCAGAGCCAGTCCGAGCCCACCATCGAGGAGGGCCGGACACCCGCCGGCGCCCCGAACGGCGCTCCGCGGGGCGGGGCCTCCCCCGACGCGGGCGGAGGCGGCGACCTGTCGGGCGAGGCGGCCATCGGGGAGACCGATGGCGGCACCGGGTCCGCCTCCGGGACCGCGGCTGCGGGGTCCGCGGCCGAGGGGCCTGCGGACGACGCCGACGGACGGGACGGGAGCCCGGCCGGCGCCCCCGCGGCCGGCCGCGACCAGGACGACCGGCCCGAAGCGCGGCTCGAACGGGCGGTCCGGACCGCCGAGCAGGCGTTGATCGAGTACGAGATCGCCGTCGAGACCTTCCGCGTCGAGGTCGACAACTTCTCCCGGCTGCACCATCAGAAGCTCGGCCCGATGTACGCGCGGCTCGACGAGCTGGACGCGCAGATCGCCGAGGCCCGTGCGGCCCGCACCGGTGACGCGGAGGACCTCCGCAAGGCGGAGGAGGCCCGTGCGCGGGTCATGCCCATGCCCGGTGTCGAGGAGCTGCTGCACGGCTGGATGGACTCGGAGGGGCTGTTCCCCGAGGCCGTGGCGATGCTGACCGAGCAGCCCGTGCGGCCCCCGCAGCGGGTGCGCCCCAGTGAGGAGGCCCGCAAGCTCTTCCGCGAGCTGGTGCGCAAGGCCCACCCGGACCTGGCCCAGGACGAGGAGGAGCGCAAGCGGCGGGACGAGTTCATCGCCCGGGTGAACGCCGCGTACGCCCGGGGCGACGAGGCCCTGCTGCGCGAGCTGGCCGAGGAGTGGGCCGCCGGTCCCGCGCCCGAGGCGTGGAGGCCGAGCCGCAGTGAGGAGCTCTACGCCCGGCTCGAATGGCTGGCCCAGCGCAAGGAGATGCTCACCCTCGTCGCCCGCGAACTGGAGGAGAGCGCCATCGGCGCCATGCTCAAGCTGGCTCCGGAGGACCCGGACCGCCTGCTGGAGGAGATCGCCGAACAGCTCCTGACCCAGGTCGGCGAGCGGGAGAACGAACTGGCCGAGCTGATCGCCGGGACCCCGTGAGCCGTTGAGCCCGTGAGCCGGTGAGGTCCGGCCTACCCATGGCCGGCAACCGGACCGTCGCCCGGATGTGACGGGCGGAGCGGCCTACGGCGTCCCGTCCGGTCGCCGTGCCGCGGGTGGTGTGCGGCGGTGGGTCCGCGGGCCCGAGCGGTGTGTGCCGTGTCCTCGGCCCGGTCGGGTAGCGTCGGCGTCATGAGTTTCGGAGCTGGTGTGCCCACCGTCGGGGTCGACGACCTCGCTGTCGACGACTTCCTGCTGGACGTCCGGGAGGACGACGAGTGGGAGGCGGGTCATGCCGAGGGGGCACTGCACATCCCCATGAGCGGGTTCGTGGCGCGCTACGGCGAACTGACCGACGCCGCGCCGCGGGACGGCCGGGTCAACGTGATCTGCCGCTCCGGCGGCCGTTCCGCCCAGGTCACCCAGTACCTGGTGCAGCAGGGCATCGACGCGGTGAACGTCGACGGTGGCATGCACAGCTGGGAGGCGGCGGGCCGCCCGGTCGTCAACGCCAAGGGCGAGTCCGGCTTCGTGCTGTAGACACCGGGCCCGCGGCCCGGCCGCGCAATGGACGTGCCGGAGGCCGGAGACATCCGGCGGCACAACCGGCGTGCGGGAGACCGGAGGCACTCGGCCGCGGCCGGGCGGCGCAATGGACGTGCCTGAGGCCGGAGACGCCTGGCGGCACAACCGGCGTGCTTGAGGCCGGAGACACCCGGTCGGGGCCGGGCTGCGCAATGGACGTGCTTGAGGCCGGAGACACTCGGCCGCGCACGCGGCGTGCCTGGGGCCGGAGACGCCCGGTGGCGCACCCGGCGTGCGGGAGACCGGAGGCACCGCACCCCGCCGCGCACCCGGCGCGCGGGAGACCGGAGGCACCCGGTCGCGGCCCGACCGCGCAATGGAGGTGCCGGAGGCCGGAGACGCCCGGTGGCACACCCGGCGTGGGGGAGACCGGAGGCACTCGGCCGCGGCCGGGCGGCGCAACGGGCGTGCTTGAGGCCGGAGACACTCGGCCGCGCACGCGGCGTGCCTGGGGCCGGAGACACTCGGCCGCGCACGCGGCGTGCCTGGGGCCGGAGACACTCGGCCGCGCACTCGGCGTGCCTGGGGCCGGAGACACTCGGCCGTGCAAGGGACGTGCCGGAGACCAGGCATCGAGGGTTGCCGGGGCACCTCCTCCGGAGGGCCGGGCGTCGAGGGGCCGGGCGGTCAGCCCTCCGGAGGCAGCGAGCCAGCCCGCTGGGCACGGTGCCGCCTCTGCCGGATCGCGCGGGGATCGTGGCCACCGGCGGTTGGGAGCGCCCGGGGGTGGGCGAGGCGCGCACCCCCGGCAGGCAGGGGTGGGGGCGCCGGGCGGGCCCCCACCCGGGCTGATCGGCGACGGACGCCCCGCCTGACCTGACGGTGCGTCACCGTGTAGCGCGGTCCGGCAGACTCGAAGGGAACGGCCGGAGTCGGGGCGGCGGTTGGGATGCGCCGGGGAGAGGCCGGAGGGCGCGCCCCCGGCACGCAGGGGCGCGGTCGTGCCGGGCGGCCCGCCGGGGGGTGGCGTGCCTCAGCGGTCGAAGTCCACCTCGACCCGTTCCGTGGACGGGTGGGACTGGCAGGCCAGCACGTACCCCGCCTCCGTCTCCTCCGGTTCCAGTGCGAAGTTGCGGTCCATCCGCACCTCGCCGGAGACCAGGAAGGCGCGGCAGGTTCCGCACACCCCGCCCTTGCAGGCGTAAGGGGCGTCGGGGCGGTTGCGCAGCACGGTGTCCAGCAGGGACTCGCCGTCCTGGACGGGCCAGGTGCCGCCGCGTCCGTCGAGGCGGGCGGTGACGGTGCTGTGCGCGGGTGCCGGAACGATCGTGGCGGTCGGGGTGCCCGCGTCCACGTGGAAGATCTCCTGGTGGATCAGGCTCCGTGAGACTCCGAGCCCGCGCAGCGCGTGCTCGGCGCCCTCCACGAGACCCATCGGCCCGCACAGGAACCATCCCGCCACCTCTCCCACCGGGAGCATCGCCGGGAGCAGGCCGGCCAGCCGCTCCCGGTCGAGACGTCCGGACGGCAGGCCGGCCTGCTGCTCCTCGCGGGAGAGGACCGTCACGAGTTGGAAGCGCTGCGGATAGCGGTCCTTGAGGTCCGCGACCTCCTCCAGGAACATCGTCGACGCCGAGGTGCGGTCGCTGCGGATGAGGCAGAACCGGGCATCGGGACGGCGGGCGAGGAGGGTCGAGACGATCGACAGCACCGGGGTGATGCCGCTGCCGCCCACCACGCCGGCGTACAGGCCGGCCGACGGCTCCAGCGTGAACCGCCCGGCCGGTGTCATCACCTCGATCTCGTCCCCGACGGCGATCTCCTTGAGCGCGTGGGTCGAGAACACACCGCCGTCGACCAGCCGCACCCCCACGCGCAGGGTGGCGGGCGCCTCGCCGTCGGGGGCGGGTGCCGGGGAGCAGATCGAGTAGGTGCGCCGGACCTCCGCGCCGTCGATCGTGCGGCGCAGGGCCAGGTGCTGGCCGGCCGCGTGCCGGAAGTCCTCGCGCAGGGCGGCGGGCACCGCGAAGGTCAGGGCCACGGAGTCGTCGGTGATCCGGTCGACCGCGGCCACCGGGAGCGGGTGGAAGCGGGCCATCACAACTCCTTGAAGTGGTCGAACGGTTCGCGGCACGACAGACAGCGGCGCAGCGCCTTGCACGCGGTGGACGAGAAGCGGCTGAGCAGTTCCGTGTCTGCCGATCCGCACGCCGGGCAGCGGACGGGCTCCGGGGCCGCCTCGGCGTCGGCGACGCGGGTCGCGCCCAGGGAGAGCGGAACCGGGCCGGCGGACCGGCCGCCCCGTGGCGGCGCGATCCCGAACTCCCGCAGTTTGCGGCGGCCTTCGTCGGAGATGTCGTCGGTGGACCAGGCGGGACTCAGCACGGTCCGTACGGACACCTCCCGCATGCCGTGCTCGCGCAGGACCCGCTCGATGTCGGTGGACATGGCCTCGACGGCGGGGCAGCCGGTGTAGGTCGGGGTGAGCTCCACCTCGACGGCGTCCTCGCCCCGCACGTGCACCGCGCGGACCACGCCCAGCTCGTCCAGCGTGAGGACGGGCAGCTCGGGGTCGGGGACGGAGCCGGCCAGCCTGCGCAGCTCCTCCTCCAGTGCGGTGGCCGTCACCATGACGCCCCCGGGTGGCTGCGGTGCAGGTGCTGCATCTCGGCGAGCATCCGGCCGAAGGACTCGGTGTGGACTCCCTGCCGTCCGGCGCCGGCGGTCCAGGCGCCGGCCGTCGGTCCCTCGGGGACGGACAGGGTGGCGCGGTGCAGCACGTCCGTCACGGACTCCAGCCAGGCGGTCCGGAGGCTGTCGCCGTCGACGTCGACGCCCTCCACGGGCTGGAACATCTCGCCGGTGAACCGCCACAGCGCCCGGCACGCCCGGTCCATCCGCTCGTGGCTGACGTCCGTGCCGTCGCCGAGGCGGAGCGTCCACTGCTCGGCGTGGTCCTGGTGGTAGGCGACCTCCTTGACGGCCTTCGCGGCGAGGGCGGCGAACTCGCCGTCCCCGGAGGCCAGCTGCGTGTACAGGAGCCGCTGGTACGTGGAGAAGTAGAGCTGCCGGGCGATGGTGTGGGCGAAGTCGCCGTTCGGCTGCTCGACCAGCTGGAGGTTGCGGAAGGCGCGTTCCTCGCGCAGGTACGCCAGCCGGTCCTCGTCGCCCGCGAGCGAGAGCAGCACCCTGGCCTGGCCGAGCAGGTCCAGCGCGATGTTGGCCAGCGCGACTTCCTCTTCGAGGACGGGCGCGTGGCCCGCCCACTCCCCCAGCCGGTGCGAGAGCACCAGGGCGTCGTCGCCGAGGGCCAGCGCGGCGGCGGTGTCGACGGTGGTCGTCACAGGTGCTTCACCCCTTCCGGGATCTCGTAGAACGTCGGGTGGCGGTAGGGCTTGTCGGCGGAGGGCTCGAAGAACGGGTCCTTCTCGTCGGGTGAGGAGGCCGTGACGGCCGCCGACGGGACGACCCAGATCGAGACGCCCTCGCCGCGCCGGGTGTACAGGTCGCGGGCGTTGCGCAGCGCCAGTTCGGCGTCCGGCGCGTGCAGGCTGCCGGCGTGGGTGTGCGAGAGTCCGCGGCGCGAGCGCACGAAGACCTCCCACAGGGGCCACTCGGTGTTCGTCATGCTCGGGTCGCTCCTGTCTCACCGGGCGTGCTCGCGGCGACGCCGGTTCCGCTCGGGTGCTTCTTCGCGTGGGCCGCGGCTGCCTCGCGGACCCAGGCGCCTTCCTCGTGGGCGGTCCTGCGCTGGGTGATCCGCTGCTCGTTGCACGGGCCGTTGCCCTTGAGGACCTCGCGGAACTCCGCCCAGTCGATGGCGCCGAAGTCGTGCTGTCCGCGCTCCTCGTTCCAGACGATCTCCGGGTCGGGGAGGGTCAGTCCGAGGGACTCGGCCTGCGGAACGCAGATGTCGACGAAGCGCCGGCGCAGTTCGTCGTTCGAGTGGCGCTTGATCTTCCAGGCCATCGACTGGGCGGAGTGCGCGGACTCGTCGTCGGGCGGGCCGAACATCATCAGCGAGGGCCACCACCACCGGTCCACCGCGTCCTGTGCCATCGCGTGCTGCTCGGCGGTGCCCCGGCTGAGGGCCAGCAGCAGTTCGTAGCCCTGGCGCTGGTGGAAGGACTCCTCCTTGCACACGCGGACCATGGCGCGCGCGTACGGGCCGTACGAGCAGCGGCACAGGGGGACCTGGTTGGTGATCGCGGCGCCGTCCACCAGCCAGCCGATGGCGCCGACGTCGGCCCAGGTCAGCGTCGGGTAGTTGAAGATCGAGGAGTACTTCTGGCGGCCGGAGTGGAGCTTGTCCAGCAGTTCGTCGCGGCTCACCCCGAGCGTCTCTGCCGCGCTGTACAGGTACAGGCCGTGGCCGGCCTCGTCCTGCACCTTCGCCATCAGGATCGCCTTGCGCCGCAGAGAGGGGGCGCGGGTGATCCAGTTGGCCTCCGGCTGCATGCCGATGATCTCGGAGTGGGCGTGCTGCGCGATCTGCCGGATCAGGGTTGACCGGTAGGCGTCGGGCATCCAGTCGCGCGGCTCGATGCGTTCGTCCGCCGCCACCGCGGCGTCGAATACCGCCTCGTACGCCGCTGTGCGGGCCGCCTCCTCGGCGGATTCGTCCGCCTGTGTACGGGCCGTGTGGTGCGCTGCTGCTGTCGCCATGCGGTCCCCCTCACCCTCTCGCTCCCGACCGACCGATCGTTCGGTTCACTCGCCACCATGGTCGGTCGCGCGCCGTAAGGTGTCAACCGCTGTGGACGACCTCGTGGGCGTCCGCGAGGCCGGTGTGACCCATGGGACTGTGCCGGGCGGCCGGTGCCGATTACGGTTCGCTTGCGAAACACCGTGGTGAGGCTCGCCGCGGCGGTACGGTGCCCGCGACCCGAGCGCCGGCAGTCGGGTTCGGGATCGTGAATCGGGGCGGAATGGACGCGAACGACGAGGGCTCGCCCACCGGGCCCGGCCGCCCGGAATCCGCTCGCCCGGAACCGGGGCCCGGACCCGGTGCGTCCGGTGACGGCCCGCCCGGCGTTCGGGCGGCGGCGCCGCGGCAGGTGCCCCGGCGGGAGGGGGCCGATCCGTCCGCGACCGGTCGGGACGTGCCCGGCGACGGCGCCCGCACCGGTCACGAGGCGTCCGGGATACCCCCCGCCCGCCCGCCGGGTCCGAGGGCCGGCGGGACCGAGACCGGCCGGGGCGACGGCCCGCCCGCCGCCGACCGGCCGCCCGGCCACCTTCCGCCGCCGGCCGCCCCCGGCCCGCAGCCGGCCGACGCCCCGCAGCCGGCCGAAGCCCCGCGGGCGGCCGGGCCGGCCCACGTCGACCCGGCGGCGCCCCGCAACGCCCCCGCGGACGGGGCCGCCCGGCCCGTCTCCCGGGCGCAGGGGGGCCTCGCCGCGCTGTCCCTGCCCGGCCAGCTCGCCGCGGCCCTCGCGCTCGCCGTGGTGGCCGTCGCCGTCTGCGCGCACCTCGGCATGGTCTTCCTGCACGTGGCCCCCTCGAACACGGTGACCAAGCAGCACGGCCGCGTGATCGACGAGTGGATCTACCCCGAGTTCGAGCAGAACTGGAAGCTCTTCGCGCCCGACCCGCTGCAGCAGAACGTGGCCGTCCAGGTCCGCGCCCTGGTCCGGGCCGCGGACGGGGTCAGCAGCGAGACGGGCTGGTACGACCTGTCGGCACTCGACGGCCGCGCCATCGACGCGAATCCGCTGCCGAGTCACACCGAGCAGAACGAGCTGCGGCGCGCCTGGGACCTGTACGTCAACACGCACGACGCGGAGAACCGGCCCGCCGGGCTGCGCGGTGACCTCTCCGAGCACTACCTCCGCCGCATCGCCGCGCAGCGCCTCGCCCGGGCACACGCCGGCGGCGCCGGCGCCGTCGTCGAACGCGTCCAGCTCCGCTCCCGTACGACCAACGTGCCGCCGCCCCGGTGGAGCGACGAGAAAGCCTCCGTCCGGCCCGTCGTGCGCGAACTGCCCTGGTGGCCGGTCCCCGCGGCCGACCGGGTCGGCGGTCCGACGGAGGCGGGAGCCCGATGATCCGGTTCACCCCGACGCTCTCGCGCGGCATCGCGCAGGTCACGGACACGGCGCACGGCCCCTGGCAGAGCGCCGTCGTCCGTATCGGCTTCGCCGCCACGTGGCTGCTGTTCCTGCTGTGGGAGTACCCCGTCCGGCAGGAGATGTACGGGCCCGGCGGACCCTGGAGCTGGGATCTCGCCCGACGGCTCGTCGCGAGCAACCACGCCTTCACGATCCTGCTGTGGTCCGACAGCCAGGTGTGGTTCGAGATCGTCTACGCCTTCGCCGTCCTCTCCAGCGCCCTGCTGCTGGTGGGCTGGCGCAGCCGGACGATGTCGGTCCTCTTCATGATCGGTGTGCTCTCCCTGCAGAACCGCAGCGTCTTCATGGGCGACGGCGGCGACAACGTCCTCCACCTCATGGCGATCTACCTGGTGTTCATCCGCTGCGGCCGGGTCTGGTCCCTGGACGCCCGCCGCGAGCGCCGCGCGCGTGAGGCACGCGCGCGGGGCGAGCGGGCCGGGCCGGACCGGGCCGGCCCGGTGCTGTGGGGGGTGCTCGGCGTCCTGCTGGCGACCGCGACGGGAGCCGGACGCGTCGACGGCGGTCTGCTGGGCGGCTGGCTCACGGTCTTCTGGGGGCTCTGGGCGGCCCAGGGGCTGTGGTGGGCGGCCGTGCGGTACGCGCGGACCGCGGAGCCCCGCGCCCTGCTGGAGATCGTCGGCAACCTCCTGCACAACGCCGCCCTGCTGGTCGTCATGGCCGAGGCGTGCCTGATCTACGCGACCGCCGGCTGGTACAAGATCCAGGGCTCGCGCTGGCAGGACGGCACCGCCGTCTACTACCCGCTGCACCTGGACTACTTCTCGCCCTGGCCCGCTCTGTCCGGGGCGCTGTCCGCCCACGGCACCCTCGTCGCGCTGATCACCTACGGCACGGTGATCATGCAGGTGGCCTTCCCCTTCACCCTGCTCAACCGGCGGGCCAAGAACGTCCTGCTGGTGGCGATGATGACCGAGCACGCGGTGATCGCGGTGGTGCTCGGCCTGCCGTTCTTCTCGCTCGCGATGATCGCCGCCGACGCGGTGTTCCTGCCCACGTCGTTCCTGCGGCGCCTCGGCCGGTGGGCGGCACGCGCGCGGGGGCGCCTGACTCCGGCCGGGGGCCGGACGGTGCCGGGCCCCCGGGAGGCCGAGCCCGGTGTCCCGGAGGGGGCCGAGCCGACGCACGTAGGCTTCACCGCATGAACGACCCCGTACGCGTCTGGCGCCGGCTCTCCGAGGACCACGTCCTGCTGGACGGCTTCCACGCCCTCAAGCACGCCGTGCGCTTCGGGGCGGACATCCCGGTCGCCGTCACCACCGACCGGCGGGCGGTGCTGGACCTGGCGGCCGATCTCGCCCCCGACGTCCTGACGGCGGTCGACTGTCTGCTGGCCGAGGTCCCCGCGGCGGCGTTCGCGAGCCTCGTGCCGCGTCCGCACCCCACGTCGGTGGCGGCGCTGGCCGTGCGTCCCCCGCGGTCCGGGAACCTGGAGGCGCTGGCCCGCACCCCGCGCACCGCGCCCGTCGTCGTTCTCGACGATCCGCGCAACCTGGGCAACGCGGGTGCGGTGATCCGGCTGGCGGCGGGCTTCGGCGCGACCGGCGTGGTCACCACGGGCACCCTCGACCCCTGGCATCCCACGGTCGTCCGCGGCGGCGCGGGGCTGCACTTCGCGACGGCCGTGGAACGCGTGACGCCGGACGGACTGCCGCCGGGGCCGGTGTTCGCGCTCGACCCGGCGGGCGAGGACATCCGCCGGGCGAAGCTCCCCGACGACGCGGTGCTCGCCTTCGGCTCGGAGCGCAGCGGGCTGTCGGCCGCACTGCGCGCCCGGGCCGACCACCTGGTGGCCCTGCCGATGCGCCCCCAGGTCTCCAGTTACAACCTCGCGACCAGTGTGGCCATGACGCTGTTCCACTGGAGCGCGACCGGGGGCGCGGCCGGCTGAGGCGTGGTGCGCACGTCCCGTCGGCCGCGCGACGTCCTGCCCGCACGCTCGCCGCACCGGGCGAGAACCCGCGTACGACCCGCATGTGGGCTTCCGCCCGGAACGCCGAGAGGACGCATCCGAGACCGTGCGTCCCGCCCTCCGGCGCGAACGGCGGGACGCACGACAGGCCCCGGCGTCCTGTCTGCCCGGGGCCACCGGCCGGGCCGCCCCGGACGGCTCACGCCTCCCGGCGCACCTCGACGACACGGAAGCGGTTGGCGACGAACGCGCCGTCGCACAGGGCGGCGTTGGCCGCGGCGTTGCCGCCCGATCCGTGGAAGTCCGAGAAGGCGGCCGTCTGGTTGACGTACACCCCGCCCGTCAGGTTCAGGGAGAGCTGGGCGCACTCCTCCAGGCACGCCTCGCGCACCTCGCGCTCGACGTCCTCGTCGGTGGTGTACGCGCCGACGGTCATCGCGCCCTTGTCCCTGATCGTGCGCCGCAGCAACTCCACGGCGTCCGCGGCCGAGTCGACGGCGACGGCGAACGAGACCGGGCCGAAGCACTCGCTCATGAAGGCGGCCTCGTCGGCGGAGTCCGCGCCGTCCCAGTACTTGCGCGCGCCGTCGAGCTTCACGATCACCGGCGTGCGCACGACGGCGTCCGGGAACTCCGGGTTCTCGACCTGCCGCGAGGCCAGGGCGACCTCACCGAGTCCGGCCGCCGCCTCCAGGCGGGCCTTCACGTCCGGGTTCACGACGGCGCCCAGCAGCGCGTTCGCGCGCGCGTCGTCGCCGAGGAGCCCGCCGACCGCCTTCGCGAGGTCGCCGGCCACCTCGTCGTAGGACTTGGGGCCCTCGTCCGTGCGGATGCCGTCGCGGGGAATCAGCAGGTTCTGCGGCGTGGTGCACATCTGGCCGCTGTAGAGCGAGAGGGAGAACGCCAGGTTGGACAGCATCCCCTTGTAGTCGGCGGTCGACTCGACGACCACCGTGTTCACGCCGGCCTTCTCCGTGTAGACCTGCGCCTGGCGGGCGTTGGACTCCAGCCAGTCGCCGAAGGCGGTGGAGCCCGTGTAGTCGATGATCCGGATCTCCGGACGGGTGGCCAGCGACTTCGCGATGCCCTCGCCGGGGCGCTCGGCGGCCAGCGCCACCAGGTTCGGGTCGAAGCCCGCCTCGGTGAGCACCTCGCGCGCGACCTGCACCGTGAGCGCCAGCGGCAGCACCGCGCGGGGGTGGGGCTTGACCAGGACGGCGTTGCCGGTGGCCAGGGAGGCGAACAGGCCCGGGTAGCCGTTCCACGTCGGGAAGGTGTTGCAGCCGATCATCAGCGCGATGCCCCGCGGGACCGGCACGAAGTCCTTGGTCAGCGCGAGCGGGTCGCGCTTGCCCTGCGGCTTGGTCCACTCCGCGGTGTCGGGGGTGCGGACCTGCTCCACGTAGGCGTACGCCACGGCTTCCAGGCCGCGGTCCTGCGCGTGGGGGCCGCCCGCCTGGAACGCCATCATGAACGCCTGGCCGCTGGTGTGCATGACCGCGTGCGCGAACTCGTGGGTGCGGTCGCTGATCCGCTTGAGGATCTCCCGGCACACCACGGCGCGGATCTCCGCCCCCGCGTCGCGCCAGGCGCGCTGCCCGGCGCGCATGGCGGGCAGCAGGACGTCCGCGTCCACGTGCGGATAGCTCACGCCCAGCTCGATGCCGTACGGCGAGACCTCGCCGCCGACCCAGTCGTCCGTGCCGGGCTGTCCCAGGTCCAGACGGTTGCCGAGCAGGGCGTCGAAGGCGGCCTTGCCCTCGGCCATGCCCAGGCTGCCGTGCTTGCCGTACGCCTTGGGGTGCTCGGGGTGCGGGGACCAGTACGCGCGGGTACGGATGGCTTCCAACGCCTGGTCCAGGGTGGGCCGGTGCTGGGCGATCAGCTGGTGCGCGGTGAGTTCGGCGGCCATCAGGGACCAACTCCTCGTCTCAGGAGCTCGTCGTCGAGCTCGCGAGCTGGGCAGGAAGGGACAGTCAGGGTTAGAGTAACCGAACGATCGGTCGGGACAAGGGGGTCCGCCGCATCTGTGGAAAACGCCGTGCGGGAGGATCGCGCACATGACAGCACTCGACCTCAGCAGCCCCGTGGCAGTCGTCGGAACCGGCACCATGGGCCAGGGCATCGCCCAGGTCGCGCTGGTGGCGGGCCACCCCGTGCGGCTCTACGACGCCGCGCCCGGACGCGCCGAGGCGGCGGCCGAGGCGATCGGCTCGCGGCTCGACCGGCTCGTCGCCAAGGACCGGCTCTCCGGCGCCGCCCGGGACGCCGCACGGGCCAGGCTCCGGCCGGCCGCCGCTCTCTCCGACCTCGCGGACTGCGTGCTCGTCGTCGAGGCGGTCCTCGAACAACTCGACGCGAAACAGAAGCTGTTCGGCGATCTGGAGGAGATCGTCGACGACGACTGCCTGCTCGCGACCAACACCTCCTCCCTCTCCGTCACGGCCATCGGCGGCGCCCTGCGCAACCCGGGCCGCCTGGTCGGACTGCACTTCTTCAACCCCGCACCGCTGCTCCCCCTCGTCGAGGTCGTGTCCGGGTTCGCCACCGACGTCACGTCGGCCACGCGCGCGTACGAGACGGCCCGGGCCTGGGGCAAGACGCCTGTCGCCTGCGCGGACACCCCCGGCTTCATCGTGAACCGGATCGCGCGGCCCTTCTACGCCGAGGCGTTCGCGGTGCACGAGGCGCAGGCCGCCGACCCCGCCACCATCGACGCGGTGCTGCGCGAGTCGGGCGGCTTCCGGATGGGCGCCTTCGAGCTGACCGACCTGATCGGCCAGGACGTCAACGAGTCCGTCACGCACTCCGTGTGGCGGTCCTTCTTCGACGACGTCCGGTTCACCCCCTCGCTCGCCCAGCGGCGGCTTGTGGAGTCGGGCCGGCTCGGCCGCAAGACCGGCCACGGCTGGTACGACTACGGGGACGGCGCGGAGGCGGCCGAGCCGCACACCGCCGAGAAGGCCGCGCCGCCGGCCTACGTGGTCGTCGAGGGGGACCTGGGGCCCGCCGGCGACCTCGTCGACCTGATCCGCGAGGCGGGTGTCCCCGTCCGCGACGAGGAGGAGGACCACGGCACCCGCCTGGTCCTGCCGAGCGGCGGCCAGCTCGTCCTCGCCGACGGCCAGACCTCCGTGGAGTTCCGCGACGTCGTCTACTTCGACCTCGCGCTCGACTACCGCAAGGCGACCCGGATCGCTCTGTCGGCGTCCCAGGACACCGCCGCGCGCACGCTGTCCGAGGCGATCGGCCTGTTCCAGGCGCTCGGCAAGGACGTCAGCGTGATCGGGGACTGCCCCGGCATGATCGTCGCCCGCACCGTCGCCCGGATCGTCGACCTCGCGCACGACGCCGTCGCCAAGGGGGTCGCCACCGAGGAGGACGTCGACACCGCGATGCGCCTCGGCGTTAACTACCCCCTGGGCCCCTTCGAGTGGAGCCGCAGGCTCGGCACGAACTGGTCCTACGACCTCCTCGACGAGCTGCACGTCCGCGACCCCTCGGGGCGCTACGCGCCGTCCCTGGCGCTCTACCGGCACGCGTACGCCACCGAGAAGCGCGAGGGCACCTCATGACCACCGCCAAGCGCGACACCTACACCCCGGAGACCCTGCTCTCCGTCGCCGTCCGCGTCTTCAACGACCGCGGGTACGACGGAACCTCCATGGAGCACCTCTCCCGGGCGGCCGGCATCTCCAAGTCGTCGATCTACCACCATGTGGCCGGCAAGGAGGAACTGCTGCGGCGCGCCGTGAGCCGGGCGCTGGACGGCCTCTTCGGGATTCTCGACGAGGACCGCGCGCGCGGGGGGCGGGCCGTGGAGCGCCTGGAGTACGTCGTGCGCCGCATGGTGGAGGTCCTCACCGCGGAACTGCCCTATGTGACGCTGCTGCTGCGGGTGCGCGGCAACACGGACACCGAGCGGTGGGCCCTGGAGCGGCGCCGCGAGTTCGACCACCAGGTCGCCGAGCTCCTGAGGGCCGCCGCGGCCGAGGGGGACGTCCGCGGCGACGTGGAGGTCCGGCTCGCGACCCGGCTGGTGTTCGGGATGATCAACTCGCTCGTGGAGTGGTACCGGCCGGACGCGCGGGGCATGGGCGCGCGGGAGGTCGCCGACGCCGTGGTGCTGCTGGTCTTCGGGGGGCTCCGCAGGGAGTGAGGGCGGCGCGCCGCGCGATGGCCGGCGCTCAGCTCTCCGGCTCCAGGTCCTCCTCCTCGAAGACGAGCAGCGTCCTGCTGCTGAGCACCTCCGGGATGGCCTGGAGGCGGGTGAGCACCAGTTCGCGCAGCGCCCTGTTGTCGGGGGTGTGGACCAGGAGCAGCACGTCGAAGTCCCCGCCCACCAGGGCGATGTGGGAGGCGCCGGGCAGCACGCGCAGCTGCTCGCGGACGGTGCGCCAGGAGTTCTGCACGATCGTCAGCGTGATGTACGCCGAGGTGCCGTGGCCGGCGCGTTCGTGGTCGACGCGCGCCCCGAAGCCGCGGATGACCCCGTCCTCGACGAGACGGTTGATCCGCGCGTAGGCGTTCGCCCGCGAGACGTGGACCCGCTCGGCCACGGACCGTATCGAGGCGCGGCCGTCCGCCTGGAGCATCCGCAGGATGTCGCGGTCGATCGCGTCGAGGGGCCGGGCGGGTGGTGCGACCGGGCCGGGCTCCGGCGGCTCGGCCATTTGTTCAGGTGCCATGTCCCCCCGCCTCCCTACCATGGACGTACTGCATCCATCTCAGGCTGTGCAGAACCGTTTGTCCACAGCCTGGCGCCGCCTGTAGCCAAAATGTGCCGGCGACCGAACAATCGGTAGGTGAGGCGCATCACACCCGTGACGCCGAAGCCGCTCCCACGAGGAGGTGCCGTCATGACGGTCCTGGAGCAGCGAGGGGCCTACCGGCCCACGCCGCCGCCCGCCTGGCAGCCCCGCACCGACCCCGCGCCGCTGCTGCCGGACGCGCTGCCCCACCGCGTGCTCGGCACGGACGCGGCCGCGAAGGCCGACCCGGAGCTGCTGCGCCGGCTGCACAAGGAGCTGGTCCGCGGCCGCCGCTACAACACCCAGGCCACCGCGCTGACCAAGCAGGGCCGCCTGGCGGTCTACCCCTCCAGCACCGGTCAGGAGGCGTGCGAGGTCGCCGCGGCGCTCGTCCTGGAGGACCGCGACTGGCTCTTCCCGAGCTATCGCGACACCCTCGCCGCCGTGGCCCGGGGCCTGGACCCCGTGCAGGCCCTCACCCTGCTGCGCGGCGACTGGCACACCGGGTACGACCCGCGCGAACACCGCGTCGCCCCGCTCAGCACCCCCCTCGCCACCCAGCTCCCGCACGCCGTGGGCCTCGCGCACGCGGCCCGCCTCCAGGGCGACGACGTGGTCGCGCTCGCCCTGGTCGGCGACGGCGGCACCAGCGAGGGCGACTTCCACGAGGCGCTGAACTTCGCGGCCGTGTGGCAGGCACCGGTCGTCTTCCTCGTCCAGAACAACGGGTTCGCCATCTCGGTGCCGCTCGCCAAGCAGACCGCCGCCCCGTCGCTGGCCCACAAGGCCGTCGGCTACGGGATGCCGGGCCGCCTGGTCGACGGCAACGACGCCCCGGCCGTGCACCAGGTCCTCGGCGAGGCGGTCGCCCGCGCCCGCGCGGGAGGCGGCCCCACCCTGGTCGAGGCCGTGACCTACCGGATCGACGCGCACACCAACGCCGACGACGCCACCCGCTACCGCGGCGACACCGAGGTCGAGACCTGGCGCGGACACGACCCCGTCACCCTGCTCGAACGCGAGCTGGTCGAGCGCGGTCTGCTCGACGACACGGCCCTGAAGGCGGTACGCGACGACGCCGAGGCGATGGCCGCGGACCTGCGCGAGCGCATGAACCAGGACCCGGAGCCCGACCCCATGGACCTCTTCGAGCACGTGTACGCCCGGCCCACCCCGCAGCTGCTGGAGCAGCGGGAGCAGCTGCGGGCGGAGCTGGAGGCCGAGGCGGACGGACCGCACGGAGCGGGCCCGCACGGCCCGGAAGGAGCCGGGCGATGACCACGGTTGCCCTCAAGCCGGCCACCATGGCGCAGGCGCTCGGACGCGCCCTGCGCGACGCCATGGCCGCCGACCCCACGGTCCACGTCATGGGCGAGGACGTCGGCACCCTCGGCGGTGTCTTCCGCGTCACCGACGGGCTCGCCGCGGAGTTCGGCGAGGACCGCTGCACGGACACCCCGCTCGCCGAGGCGGGCATCCTCGGCGCCGCCGTCGGCATGGCCATGTACGGACTGCGCCCCGTCGTGGAGATGCAGTTCGACGCCTTCGCGTACCCGGCGTTCGAACAGCTCGTCTCGCACGTGGCGAAGATGCGCAACCGCACCCGCGGCGCGATGCCGCTGCCCATCACGATCCGCGTCCCCTACGGCGGCGGCATCGGCGGCGTGGAGCACCACAGCGACTCCTCCGAGGCGTACTACATGGCGACGCCCGGTCTGCACGTCGTGACCCCGGCCACCGTGCCCGACGCCTACGGGCTGCTGCGCGAGGCCATCGCCTCGGACGACCCGGTCGTCGTCCTGGAGCCCAAGCGGCTCTACTGGTCGAAGGACTCCTGGAACCCGGAGGAGCCGGCGGCGGTGGAACCCATCGGCCGCGCCGTGGTGCGCCGCCCGGGCCGCAGCGCCACCCTCATCACCTACGGGCCGTCCGTGCCCGTCTGCCTGGAGGCGGCCGAGGCGGCGCGGGCCGAGGGCTGGGACCTCGAAGTCGTCGACCTGCGCTCCCTGGTGCCGTTCGACGACGCGACCGTGGCGGCGTCGGTGCGCCGGACCGGCCGGGCGGTCGTCGTGCACGAGTCGGGCGGTTTCGGCGGCCCGGGCGGTGAGATCGCGGCCCGCGTGACGGAGCGCTGCTTCCACCACCTGGAGGCGCCGGTGCTGCGGGTCGCGGGGTTCGACATCCCGTACCCGCCGCCGATGCTGGAGCGGCACCATCTGCCCGGCGTCGACCGGATCCTGGACGCCGTGGGGCGGTTGCAGTGGGAGGCGGACAACTGATGGCGCAGGTGCTGGAGTTCAAGCTCCCCGACCTCGGCGAGGGGCTCACCGAGGCGGAGATCGTCCGCTGGCTGGTGGAGATCGGTGACGTCGTCGCCGTCGACCAGCCCGTCGTCGAGGTCGAGACCGCCAAGGCGATGGTCGAGGTGCCCTGCCCCTACGGCGGCGTGGTCACCGCCCGCTTCGGCGAGGAGGGTGCCGAACTGCCCGTCGGCGCGCCGTTGCTGACCGTCGCGGTGGGCGCGTCGGCCGCGGGCGGGGACACCGGCGACAGCACGGACGCCCCGGCCCCGGAGGCCGACGAGGGGTCCGGGAACGTGCTGGTGGGCTACGGAACGGGCGCGCCTCCCGCGCGACGCCGCCGGGTGCGGCCCGCGGGCGGCCCGGTGTCCGGCGGGCGGCAGGCCCCGGCCGAGCCCTCCCCGGCCGGGGCGCCGGCAGCCGGCCGGGTGCAGGAGCGGGTCGGTTCCCGGGTGGCCGAGGGCGCCCCGGCCGGTTCGCCCGCACCGGTCCGCGGCGAGCCGGGCGGGGCGGTCCGGGGCGACGGTCCCGTGCCCGTCATCTCACCCCTCGTGCGGCGTCTCGCCCGGCAGAACGGCCTGGATCTGCGTGCTCTGGAGGGCTCCGGGCCCGAGGGGCTGATCCTGCGCGCCGACGTCGAGGACGCCCTGCGCGGCGCGCCGGAAGGCCGGCCGGACGCCTCCGCCGCCGGAGCACCGCTCGGCGCGGCCGGTCCGGACGGGCGCACCGCGGCGACGCGCGACCGCTCGGCCGGTCCCGTGTCCTCGCCCGCGGACCTCACCGCGATCGTCCCCGGAGCGGCCGGCGTCTCCCGGGGCGCCACCCCGAGCGGTGTCCGCGTACCCCTGCGGGGCGTGCGCGGTGCGGTCGCCGACAAGCTCTCCCGCAGCCGGCGGGAGATCCCCGACGCGACCTGCTGGGTGGACGCCGACGCGACGGAGCTGATGCGGGCCCGCACCGCGATGAACGCCGCGGGCGGTCCCAAGGTCTCCCTCATCGCGCTGCTGGCCAGGATCTGCACGGCGGCACTGGCCCGGTTCCCCGAGCTGAACGCCACGGTCGACCAGGAGGCCCGCGAGATCGTCCGGCTCGACCGCGTGCACCTGGGCTTCGCGGCCCAGACCGAACGCGGGCTCGTGGTCCCGGTCGTGCGGGACGCGCACGAGCGGGACGCCGAGGGGCTCGGCGCCGAGTTCGCCCGGCTGACCGAGGCGGCTCGCACGGGGACGCTGACGCCCGGCGACCTCACCGGAGGCACCTTCACCCTGAACAACTACGGGGTGTTCGGCGTCGACGGTTCCACGCCGATCATCAACCACCCCGAGGCGGCCATGCTGGGCGTCGGCCGCATCATCCCCAAGCCGTGGGTGCACCAGGGCGAGTTGGCGGCACGCCAGGTCGTCCAGCTCTCGCTCACCTTCGACCACCGGGTCTGCGACGGCGGTACGGCGGGCGGCTTCCTGCGGTACGTGGCGGACTGTGTGGAGCAGCCGGCGGTGCTGCTGCGCACGCTGTAGCGGTTCGGGCCGGGGCGCCGCCGCTCCGCCGCCGGGCGGGGTGCGGGGTGGCGACGATCCTCCGGGCGCCCATACTCGGGGGATGACCGCGAACGTGCCGCAGGGCGCTCCCCGGCGACCCGCCGCCCCCCGGCGGGCCGGTGGTCCGGGCGGCGACGTCGTGTACGACGCCGTCGTGCTCGCCGGGGGCTCCGCGCGGCGGCTCGGCGGCGCGGACAAGCCGGGCGTGCGGGTGGGGGGCCGCGCCCTGCTGGACCGGGTGCTCGACGCCTGCGCCGGGGCTGCCGCGACCGTGGTCGTCGCCGAACCCCGGAGCACCGCACGGCCCGTGACGTGGGCCCGCGAGCACCCGCCGGGCGGCGGACCGCTCGCCGCGCTCGACGCCGGCCTGCGCCGGTGCACGGCTCCCGCCGTCGTCGTGCTGTCGGCCGACCTCCCGTTCCTGGACGACACGGCGGTGCGGCGGCTCCTGGACGCCCTCACCGGGACGACCGGCACTCCGGGGCCGGAGCGGTCACCGGGGCCGGACGGCGCTCCGGTCCCGGACGGTTCAGCGCGGACGACCGGGGGCACCGCCGCCTTCGGGGACTCCGGGACGGCCGACTCCGCCCTCCGGCCGGCCACGCCCGGCTCCGCCGTACCCGCATTCTCGGAGGCCGCCGGTGCGCGGGCCGCCTCCGGTTCTCCTGCCGCCGCCTCCGATCCTCCGGCCCCGCGGCCCGGCGCGGCGTCCCGGTGCGCAACGGCGCCGCAGGGCGATGCCGGAGCCCCGACCCCCCACGGCGGCCGCGCCGACCGCGGGGCCCGCTCCGGCCGGGGACCGCGCGCCGAAGGGGGCCCCGGCTCCTGCGGCGGGGAGCACGGCGCCCCGCGCGCCCCGGGCGTCCGTCCGGACGGCGTCCTCCTCGTCGACCCCGACGGGCGCGAGCAGCCCCTCGTGGCCGTCTACCGGGCGGACGTGCTGCGCCGCGAACTGGCGGCCCTGGAAGCCGCCCACGGCGGGCTCTCCGGTCTGCCGCTGCGACGCCTCGTCGCCGCCCTCGACCTTCTCCGCCTTTCCGACCCCGTCGCGTCCTTCGACTGCGACACCTGGGACGACATCGCCACCGCTCGGGCACGCATCAGGGAGCATGGGCACGTGTTGGATGAATGGATCTCCGCAGTCAAGGACGAGCTGGGCATCGACCTGGACGTCGACACCGGCCTGCTGCTCGACCTGGCCCGCGACGCCGCTCACGGGGTCGCCCGGCCCGCCGCGCCGCTGACCACGTTTCTCGTGGGGTACGCCGCGGCCCGGGCCGGCGGCGGCCCGGAAGCGGTCGCCGAGGCATCCGCGAAGGCCACGGCCCTCGCGCTGCGCTGGGCCGACGAGAGCGGCCCCGAGAGCGGTCCGGACCGGACCGCGGGAAGTGCGGCGAGCGCTCCCGGGGACGACGCGTCCCCCTCGCGGGCGGACGCCGGATGACCGCCGCCCGCTCCACCCGCGAGGGCCGGGACGCCGACGACTTCGACGTCGAGGAGGCCCTCGCCCTGGTCAACGGTCCCGGTCCGCGCGGGGCGCCGGAGCCGGTGAGCGGCTGTGGCACCCCCGCGGAGGAGGCGGGGGGCGGTGACCACCACGCCCCGGCTCCCGGCCGCGGAGCGCGGGACGACGCCGCGACCGAGTACGCGCCCCACCGGGCCACCCCCTGGCCCGAGGCGCGCGTCGTCGCCGAACGGGCCGCCCGGTCCGCGGCCGCCCGCTCCCCCGTCTCCGTCCCGCTCGACGGCGCCCTCGGCCTCGTCCTCGCCGCTCCGCTGACCGCGCTCACCGACCTCCCCTCCTTCGACACCTCGGCCATGGACGGCTGGGCGGTGGCCGGCCCCGGACCCTGGCAGGTGCGGGACGAGGGGGTGCTCGCCGGGAGCGCGGCGCCCGAGCGGCTCACCGACGGCGAGGCCGTCCGCATCGCCACCGGTGCCCGCGTCCCGCGCGACGCGACCGCCGTCCTGCGCAGCGAGCACGGCCGGACCGACGACAAGGGGCGGCTGCACGCCCGGCCGGCGCCGGGGCACGGGACGGCCGGGACGCCGGGTACCCCGGACGTGGCGCACGGCCAGGACATCCGCCCGCGCGGCCAGGAGTGCCGCAGCGGGGACCGGCTGCTGCCGCTCGGCACCCTGGTCACCCCCGCAGTGCTCGGCCTCGCCGCGGCGGCCGGCTACGACACCCTCACCGTGCTGCCCCGGCCGCGCGTGGAGGTGCTCGTCCTCGGCGACGAACTGCTCACCGAAGGGCTGCCGCGGGAGGGGCTCATCCGGGACGCGCTCGGTCCGATGCTGCCCTCGTGGCTCCGGGCGCTGGGAGCCGAGGTCGTCGCGGTGCGCCGGCTCGGTGACGACGCCGGCGCGCTCCGCACCGCGGTCACCGCGACGCGCGCCGACCTGGTGGTCACCACCGGCGGTACCGCGTCCGGTCCCGTCGACCACGTGCACCCGATCCTGCGCGGGCTCGGGGCCGAGTTGCTGGTGGACGGCGTGAAGGTGCGGCCGGGACACCCGATGCTGCTGGCCCGTGTCCCCGGGGGCCGGCTGCTCGTCGGTCTGCCCGGCAACCCGCTGGCCGCCGTGTCGGGCCTGCTGACGCTCGCCGAGCCGCTGCTGCGCGTGCTCGCCGGCCGGACCGCTCCGGAGCCGTTCGCGGTGCCGTGCGGGGAGGCCGTGCAGGGGCATCCGCACGACACCCGGCTCGTTCCGGTCTCGCTGCGTGAGGACCGGGCCGTGCCGCTGCACTACAACGGCCCCGCGATGCTGAGGGGGATCGCGGCCTCCGACGCCCTCGCCGTCGTGCCGCCGGGCGGCGCTCGGGCGGGCCGGGAACTGGAACTCATCGACCTGCCGTGGACGTCCGGGGGGATCGACGGGTGGCCCGGCTGAGCCACCGCCGCTGCGCTCCGGGCGGGCGGTGCACTCCGGACCCCCGCGTGCGTCCCGGTGCGCGCCGGGGCGGCGGCACCCGGTCGCGGCGCGGGGACCATGATGGATGCGGCATGACAGAGGGCGCGGCCACGTCGTGACGGGCGGGGTGGGAGCGGCATGATTCCGAACGGGGTGTGTTTCACGTGAAACTTCCGGGCCATGACGCGATCGCCCGGCAGGCGGACGAGCATCTCGTGACCCATCAGGTGAAGCTGCCGCGCAAGGTGGTCGAGCGTCCGATCCGGCAGGTCGCCAAGCGGCTGGCGATGGCTTTGCTGGTGCTGGTCGCCACCGCGCTGATCGTCTGGTTCGACCGCGACGGCTACACCGACAACTCGGACGGAAGCGTCGACCTGCTCGACTCGTTCTACTACGCGACGGTCACCCTCTCGACCACCGGCTACGGCGACGTCACCCCGACCAGTGACGGCGCCCGGCTCATCAACATCCTGCTCATCACGCCGCTGCGGGTGCTGTTCCTGATCATCCTGGTCGGCACCACGCTGGAGGTCCTCACGGAGCGCACCCGTGAGGAATGGCGCCTGAACCGCTGGAGGGCGGCCTTGAGGGATCACACCGTCGTTATCGGCTTCGGTACCAAGGGCCGGTCGGCCGTCGAGACCGTCTGCGCGACCGGGCTGAAGAAGGAACAGGTCGTGGTCGTCGACCCGAGTCCCGGGGTGGTGGACGCGGCGACCGCCGACGGATACGCCGGGGTGATCGGCGACGCCACGCGCAGCGACGTGCTGATGCGGGCCGAGATCCACCGGGCCCGGCAGGTCATCGTCGCCACCCAGCGCGACGACACCGCCGTGCTGGTGACCCTGACGGCCCGGCAGCTGAACCGCGGGGCGAAGATCGTCGCCGCGGTGCGCGAGGAGGAGAACGCGCCGCTCCTCAAGCAGTCCGGGGCGGACGCGGTCATCACGAGTGCCAGCGCGGCGGGCCGGCTGCTCGGGCTCTCCGTTCTCAGCCCCGCCGCGGGCATGGTGATGGAGGACCTGATCCATCAGGGCAGCGGACTCGACATGGTCGAACGGCCCGTCATAAAGGCCGAGGTGGGCCAGAGCGTCCGGGAGACCGCCGACCTGGTGGTCAGTGTCATCCGCGGACATCGCGTCCTCGGGTACGACGATCCGGACGTCGGGGCGCTCCAGTTGACCGACCGGCTCATCACCATCGCCCGGGTCACGCCGGGCACCCAGGTGACACCCGGCGTCCGGCTCCGCCCGCAGGAGTAGACCCGAGGCGTTCAGGAGTAGCGTCGCCTCCATGTACGCGATCACGATTCCTGAACCTGGTGGGCCCGAGGCGCTGGTGTGGGACGAGGTCCCCGACCCGGTACCCGGCGAGGGCGAAGTGCTGGTCGAGGTGGTGGCCAGCGCCGTCAACCGTGCCGACCTGCTCCAGCGCCAGGGCCTGTACAACCCGCCGCCCGGCGCCTCCGCCTACCCCGGCCTCGAATGTTCGGGCCGCATCGTCGAGGTCGGCAGCGGTGTCGCCGGCTGGGCGGTCGGCGACGAGGTGTGCGCGCTGCTCGGCGGCGGGGGTTACGCCCAGAAGGTCGCCGTTCCCGCCGGGCAACTGCTGCCCGTGCCCAAGGGACTGGACGTCCTCCGGGCGGCGGCGCTTCCCGAGGTGACCTGCACCGTGTGGTCGAACGTCTTCATGGTCGCCCAGCTGCGCCCCGGCGAGACGCTGCTCGTGCACGGAGGTTCCAGCGGTATCGGCACCATGGCCATCCAGCTGGCCAAGGCCGTCGGGGCGAAGGTCGCCGTCACCGCCGGCACGCAGGAGAAGCTCGACTTCTGCGCCGAGCTGGGCGCCGACATCCTGGTCAACTACCGCGAACAGGACTTCGTCGAGGAGGTCGAGCGGGCCACGGGCGGGGCGGGTGCCGACGTCATCCTCGACAACATGGGCGCCAAGTACCTCGAACGGAACGTGCGGTGTCTCGCCGTGAACGGGCGGCTCGCCATCATCGGCATGCAGGGCGGCGTCAAGGGCGAGCTGAACATCGCCACGCTCCTCAACAAGCGCGCTGCCGTCAGCGCGACCTCGTTGCGGGCCCGGCCGCTCAGCGAGAAGACGGCCATCGTGGCAGCCGTGCGCGAGCACGTGTGGCCGCTGATCGACGGCGGTCACGTCCGTCCCGTCGTCGACCGGGAGCTGCCGATGAGCGAGGCGGCCGCGGCGCACCGGGTGCTGGAGGAGAGCGGCCACATCGGCAAGGTCCTGCTGGTGGCACCGCAGGGCTGAGCGGGGCCCGGTCGCGGGTGTGCCGCCCTCGCCCGCGGCACGCCCCGGCCCGCACGGACGCGCGGCGAGGGAGGGGAGGGCCGACGCGGACGGACGCGCACCGTCGCGGCCCGGCCGGAGGTCCGTCCTCAGCCGCGGCGCAGACGCAGGCCCAGGAAGGCGAGTCCGAGTCCGAGGCCGAGCAGGATCAGCCCGCCGCCCAGCGGCAGGACCTGGAGGACCGGGCGGGTCTCCTGCTCCGGGCCCACGACGTTCTGCTGCACGGGTGCCGCGTCGTCCCGGGAGGTCCGGGGGGCGTCCCCCACCTGGGTGAGCCCCGCGCCGATGTCGGTGCCGATGTCCGTTCCGGGGTCCGCGCCGGGGTCCGATTCCGCCGGGTTCGAGGCGTCCTCGTCCGCGCGTCCCGGGCGCGTGCGGCCCTCGCCCGGGAGGCTGCCGGCGCGTGAGGCGTCGGGCGTCGGCACGGCCCGTTCGGGCTCGGGGACGGCGGGGCCGGCCCGACCGGCGAGACCGGTGAGGGTGCCGCGGGGCGGCGGGGCCGCGCCCGCGCCGGAGCAGGCGCCGCCGAGCAGCGCTGCGACGAGGAGCCCGGCCGTGGGCAGCGTACGGAGCCATGGAGTCACGCCGGTGACCCCCTCCCGGTGCGGTTCGCCAAGACGGGTGCCGTGATCGACGGAACCAGCCTCACACGCCGGGCCGGTCCCGGCATCCGGACGGGCGCGGCCTCTCCGCGCCCGCCGCGGACCGGGTGCGCGAGGCGTTCCCCGGCACCGTCCGCCACCGCGCCCACGCCATCGCGTCGGGCGCCCGCGGACCGCCGGGGCGCCCGTCGCGTCGGCGCCCCGCACCGCCCGCCGGCCGCCCCGCACCCGCGCCCGCACGCGCCGAGGCGACCCCGTGCGACGGGTCCCCGCGGCGCGTGCGGAGGACTCCGGTGTCCGGTGCGCGGGGCGGCCACCGGCCGACGGCGCGGAGCACGCGCGACGGTCCCGCGTCCGCCCCCGTCCGCGGGCCGCGCGCGCCTGCCGCCGCCCGCACCGGCCCGTACCTGGCGGATCTCCCGGGGGGAGGGGGCGCCACCGTGAGGGGGTGCGGGGGTGCGAGAGAATGGCCGTATGGAGATGCCGAGGAACGACAGGTCGCCGGAGAACCCTCAGATCCTGGTGGTCGGCCAGGACGGTATGGCGCTCGGTGGCACCGGGGACGAGGACTCCCGCGAGATCCCGGTCACGGAGATGGTGGAGCAGCCCGCCAAGGTGATGCGCATCGGCAGCATGATCAAGCAGCTGCTGGAGGAGGTGCGCGCGGCTCCTCTGGACGAGGCGAGCCGGGCCCGGCTCAAGGAGATCCACGCCAGCTCGGTGAAGGAGCTGGAGGACGGTCTGGCCCCGGAGCTCGTCGAGGAACTGGAGCGGCTCTCGCTGCCCTTCGCCGACGAGGCGACCCCCAGTGACGCGGAACTGCGGATCGCGCAGGCCCAGTTGGTGGGCTGGCTGGAGGGGCTCTTCCACGGGATCCAGACGACGCTGTTCGCCCAGCAGATGGCGGCGCGGGCGCAGCTGGAGCAGATGCGCCGCGCGCTCCCCCCGGGTGTCGGCGGCGCGGAGGGCGACGAGGACCCGCGCACCGGCGGTCGTTCGGGCGGGCCGTACCTGTGACCCCGGCGTACCCGTGACCACGAGGATCGCCGGGACGGGACACCGCTCGGCGATCCGCTCCACGTCGCCCCGGACGGGCCCGGCACCCGAGTGCCGGGCCCTTCAGCGTGGGGGAGCGGGCGGGACCGGGCTCAGGACGGGTCGCCCGAGGACACCTTGAGTTCGATCTCCGGCATCTTCTTGGGGTCCACGTCCGTGTTCGCGGAGGGGAACTGATCCATGATCGTGTCCTCGCCGTAGGTGTTCTCGTCGACGCGGGTCACCTTCATCTGCCAGCCCGCCGCCTGGAAGCAGGACTTCACCGAGGTGAGGTTCTTGAACTGGAAGTCCGGGACCTGGATCTTGTCCGGGTCGTTGTAGGACTCCTGCGGGTCCGTGCACTTGTCGGTGTCGATGGTCTTCGAGGTGTCCGGCCCCTTGTGGCCGCTCACCACGGACGGCGAGGCGCTGGTGGGGTCGCCGCCGCCCTTGGCGTCGTCGCCGCTTCCGCCGCCCAGGGTCAGGGCGGCGACCAGTCCGCCGATCGCGACGAGCGAGACGACGATCGCTCCGACCACCACCGCCCTGTTGCCCTTGCCGCCCCCGGAACCGCTCGGGACGGCGGTCGGATGCTGCGGCGCGAGGTTGTAGGGCGGCGGGGTCGAGGGGCCGGCCTGCGGACCGTAGGAGGCGGTCTGCTGCGCGGGCTGGTAGCCGCCCTGCTGCGGGTAGCCGTAGCCGGCGGCGGGGGTGCCGTACGGGCCGGGCTGGTACGGGGCCTGCACCGGGCCCGGCGCCGGGGTGCCCTGCTCGACGGGCGGGAAGACGGCGGACGCGACGCCCGCGCCGCTCGGCGTCTGGGCGCCGGGCACGATGCTCGGCGGGGCCGCCTGGAAGGACTGGGCGACCCGCAGGCACTCGTCGCGCATGGCCTCGGCGCTCGGGAAGCGCTCGTTCGGGTTCTTCTTCAGGGCGCGGGCGACCAGCGCGTCCACCCCCGGGGGCAGCGAGCGGTTCACCGAGGAGGGCGCGACCGGCTCCTCCTGGACGTGCGCGTAGGCGATCGCCAGCGGGGAGTCCGCCTCGAACGGCAGCCGCCCGGTGACGAGCTGGAACAGCATGATGCCGACCGAGTACAGGTCGGACCGGGCGTCCACGCCGCGGCCGAGGGCCTGCTCGGGGGAGAGGTACTGCGGGGTGCCGACGACCATGCCGGTCTGCGTCATGGAGGTGACGCCCGACTGCATGGCGCGGGCGATGCCGAAGTCCATGACCTTGACGACGTTGCGCTTGGTCATCATCACGTTGCCCGGCTTGATGTCCCGGTGGACCAGGCCCATCTCGTGGCTGATCTCCAGCGCCGCCAGCACGTCCGAGGTGATCTTCAGGGCCTTGTCGGCGGGCATCGCGCCGTGCCGGCGGATGTCCTCCTCCAGCACCGAGCCGAGCGGCTTGCCCTCGATGTACTCCATGACGATGTAGGGCGTCGTCATGCCGGACAGCTCGTCCTCGCCGGTGTCGAAGACCGAGACGATGTTCGTGTGGGTGAGCTTGGCCACCGACTGCGCCTCGCGGCGGAAGCGCTCGCGGAAGGCCTGCTCGCGGCCCAGTTCGGTGTGCAGCGTCTTGATCGCGACCTGCCGGTCGAGCACCGAGTCGTACGCGAGGTGCACCGAGGCCATGCCGCCCTCGCCGAGCAGATCGCGCAGCTGGTAGCGGCCACCGGCGACCGAGCGACCCGCGTACCGGCCCTGTGCGCCGTCCTGGCTCATTTTCTGCGTCCCCCGCGGCCGTGATCGATTGGCTTATTCCGGGCCAAGTCTGCCCGAGGGCAACGACACGTCAAGCGCGGTGCCCGTTCCGTGACCGTCTGCGAAAGAAGCGTCGCGGAAGCGTTACAGGTGCTGTGCGGCCGGTACACGGAACGTGCACGCCCGGACCCGGCGCGGATCGCACGGCCCGTCCGTCTCGCTTTCATCTCGGACCGGCGCCCTGCCCGGAGCCTGTAGCGTGGCCCGACGGAGACCGTAACAACCACCGCGCAGACCGCGGGCAGAAACGACGGCGAGGACCGATGGCACAGCAGCAGCGCGCTCAGGGCCCGTCCGACCCCGAGGCGACTGGCGGCGGTATGTCAGATGCGCCGGAGTTGTGGGGCAACGGCGGGCTGGTCGGCGACGGCCGGTACCGGCTGACACGCAGACTCGGCCGGGGCGGCATGGCCGAGGTGTTCGCGGCCGAGGACGTGCGGCTGGGGCGGACCGTCGCGGTCAAGCTGCTCCGGTCCGACCTGGCCGAGGACCCGGTGGCCAAGGTGCGCTTCACGCGCGAGGCCCAGTCGGTCGCCGGACTCAACCACCACGCGGTGGTCGCCGTGTACGACTCGGGCGAGGACGTGGTCGGCCACGGCGTCGTCCCGTACATCGTGATGGAGATCGTCGAAGGTCACACCATCCGCGACCTGCTGATCAACGCCGAGGCCCCGGGGCCCGAGCAGGCGCTGATCATCGTGTCCGGCGTCCTGGAGGCGCTGGCGTACTCGCACCAGCACGGCATCGTGCACCGCGACATCAAGCCGGCGAACGTCATCATCACCGAGACCGGCGCGGTCAAGGTGATGGACTTCGGCATCGCCCGCGCCCTGCACAGCGCGCAGTCGACGATGACGCAGACCGGCATGGTCATGGGCACCCCGCAGTACCTCTCCCCCGAGCAGGCGCTCGGCAAGGCCGTCGACCACCGTTCCGACCTGTACGCGACCGGCTGCCTGCTCTACGAGCTCCTCGCGCTGCGGCCCCCCTTCACCGGTGAGACGCCGCTCTCGGTGGTCTACCAGCACGTCCAGGACACCCCGGTGCCCCCGTCGCAGGTCTCGGACGCGGCGCCACCGGAGCTCGACGGCCTCGTCATGCGCGCCCTCGCCAAGGAGCCGGACGACCGCTTCCAGACCGCCGAGGAGATGCGCGGCCTCGTCCAGTACGGGCTCCAGATGCTGTACGACCAGGGCGGCCACACCGGCACCTGGAACACCGGCCCGGTCGCGCTGCACGACGGACCGGGCACCCCCGCGGCCGGGTTCGCCGGGACGGCCGCCATGCCGCACCCCGGTGACTCCGGAACCACGCAGATCCCGGCGCCGATGATCCCTCCGTACGGCGGCGGTGACGACGGCGGATTCGAGGGGCACGGCAACAAGGGCGGCGGTCGCGGCAGGCTGTGGATCCTCGCCGTGTTCGCGGTCATCGCGATCGCCGCGGGCGTCGCGCTGGCGCTCAACAACACCGGCGGCGGTGGCGGCGGCGGGACCGGCACGTCCGAGAAGCCGACCAGCACGCACTCCACCAAGGACGACGAGTCCGAGCAGACGCCCAGCGACGACACGACCGACCGGTCCACGAAGGACAGCTCGGGAGGCGACGCGACGGGCGGCACCGGGGACACCCCGGACTACACGCCGTCGTACACGCCCTCCGCGAGCGAGTCGGCCGACCAGCCGACGGACCAGCCGACCGACAAGCCGACCACGAAGCCGACGCCTTCGACGGAGGAGCCGACGGGCCAGCCGGATTCCCCCACGCCGACCCCGCCCGCCTCGCCCGATCCCACGGACGGCGGCGGCGCGACCGGGGACCTCGGGGACGCCCTCGGATAGCTCCCGGCCGGTCCCGTCACCTCCCCACGCGCGCGGGGAGCCCTTCCCGGGCTCCCCGCGCGCGTGCGTGTCCGGCCCGCGGACCCCGTACGCCGGGCCGGGCCGGGCGGCCGACGTCCTGGCCGGGCGCGTCGGCGCGCTCGTCGACCGGGGCGGACACCGGGGCGCGGACGTCGGCGAGGCGGCCTCGACACGGCCGTCGAATCGAGCGGAAAAGAGCCGATTCATCCGCTTTCCGGCACACTGACGGTGTCACGCACGATCATGGCCATTGCCCTCGGGTGAACTCTTCCCGAGCCCGGGGTGGCCGGGATAACGTGCCGGTGTTCCGGCCCCCTGCAAGGCTGTGACCAGTGCCGTGACCAGCGACTGTTCCCCACCGACTCGGTTTACTAGGAAATCCACGTTTCCAACTACTTGGATTTCCCAGCAAAATCGCAGGTCAGAAGGGTTTAACAGAAGGGTCGAGCACTGGGTAACGTGACTCGTGCAGGGCGCTCGCCGGGGCACCTGTCACGCCTGTTCCCGGCCGAGTGGCACCCACCCCGTGCACGGGTGCCGGAACAGGTGAGCCGCTCTCCCGAACCCGAAAAGCGGGCGAGGGAGATCCCAGCCTTCCGGCAATCCCGGGGGCCGGACCGACGGAGGAGCACACGTGACCGTGGAGAGCACTGCCGCGCGAAAGCCGCGACGCAGCGCCGGTACGAAGAGCGCCGCGAGCAAGAGCGCTGCGAGCAAGCGCGCCGGGGCCGCCGGGAAGTCCCCCGGGGCCAAGCCCGGCGAGCCGGAGCTCGTCCAGCTGCTGACCCCCGAGGGTGAGCGCGTGCCGGACGCCACGTACGACAAGTACGTCGCCGACATCACTCCCGAGGAGCTGCGCGGCCTGTACCGGGACATGGTCCTGAGCCGCCGCTTCGACGCGGAGGCCACCTCCCTGCAGCGTCAGGGCGAGCTGGGCCTGTGGGCCTCGATGCTCGGCCAGGAGGCCGCCCAGATCGGTTCGGGCCGCGCCACCCGCGACGACGACTACGTCTTCCCCACCTACCGCGAGCACGGCGTCGCCTGGTGCCGCGGGGTGGACCCGACGAACCTGCTCGGCATGTTCCGCGGCGTGAACAACGGCGGCTGGGACCCGAACGGCAACAACTTCCACCTCTACACGATCGTCATCGGCTCGCAGACCCTGCACGCCACCGGCTACGCCATGGGCGTCGCCAAGGACGGCGCGGACTCGGCCGTGATCGCGTACTTCGGCGACGGAGCCTCCAGCCAGGGCGACGTCCTGGAGGCGTTCAACTTCGGCGCCGTCTACAACGCGCCGGTCGTGTTCTTCTGCCAGAACAACCAGTGGGCGATCTCCGAGCCCACCGAGCGGCAGATGCGGGTGCCGCTGTACCAGCGCGCCCAGGGCTTCGGCTTCCCCGGCGTGCGCGTGGACGGCAACGACGTGCTCGCCAGTCTCGCCGTGACCCGCTGGGCGCTGGAGCGGGCCCGCTCGGGCGAGGGCCCCACCCTCGTCGAGGCGTTCACCTACCGCATGGGCGCGCACACCACCTCCGACGACCCGACGAAGTACCGGGCCGACGAGGAGCGCGAGGCGTGGGAGGCGAAGGACCCGATCCTGCGCCTGCGCACCTACCTGGAGGCCCAGAACCACGCGGACGAGGCGTTCTTCGCGGAACTGGAGACGGAGAGCGAGACGTTGGGCAAGCGGGTGCGCGACGCCGTACGGGCCATGCCCGACCCGGACAACCTCGCCATTTTCGAGAACGTGTACGCGGACGGGCACGCGCTCGTCGACGAGGAGCGAGCCCAGTTCGCCGCCTACCAGGCGTCGTTCGTGGACGAGGGGGGTAAGTGACATGGCCGCGGAAAAGGTTGCGCTCGCCAAGGCGATCAACGAGTCGTTGCGCCGGGCCATGGAGGCCGACCCCAAGGTCCTGATCATGGGCGAGGACGTCGGCAAGCTCGGCGGCGTCTTCCGTGTCACCGACGGACTCCAGAAGGACTTCGGCGAGGACCGGGTCATCGACACCCCGCTCGCCGAGTCGGGCATCGTCGGCACCGCGATCGGCCTGGCCCTGCGCGGGTACCGCCCGGTCGTGGAGATCCAGTTCGACGGCTTCGTCTTCCCGGCCTACGACCAGATCGTCACCCAGCTGGCGAAGATGCACGCCCGCGCGCTGGGCAAGATCAAGCTTCCCGTCGTCGTCCGCATCCCGTACGGCGGCGGCATCGGCGCCGTCGAGCACCACTCGGAGTCCCCCGAGGCGCTGTTCGCGCACGTCGCCGGCCTCAAGGTCGTCTCGCCGTCGAACGCGTCGGACGCCTTCTGGATGATGCAGCAGGCCATCCAGAGCGACGACCCGGTGATCTTCTTCGAGCCGAAGCGGCGCTACTGGGACAAGGGCGAGGTGACCTGGTCCACCGGGGGCTCCTCCGCCGCCGACGCCATCCCCGCCCCGCTGCACCGGGCACGCGTGGTGCGCGAGGGAGGGGACCTGACCCTCGTGGCGTACGGCCCGATGGTGAAGGTCTGCCTGGAGGCCGCCGCGGCGGCCCAGGAGGAGGGCCGGTCGATCGAGGTCGTGGACCTGCGGTCGATGTCCCCCATCGACTTCGATTCCGTCCAGGCCTCGGTCGAGAAGACCCGCCGCCTGGTCGTGGTGCACGAGGCCCCGGTGTTCCTCGGCACGGGCGCGGAGATCGCGGCCCGCATCACCGAGCGGTGCTTCTACCACCTGGAGGCGCCCGTCCTGCGGGTCGGCGGCTATCACGCCCCGTACCCGCCGGCCCGCCTGGAGGAGGAGTACCTTCCGGGCCTGGACCGGGTGCTCGACGCCGTCGACCGCTCGCTTGCGTACTGAGGAGAGGGTCGTGACGACGATGACCGAGAACGCGTCGGGACTCCGCGAGTTCAAGATGCCCGACGTGGGCGAAGGGCTCACCGAGGCGGAGATCCTCAAGTGGTACGTACAGCCCGGTGACACCGTCACCGACGGGCAGGCGGTCTGCGAGGTCGAGACCGCCAAGGCCGCGGTCGAGCTGCCGATCCCCTTCGACGGCGTGGTGCAGGCCCTGCACTTCCCCGAGGGCACGACGGTGGACGTCGGGCAGGTGATCATCGCGGTGGACGTCTCCGGCGGAGCCGCGAGTCCCGCGCCCGAGGCGCCCGCGGCCGAGCCCGTGGCCGCCCCGGCCGGGGAGCCCGCCGCCGAGGAGGCCAGGCCCGAGGGCCGCAAGCCGGTCCTCGTGGGCTACGGCGTGGCGGAGTCCTCCACCAAGCGCCGCGCCCGCAAGGGCGCCGAGGTGCCCGCCCAGCACGGTGAGGCGCGCCAGGCGGCGTCCGCGCTCCAGGCCGAGCTGAACGGCAGCCCGGCCGCGCCCGCGCCGCGCCCGCTCGCCAAGCCCCCGGTCCGCAAGCTGGCCAAGGACCTCGGGGTCGACCTGGCGACGGTCACCCCGTCGGGCCCGGACGGCATCATCACCCGGGAGGACGTGCACGCGGCGGTGGCCCCGGCGCAGGCACCGGCTCCGGCCGCCGCACCGGCGCCGCAGGCTCCCGAGGAGGCGCCGGCCCCTGTCCGGGCCGCGGCTCCGGCGACGTCGTACGACGGCGCGCGGGAGACCCGCGTCCCGGTCAAGGGCGTCCGCAGGGCGACGGCCGCCGCGATGGTCGGCTCCGCCTTCACCGCGCCGCACGTGACCGAGTTCGTGACGCTCGACGTGACCCGCACGATGCGGCTGGTCGAGGAGCTCAAGCAGGACAAGGAGATGCAGGGGCTGCGGGTGAACCCGCTGCTGATCATCGCCAAGGCCCTGCTGGTCGCCATCAAGCGCAACCCGGAGGTCAACGCGTCCTGGGACGAGGCGAACCAGGAGATCGTGCACAAGCACTACGTGAACCTGGGCATCGCCGCCGCCACACCCCGCGGTCTGATCGTGCCGAACATCAAGGACGCGCACGACAAGACCCTGCCGCAGCTGGCCGAGGAGCTGGGTGCCCTGGTGGCGACGGCGCGCGAGGGCAAGACCTCCCCCGCCGCGATGCAGGGCGGCACCGTGACCATCACGAACGTCGGCGTCTTCGGCGTCGACACGGGCACGCCGATCCTGAACCCGGGTGAGTCCGCGATCCTCGCGGTGGGCGCGATCAAGCTCCAGCCGTGGGTGCACAAGGGCAAGGTGAAGCCCCGTCAGGTCACCACGCTGGCCCTGTCCTTCGACCACCGCCTGGTCGACGGGGAGCTGGGGTCGAAGGTGCTGGCGGACACGGCGGCGATCCTGGAGCAGCCCAAGCGGCTGATCACCTGGGCCTGAGCCCGCCCCACCCGCGGCGCCGGCAGGAGCCGGGGCGCGGCCCGGAGACGGGGCGCGGCCCGGAGACGGGGCGCGCCCCTCGCGGGCCGGACTCGAGGGGCCTGCCGCGCCATCGCGCGGCAGGCCCCTCGTCCCGTGCGGGGCTCGTCCGCCCCACGCGCGCGACTACTTGGCGAAGGCGTAGCCCATGAGCTTCTTCGCGTCCGACTCGCGGGCCGGGATGGACGTCGAGGCGAGGACCGTGCCGATGACGGTCTTGCCGCTGCGGGTGGCGGCGAAGACGAGGCAGTACTTCGCCTCCGGGCCGGAGCCGGTCTTCACGCCGATGGTGCCGCTGTAGCTGCCGAGCAGGCCGTTGGTGTTGGTCCACGGCGCCATCGAGCGGGTGGTGCCGGTCTTCGTGACGGTCTTCGCCGCGTACGACTTGGTCTTGACGATCGACCGGAACATGGAGTTCTTCATCGCGCTGGAGGCGATCTTCGTCAGGTCGCGCGGCGTCGAGTAGTTGGAGCCCTTGCCGATGCCGTCGAACGAGTCGAAGTGCGTGTTCGTCAGGCGCAGGCTCGACGCGGCGGAGTTCATCTTGCCGATGAACGACTTCACGCGGGCGGAACGGGTGCTGCCCGAACCGAACTTGTCGGCCAGCGCGTACGCGGCATCGCACCCGGACGGCAGCATCAGCCCGTACAGGAGCTGGCGGACGGTGACCTTGTCGCCGACGATCAGGTGCGCCTGGGAGGCGTTGTTGGCGACCACGTAGTCGCTGTAGGCCTTCTGGATGGTGACCTTGGCGTCCAGGTTCAGGTTCGGCTGGGCCAGCACCACCTTGGCCGTCATGATCTTGGTCGTGGACCCGGTGGAACGCCGGGTGTCCGCGGCCTTGGTGTAGAGGGTGGAGCCGGTGCCGTTGTTCATCACGTAGCCGCCCTTGGCGGCGATCGTGGGGGTGGCGACGGCGCCGGCGGGTGCGGCGCCGAAGGCTCCGGCGGCCAGGACGGCGCCGGTGGTGACGGTCACAGCGGCGGCCCTGCGGAAACGCGTGCCCTTAATGCCGGTAATCAAAATGAACGCTCCGAATGCGCGAAATGCCCCTGGGAGAACGGCACATGACGGTGCCGTCTGGTGTCCGACTCCTCAGAACGCCAAAGGGATGTACGGCGAAACGGTGAACGACGTGTGATCTGCGTCACGCGACCCCGGCCGGAGTCCGCATGCCGGAACGACCCGCCCATGCGTACGTGTTGTATCTAAGATGTGCGCATGCCTTCAGCCCCACCGGCCCCGACGCGGCGGCCCGCGAAGCAGCCGCCCGCCGCCGACCGCGTCTACGCCCACGTCAAGCAAGGCGTCCTGGACCGCCGCTACGAGGGCGGAACCCTCCTCACCGAGGGCGAACTCGCCGACGCCGTGGGGGTCTCGCGCACCCCGGTCCGCGAGGCCCTGCTCCGCCTGGAGGCCGAGGGACTGATCCGGCTCTACCCGAAGAAGGGCGCACTCGTCCTGCCCGTCTCCGCCCAGGAGATCGCGGACGTGGTCGAGACCCGCCGGCTCGTCGAGGGGCACGCCGTCCGCAAGGCCGTACCGGCCTCACCGCGGCTCATCGCCCGCCTGGAGGACCTGCTCGCCCGGCAGAAGGAGCAGGCCGCCGCCGGAGACCTGGCCGCCGCCGCGGTCACCGACCGCTGCTTCCACGCCGAGATCGTCCGCAGCGGCGGCAACGAGATCCTCTCCCGGCTCTACGACCAGCTCCGCGACCGCCAGTTGAGGATGGGCGTCGCGGTGATGCACGCCCACCCCGACCGGATCACCAAGACCCTCACCGAGCACGAGCAGATCCTCGACGCGCTGCGTGCCGGAGACGCCGAGGCGGTCGTCGGCCTCATCCACGCCCACGTCAGCTGGTTCTCCGACCTGGCCCACGGCGAGGTCCGATGAGCGCCCCGGCCGCGCTCCCCGGCGATCCGCCCGGCGGCCGGCGCGCCGTCGCCGTCTGGGGCATCGGCGTCGCGGTCTACTTCGTCGCCGTCATCTTCCGCACCTCCCTCGGTGTGGCCGGACTGGACGCCGCCGACCGCTTCCACGTGGGCGCCTCCGCCCTGTCCACCTTCTCCATCCTCCAACTCCTCGTCTACGCGGGCATGCAGATACCGGTCGGGCTCCTCGTCGACCGGCTCGGCACCAAGCGGGTGCTGACCTTCGGCGTCCTGCTGTTCACGGCCGGGCAACTCGGCTTCGCCTTCTCCTCCTCGTACGGCGCGGCCCTCGCCTCGCGCGCGCTGCTCGGCTGCGGCGACGCGATGACGTTCATCAGCGTCCTGCGCCTGGGCAGCCGCTGGTTCCCCGCCCGGCGCGGGCCGCTGGTCGCCCAGCTCGCGGGCCTCGCCGGCATGGCGGGCAACCTCGTCTCCACCCTCGTGATCGCCCGCCTGCTGCACGGGCTCGGCTGGACCGCGGCCTTCGCCGGCAGCGCCGCCGCCGGCGTCGTCGTCCTCGTCCTGCTGCTGCTCTTCCTCAGGGACCACCCCGAAGGGCACGAGCCCGAGCCCTTCCCGCACCGCGGCGCCGCCTACGTGCGCCGGCAGATCGCCGCGTCCTGGCGGGAACCGGGCACCCGGCTCGGCATGTGGGTGCACTTCACCACGCAGTTCCCCGCGATGGTCTTCCTGCTGCTGTGGGGGCTGCCCTTCCTCGTCGAGGCGCAGGGCCTCGGCCGGGCCGCGGCCGGCGAACTGCTCACCCTCGTCGTCCTGTCCAACATGGTGGTCGGCCTGGTCTACGGGCAGATCGTCGCCCGGCACCACCAGGCACGGCTCCCGCTGGCCCTCGGCACCGTCGCCGCGACCGCGGCCGTCTGGGCGACCGTGCTGGCCTACCCGGGCGAGCACGCGCCGCGGTGGACGCTGGTCGTCCTGTGCGCCGTCCTCGGCGCCTGCGGACCGGCCTCGATGCTCGGCTTCGACTTCGCCCGTCCCGCGAACCCGCCGGAGCGTCAGGGCACCGCCTCCGGGATCACCAACATGGGCGGTTTCGTCGCGTCGATGACGACGCTGCTGGCCGTCGGCGTCCTGCTCGACGCCACCGGCGACAACTACCGCGTCGCCTTCTGCGCGGTGTTCGTCCTCCAGGCACTCGGCCTCGGCCAGATCCTGCGGCTGCGCGGGCAGGCGGCCCGCCGCGAGCGGGAACGGCTGGTGGCGAGCCGGGTGGAGACGGTGCACGTGCCCGTGTGACCGGCACACGCCGGCGGGCGCCGTGCCACCACCCGGTACGGGCCCGCCCGGCCACCGGCCCCGCCCGCTCCCCGGGAGGGCCCCGGCCGCGGCCACCCGCCCGGTCGGGCGGTCGCGCACCGTGCCGACGCGCCGCACGGCCCCGGCCGCCGGCCCCGCCCGCGGCGGCCCGCCGCGGCGGCTACGGCGTGACGGTGAAGTGGCGCAGGATGGCCGCCGTCAGCTCCGGGTCGCCCTCGGTCTTGATGCGGTCGGCCACGGCGTCGGCGCTCACCCGGCCGCAGGCCAGCCGGACGTAGGTCTCCCAGTCCAGCGACAGGCTGGCGGCGGGACCGAGGGAGGGCGCACCGTCTATCGAACCGCGCCCGTCGGCGTCGATCCGCACGGTGCGGAGGAACTCCACCGGCCCGTGCACGTCGAACACGACCGCGGAGTTCGCCGGGGCCCCCGCGTCCTTCGCGACGACCTTCGGCAGCGCGGCCAGCAGGTCGTCCCGCACGATCAGCGAACCCGGCGAGTCGAGGTTCCCCGGCCGCCCCAGGGTGAACCGCAGGTCCTGCTCGTGCACCCACACGTCGAACGCGCGGTTGCGCATGGCCTGTTCGAGGGTGATCTCGGTGCCGAGCGGACCGCGCACCTTGGCGTCGGGCTGCCGCGTCTCGTTGCGCAGCTGCCGGTTGCGGCGGATGACCGTGTACTCCAGCTCCGAGGTCATCTCCGGCGCCGTGTGGTGTCGGCGCACGTCGACCTGCATCTCCATGTACCGCTGGTGCTCGTTCGACACGTGGTACAGGTCGCGGGGGAGCGTGTGGATCGGCCGGGGATCGCCGAGCATCTCGCAGTCCAGCCCGATGACGTGCGAGACGACGTCGCGGACCGACCATCCCGGGCACGGGGTCCGCCGGTTCCACTCACTCTCCGCAAGCGGCTGCACCAGCTCGGATATCGCTTCGATCGAGTGGGTCCAGGCGTCGGCGTAGGACTGAAGGCTGGGATGCAGACTCACGGAACGGGACCCCTCGGGCGGTTGGACGCGGGCAGTGCACAGGCAGCGGGTGTCTTGGGACGCTAAGTTACGCTGCTGTGTGGCACCCCGGCAGTGCTTTCGTGTGACGATCGTAGGCCCGTATCGACGGCTCGAATGCCAGGACGGTGGTAGTGTGCGCGCCTCGCTCCTCCAGATCGACGTAAACGACGACGAATCGGTCGCCGCCCGACGGCACCGCGTCGCGGACCTGGTACGAGATCAGGCCGGAGTCGACCTCGTCGTCCTCCCCGAACTCTGGACCACCGGCGCCTTCGCCTACGAGGAGTTCACGAGCGCAGCCGAACCGCTCGACGGCCCCACCCACGAGGCGATGGCCAAGGCGGCGAGCGACGCCGGCGTCTGGCTGCACGCCGGCTCCATCCCCGAGCGGGCCCCCTCGGACGGCCCTTCCGCCGAGGCACCCCTCTACAACACCTCCCTCGTCTACGCCCCCTCCGGCGAACGCGTCGCCGCGTACCGCAAGATCCACCGCTTCGGCTTCGACCAGGGCGAGGCCACCCTCATGAGCGCCGGGCGCGACCTGGTGACGGCCCGGCTCCCGCAGACCGTCCTCGGTGTCGCGACCTGCTACGACCTGCGCTTCCCCGAACTCTTCCGCGGCCTGATCGACGCCGGGGCCGAGACCCTGGTCGTCCCCGCCGGCTGGCCCGAGCGCCGCCGCGCCCACTGGACCCTGCTCGCCCGGGCCCGCGCGGTCGAGAACCAGGCGTACGTCCTCGCCTGTGGAACGGCCGGTACGCACGCGGGCGTTCCCCAGGCCGGCCACTCCCTCGTCGTCGACCCCTGGGGCGAGGTGCTCGCCGAGGCGGGCCCGGGCGAGGAGGTCCTCACCGCGGAGTTCGACCCCGCCCGGGTCGCGACGGTCCGCGAGCAGTTCCCGGTCCTCAGGGACCGGGTGCCGGGCCTGTCGGGACCCCGCCGCTGACGGCGGCGCGGCGGACACCGGCGCCGGGGCGTCCGGCGCCCCGGCCCGCGCCGACGCCCCCGCGGGGGCCGGGTGGCACGGCATCCGCCGTCCGGGCCGCGGGGCGGTCAGTCGTCGCCCCGCTCCTTCTCCGCCAGGTGGATCACGCACACCGCCACCGCGATCAGCAGGGCCTGGTCGGCGTCCTCCCGGACGATGTCCACGCCGTAGGTGTCCCGCAGGTGCAGCCAGCGGCGCGAGATCTGGGCGAGCAGCTCGTCGCCGTAGTCGATGGCGAACTCGCGGTCGAGGATCTTGCCGCTGACGTCGAGCTCGGTGCCGTCCACCAGGGAGACCCGGTAGTGGTTGCGGAGCAGGGAGAGCCGCTTGCGCTTGATGGTCGCCAGCGGTTCGCCGTCCCGCTCGATGATCATCGTGTCGCGCAGCGCGAGCATCTTCTGGTGGATGTCGATCAGGACGCGCCCGCGGGTGTCCTTCAGCTCGAAGGTGTCCCGCAGCCGCATCGCCTTGCCGTCCACGAGGAAGACCTTGTTGCCGTGGTCGTCCTCGATCCAGTAGTCGTCACCGAAGCCGAGCAGCCGGTCCCGCACGAGGTATCTCATGCCCTCACCGGTTCCCCGCCGGCCGCCCGGCAACGCCGCCGGTAGGCCGACGGGCTGAGTCGGACGGGTGCGCGCGGGCGCGGGGAGGGCGGATGCCGGGGCCGCGGGCGGGCGGCGGGGCGCGCGGACGCCGGAGGGCGGGGGCCCGACCGGTTGCCGGCGCCGGGTGGCACCCTTGATCCATGAACGACTCCGCCCCGACGCCCCCGCCCCGCCGCCGTGCCCGTGTCCGTGCCCCCGAGCTGATCGGCAAGGGGGGCTGGCTGAACAACGGCGGCAAAGAGCTGACCCTCGCCGACCTGCGAGGTACTTGCGCCTTTCCCTGGACCGGGAGGGCAAGGCAGCGATCGACCGCCAGGAAGCCGACTGCCGCGCATGGGCGGAGCGCAACGGACTGACCGTCCGCAAGGTCCACATCGACCGTGGACGTTCCGGCTACAAGAACGTCAGCCGCAAGGGGTTCGATGCGGCGATCACAGCAGCCACGGCCGGCGTCGTGGGCGTTCTGATCGTCTGGAAGCTCGACCGTCTGTCCCGCAAGGGCATCGGCGAGGTCGGCAAGGCGCTGGACGACATAGGACGGGTCGGCGGACGGCTGGTCTCCGTCATGGACGGCCTCGACACGAGGAACGACAGCGCCCGGGTTACCATCGCGATGCTGGCGGAACTGGCGCGCAACGAGTCGCGCAACCTTGGGATGCGCGTCGGCAACGCCAAGCGGTACCTACGCCAGCGGGGCCAGGGGATCGGCGGACAGCCGCCTTACGGGCTGCTGCTGGTGGACCCGGAGGCGAAGAAGCTCGTCCACGAACCCCGAGACCGCCGTCTACGCCCGCCTGATCGCCGACGAGGCGCTGTCCGGGAAGGCCCTGGTCCACATCGCCCGGCTGCTGAACGAGCACGGGGTGGAGTCCGCTCGTGGAGGCGAGTGGAACTCGTCCAGCGTCATGCAACTCCTCCGCTCACCGGCCTTCGCCGGTCTCATGCCGCAGACCGAGTATGAGGAGCAGCCGGACGGGACGCGGAAGTACATGAACAGGGTCTCCCCCTACCGGGACCCGGAGACGCTGGAGACCGTGAGCATCGGCGAGGGCATCATCACGCTCGGGGAGCGCGAACTCATCCTCCGCCAGCTCGAAGCGCGCACGTTCCCCCTGGCGGGGAAGCGGCACGGTCACAAGCAGGGGAAGTCTCTGCTCACCGGGATAGCGCGTTGTGGGCTCTGCGGGGCCCGGATGAGCAAGGCCGGCACGTCGTACCAGTGCTCCAGCCACCGGATGGGGCGAGGATGCTCCGGCGTATCGGCTCGGGTGGAGAGTATCGACGACTACGTGACCCGGGCGTTTCTCTCCTGCCTGCCATCCCTGGAGCCCCAAAACCCGCTGCTCGCCGTGATCGCCGACCGCTGGGTGCAGAGGGAGGACCCGGAGGTCTTCGCGAAGAGGGACGCGATCGAGGCGGAGATCGCGGACGAGGGGGCCCGCCTGGCGGACCTGGAGGAGGCCAGGTACGTCCGCGGCGAGTTCACCGGCGCAGACGCGATCGACCGGTACAACCGGCTCGCAGGACGACTTCGTACCCGGATCGAGGGACTGCGCGCAGATCTACTGCGGATGCCGACTCCTTCCGTGGACATCTCTCCTCTCCTGGATGCGGGTCTGCTTCGTGAAGCTTGGGAAGCCGATGATGCGGCCGGAAGACGTGGACGCCTTGGCCTCGCAATCGATCGAGTGGAAGTCCGGCGAGGCAGGGTGGGCGTGAGGTTCGACGGTGACGAGCGCTGCCGGATCGTCTGGGCGACGAGAGACGACCGCAACAACGGCCACGACCCCGCCGAGGGCCGGGCCGCGATGCGTCGGACGGCCGAGGTGATCCGATCGGCCGGCTTCGACGTGGACCCGGAGTTCTGGCCGATCAACGGCGCAGCCGACTGCACCCAGAGCTACGCGGGCTGCTCCGACAGCCCCGTTGCCAAATAGCTCCGACTCAAGCGGAGCGACTGACCCACGAGAGCTTCAGCCGCCCGGTATCGTGCCGGGCGGCTGTCGCCGTGAACGAGAACGGACAGGTAGTGACTGACGCTCGCAGCACCGCATGGGACACCTACTCGCAGAGCAAGCCTCAGCGGCGGAAGACCAACGCCAAGGGCGAGACCACATGGTTCAACTGGACCCAGTACCCGGACCACGGCCCCAGGGCCTACGTGCTCAACCTCAACCCGGGAGACCGCGTGCTCGATCTCGGGTGCGGGTCTGGAGGGAACGCCGCTCATCTCGCAACGCTCGGCATGAAGTCCGTCGGGATCGACCTCTCCGCCAAGCAACTCGACAAGGCACGCGAGCGGTGGCCGGGCGTGGACGGGATGGAACTCCACCAGGCCGACGCGCTCACCTATCTCGGAGACACGTTCACGATCTTCGATGCGGTCTACAGCGTGTTCGGCGCTGCCTGGTTCACCGACCCCGGTCTTCTGCTGCCGATGGTTCATGCGAACCTCAAGCCGGGTGGCGTCTTCGCCTTCTCCCAGCGTCCCCCGGTTGAAGGGTGCTACGGCTGCCAGGCGTCATACATCCCGCGCGGGCCCGAAGAAGACCCCGCTGTCGTCAAGCGGTGGGACTACGAACCCGATGTGTGGGCGCTGATTCTCAAGGAACACGGCTTCGTGGACGTGTCAGCGTCCGTGCTTGCCCCACCCGCCGGGAGTCGGCGCACAGGAACCCTGTTCGTCCGGGGCGTCCAAGGAGGCTAGTCCGTGGTGGAGCGGATCCCGTAGCTGCGCAGGACAACGGCGTCGTACGGTCGTGATCCGGTGTTCATGGGCCAATGGCAAGCTTGAAGGATGAACGATGCTGCCCCGGCGCCCACCCCCGCGCCCGCACCCCGCAAGCGTGCCCGTGTCCGCGCCCCCGAGCTGATCGGCAAGGGCGGTTGGATCAACACCGGCGGGAAGGACCTGAAGCTCGCCGACTTCCGAGGTCGCACATTGATCCTCGATTTTTGGACCTTCTGCTGCATCAACTGCCTTCACGTCCTGGACGAGCTGCGGGAACTGGAGGAGAAGCACCGCGACACCGTGGTGATCGTCGGGGTGCACTCGCCGAAGTTCGTGCACGAGGCGGAGCACCAGGCCGTCGTCGACGCGGTGGAGCGGTACGGGGTGGAGCACCCGGTGCTCGACGACCCCGAGCTGGCGACCTGGAAGCAGTACGCCGTGCGCGCCTGGCCGACGCTGGTGGTCGTCGACCCCGAGGGATACGTCGTCGCGCAGCACGCCGGTGAGGGGCACGCCCACGCGATCGAGCGGCTGGTGGAGGAGCTGGAGGCGGAGCACGGGGCGAAGGGCACGCTGCGCCGGGGCGACGGGCCGTACGTGGCCCCCGAGCCCGAGCCGACCACGCTGCGCTTCCCCGGCAAGGCGCTGGCCCTGCCGAGCGGGAACCTGCTGGTCAGCGACACCACCCGGCATCAGCTGGTGGAGCTGGCCGAGGACGGCGAGACCGTCGTGCGGCGCATCGGGTCCGGCGTCCGGGGTTTCGTGGACGGGCCGGCACCGGCGGCCGGGTTCAGCGAACCGCAGGGGCTCGCGCTGCTCGACGAGGGCACGGTCGTCGTCGCGGACACGGTGAACCACGCGCTGCGCCGGGTCGATCTCGCCTCCGGCGAGGTCGGCACGCTAGCGGGCACCGGCCGCCAGTGGTGGCAGGGTTCGCCGACCGCCGGACCGGCCCGTGAGGTCGACCTGTCCTCACCGTGGGACGTCGCCGTCTTCGCCGGCCGGGTGTGGATCGCCATGGCGGGCGTGCACCAGTTGTGGACGTACGACCCGGCGGCGCGGACGGTCGAGGTCGCCGCCGGCACGACCAACGAGGGGCTGGTGGACGGGCCGGGGCCCGAGGCGTGGTTCGCGCAGCCCTCCGGGCTCGCCGCGGCCGGGGACCGCCTCTGGCTCGCGGACGCGGAGACGTCGGCGCTGCGCTGGGTCGATCCGGACGGCGCGGTGCACACCGCCGTGGGCACGGGGCTGTTCGACTTCGGGCACCGCGACGGTGCCGCGGAGCAGGCGCTGCTCCAGCATCCGCTGGGCGTGACCGCGCTGCCGGACGGTTCGGTGGCGGTCTGCGACACCTACAACCACGCGCTGCGCCGGTACGACCCGGCGACGGGTGAGGTGACGACGCTGGCGACGGATCTGCGGGAGCCGAGCGACGCCGTGCTCGTCGGCGGCGACATCGTGGTGGTGGAGTCCGCCCGGCACCGGCTGACCCGGCTGCGGCTCCCCGAGGAGGCGGTGCGGGTGGAGTCGGTCGCCCACCGCACGCGGCGTGCGGCGACCGAGGTCGCTCCGGGCGCCCTGCGGCTGGACGTCGTCTTCCAGGCTCCGGCCGGCCAGAAGCTGGACACCCGCTACGGGCCGTCCACCCGGCTGCTCGTCTCCGCGACGCCGCCGGAGCTGCTGCTCGCGGGGGAGGGCGCGGGCACGGACCTCGCGCGGTCGGTCGAGCTGAATCCGGCCGTCGAGGAGGGGGTGCTGCACGTCTCGGCGATGGCCGCGTCCTGTGACGACGACCCGGCGAACGAGTACCCGGCCTGCCATGTCCACCAGCAGGACTGGGGTGTGCCGGTCCGCCTCGTCGAGGGCGGAGCGGACCGGCTGCCCCTGGTGCTCGCGGGGATGGACGACTGAGGGGGACGGTCCGCGGGGCGTCGGGCCGCGGGTGCGCGGCCCGGGTGCGTCCGCCGGAGCTGCGGCGTCCGGGCCGGCTGCCTCCCGGCGCCCGGTGCCTCGCACCGCGCGTCGGGAATCGTCCGTCCCGGGCCGCCCGTCCCGAGCCGACCGCCCCGAACCCTCGGGACGGGCCGGTCAGACGCCGTAGCCGTCGTGGTAGCCGTCGCGGTGGTGGTGGCGCTCCTCCACCACGGTGGTGGTCGGTTCCATGACCACGCGGCGGCGACGGATGACGCTGCTGAAGGTCGCCACTCCGATCAAGCCGACGATCATGAGGATCACGCCGACGACGTGGAGGTCGACCCCCGCCATGTGCCAGTCGGTCGCGAACGTGAGGATCGCACCTGCGGCGATCAGGATGATGCATCCGCCCAAGCCCATGGGTGTCAGCTCCTTGAAGTAGCAACTCAAAGTGGTGAGGGGCGACTTCCGGGTACCCGGGACCCGACGAGCCATGCGGAGGGGAGCGCTCGTGTCACAGGCGGCCCACCCCGTACGCGGGGTGGGCCGCCTGTGACGGTTCGTCAGAGAGGCGCTGCGGCCTAGCCCTCCAGGAACGCCACCAGCGCGTTCGCCAGGAGGAACGGGTCGTCGGCGCCGCAGAGTTCGCGGACGCTGTGCATGGAGAGGATGGCCACGCCGATGTCGACCGTCCTGATGCCGTGCCGGGCGGCCGTGATGGGGCCGATCGTCGTGCCGCACGGCATGGCGTTGTTGGAGACGAAGGACTGGAAGGGGACGCCGGCCTTCTCGCAGGCGGCGGCGAAGACGGCGCGGCCCGAACCGTCGGTGGCGTAGCGGTTGTTGACGTTCACCTTGAGGATGGGGCCGCCGTTGGCGCGCGGGTGGTGCGTGGGGTCGTGCCGCTCGGCGTAGTTCGGGTGCACGGCGTGGCCGGTGTCGGAGGACAGGCAGACGGTTCCGGCGAAGGCGCGTGCGCGGTCCTCCCAGGAGCCGCCCCGGGCGAAGACCGAACGTTCCAGCACGCCGCCGAGCAGCGGGCCGTCGGCGCCGGTGTCGCTCTGCGAGCCGTTCTCCTCGTGGTCGAAGGCGGCGAGGACGGGGATGTACGACAGGTTCGTGTCGGCGGCGGCGACGGCGGCCAGCGCGGCGGTGCCGACGTGCACGGACAGCAGGTTGTCCATCCGGGGGCCGGCGAGGAGCTCCTCGTCACGGCCCAGGTAGGCGGGCGGCTCGACGGAGTGCGTCATCAGGTCCCAGCCGGAGACCTCGCCGGCGGTCAGTCCGGCCTCCTCCTCCAGGAAGGCGATCAGGTCGCCCTCGCGGGGGTCGCCGAGGCCCCAGACCGGCTGGAGGTGGCGCTGCTTGTCGAGCTTGAGGCCCTCGGTGCTCACCGACCGGTCGAGGTGGATGGCGAGCTGCGGCACGCGCAGCAGGGGGCGGTCGACGTTGATCAGGCGGGTGGAGCCGTCGCGCAGGGTGAGGCGCCCGGCGAGGCCCAGGTCGCGGTCGAGCCAGGAGTTGAGCAGCGGGCCGCCGTAGATCTCGACGGCCACCTGCCGCCAGCCCTGTGCGCCGGTGTCGGGCAGCGGCTTGACGCGCAGGTTGGGGGAGTCGGTGTGTGCGCCCACGATCCGGAACGGGGTGTGGGCCTCGGCGCCCTCCGGCACGTACCAGGCGACGATGGCGCCGCCGCGCAGCACGTACTTGCCGCCGCTGCCGGCGTCCCACGCGTCGGTCTCGGCGACCTGGCGGAAGCCGGCCTTCTCCAGCCGCTCGGCGGCGGTCGCCACGGCGTGGTACGGGGTCGGGCCGGCCGCGAGGAAGGACATGAGGTCGTCGGTGTGGCCGCGGTCGAAGCGGGAGGGTGCACTCATGGGGTTCACCTTAACGACGCACCAGGGCCCGCTCCCGGGGATGGGAGCGGGCCCTCGTAAGGGGGATGTGAAGGGCGGACACCGTGGGGCACCCGACCGGACGGACGGGGTCCGGTTCCGGGCCGCGGGCGCGGGACCCGGTCGGGTCAGAAGGCCGCCTCGTCCAGGTCCATCAGGTCCAGGTCGACGCCCTCGGCGAGCTTGCGCGCGCCGGTGACGCCCGGCAGGACGTTGGCGGCGAAGAACTTCGCCGCGGCGATCTTGCCGGTGTAGAAGGCCCGGTCCTTGGCGGCGGCCGTCTCCAGCTTCTCCGCGGCGACGGCGGCACCGCGCAGCAGCAGGTAGCCGACGACGACGTCGCCGGAGGCGAGCAGCAGGCGGGTGGTGTTGAGGCCCACCTTGTAGATGTTCTTGACGTCCTGCTCGGTGGCGGCGAGGTCGGTCAGCATCAGGCCGACGATGGCCTCCAGCTCGACGGCCGCCTTGGCGAGCTGCTCACGGGCGGCGGAGAGGTCCTCGCCGCCGGTGCCGAGGGCCAGGAACTTCTTGATGTCCTCGGCGAGGGAGTTCAGTGCGGCACCCTGGTTGCGGACGATCTTCCGGAAGAAGTAGTCCTGGCCCTGGATCGCGGTGGTGCCCTCGTAGAGAGTGTCGATCTTGGCGTCGCGGATGTACTGCTCGATCGGGTACTCCTGCAGGAAGCCGGAGCCGCCGAACGTCTGGAGCGACTGGGCGAGCTGCTCGTAGCCCTTCTCCGAGCCGTAGCCCTTCACGATCGGCAGGAGCAGGTCGTTGAGGGCCTCCAGGGCGGCGGTGTCCTCGCCGGCGGCCTCCTTGACCTGGATCTCGTCCTGGATCGCGGCGGTGTGCAGCACCAGGGCGCGCATGCCCTCGGCGTAGGCCTTCTGCGTCATGAGCGAGCGGCGCACGTCGGGGTGGTGCGTGATGGTGACCTTGGGCGCGGTCTTGTCCATGAAGTTCGCCAGGTCGGGGCCCTGGACGCGCTCCTTGGCGTACTCCAGCGCGTTCAGGTAGCCCGTCGACAGGGTGGAGATGGCCTTCGTGCCGACCATCATGCGGGCGAACTCGATGATGCGGAACATCTGGCGGATGCCGTCGTGCTTGTCGCCGATCAGCCAGCCCTTGGCGGGGTGTCGGTCGCCGAAGGTCATCTCGCAGGTGTTCGAGGCCTTGAGGCCCATCTTGTGCTCGACGTTCGTCGCGTACACGCCGTTGCGCTCGCCCAGCTCGCCGGTCTCGAAGTCGAACTCGTACTTCGGGACGAGGAACAGGGACAGGCCCTTGGTGCCGGGGCCGGCGCCCTCGGGGCGGGCGAGGACGTAGTGGAGGATGTTCTCCGACATGTCGTGCTCGCCCGAGGTGATGAAGCGCTTCACGCCCTCGATGTGCCAGGAGCCGTCGTCCTGCTGGACGGCCTTGGTGCGGCCGGCGCCGACGTCGGAGCCCGCGTCGGGCTCGGTGAGGACCATGGTGGAGCCCCACTGCTTGTCGACGGCGACCTTCGCGATGTGCTTCTGGACCGCGTTGCCCTCCTCGAAGAGGATGCCGGCGAACGCCGGGCCCGAGGAGTACATCCAGACGGCCGGGTTGGCGCCGAGCACCAGCTCCGCGTAGGCCCAGATCAGGGAGCGGGGGGCGGTGGTTCCGCCGATCTCCTCGGGCAGGCCCAGGCGCCAGTACTCGGACTCCATGAACGCCTGGTAGGACTTCCGGAAGGAGGCCGGGACCGGCGCGGTGTTGGTGTCGGGGTCGAAGACGGGAGGGTTGCGGTCGGCGTCCGCGAAGGACTCGGCCAGCTCGTTCTCCGAGAGGCGCGTCAGCTCCTCCAGGATGCTCTTGGCGGTGTCCGTGTCCATCTCCGCGAACGGGCCGGTGCCGTACAGCTTGTCGCGCCCGAGCACCTCGAAGAGGTTGAACTCGATGTCGCGGAGATTCGACTTGTAGTGCCCCATGGCGACGGCTCCGTTAAGGGATCGGCGAGGGGTCTGGACTCCTCGCGCAGAGATTCACGTACCAGCAAGTAGCTACGATGATGCTACCCGTCAGTAATAAGAAGCAACCCCGGATGGGCCATATGTGGCCCACTACTCTTTGACCCATGTACGGCTACGAGCAGAGCGCGGGCGCCCAGCAGGGCTACGTCCCGCCGCAGCAGCAGATGCCCGGGCAGATGCCGGGCGGGCAGATGCCCGGCGGGTACGGCCAGCAGCCGCCGCTCTACCCCGAGCCGTCGCCGCCGTCCCTCGCGGACGCGGTCCGCGCGTTCACCACGGGCTCCCTGGCCGCGGAGGACTTCCAGCAGGTCTTCGCGACCTCCAAGGTGTACTGCCCGCGCGGCGACAACCCCGGGTTCCTGGCCCTGCACAACACCCAGCAGCCGGTCATCCCGATGTTCACCTCGCTCAAGGAGCTGCGCCGCTACGCCGGCAAGGAGTCCAAGTACTTCGTGATCACCGGCGCCGAGGTCATCGACCTGCTCCCCACGGGCTACGGCTTCGTGATCGACATGGAGGGGGAGCACCGCATGGTCTTCGACGCGAAGGCCGTGGAGCAGATGGTCGACTTCGCGATGCGCCGCATGTACGGCTGACGCGCCGGCCCGCGCCGGGGGTCTCCCCCGGCGCCGGCCCGGCGGCCGGCGCCCCGCACGGCCGGCGCACCTCTCACCCAGGCGAACGCCCGGAGGGAATGCCCTCCGGGCGTTCGTCGTTACGGGTGGCAGAAAGTTCAACGCTCAACTAAACTCGAAGCACAAGGAGGTACCGACATGCCTGCAGTGACCGTCGAGAACCCGCTGGCCCTGCCCCGTGTGGCCGCGCCGGCCGACGCCGTGAACCGTCCCGTGCTGGCCGTGACGACCGCACCCAGCGGCTTCGAGGGCGAGGGATTCCCGGTCCGCCGCGCGTTCGCCGGGATCAACTACCGCCACCTCGACCCGTTCATCATGATGGACCAGATGGGCGAGGTGGAGTACGCGCCGGGCGAGCCCAAGGGGACCCCGTGGCACCCCCACCGCGGCTTCGAGACCGTGACCTACATCATCGACGGCGTCTTCGACCACCAGGACTCCAACGGCGGCGGCGGCACGATCACCAACGGCGACACCCAGTGGATGACGGCGGGCTCCGGCCTGCTGCACATCGAGGCGCCGCCGGAGTCGCTGGTCCTGTCCGGCGGGCTCTTCCACGGCCTCCAGCTGTGGGTGAACCTCCCGGCCAAGGACAAGATGATGGCGCCGCGCTACCAGGACATCCGCGGCGGGACGGTGCAGCTGCTCAGCACGCCGGACGGCGGCGCGCTGCTGCGGGTGATCGCGGGCGAGCTGGACGGCCACCAGGGTCCGGGCATCACGCACACGCCGATCACCATGGTCCACGCCACCGTCCGGCCGGGCGCCGAGCTCACCCTTCCGTGGCGCGAGGACTTCAACGGCCTCGCCTACGTCCTCGCCGGACGCGGCAGCGTGGGCGCGGACCGGCGGCCGGTCCACACCGGCCAGACCGCCGTCTTCGGCGCGGGCTCCGCGCTGACCGTCCGCGCGGACGAGCGGCAGGACTCCAACACTCCGGACCTGGAGGTCGTGCTGCTGGGCGGGCAGCCCATCCGGGAGCCGATGGCGCACTACGGCCCGTTCGTCATGAACACCCGCGCCGAGCTCCAGCAGGCCTTCGAGGACTTCCAGAAGGGCCGCCTCGGAACGGTCCCCGCGGTGCACGGTATGACGGAGGGCGGCCTCTGAGCCGGGCGGCCACCGCCCGCACGCGCGGCCCGTCGGGCCGGGCCGCGCGCCCGCCGCGACGCACGACGGCCGCGCCCCGCCCGCCCGGCGGACGGGGCGCGGCCCGGGTCCGGCTCCTCCCTCGTTCGGCCGTCCCGGGGCGCCGCGCGGGCTGACGCATGGTCAGGTGGAGGGGTGCAGCTACTCCCCGAAGGCGCCCGGCGGTTGGCGGCCTGGTGCGTCGTGATCCTGCTGGCGGCCGGGGTCGGCTGGGTCGGCGTCCTGCTGTGCGGGGAGTTCCGCACGGCGGTGGTGCCCGTGCTGCTCGCCCTGCTCGGGACCGCCCTGCTCGGACCGCTGTACCGGCGCCTGCTGAGGATGCGGGTCAACCCGTCGCTGGCCGCCGCGCTCACCTGCGTCGCGGTCGCCGTCGTGGTCGGGGGCGCCGTCTACATCGTCGTGGCGGCGCTGATCCACACCGGCGCCGACATCGTCGACTCGCTGCGCCAGGCGGCCCGGTCCGTCGCCGAGCACTTCGGCGCCGCGGGCACCTCGCTCGACGACCTCGCCGCCAACTCCAAGGACCTGCTGGCCAAGTTCGGCGGCACGGCCGCCGCCAACGTCATCAGCGGGGTCAGCGTCGTCGGCGAGACCCTCGCCATGGCCGTCCTCGCCCTGCTCCTCGTCTTCTTCTTCCTGCGCGACTCGGACCGGGTGGCGGGGACCCTGCGCACGCTGGCGCCCCGCGGAACGGCCGACGTGGTCGAGGCGATGGCCCGGCGCGCCTTCGGCGCCGTCGAGGGGTTCATGCGCGGCACGACCCTGATCGCGCTCATCGACGCCGTGTGCATCACGGTCGGGCTGCTCGTCCTGCGGGTCCCGGGCGCGGTGGGGCTCGGGGCGCTCGTCTTCGTCGGAGCCTTCCTGCCCTACCTCGGCGCCTTCATCTCCGGAGCGGTGGCGGTGCTGGTCGCGCTCGCGGACCGGGGCTTCGTCATCGCGCTGTGGGCGCTCGGGGTCGTGCTCGCCGTGCAGGTCCTGGAGGGACACGTCCTCCAGCCGATGATCCAGAGCCGGACGGTGCAGATGCATCCGGCGGTGGTGCTGCTGGCCATCACCGCGGGCGCGTCCGTCGCCGGCATCCTGGGCATGCTGCTCGCCGTGCCGCTGACGGCCGCCGTCTTCGGGGTCGTGCACGAACTCCGCTCGCTCTACGGGCCGCAGGCGCCGGGGGCACCCGGTGTACCGGGGCCCCCGGAGGAGCCCTGACCGGCGGGCGCGCCGGGCGGGCCGGCCTGCGCCCTCCCGGCGCCGGCCGGGTCCCCGGGGCCGGCGACGCCGTCTGCGTCGGCCGCGTCGCCGAACATCTCCAGGGCCTCCATCATGGCCGCGTCCCGGGACGCCTCGTCCGCGCCGGACGCGGGGGACGGCTCCTCCGAGAACTCGAACCAGATGCTCTTCCCCTCGCCCCGCGGATCCACCCCCCAGGCGTCCGCGAGCATCTCCATCAGGACCAGTCCGCGTCCGGAGGACGCCAGCTCGCCCGGGTCACGCCGGTGCGGCAGGTCGTCGCTGCCGTCGGTGACCGCGATCCGCAGCCGCCGCTTGCCCGGTTCGCCGGTCACCTCCGCGACGAGCAGCGCGTCGGCGTCGGTGTGCACGAGCACGTTGGTGAGCATCTCGGAGACGAGCAGCACCGCCGAGTCGAGCTGGTCCGCCGAGGCCCAGTCGTGCAGCAGCTCCCGCACCTGACGGCGGGCGTCGGCGATCCGCTCGGGTTCGGCCTGCGCCACGGTGAGCATCGTGCGGCGCACGGTCGGCCGCACGGCGGGTGCCGCGCCTCCGAACCCGCGCTCCGCCTCCCGCGACAGCAGCAGCACGGCGATGTCGTCCTCGCGGCGGTCGGCGAGCGGGCCGGTGGTGTGGTGCGACGAGGGGCCGTGGACGGCCTGAACGAGGGCGTCGGCGAGGGCTTCCATGTCCCCGTCGTGGGACTCCAGCGTCCCGCGTATCCGGCGCCAGCCCGTGTCCAGGTCGTGGCCGCCGGTCTCGATGAGCCCGTCGGTGCAGACCAGCATGGTCTCGCCCGGTTCCAGGACGAGCCGGGTGGTCGGGTAGTCGGCGTCGGGATCGATCCCGAGCGGCAGTCCTCCCGCGGTGGACCGCATCAGCACCGTTCCGTCCGCCATGCGTATGGCGGGCTCGGGGTGCCCGGCGCGGGCGATGTCGAGTGCTCCGGTCTCCGGGTCGACCTCCACGTACAGGCAGGTCGCGAAGCGCAGGTCGCCGGGGCCGCCCGAACCGTCGCGGTCCCCGGCCCCGCCGCTCGACCCGTAGGTGGCCGAGTCCGTGACCCCGGACAGGAACCGGGAGGCGCGGGACAGCACCGCGTCCGGGCGGTGCCCCTCGGACGCGTAGGCCCGCAGGGCGATGCGCAGCTGTCCCATCAGGCCGGCCGCGCGCACGTCGTGGCCCTGGACGTCGCCGATCACCAGCGCGAAGCGGCCGGTCGGCAACGGGATCACGTCGTACCAGTCGCCGCCGACCTGGAGGCCGCCACCGGTCGGCACGTAGCGCGCGGCGACGCTCATGCCCGGCATCCGCGGTCCCAGCGTCGGCATCATCGAGCGCTGGAGCCCGTCGGTCAGTTCCCGCTCGGTCTCGGCCGTGCCGGCCCGGGAGAGGGCCTGCGCGAGCATGCGGGCCACGGTGGTGAGGACCGAGCGTTCGTCGGGCGTGAAGGAGACCGGATACGTGAAGGCGGCCATCCAGGCGCCCATGGTGCTGCCCGCGACCGTGAGGGGCAGGAAGGCCCAGGACTGCCGCCCGAAGTGCTGCGCGAGGGGCCAGGAGGCCGGGTAGCGCTCCTTGTACGCCTCGGGGGAGGAGAGGTAGACGGCTCGGCCGTTGCGGACGACCTCGGCGGCGGGATAGTCCGTGGCCAGCGACATGTGCGAGAAGGGGCCCTCGTCGCCCGGCTGGTGCCCGTGGTGGCCGATGATCGTCAGCCGGTCGCCCTCGGCGCCGAACACGGCGAGCCCGTCCGGCGAGAAGCCGGGCATCGACAGCCCCGCCGCCACCCGCAGCACCTCGGAGGTCGAGCGGGCCTCGGCCAGCGCCCGCCCCGCGTCCAGCAGGAACGCCTCACGCGAGCGCCGCCAGTCCCCGGTGACCGGGGTGCGCGCGGCGGCGCCCGGCGGCTGCTCGCTGACCTCCTGGAGCGTGCCGATCAGCTCGTAGTGCCCCGTCTCGGGGTCGACCGTGGGCCGGGAGCGGCTGCGCACGGTGCGCACCACCCGTCCGCGCCCGTCCATGATGCGCATGCGGGCCTCGGCGAGCGTGCCCTCGGCCACCGCGAGCTGGACCACGCCGTCCATCTCGTTCCAGTCGACGGGGTGCACGTGGGAGCGGACGCCCGCTTCGGTGAGGGTCGTCCGCTCCGCGGGCAGTCCCATGAGCCGGGCTGCCTCCGCGTCGAAGGTGACGAGGCCCGCGGCGTTGTCCCAGCGCCACAGGCCGGTCGCCAGAGAGGCCAGGACGTCCCCCACGGCGGGCAGGGGCTCACCAGTGCGCATGGGCCCACTGTAGGAACAGGTGATCGGTGCCTGCCACCGAAGGCGCCCGGGGCCGGGAGGTGCGGGGGCCGGACGCCCGGCGCTCGGGGCGGTCCCGGGCGCCCGCGGGAACGGTCCGCGAAGGAGCGCGGGCGGCGCCGAGGAACTGCCGTCGACGGGTACGGCCGCCGTCCGCCGGCGATCACGGGCGGGGCCGGGAGCGCGGGGCGGCAAAAGGATGGGGAGGCGACCGTGGGCTGCCCGGTACCCTGGGGGTGTTTCACGTGAAACGAGCCCCCAATCCGCGAAGACTGGATGATCGACGATGCATCGGTACAGGTCCCACACCTGCGGCGAGCTCCGCGCCTCTGACGTCGGCAGCGACGTCCGGCTGAGCGGCTGGCTGCACAATCGCCGAGACCTGGGTGGCATCCTCTTCGTCGATCTGCGCGACCACTACGGCATCACGCAGCTCGTGGCCCGCCCCGGCACCCCCGCCTACGAGGCCCTCGACACGGTCTCCAAGGAGTCGACCGTCCGGATCGACGGCACGGTCGTCTCGCGCGGCACGGAGAACGTGAACCCGGAGCTGCCCACCGGCGAGATCGAGGTCGAGGTCGGCGAGGTGGAGCTGCTCGGCGCCGCCCAGCCGCTGCCCTTCACGATCAACGCCGAGGACGGCGTGAACGAGGAGCGGCGCCTGGAGTACCGCTTCCTCGACCTGCGCCGTGAGCGGATGCACCGCAACATCCTGCTGCGGACGGCCGTGATCTCCGCCATCCGCCACAAGATGACGGCGCTGGGCTTCAACGAGATGGCGACGCCGATCCTCAGCGCCACCTCTCCCGAGGGCGCGCGCGACTTCGTGGTCCCCTCCCGGCTGAACCCGGGCCGGTTCTACGCGCTCCCGCAGGCGCCGCAGCAGTTCAAGCAGCTGCTGATGATCTCCGGCTTCGACCGGTACTTCCAGATCGCGCCCTGCTTCCGCGACGAGGACGCCCGCGCGGACCGCTCGCCGGGCGAGTTCTACCAGCTCGACGTCGAGATGTCCTTCGTCGAGCAGGAGGACGTCTTCCAGCCCATCGAGAAGCTCATGACGGAGCTGTTCGAGGAGTTCGGCGGTGGCCGTCACGTCACCTCGCCGTTCCCGCGCATCCCGTTCCGCGAGGCGATGCTGAAGTACGGCTCCGACAAGCCGGACCTGCGCGCCCGTCTGGAGCTGGTGGACATCACCGACGTCTTCGAGGGCTCCGAGTTCAAGGCGTTCGCCGGCAAGCACGTGCGGGCCCTGCCGGTGCCGGACGTCGCCGGTCAGACCCGGAAGTTCTTCGACGGCCTCGGCGACTACGCGGTCGAGCAGGGCGCGAAGGGCCTGGCCTGGGTGCGGGTCGGCGAGGACGGTGCGCTGTCCGGCCCGATCGCCAAGTTCCTCACCGAGGCGAACGTCGCCGAGCTGACCAAGCGACTGTCGCTGGCGCCCGGTCACGCGGTGTTCTTCGGCGCGGGCGAGTTCGACGAGGTCTCGAAGATCATGGGTGCGGTGCGGGTCGAGGCCGCCAAGCGCTCCGGCGCCTTCGAGGAGAACGTCTTCCGGTTCTGCTGGATCGTCGACTTCCCGATGTACGAGAAGGACGAGGACACCGGGAAGATCGACTTCTCGCACAACCCGTTCTCGATGCCGCAGGGCGGTCTGGAGGCCCTGGAGACGCAGGACCCGCTGGACATCCTCGGCTGGCAGTACGACATCGTCTGCAACGGCGTCGAGCTGTCCTCCGGCGCGATCCGGAACCACGAGCCCGACATCATGCTGAAGGCCTTCGAGATCGCGGGCTACGACCGCGACACCGTCGAGGAGCAGTTCGCCGGCATGCTGCGCGCCTTCCGCTTCGGCGCCCCGCCGCACGGCGGGATCGCCCCGGGCGTCGACCGCATCGTGATGCTGCTGGCGGACGAGCCGAACATCCGCGAGACGATCGCCTTCCCGCTGAACGGCAACGCCCAGGACCTGATGATGGGCGCCCCGACCGAGCTGGACGAGACCCGTCTGCGCGAACTGCACCTCACCGTGCGCAAGCCGCAGCCCAAGTAGGCCCAGCACAGCGGGAGCACGGCCCCCCGGCCGGACCCGCACGCCGAAGTGGCCCGGAACCGACGACGGTTCCGGGCCACTTTCGCGCGCCGCGGAGGACCGCCGCCCGCACCCGTGCCGCAGCCGGGCGGCCGCGGGGACGGCGCCCGGAGACCCGCGGCGCCCCCCGCGGCGACGGGGACACCGGCCCGGCATCGGCCCCGTCCGACACGGACGGTCCCCGGACCCGGCACGCGGGACGCGGCGGCACGGCGTCCCGGCCTCGGGCCGGCTCAGGTGTCGTACGTGCCGTTCCACGGCGCGGAGAAGCCGAGGCGGTCGGGGTAGAGCTCCGCCCAGGGTTCGCCCTCGTCGACGCCGGTCAGGAGGCCGAACAGCACGCCGTCGGCGGTGAGGCTGAAGGGGCGGATCGCGATGTCCGTGTACGAGCGCCGGGGCAGGCTGCGCAGCAGCTTGGCCAGATGGACGCGGGCGCGGGAGAGCACGGAGGTCTCGCCGTCCGGGTTGCTCTGCTGCTCGGCCCAGGTGCCGGCGCACCAGATCTCCGAGTCGCGGTAGCGGCCCTCGGCGTCGAACGTGTGGAGCACGGTGTAGAGCCGTTTGTGCACTTCCCAGCCGTCGTCGGGACGGAACCCTTCGGGGAAGGCGTACGTGATCGACGCCAGGAACTGACCCTCCGCGTACCGCCCGATGGTCTCGGTGCGGTGCTTCGGTTCGTAGGCGATCGGAATGACCTCGGGGACTGCCATGGCGGAAACCATACGTGTGATCGGGGTCATGCCAGAAGTCAGGGCCGCCCCGTGGACCGCGGGCACCCGAAGGGCCCGGAACCGCCGTGCGGTGCCGGGCCCGTGGCCTGATCGTCGTGCCTAGGCGGGGCCGCCGCCGAAGCGCTCCCGGTACGCCTCCAGGTCCTCGTCCGTGATCTTCGCGAAGAGCACCGGGGGGACCGTGAAGGGGGTGCCGGCGGGCACCGAGGACAGGGCGCGGGCCTCGTCCGGCGTCACCCACGTCGCCGTGTCGTCGGCCAGGTCGAAGGCGGCGCGCAGAGCGCGGGCGGACGCGGGGATGAACGGCTCGGAGACCACCGCGTACAGGTGGATCAGGTTCATCGCCGTGCGCAGCGTCAGGGCCGCGCCCTCCGGGTCGGTCTTGATCTCCAGCCAGGGCGCCTTCTCCTCCAGGTAGGAGTTGCCCGCCGACCACAGCGCGCGCAGCGCGGCGGCGGCCTTGCGGAACTGGAGGGCCTCCATCTGGGTCTCGTACTCGGCCAGCAGGCCGGCGATCTCCTCGCCCAGCCTCACCTCGGCGTCACCGGCCGGCGCGCCCGCCGGGACCTCGTCGCCGAACCGCTTCCTGGAGAAGGACAGCACGCGGTTGACGAAGTTGCCGAGGGTGTCGGCCAGGTCCTTGTTCACGGTGGCCGTGAAGTGCTCCCAGGTGAACGACGCGTCGTCCGACTCGGGGGCGTTGGCGATGAGGAAGTAGCGCCAGTAGTCGGCCGGCAGGATCTCCAGGGCGTGGTCGGTGAAGACGCCGCGCTTCTGCGACGTGGAGAACTTCCCGCCGTAGTAGGTCAGCCAGTTGAACGCCTTGACGTAGTCGACCTTCTTCCACGGCTCCCGCACGCCCAGTTCGGTGGCCGGGAACATGACGGTGTGGAAGGGCACGTTGTCCTTCGCCATGAACTGCGTGTACCGGACCGGGTTCTCGCCGGTGTCCGCCTCGAACCACCAGGACTTCCAGTCGCGGTCCCCGGCGTCCTGCCCGGGCTGCTCGGCCCACTCCTTCGTCGCGCCGATGTACTCGACCGGGGCGTCGAACCAGACGTAGAAGACCTTGCCCTCGGCGGCCAGCTCGGGCCAGGTGTCGGCCGGGACGGGGACGCCCCAGTCCAGGTCGCGGGTGATCGCCCGGTCGTGCAGGCCCTCGGTCAGCCACTTGCGGGCGATGGAGGAGGCGAGCTGCGGCCACTCCGCCTCGTGCCGGGCCACCCACTCCTCGACCTCGTGCTGGAGCTTCGACTGGAGCAGGAAGAGGTGCTTGGTCTCGCGGACCTCCAGGTCCGTCGAGCCGGAGATCGCCGACCGCGGTTCGATCAGGTCCGTGGGGTCGAGGACGCGGGTGCAGTTCTCGCACTGGTCGCCGCGGGCCTTGTCGTAGCCGCAGTGCGGGCAGGTGCCCTCCACGTAGCGGTCAGGCAGGAAGCGGCCGTCGGTCGGCGAGTACACCTGGCGGATCGCGCGCTCCTCGATGAAGCCGTTCTCGTTCAGGCGGCGGGCGAAGTGCTGGGTGATCTCGCGGTTCTGCGGGCTGGAGCTGCGGCCGAAGTAGTCGAAGGCCAGCTCGAAGCCGTCGTACACCGCCTTCTGCGCGTCGTGCGCCTGCGCGCAGAACACGTCGACGGCCAGCCCCCGCTCCTTGGCCGCCAGTTCGGCGGGGGTGCCGTGCTCGTCCGTCGCGCAGATGTAGAGGACCTCGTGACCGCGCTGGCGCAGGTACCGGGCGTACACGTCCGCCGGGAGCATGGACCCCACCATGTTGCCCAGGTGCTTGATCCCGTTGATGTACGGAAGGGCGCTGGTGATGAGGTGTCGAGCCATCGCGGGCTGCTCCCAGGTCGCTGCGTGGGGTGACGGCCGCCTCGGTTCCCAGGTCGGCGTGTCGTCATCGGTGAACCTTGAAATCGTAGCCGACACGCAGGGGCCGCCCGCTTCCCGTTCTGCAGGGTGGGAAGGGGCGGCCGGTGACGCGGTGCCGGGGCGGCGGTGTGCGCTAGGGGCGCCAGTTCTCCAGCACGCCCTCGTAGACCTCGGCGTCGGTCAGTTCGCGCGGGGCCGGGCCTGCGTGGAAGAAGGCCGTGTTCCCGGACTTCAGCCGGCGGAGGTAGTCGAACGTCCTGTTCTCCGGCTCGCCGAAGGCGATGAAGGAGAAGAACACGTCCGGGTGGTCCTTGGCCGCGCTCGCGAGGGCCTGGGTGGCCGGGGTCTTGGCGTCGGGCGCCCCGTCCACCTGGAAAAGCACCAGGGCCGGGACCTCGGTGTCCGCCTTCCGGTGGTGCGCGACGACCTCCTCGACCGCCACGTGGTAGCTCGTGCGGCCCATCCGGCCGAGGCCGGCGTGCAGGTCGTCGACCGTGTTCTCGAACGCCCCGAGCGTGAGGGTGCCGGTGCCGTCCAGTTCGGTGGAGAAGAAGACGACGTGGACGGACGCCGCCGGGTCCAGGTGGGCGGCGAGGGCGAGGGCCTGCTCGCCGAGCGCCTGGGCGGAGCCGTCCTTGTAGTAGGCGCGCATCGACGAGGAGCGGTCGAGCACGAGGTAGACGCGGGCGCGGGTGCCGGTCAGGCCCCGCTTCTTCAAGACCGCGCCCGCCTCCTTGTACGCCGTCACCAGCGCCGGGGCCTTCGACCGCACCGTGGCCGGGGAGACCGCGGGGGTCGCCGCGGGGGCTGCCGCGGCGTCCGGCGCGGCCTCGGCGGCGGTGACCGCGGTCTCCGCCTCCGCCGGCTCCGTCACGGGAGCGGGCTCGGGCTCGACCACGGTGGCCGGTTCGACGGCGGCCCGGGGCTCGGTCACCGCGACCGGCTCGGCGTCCTCCTCCGGCCCGGCGGCGAGGCCGGGCTCGACCACCGCGACGGGGCCCGCCTCCGCCACGACGATGTTCTCGGCCTCGACCACCGTGGCGACCTCGGCGACGGGCCCGGCCTCGTCGGCGGTCTCCGCACCGGCCTCGGCGGCCTCAGCGGACGCGGTGTGCGTCGCGGCTCCGGGAGCGGCGGACTCCGCCCGCGCCCCCTCGGGCTCGGCTGCCGCCTCGGCGGGCTCCGTCTCCGGGGTGGGGGCCGTCTCGGGCTCGGCCGGTTCGACGGCCTGCTCCGTGTCGGTGGCGGGGGCCATCTCGGGCTCGGCGGCGGGGGCGGCGGCCGTCTCGGGCTCGGTCGGTTCCACTGCCCGCTCCGTGTCGGTGGCGGGAGCCGCGGCGAGCTGGTCCCCGGCAGCGGGGCTCGCCTCGGGCTCGGCTGCCGCCTCGGCGGGCTCCGTCTCCGGGGTGGGGGCCGTCTCGGGCTCGGCCGGTTCGACGGCCTGCTCCGTGCCGGCGGCGGGGGCCACCTCGGCCTCGGCCTCGGTCGGTTCGACGGCCTGCTCCGTGTCGGCGGAGGGGGCCACCTCGGCCTCGGCCTCGGCAGCGGGGACCGTCTCGGGCTCGGCGGGGGCGGGGGTCCCCTCGGGCTCGGCCGCCGGCTCCGCTGCGGGCTCGGCCTCGGCGGGCTCTGCCGCCGCGGGTTCCGCCGCCGCGGTGGGCTCCGTCGTCCGTTCGGCGGTCGGGGCCTTCGGTGTGGCCGGTTCCGGGGTTGACGAGGACTCCGCCTCGGGGGAGGGCGTCTGCTGGGGGACGGTCACGTTGTCGAAGGCCGCCGACACCAGGTCGTCGACGACGGAGGGCTCCGGCTCGCCGGCCGGGGCCGGGATCCTCGGCTCGGCGTCGGGACGGCGGGTGGCGTCCGGTTCGGCCCGCGGTGCGTCGGCCGGAGCCGGTTCGGCCTCCTGAGCAGGAGCCGGAACCGTCGGCGTCGCCTCTCGCGAGGTCTCCGCGTCGGCGTCACGCCCCTTGCGTGAGCGGCCGAACGCATTCCGCAGGAGAGTGAGAATGCCCATGTGCGCAACCCTTCGCGTGAGTTGGTGCCCGTCGAACCCTGGCCAGGACGGACACGTAAGGTTAGCGGCCACGGAAGGTGATCTTCGGCAGGGGCGGCACCCTGGTCAGGGGGCCCGTCAACACCCTTATCGGACGACCCCGTTCACCGTGCGCCGGTCCTCAGTGAGGCGAGGCGATGGTGCGGGCCGCCGCGACCTCCTGGCGCACCGGTTCGAGGACGCTGCCCGCCGGGCCGGTCAGTTCCGTGCGGACGGCGACCAGTACGTCCGTTTCGCGCAGTCGGTCCGACAGGTCCCGCAACTGGCGCGCGACGGCGCCGATCTCCGCGGCGGACGGCTCGGCCGCTCCCCCGCGGACCCGGACGCGGGCCGCGGTCGTCGCGTCCACGATCCGCTCGACGGCGACCACGAGCGGCATCCAGGCCGCGGCCCGGCGGCCGTTGGGCGGCGGTTCGGTCAGGGCCCGCTGGAACTCCGTGCGGATGGACGACAGGTCGCGGTACAGCCGGCGCCGGAGGCGGGCGCGGGCCGCCGGGTCGGCGCGGTCGCCGAAGGCCAGCTCGACGTAGGCGGACGTGTCGGCGACCGCGTCCGCGAGCCGGTCGCCGACCCGGGCGTGCCAGCTCTCCGGCCACAGCAGGTACCCCGCCACCAGGGCGATCGCGCAGCCGACGAGGGAGTCGACGAGGCGGGGGACGACGAGGCCGGCGCCCTGGTGGTTCAGGACGTCGGACAGCAGGAGGATCACCGGGGTGATGGCGGCCGTCTGGTAGCCGTAGCCGCGCGGGGTCAGCGCCGGGATGAGCGGCGCGAGCAGCAGGATCACGGCGACGTCCGCCCAGCCGCGCGGCACCGCGGTCAGGACCGCCGCGGCGACGACGAGCCCGGCGACGGTGCCGAGTGCGCGCAGCAGCGCCCGGGAGAACACCGAGCCGAAGTCGGGCTTCATGACGAAGGTGATGGTGAGCGCGACCCAGTAGGAGCGCGGCACGGTGACGGTGGAGACCAGCACCTGGGCGAGACCGATGCACAGGGCGAGCCGGATGCCGTAGCGCCAGGAGGCGGCCGACAGCAGGACGCCCCGGGTGGCGCGCGCGGTGCGGACCCGCAGGGAGGCGGGCCGGCCGAGCCGGTCGTCGAGGGGGGCCGGGGAGCGGTCGGCGACGACGCCGGCCGCGTGCCGCACGGCGTGGTCGACGGCGCGTGAGGTCTCGTCGACGGGAACGGGAAGCCGCAGGTCGACGGGGGTGGCGGAGCCGCTCTCGACGGCCTCGGCGAGCCGGTGCACGGCTGCCGGGACCGCCGCGGGCAGCGGTCTGCCCCGCTGGTGGGCGGCGGGGGCGCACTCGACGACGGGGGTCACGGCGTTGAGCTGGGCGAGCAGTCGGACCAGGTCGGGGCTGCGGCCGTGGTGGAAGACGCGCCGGGCGAGGACCGCGTCGTAGGACGCGTTGAGCGACCGGGTGACGGTCAGCCGGAGGTCCTCGTAGGCGCCGGTGCCGCTCGCGGCGAGCAGGTCGCCGACCGTGCGGTAGGTGTCGGCGACGGCGGCCCGCTCCGGCACCCCCGACCGCAGCGGCCAGGCCAGCAGCGCCAGCAGGAGGACCAGGAGCCCGCCGCCGGACATCAGGACGGGGGCGAGCCACCACGGGCCGGGCAGCGGGAGACCCGCCCCGATCACGCAGTTGAGCAGAAGCAGCAGCCCGCCCACGGAGGCGACGGCCCCGATCGAGGACATCATCCCGGAGACGAGGGCGACCCCGGTCACGGCGGCCACGGCGACCCAGCCCCGGCCGAAGACCAGGGCCCCGATCGTGACGCCGACCGCGCCGAACAGCTGCGGCACGGCGATGTTGAAGATCCGCATGCGGTACGCGTCGGCCGTGTCGCCGATGACCCCGGAGAGCGCCCCCATGGAGGCGAGGGCGCCGTACGCGGGCCGTCCGCAGGCGAGGCCGACGGCGAGCGGCAGCGCCATGGCGACGGCGGCCCGGACGACGGCGGCCCGGTTGACGGGCGAGCGCTGCGGGGTGAGGTTCCTGACCAGCCAGTCGGGCGGGGTGAGGCCGATGGGGAACACGCGGGACATGTCCCAAGTATGAAGGTCGGCGCGGCTCGCCCGGATCGTCCGGTGCCGCTCGTGCGGACCGGTCACGGCGGTGGCGGCGCCGCGGCCCCGGCCGGTGCGCCGGGCGCCGATCGTGACGCCGGCCCCGCCGGGCGGTTCCGGGTCAGGCGCCGACCCGGGTGGACCGGTCCGCAGCGGCCTGACCGGGAGCGTCGGCCGCTCGCCGGTGGCGGGTGTAGGCGCCGGCGAGCGCGGCGGTCAGAGCCACCGTCAGACCGGCGGCCAGGAGCAGCCAGGAGACGAACCGCAGGGTCTCGGTGAGGGCGTCGTACACCGCGCCCGCGGCCGTGCGGGACACCCCGTCCGGCAGGCCGGCGAGCGTCAGCCCGCGGCCCACGGCGACCGCCGCGGCGAGCAGCGCGGCGCCCAGCGCGGTGCCGATGCCCGTCGCGAGGACCGCCCTGCGGCGGCGGACGGCGAGGACGACGCCGACGGCCGCGAAGGCGACCGCCGCCACGGGCAGCCAGAATCCGGCGACTTCGAGCACGTGGAACCCCTTCCGGAGCCGGGCCAGGTCCGCGGCGCCCAGCACGGTGACCTCGGTGTGCTCGACGGGGATGCGGTCGGCGAGCGGCATGTGGTCGGCGGCGAGCCGGCGTTTGACCCGCTCGGTGACGGGCGCGAGGTCCACCGTCACCGCACCGGCGCGGTCGTCGCGCAGCGCCCGCATCACCGCGTCGTGGGCGGCCATGTTGGCGGTCTCCCAGGCGGTCCGGTACGCCTCGGTCTCGGTGAACGACAGGACGGCGTCCCGGACGTAGTGGTTCACCGGGCCCTGGAGCCTCGGACGGACGTGCACCTCGCGCAGGATGCCGTCGCTGACCCCGGCGGCCACCGCGTCCCGGACGTCGGCGTCCGCGGCGAGCGGGGCGACGGTGGCCTCGTACCGGTCGGAGTCGCCGAGTCCGTACGTCGCCCACGTCGACAGCGCGCCGAGGGGCGCGAGGAGGCAGGCGAGGGCGATCAGCACCGCCGACAGGACGCTCCGGACACGAGGGGACACCCCTCCAGGCAATGCCGCGGCGGCCCCGCGGGCGAGTGGGATGACTGCAAATGGACGCGGACGACAAGCCGAACGGGGGCGGGGAGCGCCCCGCGTCCCACGGGGGCCGCCGGCGGGGCGCCCGCGGCACCGCTCGGCCCAGGGGCCCCATGGCCTCCGTCCGTTCGGGTGGAGGGCTCACTCGAACGGGTGTTACCTGGGTCTGGGGGATCTCGGGTTCCGGGCAGAAGGAGGCCGATATGCGCACCACCCCGGCCCTGCGGACGGCCGTCGCGGCCCTGATCGGCGGCGGTGTCCTCACCGTCGCCGCCGCCGGCACCTCTCTCGCGGCGGCGCCGTCGTCGCCCTCCCACGGCTCGGACCGGCCCGTCCTGGGCACCGTCGTCTCGCGCGGTGAACTGAACGTCCGGCTCCAGCCCAGCACGGCCTCGCCGGTCGTCGGGGCGCTCGCTCCGGGCAGCTCGGACCGCGTCCGGTGCGAGGTGAGCGGTCAGCGCGTCCTCGGCGACGCGCGGTGGTACTGGCTGACCGGCGCGCACGCCTGGGCCAGCGCCGCCTTCGTCGACACCGGCGGGCACCCGGTGCCGAGCTGCGCGGACCCGTGCCCCGGTGAGAAGGACGGCGTGTGGCACAACGCCCACTGGGACCACGACGGCCGGGACCCCGGCCAGGACCCCGGCTGGAGCCGGGACGACTCGGGTTCCTGGACGTTCAGCGTCTCCGCTTCGTGGACCTGGACGGTGTCCGTCTCCTCCGCGGATTCCTGGGACTGGGTCCCGGGCGGCGGCTGACGGCGGGCGCGGACCGGACGCCGGGCGGTGACCGGCGGACGAGGTGGGTGAGGGAGCACGGGCAGGCCCCGGCCGCCGGCCGGGGCCTCCCCGTCATTTCGCCGCCGTGCCTCCCTGGCGGGTGCGCTCGCCGTACCTCGATCGGGGTGCGCTCGCCGTGCCGAGTGAGGGGGGAGGGGCGCACCGCCGTGTCTCCGGTCCGTCAGCGCGGCCGTCCCTGCGCGTCCTCGTGCGTGTAGTAGTGGTAGAAGGTCCCGACGAACACGCCCGCGAAGACCCCCAGCGACATGAACACGCACAGCAGGACGGACGCGCCGCTCTGGCTGACGAGGAAGCCGAGGGCGCAGCCCGCGAACGCGGCCCAGGCCAGTGCGTGCAGCGCGGGGTGCGTCTTCCTCGTCAGCGTGAGCACCGCGAAGAAGGCGGCGGCGAAGACGATCGCGGACACGAAGCCGAACAGCACGTTCCAGCCCGTGATCGGGCCGGCGTCCCGGTTGGTGTTGGCGGCCCAGAAGCCGTACACGAGACCGGTGGCGACGGGCACCGCCCACCTGCCGACGGCGTGCGCGCGGGGCCCGAAGACCTCGATCGGTTCGGAGGTGCGCGGTGTCCCTGACACGGGTGCTGCGTGCGCCATGGGAGGACTCCTCTCTGCTGGCCCCCGCCTTCCAGGGCACACCCCGCCCGTGCCCCCGGCAACTCGGGGCGCGCGGCCCGTCGGGCGGGCGTCGCCCGGGCGCTTCCGCGCGCCCCGGGAGCCCCGCACGGCGCCCCACGCGAGGTGCCCCGCGGGCCGTACCGGGAAGCCGCTCGCGGCCCCCGTCCACGGCCCCGTCCACGGCCCCGTCCACGGCCCCGTCCACGGCCCCGTCGCCGGACCCCCGGCGGGGAGCGCCGCGCGGGGTCCGGCGACGGGTCCGCGGGACGCCGACCGGAGTACCGAGGGTGGTGCCGGCCCGTCCCGCGCGCCCGGGTCCCGTGGAACGCGCCGTGCTCCTTCCGGGCGCACGCCGACATGCGGTGATCATGGCCGCGTGCTTCGCTGAGGTCCATGAAGCTCGTACTCTTCGGCGCCACCGGCATGGTCGGCAGCCGTATCGCCACGGAGGCGTCGGCACGCGGACACCAGGTCGTCGCGGTGAGCCGGTCCGGCCAGTCGCCGGTGCCCGGCATCGCCTCGACGGCGGCCGACGCCGCGGACCCGGCGAAGGTCGCCGAGCTGGTGGCCGGCGCGGACGCGGTCGCGTCGGCGTGCGTGCCGCCGCGGGACGGCTCCGACCCGCGCGAACCCTTCCTCACCCTCAACCGGTCCCTCGTGGACGGGGTCCGGGCGGCCGGGGTGCGGCGGCTGGTGATCGTCGGCGGCGCCGGCACGCTGGAGGTCGCGCCGGGCCAGGCGGCGTGCGAGCAGGCCGACTTCCCCGACGCCTACCTGCCCGAGGCACTCGCCCACCGCGACACCCTCGCCTTCTACCGGAGCGACGTCGACGACCTCGACTGGACCTATGTCTCGCCCGCGGCGGAGATCGCCCCCGGCGAGCGCACCGGTGAGTTCCGGATCGGCGGCGACCGCATGCTGTTCGACGCCGAGGGCAACAGCCGGATCAGCGCCGAGGACTACGCGATGGCGTTCGTCGACCAGCTGGAGATGCCCGTCCACCCGCACGCCCGGATGTCGGTGGCGTACTGAGCGAGCCGGGAGGCGGCGTCCGGAGGAGTCCGGGGCGGCGCCTTTCGTCCCGGACGAAAGGGCGGTGGCGCACCATGGCCGCCCGCACAGCGCTGCTCGACCGGCTCCCGCGCGCCGGCCGCGGGGACGTCGTCCGACGGCAGACGCCGCTGCTGCTGTTCGGGCGCAGCGTCGCCTGGATGCCGCCGCTGCTGCTGCTCATCGGCATCGCCCTGCTCGACGCGAACACCTCCGGGCGGTTCCGGATCATCTCCTGGGTCGCCCTGGTGCCCGCGATCGCCGCCGCGCTCTGCGGGGTCGGGGGCACGGCGGCGCTGGCCGTGCTGTCGCTGCTCACCTACGTCGCCATCGACCGCTCGTGGCCGCACCAGTACCGCACGGGCCTGCCCGACTTCATCCTCGTGCTGGCGGGCGGCCTGCTCGCGGTCCTCGCCTGCACGGTGCGGGTCCGCGGCGAGCGGCGCATGCTGCACATGCGGGACGTCGCCGAGACGACCCGGCGCACGGTGCTGCGGCCCCTGGTCCCGGGATGGGGCGGCCTGGACCACGCGGCCGTCTATCTCACCGCCGACAGCGAGGCACGGGTCGGCGGGGACTTCTACGACATCCAGCCGGGACCGCACGGCACCCGGCTGCTGCTCGGCGACGTGCAGGGCAAGGGACTCGGCGCGGTGGAGGCGGCCGCCGCGCTGCTCGGCACGTTCCGGGAGACGGGCTACCACGATCCGCTCCTGGGGACGGTCGCCGGGCGGCTGGAGGTCCGGATGCTGCGGCACGTCCGCTACCGCGCGGCGCTCGGCGGTGACGAGGGCGACCGGTTCGCGACCGGTGTCCTCGTCGGCTTCCCCGTCGACGCGCTGCCCACCGTCGAGGTCGTCAACTTCGGTCACGACCCGCCTCTGGTGGTCGGCCCCGCGGGCGTGCGGAGCCTGCCGCCGGGCGGCGGGCTGCCCCTCGGCATGGGCGAGTTGGCGGCAGGCCCGCCGCCGGTGCTGCGGGTCCCGCTCGCCGTCGGCGAGACGCTGCTGCTGGTCACCGACGGGGTGACCGAGGCCCGCGACCCGGCCGGCGCGTTCTTCCCGCTGCGCGACGCCGTCGCCGAGGCGCTGGCCCGGGACGCGGCTCTCGCCGATCCGGCGGTCCTCGTCCGTTTCGTCCGCGACGCGACATTGCGCCACGCGGCGGGCCGTCTCACCGACGACACGACGATCTTCGCCGTGCGGCGAAGGCCGGGCGGTGCCGCGGCGGGCCCCGACGCCGTCGTTTGAGACCGGCGCGGGCGTCCGGTACGGGCCGCAGGAGGGCGGGAGTTCGGGGTCGGCGCGTCCCTTCCGCGCAGGCGCAGCGGTTACGGTGCTGACGTACGTGATCGATGGGGAGGAAACCGATGCCCGGAACCGTGCTGCTCCTCGCGGCCTCGCCGGTGGGCAAGGGATGCCTGGTGGACGCCGCGTCCGTGCTCCCCGTCCTCGCGGCCGTCGCCCCGGCGGTGCTGTCGGGCACCGAGACCGCGAACGTGGTGGAACTGGCCGACCCGCTGGATCCGCAGGCGGTGCTGACCCGGCTGCGGGCGGCGGCGACGGCGCCGGGGCCGCTCACGATGTTCGTGACCGGGCAGCTCCACCTGGACCGGCGGCAGCGGCTCCCGCATCTCGCCCTGGCCCGCACGACCCCGGCGACGGTCCGCTACACCGCCTTCCCCTGGCACTGGATCACCGAGGAACTCCGGTTGCGCCCACCGGGTCTGACCAGTGTCGTCGTCGATCTGCACGCGGACGCCGAGGCGTGGGACCTGCTGTCGGGCCGCCCCCTCGGCGCCGGCCCGGCGACCGCCCTGTACGGCAGGGTGGCTCCCCCGCCCCCGCGCCGCACGCTGGCCCGGCCCTCGTACATGAAGGCCGTCGCCACGCTGCTGCGCAGCGGGTACCGGCCGCCGCCGGCCGCACTGCACGCGCAGGCCCTCGCGCGCACCGAGGCCGAGGAGGCGGGCCGTCCGGGACCGGCGGACCTGGTCTACGGGTCCGGGCCGTACGGCCCGGCGGGAGCGGCCGGTCCGGGTGCGGGGACGACTGTCCCCGCACCCGGACCGGAGCCCCGCACGGCGTCCGGACCGGCGTCGGTCCCCGGTGGCGACCCCGCTCCCGCGGGGGCCGCCACCCCCGCGTCGGCGGCGGTCGCGGAGGCCGGGCCGCCCGCGTTCCCGCCCACCCCCGGCGGGACCTGGGCCGGCCGGCCCTGGCCTCCCGCACCGGAGTTCGCCCCTGCGGAGAGCGCCGGCACGGCCGGCTCTCCGCCCGTGCCCCCGTACGCCACGGGCCGGCCCGCGGCGAGCGCCGCCGGGCAGGGCGACGCGGCGCCCGGGCCGACACGGCCCGCCCCGCCGGAGGAGGGCCGTCCCGACCCGGCCGCCCCGCTCACCGCGGGGGAGCCCGCTGGGGACCCGCTCACCGCGGGGGAGCCCGCTGGGGACCCGCTCACCGCGGGGGAGCCCGCTGGGGACCCGCTCACCGCGGGGGAGCCCGCCGGGGACCCGCTCACCGCGGGGGACAGTCCGACCGCCGCGGGCCCGCTCGTCGCCGGGCCGCCGTCGCACGGGGAAGGTTCTGCGGCGCCCCCGGACCAACCGCCCGTCGCGGAGGGGCCGGTGCCTCTCGGCGCCGAGCCGCCCGTGACCGCGCCGCCGCCGCGCGCTGTGCCACCCGGTGGACCCGTCACCGCCGCGGAGCCTTCGGGCCGTGTCCCCGCTCCGGCGCCCGCACTGCGGGGTTCGGCCCGCCTCGATCCGCACGAGACGATCACCACGGCCGTGCGGGCGGGCCGGCACGGCGAGGCGCTGGCGCTGGCCGGGGCCCGGGAGGAGGAGGCGGCCAGGGTCCACGGGCCGGCGTCCGAGCAGGTGCTGCACTGGATGGAGGTGCGGGCCGACCTCGCGATGTTCGCGGGCGACCCGGAGCGCAGCTGCCGTACCTGGCTGGCCGTCGCGGCGGCCCGGCTGGACGCGGGCCAGAGTCCGGACGCGCCGGAGGTGGAGTCGGCCGTGGACCGCGCCCACCACCAGTGGGGCAGGGTCGACGCGCCGGCGCCGGCGCGCGAACTCGGCGCGGAGCTGGCCGCCTTGAGGCTCAGGGTCCCCGGACGCCGGGAGGGCGCGCTGGACCATGTCCGGCGACAGCTGCGGCAGTTGCAGACGCAGAGCTGACCCGGCGCGGGCCCCGGAAGGAGCCGGCCCGGTACGGTCCCCCCGGTGCTGCCCGGTGCTGCCCGGTGCTGCCCGGTGCTGCCCGGTGCTGCCCGGTGCTGCCCGGTGCTGCCCGGTGCTGCCCGGTGCTGCCCGGTGCTGCTCGGTGCTGCTCGGTGCTGCCCGTCCGCGGGGGCCGCCGGGGCGGGCCGGGCCGCGCGGTGATCGGTGCGCCGCCGCCGGGCTCAGGTGGTCAGGGCGGTGAGGGCTCCCGAGACCAGGGTCCGGACGCCCGGCGCGACCGTGGAGAGGTCGGGGGCGAAGTGCGGACTGTGGTTGCCGGGCACGGACTCCAGCCGGGTCATCAGGTCGTCGCCGCCGGGGGCCGCGTTCCACACGTCCAGCGGGGTGCCGGTCACGAACCAGTAGGAGTAGGGGAGTCCGCCCGCCGCGAGCCGGGAGAAGTCCTCGCTGCCCATCGCCGGGCCCGGGTCGAGGACGGTTCCGGCGCCGAAGACCTCGCCGTGCACGGCGGCGATCCGCCGGTCGGTCTCGATGTCGTTCACCGTGACCGGGAAGTCGTTCCCGACGGTGACCTCGGGCTCGCGCGGGCAGCCGGCCGCCGCGCACTCGCCCGCCGCCACACGGCGTACGGCGGCGATCATCCGCCGGCGCACCTCCGGTGACTGGGTCCGCAGGTTGAGGGCGATCCGGGCCTCGGACGGGATGATGTTGTGCCGGGTGCCCGCCTCGATCCGCCCGACCGTCAGCACGGCGGACTCGCGGGCCGCGACCTCCCGGCTGACGACGGTCTGGAGCCGGGTCACCAGGTAGGCGGCCGTCACCACCGGGTCGACGGTCGACTCGGGACGCGAGCCGTGGCCGCCCCGCCCGTGCACCACGATGTCGATGTCGGTCGAGGCGGACATGACCAGCCCCGGGGAGTGCGCGTAGAGGCCGACGGGGCCCGGCGCCACGTGCTGGCCCAGCAGCACGTCCGGCCGCGGGAAGCGCTCGTGGAGTCCGTCCGCGACCATGCGGGCCGCGCCCTCGCCGGTCTCCTCGGCGGGCTGTCCGACCAGGACGAGCGTGCCGGACCAGGCGACGCGGCCGGCGGCGAGCGCCGCGGCGGCCCCGGTCAGCCAGGTGACGTGCAGGTCGTGCCCGCAGGCGTGCATGACCCCCTCGGTCGCGGAGGAGTACGGCAGTCCGGTCGCCTCGGCCACGGGCAGCGCGTCCATGTCGGCGCGCAGCAGGACGGTGGGCCCGTCCCCGTTGCGCAGCACGCCCACCACGCCCGTGCCGCCCACGCCCTCGGTCGTCTCGTACCCGCCGGCCCGCAGCCGCTGCGCGAGGGCGGCGGCCGTACGGTGCTCGTGCAGCGAGAGTTCGGGATGCCGGTGCAGGTCCCGGTAGAAGTCCTCCAGGTCCGGGACCGGGAGGTCGGAGGTGAGATCCAGAGCGGTACGGGCTGCGGCTGAGGTCACCGGGCCAGCGTAGGCCGCGGAGGGCGGCGTCGGCAGGGTGCGGCGGGCGCGGTCCGCGCGGGAGAGGGCGCGCGGACCGCGGGCCGGCGGGCGCACCGTCCGGCGGGGCCGGCGCGGGCCGGTCAGCGCCCGGCGGCCGGTGCCTCCTGTCCGGCGGGGTGCGCCCCGGGAACGGCGGCCCTGGCCGGGCCGACGTTCGCCACCGTCACCAGCGCGGCGACCGCGAGGAGCGCGGCGAGAAAACCTCTGGAGTAGCGCGCGGAAATACGTCGGAGCACGGCGACCTCGCAACAACAGCGGCGTATTAAGCAGGCTTAATCCGTCGCTTAACGTAGAGGCTCCCGACCTCACCTCGCAAGGGGGCCAAGGGAGTTGGACGATAGTCAAAAGCCGGACCGACGTAACTCGGCTTAATGGCATGCTTAAGTCATGGCGGAGCGGGACGGCCCGGAGATCATCGGGCGCAGGGTGCATCAGCTGCGGAACGAACGCGGTCTGACGCAGAGACAGCTGGCCGAGCCCGCCTACACCCCCGCGTACATCTCGACGCTGGAGGCGGGTCGCGTGCGGGCCTCCGAGCCGGCGTTGCGGCACATCGCCGACCGGCTGGGGATCGCCTACGAGGAGCTGGCCACGGGGCGCCCCGCCCACCTCGCCACCGACCTGCGGCTGCGGCTGACCGACGCCCAGCGCACGCTCGCGACCGGCGATGCCGAGGCCGCGGCCGACGCGTACGCCGCACTGCTGGCGGAGGCGGTCGCGCACGGCCTGGCGGCCGAGGAGGCGGCGGCGCTGCTCGGGCTCGGCGAATGCGCCCTGGACACCGGGGACCTGGAGACCGCGCGGCTGCGCTTCGAGGAGTCGGAGCGGCGGATCGGCGACGCCCCGCTGCCGCAGCGGGTGCCGGCCGTGCGCGGCCGGGCGACCTCCCACTACCTCGCCGGCGAACTCCGCTACGCCTGCTACCTGTTCGAGTCCACCCTCGACGAGCTGAACCGGACGGGCCTGCACGATCCGGAGGCCCTGCTCCTGCTCTACACGGGCGTCATCGCGCCCTACATGGACATGGGCGCGCACGCGCGGGCCGCGCAGGCGGCGGAGTTCGCGCTCGCGCTCGCGCCGCAGGTCGGCGACCCGGCGCTGGTGGCCCGCATGCACCGGTCGGTGGCGCGGACGATGATCGCCGAGGGGCGGATCGCCGAGGCGGACGTGTCCCTCGGCAAGGCCGCCGAACTCTACCGGCAGCTCCAGATCCGCACCGAACTCGCCAACTGCCACTGGATGCGCGGCTACCTCTACGCGCAGAACGGCGAACTGGAGCGCGCGGAAGCCGAGTTGCGCGAGGCGCAGGCGATGCTCTCGGCCAGGCGTGCCGCGCTCTACACCAGTCAGGTCGCGGTGGAACTGGCGGACGTGCTGCACCGCTCGGGTAAGTCCGAGGAGGCGGCCCGGCTGCTGCACCAGGTGCTCGGCGACCTGAGCTCCGAGCGGGGCGCCATCCACTCGGCCGCGGCGCACCGGCTGCTCGGCATCATCGCTGAGGACGCCCGGGACACCGACGCGGCGGAGGAACACTACGTCCGGGCGATGAGTCTGCTGGAACGCGCCGGCGCCGCGGGTGACCTCGCCGACCTGTGCCGGCTCCTGGGCGACCTGCTGCGCCGCACCGGCCGGGTGGAGGCGGCCCTGGACGCCTACCGGACGGGCCTGGGCCACCGGACCGCCCCCGGCACGACGACCCTGGGCCCGGCCCCGGCCCAGCCGCCGCTCTGAGACCCACGAGCCGCGGCCGTCCGACCTCGGTGGCCAGGTCCGGCGTCCCCCGCCCGACGTGCAGCGTCCGGCGTTCCGCGTCCGGCGTTCGGCGTGCGGTGCCGAGGTCCGTGGACCCGCGCGGTGGGCTGACGCCGAGGGTCACGCGAGCGGCGTCCGGCGTTCCGCCTGTCGGGCCGAGCCGTGCGGAGCCGCCGTGGTCCGCCGTTGCGGGTCAGGTGGGCGGCGTCCGTCGGGCCGTGTCCGATGGCCCGCGTGTTGAGCCGAGTTCGTGGGCACGCGCGGTGGGCTGACTGTGTCGGTCGCGCGGGCGGCGTGCGACGTGCCGTGTCCGATTGTCCCGCGTGTGGAGCCGAGTTCGTGGGCACGCGCGGTGGGCTGACTGTGTCGGTCGCGCGGGCGGCGTGCGACGTGCCGTGTCCGATTGTCCCGCGTGTGGAGCCGAGTTCGTGGGCACGCGCGGTGGGCTGACTGTGTCGGTCGCGCGGGCGGCGTTCGACGTGCCGCGTCCGAATGGCCCGCGCGTCGAGCCGAGTTCGGTGGGGGCGCGCCGAGGCCGCGTGCAGGTGGGGCGACGCCGCGGGTCACTCCATCCGTTCCACGGCCTCCTTCGCCTCCAGCAGGCTCGCTCCCGTGACCTGCCGGTACACCTTGATCGCCTCGATCTTCCTGCCCTCGCGCAGCAGCGCGCCGACCTGCGGCTGCCAGGACTGCTCCTCCTGGATGCCGAGGTGGCCGAGCACCAGGTCGAGTTGCCGCTCCACGCGGGCGATCTTCCGCTGGGTGCGTTCGATCCGGACCTGGAGTCCGGAGAGGCACGCGAGCAGCAGGGCGGCGGCGAAAAGAACCCATATCTCCATGGTCACGGATCTTAGGGCGCGTCGTCCGGTGAGCCCACACGGCGCAACAGGGCCAGCAGCACGGCCCGTTCGGATGCGGTCAGCGGACCGAACGACGCGTCGAGGACCTCGCGGGTGACGGTGCGGCCCGCGGCCAGCACGCGTTCGCCGGCCTCCGTCAACCGGTGTTCGATCCGCCTGCCGCGGCCGGGGCGGCGCTCCACGAGGTGCCGGGCGGCGAGCCGGGACGCCAGGGTGCCGAACGACTGGTCGCCCTGGAAGGTGGCCGTCGCCAACTCGTGCGCCGAGGCGCCCGGGGCCCGGGAGATCGCCCGCAGCGCGTCCCACTGCGCGAGCGTCGTGCCGACCTCGGCGAGCCGGGTGTCGAGCGCGCGGTGGTGCCGGTACTGCGCCTCCTTCACGGCGCGGCCCAGTTCTTCGACGTCGGCGGAGGGGGGCGCGGCGCCCGCGGCTTCCTCCCGCTCGTGGTTCGCGGTCATGACCGCATTCTAGGGCGCATCTATGCTTGCGTATATACGAATACGTAGATAGCGTGCGGGGTATGACGTCACCCGAGATCCCCGCCCTCACCCGCACCGTCCGGCAGCACCCCGACCTCGCGCTGACCCTCACCGAGACCGGCCCGGCCGGGGGCCCGCTCGCGCTCGTCCTGCACGGCGGCGGCGGACCCGGAACTGTCCAGGGCGTCGCCGCGCACCTGGCCGTCCGGCACGGCATGCGCGCCGTCGTTCCCACCCACCCCGGCTGGAGCGGGACCCCGCGTCCCGACCGGTTCACCCGCATCGACGACCTGGCCCTCGCCTACCTGCGGCTGCTCGGCGAGGAGGAGGGCCGCGAGGTCCTCGTCGTCGGTTCCTCGCTCGGCGGCTGGATCGGCGCGGAGATGGCCGTCCGCGACGACGGCGCCCGCATCCGCTCCCTGGTGCTGATCGACGCCGTCGGCGTGGCCGTCCCGGGCGAGCCGGTACGCGACGTCCTGGGCCTCCGGCCGGACGAACTCGCCGCCTACTCGTTCCACGACCCGGCCCGCTTCGCGGTGGACCCCGGCACACTCACCGAGGACCGGATCGCCGCCCGGCGGGCCGACATGGCGACGATGCGCGTCCTCGCCGGCGAGCCGTACATGCACGACCCGACGCTGCTCGACCGACTCGACCGCGTGTCGATCCCGACGCTCGTGCTGTGGGGCGAGAGCGATCGCGTCGTGACACCGGCGTACGGGAGGGCCTATGCCGCCGCCTTCGCGCGGGCCCGGTTCGAGACGATCCCCGAGGCCGGCCACCTGCCGCAGATCGAGCGGCCGGCCGAGACGTTCGCCGCGCTCGACACCCATCTCGCCTCGCTCACCCCCACGCCCACACCCTGACCTTGACCTACGGCTCTGTGACCCCCCTCACCCGTGACTCCTCTCGGGCCCGTGACCCCTCTCGGGCTCACGCCCCGCCCCCTCGGGCCCGGTGCCGTCGGCCGGGTCCCGCCGCCCCGGACGCGCGGCCGGAAATCCGCGGTCCGGGCGGGAGGGGGCCCCGCCGGGTGGCCGCGCCGCCCGCCGGGGAGATCACGCGACCGCGCTCCGGCGGCTGACCTCCGGTAACGCGGAGCCGCACCCGCCGCGCCGACCCCACGGCCGCCCCGGCCGGCGTCCTCGCCGAGTGGGCGGCGACACCGAGTCGGAGCGGGATCGAGACCATCAAGCCCTACCGCGCGGCGGAATAGGGCCCATACTGGCAACACGATGACGAAACCCTCCGCGCCCCGGCGCCACCTGCCCACCAGCCCCTTCGCCGCCCCGGTCGTGCCCGTGGCCAAGGAGTTCAGCCTCGGAGACCGTGTTTCCCACGACCAGTACGGCCTGGGCACGATCGTCGGCGTCGAAGAGGGCATCGCGATGCTCGTCGACTTCGGCTCCCGCCAGGTCCGCGTCCTGAGCCCCTACACCCGGATGGACCGGCTCTGACGCCCGCCCGCTGACACCACCGCGTCCCGGCCCCGCCGGTTCAGCCCGCGGCGGCCCGCACCTCCGGCTGCCGGGGGCGCGGTGCGCGGCGGTCGAGATGGACGACGACGTGCGTGTGGAAGCGGTCGACGGAGTCGTCGACACTCCGGATGAACCCGGACTCGGCGTTGCCACGGGTGTTCCCCATGCCCCGGAAGAGTGACAGCCGGAAACCGGTGATCTGCGCGCCGTTCCTCGGCAGGATGTCCGCCGGCTCGGGCCGCAGGCGCTCCAGCGTCCCACGCGGCCCGCCCTGTTCTCCGGCCACCAGGGTCTCCACATGGAGATCGGCCGGAGCCTCGTCGAGCTGCCGCACGAGCCGCTTGGCCCAGGTGAGGGGATAACCCTGCTCCGGTGCCGGGATCTCGACGGACGTCCGCAGCTTGCCCGTCCGCAGGTCGGCGCAGAGGGCGAGGACACCCGGTGTTCCCTCGATGCGCAGTTCGGCGTCGAGTCGGCCGTCGAGGCACAGCCGGTCCGCGAGCGCGGCACGCCGGGCCCGCGGATCCGATCCGCGTCGGGCCCGCTGGACGGGAAGCACCTTCTGGCCGAGTTCACCGCCGAGCCGCAGACACACCTGGCGCACGAGCCGTTCCCAGCTCTCCACGACGTCCACGGCGCGCGAGTCGCCCTGGCACAGCGTCTCCTCGTCGATCCCCTTGCGTACCGGCACCCAGGCCGGGCCCATGTTCTGGAAGCCGTGGCACCCGGAGTTCTCGTGCTGGAGGTAGTGCAGCAGTTCGTGCAGCAGCCAGGCGTGCGCGGCGTTGGCGACGCCCTCGTGACGGATCAGCATCTGCGCCTGGTGGGCCACCTCGGCCCAGGACAGGTGCCAGATCGCCACCTTGTTCTTGCGCCGTCCGTCGGTCTTGACGTCCACGAGCGGGCTGCCTTCGAGCTCCACGTCGTTGGTGAGCGTGATCACGGCCTCGTACCCGCGCCGGGCCGCGATGTCGACGTACGCCTGTACCTGATCCCGCTTCAGCGGATTGCCGTTCGTCTTCGTCTCCACGAGGGCGGTCCACAGCTTTCCCGCCCGCTCGACACGGATGACGCCGTCCGGCCGTCGCGGGGAGTCGCCGTGGGGGAGCGTGACTTCGGTGAAGGTCTCCATACGGCCGGCCGGTGCCCCGAAACCGGCCGTGAGTCGTCGACCGAACTCCGGTACCTGAGCCATCACGGAGAGCAGGACCGACGTCGCCCGGGTCTCCCGCTCGCGGTCGCTCTTCAGGGCCGCGGCGGGGAAGAGCCTGGCCGTGCGCCACGCGTCGTTCTCGGCCAGGGACTTCTTCGCCACCTTGGGCAGGGTGACCTTCTTCTTCGCCGTCCGCGGACGGGGTTCGGCCGGGGGCGGGACGGGTGCCGGGCGCTCCGCCGCGGCCCCGACCATCGCGGCCCCGACCACCGCCTCCTCGACCACCGCCTCCTCGACCGACGCCGTCTCGGCGGGGGCCTCCGGTTCGCCGTCCGCGGCGTCGTCGATGTCGACGCCGAAATCGGTGGCCAGTCCGGCGAGACCGGTCCCGTACCCCTGGCCGATCGCGCGGAACTTCCAGTCGCCGGACCGGCGGTAGAACTCTCCGAAGAGCAACGCGCCGACCGGTCCGGCGTCCGCGATGGCGAAGCGCAGCAGTCCGTCGCCTGAAGCGTCCGCGACGTGCACGCGCAGATCGTCGAGCTCCCCGAATCCGGCACCCTCGTCGCGGCTGGCGGCGACGACGATCCGCTCGACGTCCGCCGGGATGGCGGTCAGGTCGAAGGTGATGCGGTCCTCGTTCCCGTCGGCCGTCGGCGCCTTGCCGAGCAGTTGCACGCTGCCGTCGGGGGCGACGGGGTGGTTGTAGAAGTAGAAGTCCGCGTCGCTGCGTACCTTGCCGTCGGCGGCGAGCAGCAGCACGGACACGTCCGCGTCCCCCTCGCCCGTCGGACTGCTCCAGCCCAGGCTCACCATCACCGAGCCGACGTCCGTGCCCAACGACGTCAGACCGATGTTGGCACCCTTGATCATCTCGTGCACGAGGCCCCCCAGATGCACGGCCGCGCGGGCGTGCCGCGGCGGCCCGTTTCCTTGCCATGTGTGACGCGCCCCACACCCTGCGCATCGCTGGGCACCCTATCCCCCGACGTCGGGGAGGGGCACGCGATCGACTCGATTGCCCCTCGTCCGCCGGGACACACCGTCACGGCACGCGGAGGGCGCCGCGCACGCACACCTCCCCCCGCCACAGCTCCCCGCCTCACCCCTGCGTGGGCTGGGGGGACTTTCCGTTCAGGACGTCCTTCAGGCGGTCGGCGCCCGCCTCCGCGGCCTGGGTGGTGGAGTCGTGCTCGGTGCCGGAGAGGCCGCCGTTGGTGAGGGAGAGGGCGCTGTCGCCGACGCGGACCGCGGCGAAGTCGAGCGTCAAGGTGTCGGGGTTGCCGTCGAGCTCGCCGGTCATCTTGATCTGGAGGCCCTTCCTGGCGTCACCCGCGTCGTCCAGGTCCGTGTGGATGACCTGGACCGTCTGCCGGCCGCCCTTGGTGCTGACGGCGGTGAACTGGTCGCACTTGTCGGGCAGCGAGTCGAGCCACGTGAACCGCTCGTCCAACGCCTGCTTGCCGTAGGCGGCGACCTGGTAGCGCATCTGCGCCTCGTTGTCGCTGTCGTCGAAGCCGGTGACGGCGCTCTCGCCCTGCGGCTTGCCCAGCAGGTCCTCGGCGTACAGGCCGTCCAGCAGCTTCTGGCAGTCGGCCGCGTCGTCCTTGTGGGTGACGAACTGGGAGGCGTCGACCGTGCTCTTCAGCAGCGCGTCCCGCCAGGTCGCCGCTCCCTCGGAGTCGGTCCACTGCGATGGCAGGTCCTCGTTGGTGATCAGGGCGGTGCGGGCCTCGTCCTTGGTCAGCTCGCGGACGGCCGGGGAGGAGGACGCGGCGCGCGGCTCGTCCGCCACGGGCGACGCGGAGACGGGGGAGGCCGAGGACGCGGGGGACGCCGAGCGGTCCGCGCGGGCCGGATCGTCGCCGCCGCCGGCGCAGGCTGCCGTCGACAGCAGCATCCCCGCGGCGAGGGCGGACGCGAGGACACAGGACGGACGGTTCATGCGGAGCCTCCCGAGGACGGTCCCGAGATCGGGCGTGTGTCCTCCCACGCCACCACCGGCTCCGGTCCCCCACCAGCGCACCGGGCCGTCCGGGTGAGCGGACCCCCGGGGGGCCGTCCCCGCCCGCCGGCGATCCCCGCCGGACCGCTTCCGTCCTCCTCGGGCCCCGCCGGCCGTGCCCGGACCCCGGCGGATGCCGGTCGCCGGCGGCCCGGATCTGCCAGAGTGGACGTGATGCACGCGCTCCAGGGAAGCACCATGGACCCTTCCGACCGGTTCGACGACGACGAGTACCCCGCCTACACGATGGGTCGTGCCGCCGAGCTGATCGGCGCCACCCCGGCCTTCCTGCGGGCCGTCGGGGAGGCCGGGCTGATCACCCCGCTGCGGTCCGACGGCGGGCACCGGCGGTACTCCCGCACCCAGCTGCGCGTCGCGGCACGCGCCCGCGACCTCGTGGACCAGGGCACGCCGGTCGAGGCCGCCTGCCGCATCGTCTCGCTGGAGGACAGCCTCGACGAGGCCCTGCGGATCAACGCGGAACTGCGGGGCGCCGGGCGGTTCGGCCCGTAGGGCGTCCGGGGAGTCGGGGCCGGGCCGGTGGGCGCCGGGCGGCGGCCGGGGCGGTTTCGGGACCGATTGCACCCGCGCCGCGAATATCTGTATCGGCCGGTGCAGAATTTGGTCGGCGACCCCGCGAGGTTTTGATATTCCCCCCGTGGGGGTGAGATAGTGCGCGCCCTTCGCCGCTCGTACCGTGCTAGTGTCGATTTCAGTTGCAGTTGTGGTTCCCAGAGTTTTTCCGGTGCATTCCGGTTGGGGCAATCATTGCGGCGACGCAGGTCCACACAGTGTGGGCCTTCGAGCTTTGCCCCGAAGGAGATTTGACATGGCTACTGGCACCGTGAAGTGGTTCAACGCGGAAAAGGGCTTCGGCTTCATCGAGCAGGACGGCGGCGGCGCCGACGTCTTCGCCCACTACTCGAACATCGCCACCTCCGGCTTCCGTGAGCTCCAGGAAGGCCAGAAGGTGACCTTCGACGTCACGCAGGGCCAGAAGGGCCCGCAGGCGGAGAACATCGTCCCCGCCTAGTCGAGGACGCCGGATGGCCGGTTCCGCACCTCCGGGTGCGGAACCGGCCATCCGTTTTTTTGCGCCCCGGCGATCCCGCGCGCCGTTCGCGTCGCCCCGGCGCTCCGGTCCGCCTCTCCCGTTCGGCACGTGAAATTCGGGTGTCTTTTCCGGGAACCGTGCGCGGAATCCCGCTGCGTTTTTCCGGTGGGCCCGAGGGCGCCGCGACGGCGGGTCGGGCCGGCGCCGGTCGGTGCCTCCCCGCCGGTTCCGCCCCGGGCGTCACACGGCGAGGACCGCCCGGACGGTCTTTCCGCCGAGACCGGTGGCGACGACCTCCAGGCTGTGGGCGAGCTGCTCGACCATGGCCAGCCCCCGGCCGCTCTCCGACTCGGTGTCCAGGACGCCGACCCTCGGCTGTCCGGGGCTGTCGTCGTGGACCTCGACCGTCAGCAGCCCGTGCCCGAGCTGGAGCCGCAGCCGGCAGCCGCTCCGTGCGTGCCGCACGGCGTTCGCGACGAGTTCGGAGGCGATCAGGGTCGCGTCGTCCACCTGGTCGGCGGTCGGCGACGCGAGCGACGGTCGTGGCCGGGTCAGGAACGCCGTCGTCAGCTTGCGGGCCCTGCCCGCCGAGACGGCCGTACGCGGCAGGGCGTACTCGACATGGGCGGTCGGCCTGACGGTGCGCGGCTGCGCACGCATGACTGACACCTCTCTTCCCCCTCCCAGGACATCCGGCGCCCGTCCGACGACTCCTTCCGTCGGCCGAGTCCCCGCGCCGAACGGTGCGCGGCCGGTCCTGCCCCCGGGTGATGCCCCTCCGGAACGCTCCGCAACCAGGGACGTACGTCACAAAGGCGTCCCCGGCGGTCCGCGCCGTCCGGCGACAGGTGCCCGCCTCCCCGGGTCCCGCACCCCGGCGCTCAGGTCAGGAGCCGGAAGTCCTCGTAGGCGAAGCCCGGTGCCACCACGCAGCTGACCAGCACCTCCTCGTCGCCGGCGGGGCGGGCCGACTGCCAGACCCCGCCGGGGACGAGGAGTTGGGGATGCTCGCCCGCCTCGACGCGGGGACCGAGTCGGTGGACCGCCGCGGCCGGTTCCGGGGTGCGGCCGTCGCCGCCGAGCAGCAGGTCGAGGGGGCCGCCCCGGTGCCAGAACCACAGTTCGTCGGAGCGGACGGTGTGCCAGGCGGAGGTGTCCGCCGGGGTGAGGAGGAAGAGGATCGCCGAGGCCGCGGCGCGCGGCCCGGGGTACCCCTCGGGTCGGAACGACCGCGGCGCGCGCCACGTCTCGACGAACCAGCCGCCCTCCGGGTGCGGGCGCATGTCCAGGGCGGCGGCCAGGTCGGGGATTTCCGGTTCGGTAGACGTCACCCCCTGCGTGTATCACGGGCGCCCAGGGGGTTCAACGACTCCCCGGTGGGGCGGGGGTGGAGTCGCGGGCGGCGGGGTCCCTCCGGCGCCGCCGCCCCGGAGGCACCGGGTCCCGCCGCCCGGTCCCGTCGCGGTGCTCAGGCGGGATAGGCGTGGGTCTGGGTCGCCTTGACGGTGGCCCAGGCGGATGCGCCCGGCCGCAGGTCGAGTTCGGCCGCGGCGACCGTCGTCAGGTCGGCGGCGAGCGGGAGTTCACCGGCGAGGTCCACCCGGATCTGGTCCCCGTGGGTCTCCAGTCCGCGGACCTCGCACCGCCACACGTTGCGCGCGCTGGAGCCGGTGGGCCGGTCGCGGTGGAGGGTGACGGCGCCCGGCGGGAAGGCGACGAAGACCGGACCCCGCAGGTCCTCGGTCGTGGTGATCTCCGGGCCGGTGTCCAGGCGCACGGTGTGTCCGTCGGCGCGGCCCCGGTAGAGGTTGAGGCCGACGAGCTGGGCGATGTAGTCGGTCCGCGGCCGGCGGGCGATCTCCGCGGGGCCGCCCTGCTGCACGACCTGCCCGTCCTCGACGACGACGAGCCGGTCGGCCAGCACCATCGCGTCCAGCGGATCGTGCGTCACGAGCACCGCCACGGCCTCGAACTCGGACAGGTGCCGGCGCAGTTGGGCGCGCACCTCCAGACGGGTGCGGGCGTCCAGCGCGGCGAGCGGCTCGTCCAGCAGCAGCAGCCGGGGCCGGGTGGCGAGTGCCCGCGCGACGGCGACGCGCTGGGCCTGGCCGCCGGACAGCCGGCCCGGCTTCGTCCCCGCGTGACCGGCCAGGCCCATGCGGTCCAGCCAGGCACCGGCCACGGCGCGCGCCTCCGCCTTCGCCACGCCCCGGCAGCGCGGCCCGAAGGCGACGTTGTCGAGGGCGGTGAGGTGCGGGAAGAGCAGGTAGTCCTGGAAGACGACGCCGACCGGGCGGTGCTCGGGGGCCGTGCGGTCCAGCAGCGCGCCGTCGAGCCGCAGCCTTCCTCCCTCGTCGAGCGGGGTGAGTCCGGCGAGGGCGCGCAGGGCCGTGGTCTTGCCCGCACCGTTCGGGCCGAGGAGGGCGACGACCTCGCCGGGGGCCGCGCTCAGCTCGACGTCGAGGCGGAACGCGCCGCGCCGGACGATCAGACGGGCGTCCAGCCCGGCGTCGGGCGCCGCGGCCGGAGCGGCAGCGGAGGTCTCGGTCATCGCACGGTCCTCCTCGTCCCCTTCGCGCCGGTCTCGCCGGTCTCGCCGGTCTCGCCGATCTCGCCGAACACGTCGATCACGTCCGTCCGCTGTCTCGTCCGGCTTGCCCGCCTGGTCCGCCTCGTCCGCCTCGCCTGACGGGTCCTTCGCGCCGGTGCCGCGCCGGACGTCCGTCCGCCGCCGGTCGCGAGGCCCCGATCCCCGCGCCGTGCCCGCGACCGCCCGCGACCGCCCGCGGCGGCCCGCAGGCGCCGCACGGCCGCCGCCCCGGTCGCGGTGACCGCCCGGACCACGAGCACGCCGCTCACGAGGCCGTCAGCCAGCGGTCGCGCAGTCCGGCGAGCACGGCGATCGACACGGCCAGCAGGACCAGGCTCAGCGCGATCGCCGCGTCCGGGTCGCTCTGCAGGGCCAGGTACACGGCCAGCGGCATGGTCTGCGTGCGGCCCGGAAAGTTCCCCGCGAAGGTGATCGTCGCCCCGAACTCGCCGAGCGCCCGGGCCCACGCGAGGACGGCGCCGGCGGCGATGCCCGGGGCGATCAACGGCAGGGTGACCCGGCGGAACGCGGTGAAGCGGGACGCGCCGAGGGTCGTGGCCGCCTCCTCGTAGCGGGGGTCGGCGGCGCGCAGGGTGCCCTCCACGCTGATCACGAGGAAGGGCATCGCCACGAACGCCTCGGCCACGACGACGCCGGCCGTGGTGAAGGGCAGCGTGACGCCGAACCAGGAGTCGAGGTACCGGCCCACGACGCCGTTGCGTCCGAGGGCCATCAGCAGGGCCACCCCGCCCACCACCGGGGGCAGCACGAGCGGCAGGGTGACCAGCGCCCGGACGAGGCCGCGTCCGCGGAAGCGGGTGCGGGCCAGCAGCCAGGCGAGCGGCACACCGAGCAGCAGGCTCACCGCGGTCGCCGCCGTCGCCGAGACCAGGGACAGCCGGAGCGCCTGCCACACCTCGGGTTTGGCGAGCTGCTCCGGGAGGCTGCGCCAGGGCGCCCGGACGACCAGCGCGAGCAGCGGCAGCAGCAGGAACGCGAGCCCGGCCAGGGCGGGCAGCAGCAGGGGCAGCGGTGCCCCGTTCCGGAGTCGGCCGCCCGCCCCGGTCCGCCGCCGCACCCGTCCGCGCCGCGGCCCCCCGGTCAGGGGGTCGGCCGGCGCGGCGGAGGGGTCGGGCGTGGGCACGGGATCACTCATGTCCTCAGGAGAAGGGCTGGGGGTCACGGCGGCAAGGCGCCGTGCCGGGGGCTCCCGGGTTGCGGCCGGGAGCCGGGGCGGGCGGAGCCCGCGGGTCAGGACGCGGGCTCCAGGAATCCGGCCGCCGTCAGCACCTTCTGGCCGGCCGGGGACCGCACCAGGGCGATGAACGCCTTGGCGGCCGCCGTGTTGGGCGCGTCCTTGAGCAGGGCGATCGGGTAGTCGTTGACGGCGCCCGCGGCCTCGGGGAACTCCACGCCCTCCACCTTGTCGCCCGCGGCCTTCACGTCGGTCTGGTAGACGACCGCCGCGTCGGCCTCCTTCAGCTCGACCTTGGTCAGGGCGCTCTTGACGTCCTGCTCGTAGGAGACGGGGGTCAGCTTCAGGTGGCTCGCGTCCAGCGCCTTCCGGGCCGCGGAGCCGCACGGCACCGTCTCGTCGCAGAGCACGACCTTCAGGTCCGGCGCGGTGAGGTCCTTCAGGGAGGCGACCTTGCCGGGGTTGCCGGGCAGCGTGGCGATCTCCAGCCGGTTGCGCACGAAGGTGGTGGGGGCGGTCGCCGTCTCGTTCCTGCCGGTCACGACGTCCATCGTCGTGGGGCTGGCCGCCGCGAACACGTCCGCCGGCGCGCCGCCCGTGATGCTCGCGGCGAGGGTGTCGCTGCCGCCGAAGTTGAACGTGACCTTCGTGCCCGGGTGCTCCCGCTCGAACTCCTTGCCGAGGGCCGTGAAGCTCTCCGTCAGCGAGGCCGCGGCGAACACGGTCACCGTGCCGCCGAGCTTCGCCGAGGAATCGCCCGAGGACGCGCCAGGCGCGGAGGGGGAGTCGCCGGAGGACGAGCAGGCGGTGAGGGCCAGCAGGGCGGCGGCACCGATGCCGGCCGCCTGAAGGGCCGGGCCGGTGCGGCGGGTCCGGCGCGCGGGTCGGGTCGTCACGGTCTGCTCCCTCGGAGGACGGAACGCTGAGGCTCGCCTGAAGTCTCCGTCGGGATCTTCAGGCCGGAGTCGTGTTCGGCACACGCCGATCATACTGGCGCAGATGCCAGGGAAAAGTCTGTTGTCGCATTGCATAAGCAGTCGACAGGGATTCGGGTGTGCGCATGTGCGTTTCCACGAGGCGGGCGTGGGTGGGTGGGAGAGCGCGACGGCGAGGACACCGCCGCGGTGCGGGCGGCGGTGGGTGACGGGAGCGGTCCCGAGGAGGTGAGGGCCGTCGTCCGCCGCGCCCGGTCGCCCGGAGACCCCCGGGAACGGCGGACGCACGGGCGTGGAGTCCAGGGAACGGCCGGACGCACGTGCAGGGAGGCGGGAGCGTGCGGGAGCGGCGGGACGCCCGGACGTGGAGGCGCGGGAGGGTGGGGCGTGCGGACACGGAGCCTCGGGAACGGGGCGGGACGCACCGGCACCGAACGGCTCGACCGCACGGCCCGCGGGGGTGGTCCCGCAGGACCTGACGGGCGACCGCCGGGGCACCCGACTGCCGTCAGGGTGCTGCCCCGTACCGGCTCCCGCCCGGGGCAGGGGGGCGGGGTCAGGTCCGGTCGATGTGCACGTTCGTCGACTTGACGCGGGCGGTGGCCTCCACGCCGACCTCCAGGCCCAGCTCCTCGACGGCCTCGCGGGTCAGCAGGGACACCATCCGGTGCGGTCCCGCCTGGATCTCCACCTGGGCCGCGACGTCGCCGAGTTTCACGGCGGTGACGATGCCGGGGAAGGCGTTGCGCACGGACGTGTGGGAGGGGACGCCGTCCTCGCCGCCGGTCCTGGCGAGCTCCACCGAGAAGGCGGCCAGGTCGCGGCCGTCGATGAGCCGCCGGCCGCCCTCGTCGCGGTGGGTGGGCACCCGCCCGGCATCCGCCCAGCGCCGGGCCGTGTCGGGGCTCACCCCGAGGAGCCGGGCGGCCTGGCCGATGGTGTACGACTGCATACGCGCGACCATAGGCAGCCGGTCGACACCGCCGCAAGCCGGTCGGGACCGGCCCCGCGGCCCGCCCCGCCGGGGCCCCCGCCGCCTTCGGGCCGGGGCCCCGCGAGGTCACCAGCCGGTCAGCAGCAGGTGGTTGAGGAGCAGGGCCAGGGTCGCCTGGACGACCAGCCAGGCGCGGGGCCGGGGGAGGAACGCGCACGCGGGGAGCATCCACAGGACGAACGGCAGCCAGATGCGTTCGGTCTCCGCCTTGCTCATGCCGGAGAGGTCGGCGACGAGGAGCGCGATCAGCGCGGCGACGACCAGGACGGCGAGCCGCGGGGCGCCGCCCGTGTCCGCTCCGGGGCCGCCGTCGCCGTCGGTTCCGGTTCCGCCGGCCGGCGCGGGGCCGTCGGGGGCCGCCGGAGCCGGGGTGGTGGTGGCCTCGGCGGAGCGGCCGGTGCCGGACCGGCGGGGGGCGGGTTCGGAGGGCCGGGCGGCCGCCGCGGTCAGGCGCAGGGTGGTCAGTCCCGCCCGGCGCAGGCCCGCGACGGTGGCCGGGCCCGCGATCAGCACCGTGCAGGCGAGGTTCGCCCACACCCAGTAGCCGTAGGGGCGGATGCCGCCCGCCCCTTCGTAGTAACGGGTGACCAGCAGGTTGTACGCCTCCCACCAGTTGAAGCCGACCAGGGAGAACACCAGCGGCACGACGGTGAGTCCGGCCAGGACGAACGGCATCGGGCGCAGCCGGGGACGCGTCCCGAGCAGCACCGCCGCCGCCGCGATCACCGCGAACAGCGTCAGCCCGTACGAGAGGTAGGCGGTCAGCCCGAAGAGGAGCCCGGAGGCGAGGCCGGCCGTCCGCGGGCGGTGCCCGGTGACGGCGAGGGCGAGCAGGGCGATCGCCCAGGCGGCGACCGCGGCGAAGTAGCCGTCGGCGGACGTGCCCATCCAGACGGCCGCCGGGGCGAGCACCAGGAAGGGCGCCGCCCGCCGGGCGAGCGCCTCGCCCGCCAGCGCGCGGACCGCGACGAGTACCGCCAGCGCGCCGGTGGCGCCCACGGTCACGCACCAGACGCCCGCCCACGCCCCGCCGCTCAGACCGATGCGGTCGAGGAACACGAAGGTGAGCGTGGCGGCCGGCGGGTGGCCGGCGATGTGCGCGGGCCAGTGGTCCGGCGAGTGGATCAGGATGTGGTGGGTGAAGTCCCGCAGGGCCGCGGGGATGTCGTGGAAGCGGTTCACCGGCGAGATGACCTGGAGGTACTCGTAGCGGGCGGTGAGGCGGCCGGCCACGCCGCGCTGCCAGCCGTCGATCAGCGCGAGCGAGAACGTCCACGCCGTCGCCGTGCCCCACGCGGCGGGCAGCAGCCACCGCCAGGGGAGCCGTGCGGCGAGCGGCGGTCCGTAGGCGACGACGGCGACGGCCAGGGCGATCGCCGCGGCGGTTCCCGGTCCGAGATGGGGCCCCCACCGCCCGTAGAGCGGAGCCGCGCTGACGAACAGCGTGCCGTCGCTGTGCTCGATGACGTAGCCGACGACCGCCGCGGTCGCGACGAGCAGGGCCGCGCCGACGGCGACGGCGAGATCGCCGCGGAGCCCGCCCGTCCGCTCGCCGAGCAGCGCGTCGGTCAGTTCCCCGGAGCGGGCGCGGGCCCGGACCCGGGAGGCGACCGCGGCCTGCAGCCGTGAGGGGCCGCGGGAACGGCCGGGGCCGGGGGGCGCGGGTGGCGGTCCGGCGGCGTCCGGGGCGGCGCGGTCCTCGCCGGGAGCCGCGGACGCGGGCGGGGCGGGGGAGGGCGCCGGGGGCGGGACGCGGGAGGCGGCCTGGGGGCGGTCGTCGAGCAGATCGCGGGGAGGATCGCCGGGCAGGTCGCGGGAGAGATCGCGGTTCACCCTGGCACGCTAGGCCGGTCGGCCCCCGACAGGACCGCGACAGGGGTGGACGTCAGAGTTTCGTCATGGTTTGAGTACCCGTTCGGGGGGTCGTCGCGGCCTACGGTCGGGACATGCCACGGTCTCCCTCCTCACCCGCGTTCTGGCGCAGCCCGCTGCGTGGTCCCTGGTTCACCTCCGTCCTCGGCGTGGTGCTGCTCGTCGGCATCACGGTGATGTTCGTGACCGGACTGCTCTCGTACGCGGCGTACAACCCGAACCTCGCGCCGGTGAACGACAAGACCCCCGACAAGGGGATCCTCGGCTTCTACCTGTTCTCCTGGCCGACCCACCCGGTGTGGCTGTACCGCCTCACCCAAGGGGTGCACGTCACGCTCGGCATCACGCTGATCCCGGTGCTGCTGGCGAAGCTGTGGTCGGTCGTCCCCAAGCTGTTCGCGCTGCCCCCGGCCCGCTCGCTCGCGCACGCCCTGGAGCGGCTCTCGCTGCTCCTGCTCGTCGGCGGCGCCCTCTTCGAGTTCGTCACCGGCGTCCTCAACATCCAGCTCGACTACATCTTCCCCGGCTCCTTCTACACGCTGCACTTCTACGGCGCCTGGGTGTTCATCGCGGCCTTCGTGACCCACGCGGTGCTGCGCGTGCCGACGGCTCTGCGCAACCTGCGGGGGATGCGGGGGCGCGGCCCGTGGCCGGGGAGCCCGGACGCGCCGGACGGGCCGGACGCCCGGGACGCGCAGGCCGTGCCGGACCCCTCCGGCGCCGCGGCGGGCCGCCCCGGCCCGGCGCCGGGCGGACCCGGTGGCTCCGCGGCTCCGGGCGGCTCCGGGGTCCGGGGCGAGCCCGGTGCGGGGGACGCCGGGGGAGGCCGGGACACCGACGGCCCGGGTGCCGTCCCGGGCCGTCCGGCGCCGGCCGCCGGGCCGGGCCCGGAGGCCGCCCGGCCCGGCCCGGCGGCCGGCGCCCCCGGTGGATCAGCACCCCCGGACGCCGGCGCACCGGGGCGTGCGGCTCCCGCGCCCGGACCGCAGCGGGCCGAGCCCGGCGGCGCGGGTGAGGAGTCCGGTGCCGCGGCGGCCGGGTCCGGGCCCGGGGACGCCGAGTCCGGTGCCGCGGCGGCCGGGTCCCGCGCCGGTGTCCGGGACGGTGGGACCGCGGACGGTGCCGACGGGAGCGGTGCCGCCACGGGGCCGGCGCACGGGCCGGCCCGCCCGTCCGGCGGCCGGGACCGGGCACCGGACGGCACGGACGCGCCGCGGCTGCCCGCCGGCGGCGCACCCGCCCGTCCCGAGGACGAGCTGATCTCCCCCGACCCGCTGCCCCCCACCGTCTCCCGGCGGGGCGCCCTCGCGTTCGTCGGCGGCGGGTCCCTGCTGCTGGCCGCCACCACGGTGGGCCACAGCTTCGACGCCCCGGTGCGCGAGACCGCCCTGCTCGCCCCGCACGGCGGCCCGGAACCGGGCACGGGGCCCGGTGCCTTCCAGATCAACAAGACGGCCGCGTCGCGGGGCATCCGGCCCGCCGAGACCACCGAGGAGGCGTGGCGCCTGGTCGTCACCGGCAACGGCCGGACCGTCCGGCTGAGCCGCGCCCGGCTGCTGCAACTGCCGCAGCACGGGGCCGAGCTGCCCATCGCCTGCGTCGAGGGCTGGTCGACCTCCGACCAGGCGTGGCGGGGCGTGCGGCTGCGGGATCTCGCCGGGCTCGTCGGCTACGAGGGCGACGCCGCGCCGGACGTGATGGTGGAGTCGTTGCAGCGGGCCGGGGCCTTCCGCGTGGCGGCGCTGCGCCGCAACCAGGTCCGCGACCCGCTCTCGCTGCTCGCCCTCACCGTCAACGGCGCGGACCTGACCCCCGACCACGGCTTCCCGGCGCGGATCATCGTCCCCGCCGCGCCCGGGGTGCTGAACACCAAGTGGGTCACCCGGCTGACGTTCGGGGCCCTGTGATGACACGAGGGAGGCCCGACGTGGGAGACGAGGACGACAAGCGCGGCGGCGCGGTGCGACGGCGCGCGGGCGCCTTGCGGGAGCGCGTCGGGGGGCTGGGCCCGCGCGGCCGTCCGGCCTCCGTCGGGGAGCTGGTCGGCAGTCCCTTCCAGCTCCTGATGCTGGCCTTCACCTTCGCGCTCGCCGCCTACGCCGCGGTGCGGCTGCTCCAGGGCGACTGGTTCAAGGTGGCGCTGTGGTTCGTCGGCGCGGCCGTGCTGCACGACGTGGTCTTCGTGCCGCTGTACGCGGGCGCGGACCGGGCCGCGTCGGAGACCCTGAAGGCGACGGGCCACCGGAACCGGACGATGTACGTCCGCGTTCCGGCGGCCTTCTCCGGGCTGCTGCTGCTGATCTGGTACCCGCTCATCAGCGGCCAGGTGGCCGACCACTACCGGTCGGCCACCGCCCTGCCCGGCGACAGCTTCCTGGCCCACTGGCTGCTGATCACCGCGGCGCTGTTCGCCGGGTCCGCGCTGCTGCTCCTCCTGCGCACCGTCCGGCCGTCCCGGCCGGGACCGTTGCGCAGCACCACGAAGGAGCGCCCGCCGGCCTCCCACTGAGCGTCGGTGAGCCACCCGGCGCGTGCCGCGTGGCGCAGCAGGGCGGGGGTGCCGACACGGGCCCAGGGGAAGGCGGCCCGGTCGGCGGACGGGCCGCCGTCCCGCGGGTCGGCGCCCCCGCCCGCGGCGGACTCCGCCGCACCGCCCGCGCCGTGCGCCCCCGCGTCGGGGTGCGCGGCGCTGACGATGCTGACGTCCACGCGCTCGTCGACGTCGGCGCCGGCCACCGTCTCGGCGATCAGCAGCCCGCCCGGGGCGAGCAGTTCGGCGGTGCGCCGCAGCAGGGCGGCCGGGTCGCCGCCGATGCCGATGTTGCCGTCGACGAGCAGGGCGGTGCCCCACCGCCCCTCGGCGGGCAGCGGCTCGAAGACCGACCGGTGCAGGGCCTGGCCGCCGAGCCGCAGGGTCCGGGCGACGGCGGCCTCGCTGACGTCGATGCCGAGTGCCGGCCGTCCGCGCGCGGCCAGTTCCGCGACGAGCCGGCCCGGTCCGCAGCCCACGTCGAGCACGGTGCCCTCGCAGTACGCCAGCAGCTGGAGGTCCACGGCGTCGGCGCGGGCGCACCAGCGCTCCACCTCCAGCGGCAGCAGCCATCCGTCGGTGCGGCGCAGGAACAGCGGCCCGCGTTCGGCGCCGAGCGCGTCGGCGTAGGGGTCGGCGGCCCAGGACCGGGCGGCCCGCCCGCCGCTCCCGGCGGACCGGGGCGGCTCCGGGGCCGGGCTCGGCTCCGGGGCGGGGCGCGGCCCGAGGGTGTCGGTCACGCCGGGCGGGGTCGTCCCGCGGGCGGCGCTCACCGGGCGGCGCCCTGTGCGGCGGCCGCCGGTACCGGGCTCTCGGCCTGCGCCGGCACCGGTTGGGTGGCGGGCGCCCGCAGCGGGCCGCGCAGCCGGGCCAGTTCCGCGGCGAAGAGGCCGTCCGGCGCCGCCGCCGCGGCGGCGCTCGCGTCGGGCGCGGTGTCCACGTCGCGCAGCCGGGGCAGCTCCCGTACCCGCAGCCCGGCCTCGACCAGCCGGGCCCGCTGCACGGCACCGGTGGTGTCCGTGGACATCGGCACGCCCAGCAGCAGGCCGGGATCGGGGTCGGCCAGTCCGAGCGCCCAGAAGCCGCCGTCGTCGGCCGGCCCGAAGTACGCGTCACAGTCCGCGAAGTCGACGGTGAGCAGCGCGGGTGTCACCTGCGGGGTGTCCATGCCGACCAGCAGCGCGGGCCCGTCGCATCCGGCGAAGGCCGCCGCGAGCCGCTCGTCCAGGGTGCCGGCGCACTGCGGTACGACGTCGAAGCCGTCCGGCAGCCAGTCGCCGGGCGTGCCGTCGAGGACCAGCACCCGCCGCCGTGCGGGCGTCGCCGCCACGGCGCGCAGGGTGTCCGCGAGGGCCGCCTCGGCGAGGGCCGCCGCCTCTTGGGGGGAGAACGCCGGGGTGAGCCGGGTCTTCACCCGGCCGGGCCGCGGCTCCTTGGCGATGACGAGCAGGGTGACGGCCTCGGGACCCTCCGGGCCCTCGGGGCGCGCGGGGCCGGTGCGGCCTGCGGTGGATGCGGGGCTCACTGGACGGATCCTCCTCGGGGTGTCGCGGACGCCGGCGCGGACGGGCGGGCGGGCGCCGGTGGGGGAGCGGTGGCCGATGCGTGGGCCGGGGCCGGGTCCGGGGCCTCGGCGTCGGGCACGGCCTGGGAGGGCACCCCGGCGGACCGCGCGGGGGCGCCGCACGTCGTCCCGGGCGCCGCGCCGGCCTGTGCGGCGACGGGGGACGCGGGGAGTTCGGCCGGGACGGGCACCGGGGGCTCGGCCAGCACGCGGCTCATGTCCCGGACCGCCTGCCAGGTGCCGCGCCAGGTCCCGGTGACCTTGGAGGCGCCGGTGCGCGGCAGGTAGGGCACGTCGTGCTCGGTGACGCGCCAGCCGGCGTCGGAGGCGCGGACGACCATCTGGAGCGGGTAGCCGCTGCGCCGGTCGGTGAGCCCGAGGCCGAGCAGCGCCTCGCGCCGGGCGGCGCGCAGCGGCCCGAGGTCGTGCAGCCGCAGTCCGGTGCGGCGCCGGAGCATCCGCGCCAGCGCGATGTTGCCGGCGCGCGCGTGCGGGGGCCAGGCGCCGCGTTCCCGGGGCCGCCGTCTGCCGAGCACCAGGTCGGCGTCGCCGGCCAGGACCTCGGCGACGAAGGGCTGGAGCAGGGCGGGGTCGAGCGAGCCGTCGCAGTCGCAGAAGCAGACGATGTCCGCGGTGGCCGCGGTCAGGCCGGCGTGGCAGGCGGCGCCGAATCCGCGGCGCTCCTCCCGCACGACGGTCGCGCCCAGGTCGCGGGCCAGCTCGGCGGAGCCGTCCGTGGAGCCGTTGTCCACCACCAGCGCCCGCCAGCCGGGCGGAATGCGGGACAGCACCCAGGGCAGGGCGCCGGCCTCGTCGAGGCACGGCAGAACCACGTCGACGTCCGGGTTCGGTACGGAGAAGGTCGTCACGGCCTCACCCTACGAACGCGAAAGGGATATACCGGACTTCGGGACCTTACGAAACACGGACGTCGGCTGCGGGGAGCCACGCCGGGCCCGCCCGGGTGGGACGCTGGAGACATGCATCAGCCGCACGAATCCCCAGGTACCGGCGCCGGAGAGGGTCAGGACCCCGGCGCCGGTCCGGACCTGCGCGCGACCTCGGGAGCCGCCGCGAGGAAGGACTCCGCTCCCGGCGTGGCGCCCCCGCGTGTCCTGGTCGTCGACGACGATCCGACCGTGTCCGAGGTCGTCTCCGGCTACCTCGACCGTGCCGGCTACGTCGTGGACCGGGCGGCGGACGGTCCCGCCGCACTGGCCCGCGCCGCCGCGCACCGGCCCGACCTGGTGGTGCTCGACCTGATGCTTCCCGGCATGGACGGCCTGGAGGTGTGCCGCCGGCTGCGCGCACAGGGGCCCGTGCCGGTCATCATGCTCACCGCGCGCGGCGACGAGGACGACCGCATCCTCGGTCTGGAGGTCGGCGCCGACGACTACGTGACCAAGCCCTTCAGCCCCCGCGAACTCGTCCTGCGCGTCGAGTCGGTGCTGCGCAGGGCCCGCCCCGCCGCCGCCGCGCTCCCGCTGCACGCCGCCGGGCTGACCATCGACCCGACGGCCCGCCGCGCCGCGAAGAACGGAGTCGAACTCTCCCTCACCCTGCGGGAGTTCGACCTCCTGGCCTTCTTCCTCAAGCACCCCGGCCGGGCGTACGCGCGCGAGGACCTGATGCGGGAGGTGTGGGGGTGGGACTTCGGCGACCTGTCGACGGTCACCGTCCACGTCCGCCGGCTGCGCGGCAAGGTCGAGGACGACCCGGCGCGCCCCCGGCTGATCCAGACGGTCTGGGGAGTCGGCTACCGCTTCGACGAGACCGGGGGCGACGCGCCCGCGCTCGCCGACCGCGCCGGGGCGAGCGGCCCCGCACACCCGGAGCGGGCGGATCGCGCGCACCCCGAGGACCGGGCGCCCGGCAGCGGCTCCGGGACCGGCCGGCCGACCCCGGGGCCGGGCGACGGGCGGGGCGGTCCGCCGGCCCCGCCCGGCGGCGCCGGCTCCTCCACCGCACACCGGGAAGGGGCCCGCTCGTGACCGCGATACTCGCCATGGCCCTGTACGCCTTCCTGGGCGCCGCCGCGGCCGGTCTGGCCGGCGCGGGCGTCCTCTGGCTGATCCGGCGCCGCTCGCTGACCGCCTCGCTCGCGGTGGTGGCCGCGGTGGCCGTCTGCGCGATGCTCGCGGGCACGCTGGTCGTGGCGTGGGCGATGTTCCTGTCCTCGCACGACCTGTACGTGGTCACCACGGTCGTCGCGATGGCGGCCGTGGTCTCCCTCGCCACCGCCCTGCTGCTCGGCCGCTGGGTCGTGGCGCGCAGCAGGGCGCTGACGCTGGCCGCCCGTTCCTTCGGCGAGGGCGGCGACTTCGCCGCGCCCGCCGGTCCGGCGACCGCCGAACTGTCCGCTCTCAGCCGGGAACTGGCCGCGACCAGCCGCAAACTGGCGGAGTCCCGGGACCGTGAGCGGGCGCTGGAGACCTCGCGGCGCGAGCTCGTGGCCTGGATCTCGCACGACCTGCGCACCCCGCTGGCGGGGCTGCGGGCGATGTCGGAGGCGCTGGAGGACGGGGTGGCGGCGGACCCGGACCGCTATCTGCGCCAGATGCGCACGGAGGTCGAGCGCCTCAACGCCATGGTCGGCGACCTCTTCGAGCTGTCCCGTATCCACGCGGGCGCCCTCGCCCTGTCGCCCTCCCGCGTCTCCGTGTACGACCTGGTCGGCGACGCCCTCGCGGGCGCGGACCCGCTGGCCCGCGAGCACGGCGTCCGGCTGGTCGGCGACCGCGTCGACCAGGTGCCGATCGAGGTGGACGGCAAGGAGATGAGCCGTGTCCTCGGCAACCTCCTGGTCAACGCGATCCGCCGGACACCCGCGGACGGCACCGTCGCGGTCACCGCGGAACGCTCCGACACGGGCGTCGTGCTGTCCGTCACCGACGGCTGCGGCGGCATCCCGGAGGAGGATCTGCCGCGCGTCTTCGACACCGGCTGGCGCGGCACCCACGCCCGCACGCCCCCCGCGGGGGCGGGACTCGGACTCGCCATCGTCCGCGGCATCGTCGAGGCCCACAGCGGGCGGGCCGCCGTCCACAACGTCCCCGGCGGCTGCCGCTTCGAGGTCACCCTCCCCATGGCGGCCGGACTCTGACCCGCCTCCGCCCGGTCCGCCACCATCGGCTGGGCTGGGCTGGGCTGGGCTGGGCTGGGCAGAGCAGGAGCGGGGCGGGGGAGAGGCAGGAGCCCGGACCGGAGGGAGGGCGGACCGCCGGTCCGCCCTCCCTCCGCCTGCCGGTGCCCGTGCGGTCACTCCCCCCGCAGCCTCGCCCCGGCGAACTCCCGCATCCCCTCGGTGAATCCGACCTCGGCCTTCCAGCCGAGCTCGGCGCGCAGCCGGGCCGAGTCGGCGGTGATGTGGCGGACGTCGCCGAGCCGGTACTCGCCGGTCACCACCGGCTCGGGGCCCCCGTAGGCGGCGGCCAGGGCCTCGGCCATCTCGCCGACGGTGCGCGGCTCGCCGCTGCCGGTGTTGTAGACGGCGAGCGCGCCGGGGGCCGAACCCGCCTCCAGGGCGGCCACGTTGGCGGCGGCCACATCGCCCACGTGGACGAAGTCCCGCCGCTGCCCGCCGTCCTCGAAGACGCGGGGCGCCTCGCCGCGGGCGAGCGCGGACCGGAAGAAGGAGGCGACACCGGCGTACGGGGTGTCGCGGGGCATGCCGGGTCCGTACACGTTGTGGTAGCGCAACGACACCGCGGAACCGTCCGTCGAACGCGCCCACGCGGAGGCCAGGTGCTCCTGCGCCAGCTTGGTCGTCGCGTACACGTTGCGCGGGTCGGCGGGCGCGTCCTCCCCCACCAGGCCCGGTGACAACTCCTCGCCGCAGCGCGGGCAGCGCGGCTCGAACCGCCCGGCGTCCAGATCGGCGACGGCCCGCGGCCCCGGGCGCACCACGCCGTGCCACTCGCACGCGTACCGTCCCTCGCCGTACACGACCATCGATCCGGCGAGCACCAGGCGCCGCACGCCCGCGTCCGCCATCGCGGCGAGCAGCACGGCCGTGCCGAGGTCGTTGCGCGACACGTACTCCACCGCGTCGCCGAACCCCTTGCCGAGGCCCACCATCGCGGCCTGGTGGCAGACCGCGTCGACGCCCGCGAGAGCGCCCGCGACCGCGTCGGCGTCCCGTACGTCGCGCCCGTCCAGCAGGTCGAACACGACGGGCTCGTGCCCGCGCGCCCGCAGCGCCTCGACGACATGACCTCCGATGAACCCGGCTCCGCCGGTTACCAGTACACGCATGTCCTGAACGCTAGGACCGCCACCCCCTTCCGCGGTGGCACCGCGCCCGACACGTCACCGCTCCGTAAGTTCTCCGGGTGAGGCGGGCGCCCGGGCCGCGGCCCGGGCGGGCTCACATGCGCAGCAACCGCTGGGTGATCTCCCGGTACTCGCGCAGCGCCTGGCGCAGTTCGTCGCCCTGGGTCCGCGGATCACGGTCGCGCCAGTGGGCGTGCAGGGCGGCGCGGCGTTCCGTGAGGGCGGCCATGAGGTGGGCCGCCGCCTCGTCGAACGCCGTCTCGGCCTCCGCGAGCGCCTCGCGCGGGGTGTGCGGGAAGGTGTTGAGGGCGTGGTTGAGCCGCTGGGCGAGTGCGTCCCGCTCGTCGGGCCCGAGCAGCGGCTCGGGTCCCGCCGTGCGGCGCCCGGCCGACCCGGGCCGGCGGTCCGGGGGCTGCTGGGCGCGGGTCTGGTCGTACATCATCGTGGGCCACTTCCTGGACGTCGTACCGGCCGGGCGCGTGGGCGCGGTCGGTGGGTACGGTCGAGGGCCCGCCCGTGCGGGCGGCCGTCGCGACGACGGGCACCGGAGGCGTCACTTCGCGACCGCCGCGGCGGTCGCGGCGGTGACCACGGCTGTCACGGTCGTCGGAGCGGCATGGGCCGGCTGTGCACCGGGCTCACAGTCAACGCCGGGTGCCCGCCGCTGTCAACGCGGCGTCCGGGCGGCGCGTTCGGTCCTGGCGGGACCCGATCAGTCAGTCCGTGGCGGCCTCGGCCGCGCGCCGGTACTCGGCGTTGATGCGCTGGGCCTCCTCCAACTGGTCCTCCAGGATGACGATGCGGCAGGCGGCCTCGATCGGGGTCCCCTTGTCGACCAGTTCCCGCGCGCGGGCGGCGATCCGCAGCTGGTACCGGGAGTAGCGCCGGTGGCCGCCCTCGGAGCGGAGCGGGGTGATCAGGCGGGCCTCGCCGATCGCCCGCAGGAAGCCCGGCGTGGTGCCGAGCATCTCGGCGGCCCTGCCCATCGTGTATGCGGGGTAGTCGTCGTCGTCGAGACGACCACCCAGTGGAGTGTCCGCTGTCATTTCACCTCGTCGTGGCACGCGTCGAGGGGCCCCGATGCCGTACGGCACCAGGGCCCCGAAGGAAATTGAACACCATCTGCCGGCTCTACTGCGGAGCCGACCGTCTGTTTCCGCTACCGGGCCCTCGCGTCGGGCGGGTGAGCGGGGATCGCGATTGCGTGACCGGGGACCACCTTCCAATCCTGGTCTTGCGGTACCCGCGCCCTCGTCGTGCTCGGGCGGGGCGATCCTGATGGCGTCTGCTTGCGCAGTCCTTCCTCTGGACGGTTCGGGTGCCGAGCCCGCCACCGGCGTGGCCCGACGTTGTCTGAGACAAACCCTAATCACGCCATGCGGTGATGTCTACCATTGCCACGACAGATTTTTGTCGGCGGGAAAGGGAGAAAGGGTGGCGCGCGCGGGGGTGGGGCGCGGGCGGGGCGCTGCATGGAATCGGTTCCCCTGGCGAAACCCGACGCGCTTCTCGTTGACCTCTCCGCTTCGGTGGAGTCCGAGGGAGCACGCACAGGTCGTTGACGGTGGTCGTCGGCGGCGCCGTCAACACCGGCCGGCCGGCCCCGGAGGGGGTGTGGCGGGAGCGGGTGCCGGAGGTTCTCGGGGCCTCGGGCCGCCTCGCCCCGTTCGCCGCGGTCGTCGCGACCGGCCGGACGGCGGACGGCCCCGCGGCGGCCCCCACCCATCCGCACGTCCACCTTGCCCGCATCCTTCAGGGCAGGGTGGGCATCCCCGACACCGGAGGCATGTACCGCGTCGCGATCGAGGACGTGAGCGCCTGGACGGCTGGCGACTTCAGCTCCTCCGACCAGGGAGCGTCCCGCGGACTCCGGCCGCGCCGGGGTGATCGGTCCGCCCGTGCCCGGCGTGCCGCGAGGCCCCGCCGACGTCTGTCCGCGGGGCCTCGGGAAGTGCCGTGCGTCGAGCCGGCCGCTTCCCCGAGGGGGCCGGCCGGCGGTGTGGAGCGGGCTCAGGGCGCGAGCGGAACCGGGCTCCCGAGGAGGGCGGACGCGGCCTGCAACGGGCTGAGGGGCCGCGGCGCGGCGGCGGGCTCCGGGGTGCGGCAGGTGAAGCCGAGACGGGTCATCGCGCGGGTGACCTCACCGCTGGTGAAGTCGCGGCGGTCCTGCCGCGTGATGACCTCGCCCACCTGCTTGACGGGGTAGTGGCAGCGGCCGATGATCACGGATTCACCCGTGACGGGTTCGGGCTTGACGCCCTTCATCGAGTCGAGCACGCCGCTCTTGCTGAGGTCGAACGGGAAGCGGGCGATGACACAGCGCATGGTGCCTCACAGAGGTCTGAGGGGAGAGGTACGGAGGACGCGGAGGGACGAGCGGGGACCGGAGCCGCCCCCGGCCGGCCGGGGCAGGTGTGGACCCGGTGGCGCGCGGAGGCCCGTCCCCGGAAACGGCTCGGCGCCGGCCCCCCGGTCGCCGGGGACCGGAGCCGCCCGGGCCTCGCGAGGGCATTGCCCCGGGGGCGCCGGGAGAGCGGACGGCCACGGGCGCGTGCGGGCCCGTGGCCGGAGCCGGCGTGCGGCATGCTCAGCCGGAGAGGGCGAGGGAGCCCGGCGCGGAGCGGCGGTCGAGGACGTCCCGCACACGGAGGCGGTCGCTGTAGCGGGAGCCGCCCCGGACGAGTGCGAGCTGCGCCGCGGTGACCTCACCGACGCACTCGTCGTCCTCGTCGCAGATCGGCAGGCGCGTGACACCGGCCCCCGCCATGACGGACAACGCCACCTCCACGGTCATGTCCGTTCCGACCCGCGGCCCGCGGGAGTCCGCCTCCCGGCCGGCGAGCGCGACGCGACCGGCGGATACGGCACGTTCCGCGCTGCCGGAACGGGACGTGAAGAGACCGGAGCCCGCGGGACACGACGGCGACCGCCGGTCCGGGTGCCGGGAAGGAAGCGGAACGATCGTCGAAGCTGTCAAAGGTGCCTCCTGCGGCGGGAACGCGGCGTGGTCGCGGCGGGGTGAGCGAGGAGTGGAGGAGGGTGACGACGCGCGGCCCGGCGGCATCGCGGCGGGGAGGGCGGCGGCCCCGGACACACGGCGCCGGGCGCGCCGGGCCCGGCCCGGACCCGGCCTCAGTGCTCGGCCGCGAGAGGGGTACCGCGCTCGGCGCGGGCGGGCGCGCCCGCCCCGGCCGGGCGGCGGGCGCCGGCACCGGCGGGCCTGCCACCACCCTGCCCCGGGCGCCCGCGGCGCCCGCGGGCGGAGCCGACGGACCCGCGCCGGGGGCGCTCGGACACCGGTGCGCGAATGACGACCGGCACGCCCGAAGGCGTCTGGGCCCCGGTGATCCGGGTCAACTCCGCGTCGCCGGAACGGACCTGGCTGGTCTGCGGCGAGATGCCGGCGGCGGCCATCAGGCGGCTCATCTCGCGGCGCTGGTTCGGGGTCACCAGCGTCACCACGCTGCCCGACTCCCCGGCGCGGGCGGTGCGGCCGCCGCGGTGCAGGTAGTCCTTGGGGTCGCTCGGCGGGTCGACGTTGACCACCAGGTCGAGCCGGTCGACGTGGATGCCGCGCGCGGCCACGTTGGTCGCCACGAGCACCGTCACGTGTCCGGTCTTGAACTGCGCGAGAGTCCGGGTCCGCTGCGGCTGCGACTTGCCGCCGTGCAGGGCGGCGGCGCGGACGCCGCTGCTCAGCAGGTGCTCGGTCAACCGGTCCACCGCGTGCTTGGTGTCCAGGAACATCAGCACCCGGCCGTCCCGCGCCGCGATCTCCGTGGTCGTACGGTGCTTGTCGGCGCCCTGGACGTGCAGAACGTGGTGCTCCATCGTCGTGACGGCGCCCGCGGAGGGGTCGACCGAGTGCACCACCGGGTCGCTCAGGTAGCGGCGGACCAGCAGGTCGACGTTGCGGTCCAGGGTCGCGGAGAAGAGCATCCGCTGCCCGCCCGGGCGTACGTGGTCGAGCAGTTCGGTGACCTGCGGCATGAAGCCCATGTCGGCCATCTGGTCGGCCTCGTCGAGGACGGTGATGTCGACCTGGCCGAGTCCGCAGTCACCGCGCTCCACGAGGTCCTTCAGGCGGCCGGGTGTGGCGACGACCACCTCGGCGCCGCCCCGCAGCGCACCGGCCTGCCGGCCGATCGACATGCCGCCGACCACGGTGGTCAGCCGCAGTCGCAGCGAACGGGCGTACGGGGTGAGCGCGTCGGTGACCTGCTGGGCCAGTTCGCGGGTCGGGACCAGGACCAGGGCGAGCGGCTGTCGGGGCTCGGCGCGCCGGCCGGCGGTTCGGCTCAGCAGCGCGAGTCCGAAGGCCAGCGTCTTGCCCGAGCCGGTGCGGCCCCGGCCGAGGACGTCCCGCCCGGCGAGGGAGTTGGGCAGCGTCGCGCCCTGGATCGGGAAGGGGACGCTGACTCCCTCGTGGCCGAGCGCCTTGAGCAGCGGTGCCGGGAGGTCGAGGTCGGCGAACGCCTCCACCGCGGGCAGGGCGGGGGTCACCGTCACCGGCGGGGCGAACTCGCCCTGCGGGGAGGACTTCCTGCGTCCGTACCCCGCCGACCGGCCCGAGCCGGCGTAACCGCCCGAGCCGGAGCGGCCCGAGGGCGCGGATGCGAAACGGCTGCCGCCGGTCCTCCTGGGACCGCCGCCTTCGGAGCGGGTGCGGGCGGAGCGGTCGTTCGTGCGCGTGCGGTTCATGCGGAACCTTCCTTGAACGGGCGCGTTTCAAGGAATTCCCGCAGCGAGGAAACAGCGCAGAGAATCGCGAGAACGAGCCGAATGAAATACGGGGCCGTTGGAAATCGGACCGGTCGGGGTCCGCGGCGGTGGAGGAAAACGGTGGAGCGTGGGACCGGAATGGTGATCCGGCAGCCGGAGTCGGGGTTCCCGAGCGGCTGAGGCCCGAGTGGTCCAAACCCGCGGAGCGGCCGGTGAGAACGAGACCGGAGCCGGGGTCGAGAAGGGAAGAAGCGGATCGGTGGGGAAGCGGCGACGGGCGTCGGCTCTCCGGGGGACGAGTCGGTCCCGATCACGCCCCTCCTGCCGGGCCCGCGGGCCGCGTCGTCGTGCCGGTGCCGGCCGACCGCCCCCGGTGGGAGGCTCGCGGACCTCTCGGTCCGCCCGCGGGCCGCGGCGGTGCCGGAACCCGCGGCGCGTCCCCGGGAAAGCGGCGAGCCGGGGCCCGCACCCCAAGGTGCGGGCCCCGGCTGCGCTGTGCGCGAGGGTGTCAGGCGGGAACGATGTTCTCCGCCGTCGGGCCCTTCTGGCCCTGAGCGATGTCGAAGGAGACCTTCTGGCCCTCCTGCAGCTCACGGAAGCCCTGGGCGGCGATGTTGGAGTAGTGGGCGAAGACGTCGGCGCCGCCGCCGTCCTGCTCGATGAAGCCGAAGCCCTTTTCCGCGTTGAACCACTTCACGGTGCCATTGGTCATGTCAATTCTCCTTCGGGACGGTGCTCGGATTCCGCGGTGCGCGGAGTCCGCGTCGCCGTGATGATTACCCCGCCGGAAAAGACCGGAGACACAGAAGAAATTCACCTCGAAACGAGGGTGAACGCTCACAAGTTTTGGGAACCACAACTGCAACTGTTGTCGACAGTAGCACGGTGCGATCGCGACCGTGCCGCGAAATATTCTGATCCGTGCGGCGATCGAGGAATACTGGCCGCGCCCGCCGTCGATTTCTCACGCGGCGGTCACAGATATGGGCGGACTGGGGTCGCAGCATTTCTCCGGCCGCGGTCGGGCGGCGGGCCGGACGGGCCGGACGGGCCGGCACCCGACCCCGCCGGGTTCAGCGCACGGGGAACCCGAAGGAGCGGCCCTCTTCCTTCAGCCAGGGCAGGACGCGGCGCAGCGCCGCGACGGTCTGGGAGCGGTCGCCGCCCGCGTCGTGGAAGAGGAGTGTCGGCCCGTTGGGCAGCTCGCGCCGGACGGTGGCGACGATGGCGTCCGTGCCCGGCCGCTCGAAGTCCTTGGTGTCCACGTTCCAGCCGAGCGGGCGCATCCCCCGCGAGGCGGCGAGTTCGCGGCTGTCGGGGGTGAACGCGCCGCCGGGGGCCCGGTAGTAGAGCGGTCGGACGCCCCCGGACGCCTTGGTGATCATGCGCTCGGCGTCGAGGATCTGCCGGGACCGGTAGGCCGGGGACTTCCGGTCCATGGTCGTGTCGTGCGACACCGTGTGGTCGCAGAGCCGGTGCCCGGCCGCCACCACCTTCTTCACGAGGTCCGGGTGGGCCTCGGCCTGCGTTCCCACCATGCAGAAGGTCGCCTTCACCCCGTACTCCCGCAGGACGTCGAGTACTTGGGGGGTCCAGACGGGGTCGGGACCGTCGTCGATGGTGATGTTCACTCCGCGCGCCCCCTGGTCCGAGGCGTGCGCGATGGACACCGCGACGGCCTCGACCGCACCGCCGGGCCGGGCGGACGCAGCGGCCGGCCGGCCGCCCGCGGAGTCCGCCTGCGCGGTCCACACCGAGGCCCCGACGGCGAGCACCGTCACCCCGAGGGCCGCCCCGACGACCTTGCCGTACCAGCCCCGCGCCCCGCCGTGCCGCGCCATGTCCGCCCCGCCCTCGCCCGATGTCCCGTCGTTCCCCGGCCACTTGGCAGGACGACGGATGCGCGGCCGGGGCTCCGCCCGTTACCGAGCACGGACGATTCCGGGGGAGTTCGCGGACACTTCGCTTCGGTCAGGTGCAGCTCTCGCCCACCCGCACCACGTCGAGGACCACGGGGAAATCGGTGATCTGCCGGTTCGGGCCCGGCCGGGAGGCGCAGATCTTCCACGACGCCGGGTCGTCCACCGGACGCTTCTGCCCGCTCGCGTCGCGGTAGGACACCTCGATGGCGGAGCCCATCTGCTCGGCCGCGCGTCCCGCGTTGCCGCCGATGAGGTCGGGCATGGTGGCGGCCACCGGCAGGGCGTCGGCCGGACTGCTCGCCCCGGCGGAGTCCGGCCCGGCCGGCGAGGAGCTCGGCGCGGTGCCCGGCGAGGCGTCCGCTCCCGACGAGGCCGAGCAGGCGGTGGCCGCGGCCAGGAACACCGCGGCGAGGACGGCTCGGAGAGGACGCCCGACGGTCATGCGCTTTCCCCCGGATGTGACGACGGATGACGGCTGTTCCCCCAGTGAACCCGATGATCGTCTCCGCCGACAGCACGGTCGGGGAACGGTCGGGACACCCGCCCGTGACGCGCACCCGCCGGCCCGCCACCGCACGGCTCACAGGCGCGACGCCCGCCCGAACCGCCTGCCCGAACGGCCCGTCGGGACCGCCGTCCGGACCGCCCGCCCGGACCGTCCGTTCGCTCACCGCCGTTCGGCCTCCCGGTCAGGCCCCGCCGTGCCGTGCCCAGGGGGCGGTCGGCTGGAGGACCGCCTCGGACAGGGCCTTGCTCCGCAGCGCCGTGATGCTCTGGTACTCGGGATCGGCGACCATGCGGCCGAACGCCTCCCGGCTGGGATAGCGGACCAGCAGTACCGCGTCCCACGCCTGCCCGTCCTCGGCGACGAGCGGTGTGCCGCCGTCACCGGCGTACAGCAACTCGCCCCCGTACCGCTGGAGGAAGGGCGCGGCCCGCCGGGAGTACTCCTGGTAGACGGCGCGGCCCTCGGGCGCGAACCGCAGCAGGTTGAGCATCACGACGGGCTCGTCCGGTGCGTGCACGCGCAGCGCCGCGAGCGCGGCCCCGGTGGGATCGACGGCCATGGAGGTCTCCCGCCTTTCGAGGGTCCGGCACGAGCGGCGGAACCGGTCGGACCGCCGTGCGCCGGTGGACGAGAGCAGGCTAGGCGAACGGGCCGCCCGTGCATACCATCTGGTCGGTACGAGGTGTGGAGGTGTCCGGCGGGGCCGCCCGGCCGACCGGTGGGCGGTGCGCGAGGTCCCGACCGGTCGCGGCCGTCACGCGTCGCGCCGGGCGGCCCAGCTCTTGAGAGGTCTGGCCGCTGTGCCGTTGTTGCCGAGATGGTAGACGCTGATGCCCCGCCCCGAGAAGGTGAGCGCCTCGAACGGCTCGGCTTCGATGGAGGCCAGGTCGGCCAGAGTGGCCAGGCCCACGGTGACATGAGCGAGGTAGTTCCCCCCGCTGTGATCGGGGACGCAGGTCTCGATGTAGGCGAGCGTGGCGGCATTGATGTCCGGCTCGGCGTCGGTGCGCACGGAGGCGTCGGCGGTGCCGCCGCTGCCCACGTAGGGCTTCAGGCCGTCGATGAGGCGGCCCTGGAAGTCGAGGACCTCCGGGCCCGGTTGGACGACGACCGCTGCCAGTCCGATCGAGGGCTGCACCTCCATGTGGGCGATGCCGCGGGCGGTCAATTTCAGGGTCGACAGGTCCACGGAGGCGATCAGGTCCTCGATCAGGTCGTCGGTGCGGGGCCACCAGGCGCCGCAGAGGGGGCCGGGCGGGAAGGTCGGCGGCGCAGGGCGAGCAGGGCAGGGCGCGGTGGCGTGCGTACCGGGCGTCTGGGGGCGCGGTCGCCGGCCCTCGGCGGTGGGCCGTGCGGGTTCATGGTCGCGTTCCTGTCCTTGGGCGGCAGTCACACGACTGCCGGTGCTGCTGGGCCGGCGTCAGCCAGGCTCGTCGGTGTGGGCGCGTCGCGCCTGGGTGTGGCTGGTGGCCAGCCAGGGCGCCTGGGCGAAGGGCTCTTCGCCGACATGCCCGGTGTCGACGGTGAGATGGAGCAGGGTGCCCTGCCCGTCGGGGCCCGCGGGGTAGCTGCGGGGCTCGTCGCAGCGGAGGTACCGGCGCAGCAGCAGCGCCACTCGTTGGGCGATGTCGGGGCTGGCGGCGATGATGCGGACCTCCGCGAGGTCGCCCAAGGAGAGATCACCATCGGCGGTCTCGTACGCCGGCGGATCTTCGCTTGTGTCGTGGATGCTGCCGGTGCCGGCACCGGTGCCTTGGCTGCGGCCACGGCGGAGCGGCGCGGGCATGGACGTGACCTCTGTTCTGTCGGTCATTTCGGCCTCAACGTCCCGCGGTGTTCCGCTGGTTGTTCGTCGTCCGCTCCCGGTGGTGGCGCGGCCGGAAGTGCCCCCGCCCGCCGTCGCGATGGTCGCGACGCTCGTGACCGGCGGAGGGGGTGGAGTGCGATGCCAGCGGCGCGGTGGTGCCGGCGGCTCGCTCGGCGGCGGCTGGAGGACCGGGCAGGAAGCGGCTGTAGGAACGCAAGGCGATCCTTTCGCTGTGTGCGGAGTTGAGCCGGTGGATCACGTACGCTCCCGCGGCGATGAGCACGAGGAGCGCGGCGATGGTCAGGGGGATGTCCATGGCGGTCACGACCTGACGATCGGTCGAACGCGAGAAGAGCTTGGGGGAAGCGGGCCCCCGTCCCTCGGGCGCGTGGTGGCGCATGGGTGCCGGCGGTGCCGTTCGTGCTCGTGGTGCCGGTGGTGAAGAGCTGCACTACGGCCCTGCGCGGGTCGGGCTCCGGCCACGCGTGGGCGGTGGAGAAGGAATCGAAGGCCGGGGCCATCGTGCTGACCTGTCTCCGGAAGCTCCTGCGCTGCGCGATGCTTCCGGCGAAGTGTCTCGCCGAAGACGAGACCAGCGCGGAAGCCGGTGTGCGACATGCCCTCGGTACCTCCACCGTACTCCCGTGTGTCCTCAGCTGTCGGGAAGCGGAAGGAACCGCCGTACCCGCCGCGGCGTTCTCGTCCACCGCCGGTCCCGAAGGGGAGCGGCCGCGGGAGTACGGTTGAAGACACCGTGGGCGTCGCGCGCCGACTTCGACACCGGTGCCGCTCTCGGCGACCGACGAAGCCGGGCAGGGTCCGTCCGTGCCCGAGCAGGGCTTGCCTCATGACCAGGACCATGCCTGGAACCTCGCCCGGCGCCTGCAGAAACGGCTGCTCACCGACCACGGTGCCGCCGTCGCCGTCACGCTGGTGAAGCGCTCCGACCACATGACTGTCGAGGCGCTGCGGTCCTGGGGATGGCGGTACATCGAAGGCGACACACCTCGGACGGCCCCTCGGCCCGTTCCGCATCCTGGTCCTCGAGACCTGAGCACCACGCCAGCGGTCACGGCAACGGCAGGCGCAGGGCCAGGAGGGCGACGTCGTCGGTGCTGCCGGGCGGCATGAGGGCGGGCAGCTGGTCGCACAGCGTGTCCAGCGGTTCGTGGGCGAGCGCGAGGGCGTGGTGGCGCAGATGGGCGAGGCCGGTGTCCAGGTCGCTGCCGGGGATCTCGATCAGGCCGTCGGTGTAGAGCAGGAGAGTGGAACCCGGTGGAAGGGACTGCGCGGCGCTCGGCCTGCTGTCGCCGGTGCCCGGAGGGGTGCCGAGGAGGAGTCCCTGTCCCGCTTCGAGGTACTTCGCCTGCCCGTCCCGGGTCAGCAGGAGGGGCGGCGGGTGCCCCGCGCTGGTCCACCGCAGCGTCCACGGACCGGTGTGCGGGTCGCCTTCGAGCAGGGCGAGGACGAGGGTGGCCAGGGGGACGGTGGTGATGGCGGGCATGGCGTCGTCGAGGCGATCGACGACGGCGTCGGGCGGGCCGCTGTGGTCCCAGACCAGCGAGCGCAGGATGCCGTGCAGTTGCGCCATGCCGGCCGCCGCGGTCAGGTCGTGGCCCACGACGTCGCCGATGACCAGCGCGAGCGTGCCGTCCTTCCGCTCGAACGCGTCATACCAGTCGCCACCGACCTGGGAGCCGGCCGGAGCGGGCTGGTAGCGGGCGGCCAGCCGCAGGCGGCCGGGCTGGGGGAGTGGGGCGAGCAGGTTGCGCTGCATGGCCTCGGCGACGGCGCGCTGGCGGCCGAAGCGGCGGGCGTTGTCGACGACCAGCCCGACCCGGCGGCCGATGTCGCTCACGACGGTCAGATCGTCGGGGTCGAAGGGGTGTGCCGGGTCCGTGCGCACCAGTGTCAGGGCGCCGGTGACCTGCCGCCCGGAGCCCAGCGGCACCGTGACGGCGGACGCCGCGCCCACGGCCCGCAGGAAGCCGCTGTGGACGCCGGCCAGGGCAGAGGAGACCGGTGCGGCCACGTCCGCCTCGCGCTGCAGAACGGGGTCAGCGCCGTTCAGCACCTGGACCAGAGGGGAGCTGGACTCGTCCCCGGCCTCCGGAAGGCGCTCGCGCCAGTCCTCCTGCGCGGCGTCCCGGCCCTCGGGGCCCGTCACCGCCACGCGGTGGACCTGACCGGAACCGACCCGGAGGTCCACCGCCGCCCAGTCGGCGAGGCGGGGAACCAGCAGGCGGCCCAGCCGGGCGAGAGCCTCATCGGTCTCCAGAGTCTGACCGAGTACGTCGGTGATCTCCGCGACCAGAGTCAGCCGCTCGGTGAGGTCCTCCAGAGCACGTGTGTACGCCGCACGCTCCCGACGCGCGCTGCGGTCGCCGGCGGCGTCGGTCAACAGCACGGCCATGCCCATGAAGGCGCCGTCGTCCCGCAGGGGAGAAGCGGACCAGGAGATCGCGATCAGGCGACCGTCCCCGCGCAGACAGATGTGGCCCTCCCCGCGTGCCTCGGCCTTCTCCGCCACGGCCCGCAGCAGCGAGCACCGCTCCCGCGGGACCCTGCCGCCGTCCGCCTCCCGGTGCAGCAGGTCGTGTGCGTCCTCCCCGAGCATCGCCGCAGCGGAGCGGCCCAGCAGCCGCTCGGCGGCCGGGTTGACCGCCAGAAACCGTCCAGCGGGGTCCACCACGATCAGGGCCGTGCCCAGCTGCCCGACGACCTGCCGCCAGAAACCCGGCTCGGCCGCCGACCACCGCCGCCCCTCATCTCCGACACCCTCCACCACGCCGCCTCTCCAGTCATGGAAACCCTCCGCGGGCGCGTCGGCAGACCGAGACACCGGTCGATCGACGGTTCCCCGACTTGGCTCGATCAACGCCGCGACCTTGCCTCAGACCCATGGTGTACGACGCGTACGGATAGTGGTCGTCGCCGAGCCGGTCGACGGCGTACGGCTGTCTTCGGCGCACGCCCCGCTCCGGAGTGGGCGGTACCGGTCCGCGCGGCACGCGCGCCGGTGTGGGGCCGGCGCGGCGGCGCCCGGCCCTGTCATAGGAAGGTTGTGGGTTGCCTACCGGTGGGCCTTCGACCCCTGCCTTGCAAGTCCTCGGCGGTGCGGCTCCCGCACGGTCACCAGTAGTGACGTCGTCCGGCCACAGAGCTCCAGAAGTCGCCGAGTCTGCCCACCGTTTCGCCGCCCGCCCGGGGCTCCCCGGATCACGCGTGTCACGTGGGCTGCGACGGTTGTAGAGGCCGCCGGACAAAACAATGACGGGCCTGACCAATGATCGGCCGGGCCCGTCAAGCATTCACTGAAAGCTGTCGGGGCTCCCTCAGTGGATTTCGCCGACGGTCGCGTCAGGCGAAGGCGAGAGTGCGAAAGGCGTTGCGGACGTCGGTCAGGGCTGGCGGTCGCGGGTGGAGTAGGGCTTGTTGGTCAGCAGTACCGCCCAGCGCCCCTGCTGCGGGGAGATCCACATTTCGGGGCACCGCGGGCTAGTGCCGGATCCGTCGGACGAGGTCAGCTCTGCGTCTCCCCAAGGGCCGCGAAGGGCACGTCACCCTCAAATCGGACGAGACAACAAACAACCCCCGGGTCAATGACCTGGGGGTTCACAGTGGAGCGGGTGACGAGAATCGAACTCGCACTCTCAGCTTGGGAAGCTGATGTTCTACCACTAAACTACACCCGCGCGCGGCGCCGGTTGAACCGGTGCCGAATGCTCGCTCACTCTACCCCATGCCCGGCCCCCGGCGTCGAAGCCGCGGGGGGCGTCCGTGTCGGCCGGGGTGGACGGGGCTGCGGGCGGCCGGAGTTGGGGCGTACGGTGGGGGCCGTGGAGAGGGTCCGGGGCGGACCGGAGTGCCGCCTGGAGGGCCGTCCCTTTGATCCCGTAACGTGGCATTCGTTGCCAGGGCATCAGCCTGGCACAGCTCTTGGGGAAGGGACTCTGGGACTTGATGGAGCGCACCGTCGTCCGTTGTGCCGAGGGGCACGTGTTCAGTACCGCTTCGTTCCCGATGCAGCAGGCCGAGCGGCTCGGCCCCGGGCGGCTGGTCCGGTGTCCGCGCTGCGCCCGGCTCCGCAGCGTCGTGCCGGTGGCCTTGGAGAAGCATTGACGCGGTGAGCGTGTGACGCGGCCGGCCCGGTGTCGTGACGATCCGGGACCGGGGCGTCACGGGACCGGTGTCGCGGGGTGCGGAGGACCGTCCACGATTGTGGTGGCTCCGTACCCCTTGCGTATCCTCGGGGCGTGCTTCTCTCAGACAAGGACATCCGGGCCGAGATCGACGCCGGGCGGGTCCGGATCGATCCCTATGACGCCTCCATGGTGCAGCCGTCGAGCATCGACGTGCGCCTCGACCGCTACTTCCGGGTGTTCGAGAACCACCGCTACCCCCACATCGACCCGTCGGTCGAGCAGACGGACCTCACGCGGCTCGTCGAGCCGGAGGGGGACGAGCCGTTCATCCTGCATCCCGGGGAGTTCGTCCTCGCCAGCACCTACGAGGTCATCACGCTCCCCGACGACCTCGCCTCGCGCCTCGAGGGCAAGAGCTCGCTCGGCCGGCTGGGGCTGGTCACCCACTCCACCGCCGGGTTCATCGACCCCGGGTTCTCCGGGCACGTCACCCTGGAGCTGTCGAACCTCGCGACGCTGCCGATCAAGCTCTGGCCGGGCATGAAGATCGGGCAGCTGTGCATGTTCCGGCTCAGCTCGCCGGCCGAGTTCCCCTACGGCAGCGACCGCTACGGGTCGCGCTACCAGGGCCAGCGCGGACCGACGGCCTCCCGCTCCTTCCTCAACTTCCACCGGACGCGGGTGTGAGCCGGTGACCCTGTCCCCGGAGCGCGAGAACCTCTCCTACGAGGCGTTCGGCGTCGCCGTGCGCGAACTCGCGCAGACCATCGCGGACGACGGGTACGAGCCCGACGTCGTGCTGTCGATCGCCCGCGGCGGCGTCTTCGTCGCGGGCGGGCTCGCCTACGCCCTCGACTGCAAGAACATCCACCTGGTGAACGTCGAGTTCTACACGGGGGTGGGGACGACCCTGGAGATGCCGGTGATGCTCGCCCCGGTCCCCGACGCGATCGACTTCTCCGACAAGAAGGTCCTGATCACCGACGACGTCGCCGACACCGGCAAGACGCTCGAGCTCGTGCGCGACTTCTGCCTCGACACCGTCGCGGAGGTCCGCAGCGCCGTGATCTACGAGAAGCCCCAGTCGCTCGTGAAGTGCGAGTACGTCTGGAAGCGGACCGACCGGTGGATCAACTTCCCGTGGAGCGTCCTGCCCGTGGTGCGCCCGTCGGGCGAGCCGGCCGTGCCGTCCCCCGAGGCGCTGTAGCGGGTCGCCGCCGGGAAGCGGCGGTTCGGCTCGTCGGCGTCGGCGGTCACACCGGCGCGGGCGGCGGACGGCGAGGTCGCGGTCGTGCGGCGCGCCGTGGCGAACGGCCGGACCGGTGGCGAGGGCCGCGGGCCCGCACCCGGGCCGTCCGGTCCGGGCCCGGGTACCGGTGAGGGCTCACGGCCGTGTGGCCGTGAGCCCCTTCCGTGGTCCCGCCGGGGTGGGCTCCCGCGTCAGAACGTGCCCAGCTTGATGATCGACAGGATCGCGACGAGCTGGATGGACGACGCGGCCAGCGCCTTCGGCCAGGGCAGGTCGTGGGACCTGGCGACCATCAGGGTCAGCAGCGCGCCCGCCGCGACCCAGGTCGCCCAGCCGAGCAGCTGCACGAACGAGGCGTCGCCGCCGAGGAACATGGCCACCAGCAGGCGCGGCGTGTCCGTGACGGACATGATCAGCATGGAGAGGCCGACGGTGGGCTGCCAGGCGCCGTCGCCGCCGAGCTGGCGGGCCAGGGTGTGGGTGACCACGCCCAGCACGAACGTGCTCAGCACGATGGCGACGGCGGTCGTCAGGACGATCGGGATGGCGTTCGAGAGGGTCGCGCTGATGGCGTCCTCGCGGGCGCCGTCGAAGCCGAAGACCGCCAGCAGGCCGTAGACGAACGTCACGATCAGGGCCGGGCCCCACATCGCGTGGTCGCGCATCTGGAAGAAGGTCCGGTTCGGGGCGGTCACGATGCCCCGGAGCAGGTCCTTCCAGTGCAGCCGGGGACCGGCCGGCGGAGCCGACGCCTGCCCGGCGCGGTAGGTCCCGCCCTGGTTGTAGGGGTCCTCGTCGATGGAGAACGCCTGCGTGTGTCCCGGGCTGTTCGCCGCGTACGGGTCCGGGCCCTGCTGCGGGTGGCCGTCACCGAAGTACTCCGGTTCGCCGTGTCCGCCGCCCGCCCCGGGCCAGCCGCCCTGGGCGTTGCCGCCGTACTGCTGACCGCCGTACCGGGGACCGCCCTGCCCGCCGTCGTACGGCGGCTGCGCGGGCTGCCCCCCGTACTGCGGCTGCGTCGGCGCGTTCGGATGGCCGTACGGCGGCCGGCCGCCTCCCTGGGGGCCCTGCTGTCCGTACGACGGTCGTTGTTGCGGTCGCGTCTGCGCGGCACGGTTGTCCCGGCCGCCGCGTCCGATCCTGAATCCAGCCACGTTATCGAACGTACCTGGTCCCGGAGAGTGACGTGCGGGCCCGGCGTATCGGGCGGGGCTTTGCTGCCGAGCTGTGACATCCCCTAGGGGGCCGCCCGGCCGCCTCTCGGGGGCGGGGAGAAGGGGCTCCGGGTGCTGCCGTGGCGGCGGGTGCCCGCGCGGGGCCCCGCCGCCGGGACCGGGGCCCGCCGGCCCCGGTCCCGGCGGAACCGGGTCAGTCGGCGAACACGGCGCCGAACTGCGGGGAGCCCGTCGTGGAGACACCCGAGGTGCTCGGGGAGACGGTGCGGGCGCCGCTGGTGGTGATCTTCGTGCCGTTGGAGGGCAGGAAGACGACCGAGCCGTTGCCGCCGTTCTCGTACGTGCCGACGAGCAGGTCGGCCTTGCCGTCGCCGGTGACGTCGTCGAGCTTGACCTCGGCGCCGAACGCGTCGTTCGTCTCGTCGCTGCCGGGGACGCCCGCGCTGCTCTGGGCGAAGGACTGCACGCCGGAGCTGACCCGCACGCCGGCGGCCGAGCCGTAGAGCACGGTGACCATGCCGGTGCTCTTGACGCCGCCGATGTCCTCGTTCGGGGCGGAGACGACGAGGTCCTGGAACCCGTCGCCGTTGACGTCGCCCATGTCGAGGTCCCAGCCGAAGCTGTCCCCCGGCTCCGACTTTCCGGGCACGGCGCCGCTGTCCTGGGTGATCGAGGTGGTGGCGGACGGACCGGAGGCCGAGCCGTAGGTGATGTTCGCCCGGCCGCCGTCGGAGGAGTCCGGGATGGTCCGGCCGTCGTCCGTGTGGTGGTCCCAGCCGGCTCCGCTGACGATGTCGCCGTAGCCGTCGCCGTTGATGTCGCCGATGGCGGTGATGATGCCGGGCCTGAGGGCCTGCGCGGACGCCGCGCTCAGGCCGCTCGCGGTGCCGGGCACGTAGTAGTTCCTGTTCCAGCCGTCCGCGCTGTCGGTCTCGTAGCCGTCGACGACGAGGTCGGTGCGGCCGTCGCCGTTCACGTCGCCGGCCGTGAGGCTCAGCGGGCCGTAGGGGTAGTCGTTGGTCCCCGACCGGATCGGCGGCTTGAGGGTCGTCCGGCCGCCGGGCGTACCGGAGGTGCTGAAGCCGCCCTTGTACACGTAGATCGTGCTCTTGGAGCTGCCGACGGCGAGGTCGGCCCGGCCGTCGCCGTCGAAGTCGCCGGCGGCGAGGTCCTTGCCCCAGTAGTCGTGCGAGGAGGGGGCCGGGTCGGCGATGGTGACGCCCTTGCCGGTGAGGCCCGCGGCGGAGCCCCACAGGATGGCGACCGTGCCGCCGTTGACGTCGGTGCCGACCTTCTCCCACGGGGTGCCGACGACGAGGTCGTCGTAGCCGTCGTCGTTGAAGTCGGCGTAGGCCGTCTCGGCGCCGAAGCCGTCGCCGGCCTCGGCGGTGCCCGGGACGCCGGCGGTGTTCTGGCTGATCGTGGAGCGCTTGGCGGACGAGACGCCGGAGGCGCTGCCGTAGAGGGCGACGACCTGGCCGGCGCCCTTGTGTCCGCTGACGTAGGCGGCGTGCGCCGAGGCCGCGACGTCGCCTATGCCGTCGCCGTTGAAGTCGGCCTGCGGGACGTGCACGGAGTCCGCCGCGACGGCGGTGGGGGCGGAGAAGGTGAGCAGGCCGCCCGTCAGCGCGGCAGCGGTGGCCGTCGCGAGGGCGAGTCGCACGGAGTGCGGGTGACGCTTGTGCATGCGGGATTCTCCTGCGGCATGCGGGGATGTCCGCCGGACATCCCCTGTCGATGGGTTTCGACCGCCTGTGTTCGCCTGGCGTTGTCCGGCGGTTCACTGGCTGGTCGGCGAACAGGAGACCGCCGGCGGGGGGTGAGGGTTGTACGTGAGTTCGGATTATTTTCGAGACGGAGGGGGCGGGTGGGAGAGGCCCCGCCCGGCGGCCCCCTCCGTCGGCCGTCACGGGCCGTGCGCGGCCCCCTCGGCCGTCCGGCGGGCCGACCGGGAGGGCTCGGGCCGGGCGGGCGCCGAGCGGCTTCCGCGGGCGTCGTGCGGGGTCGCGGCGGGCCGTCGGACGGGTGCGGGCGGTTCCGTCGGCGGGTGCGGACACGGCGACGCCCCCGTCCCGGGGACGGGGGCGTCGCCGTGCGTGCGGCCTGCGGCCGGTTACTTCACCGGCTCCGGCTCCGGCGCGTTCTCCGAGTCCGCGGTGCCGGCCGGGGGTTCGTCGTCCCCGCCGTCGCCGTCGACCGGTGCCTTGACCGAGTCGAGGAGGAGCTGGGCGACGTCGACGACCTGGACCGACTCCTTGGCCTTGCCGTCGTTCTTCTTGCCGTTGACCGAGTCGGTCAGCATGACCAGGCAGAACGGGCAGGCGGTCGAGACGATGTCCGGGTCGAGCGACAGGGCCTCGTCGACGCGCTCGTTGTTGATGCGCTTGCCGATCCGCTCCTCCATCCACATCCGCGCGCCGCCGGCGCCGCAGCAGAAGCCGCGCTCCTTGTGGCGGTGCATCTCCTGCTGGCGCAGGCCCGGGACGGCGGACATGATCTCGCGCGGCGGCGTGTAGACCTTGTTGTGGCGGCCCAGGTAGCACGGGTCGTGGTAGGTGATGAGGCCCTCGACCGGGGTGACCGGCAGCAGCTTGCCCTCGTCGATGAGGTGCTGGAGCAGCTGGGTGTGGTGGATGACCTCGTAGTCGCCGCCGAGCTGCGGGTACTCGTTGCCGAGGGTGTTGAGGCAGTGCGGGCAGGTGGCGACGATCTTCTTGGCCGACGCGGGCTTCCTGGACTCCGCCGTGACCTTGCCGTCGTCGTCCATCTCCTCGCCGAAGGCGGCGTTGAGGGACATGACGTTCTCCATGCCGAGCTCCTGGAACAGGGGCTCGTTGCCGAGGCGGCGGGCGGAGTCGCCGGTGCACTTCTCGTCGCCGCCCATGATCGCGAACGTGACGCCCGCCATGTGCAGCAGCTCCGCGAAGGCCTTGGTGGTCTTCTTGGCGCGGTCCTCCAGGGCGCCGGCGCAGCCGACCCAGTAGAGGTACTCGACCTCGGTGAGGTCCTCGATGTCGCGGCCGACGACCGGGATCTCGAAGTCGACCTCCTTGGTCCACTCCAGGCGCTGCTTCTTCGCCAGGCCCCAGGGGTTGCCCTTCTTCTCCAGGTTCTTGAGCATCGTGCCCGCCTCGGACGGGAACGCGCTCTCGATCATCACCTGGTAGCGGCGCATGTCGACGATGTGGTCGATGTGCTCGATGTCGACCGGGCACTGCTCGACGCAGGCGCCGCAGGTGGTGCAGGACCACAGGACGTCCGGGTCGATGACGCCGTTCTCCTCGGCGGTGCCGATCAGCGGGCGCTCGGCCTCGGCGAGAGCGGCCGCGGGGACGTCCTTGAGCTGCTCCTCGGAGGCCTTCTCCTCGCCCTCCATGGTCTTGCCGCCGCCGGCCAGCAGGTAGGGCGCCTTGGCGTGCGCGTGGTCGCGCAGCGACATGATCAGCAGCTTCGGGGAGAGCGGCTTGCCGGTGTTCCAGGCGGGGCACTGCGACTGGCAGCGGCCGCACTCGGTGCAGGTGGAGAAGTCGAGCAGGCCCTTCCAGGAGAACTGCTCGACCTGGGAGACGCCGAAGACGTCGTCCTCGCCGGGGTCGGTGAAGTCGATGGGCTCGCCGCCGCTGGTCATCGGGAGCAGCTCGCCTAGGGCGGTCGCGCCCTTGGCGTCGCGCTTGAACCAGATGTTGGGGAAGGCGAGGAAGCGGTGCCAGGCGACACCCATGTTGGTGTTCAGGCCGACGGTGATGGCCCAGCCCATGGTGACGCCGAGCTTGATCATGGCGGTCAGGTAGACCAGGGTCTGCAGGGTGCCGAGGCTCAGCCCGTGGAAGGCGGCGACCAGGGGGTACGAGGCCCAGTAGGCGGCCTCGTAGTGGTCGACGCCGTGCAGGGCGCCCTCCAGGCCGCGCAGCGTCATGATGGCGAGGCCGATGACGAGGATGACGCCCTCGACGAAGTACGCCTGGCCGGTCTTGGAGCCCGCGAAGCGGGACTTGCGGCCCGGCCTGGTGGGCCGGTTCAGCTGCCGGATCACGATCAGCACGAGGATGCCGAGGGTCGTGAACAGCGCGATGAACTCGGTGTAGAACTCGTAGGGCAGCCAGCCGCCGAGGACCGGGAGGGTCCAGTCGGCCTGGAACAGCTGACCGTAGGCGTTGACGATGGTCAGGCCCAGGGTCAGGAAGCCGACGGCGACGAACCAGTGCGCGACGCCGATGATCCCCCACCGGTTCATCCGGGTGTGGCCGACGAACTCCTTGGCCAGCGTGGCGGTGCGGGCCTTCCAGTCGTCGGTGCGGCTGCCGGCGGGGACGGGCTGGCCGAGCTTGATGAACCGGTAGATCTGCGCGACGGCCCGCGCGATCAGCGCGACGCCGACCACGGTCAGGACCAGCGACACGACGATCGCGGCGAGTTGCATTCGGGGGCTCCTCGGGCCTGCGAGGTGTTCTTCGAGGGTCGCCTCGAAGTGATTACTAAGCGGTAACTTATGCAGTCCGTCTGAGACTACCCACTTCTTCCGCCGCACTGTAGTCAGGGGCGCGGTGATCTGCGTCGCTGAGGCAGACCTGAGTGGACGCGTCGCGGGCGGCCGGGCGATGTGCCCCGGCCGTCGCGCGGCTCCGGCGCGGGGACGAGTAAACCCGATCGTGTTATTCAGACAATACTGTGACAAGTACCCCTAAATTAGCGATGTGCTGTACGGAATCGCGGCCGCCACGGCCGCCCTGCTCCTGACCGCCGCGCTCTCGGCGCTGCTGCGGTCGCTCGCGCTGCGCCCGGGTGCGGCCGGCGGGCCGGGGCTCCTCGCCGGCCGCACCCGGCCCCGACCGCCCGGCCGGGAGCGGCGGGTGCCGCCGCTCGGCGGGCTCGCCGTGGCGGGCGCGACGGCGCTCGTCGGCTGCGCCGGGGACTGGACCGGTGCCGCCCCGCTCGGCGCCCAGACGAGCCGGCTGCTGGTCGCCGCCCTGGTCGTCGCCCTGGCCGGCCTCGCCGCCGACCTGCTGCCCGTGCCGCCCCCGCTGCGGCTGACCGCCGTCGCCGGCGCCGCCGTCCTGGCCGTGCCCTACGACGCGCTGGGCGTGCCCGGCGGTGTGCTCGCCGCCGGCTGGATCGTGTGCGTCACCCGGGCCTTCCGCTCGCTGGACCAGTCCGACGGGGTGCTCGGGACCGTCGGGGTGATCACCGCCTTCGCGCTCGGCGGATGCGCCACGGCCGAGGTCATGGACGGGCTCGCGGCGCTGCTCAGCGTGCTGGCCGCCGCGCTCGCCGGGTTCCTGATGCACGGCTGGCCGCCGGCCCGGATCGCGGCGGGCCGCTGCGGGTCCCAGTTCGCCGGGTTCGTGCTGGCCTCGGCGGCCGTGCTCGTGCACGCGGAGCGGCCCGCCGGGTCCGGTCTCGCCGCCGGGTTCGCGCTGACGGCGCTGGTCACCGTCGATGCCGCCTTCGTCCTGGTCTCCCGGCGGCGCGCCGGGCGGCCGGTGCTGCGGTCCGCGCCCGACCATCTCGCGCACCGGCTGCGCCGGGCCGGGCTCACCCGGCAGGGCGTCGTCGTCGTCACCGGGCTCGCCGCGTTCGCGGGTGCGCTCGTCGGGCTGTTCATCGATCTCGGCTGGCTCGGGGCCGCGGCGGCCTGGTGGCCGGCCGGCGCCGTCCTGGCCGCCGCGGTGGCGGGTGCCGTCCGGCCGGGTCCCCGGGCGCGCCGCGCCGGCCCGGGACCCCGATCCCGTACGCATGCGATTCCGCAGCCCGGGGGACCCGTCGCGGGAGGCGTGCGCCGTCCCGCCGACCCCCCCGGCGCCGTGCGGGAGGCCGCGGACGGGCCGGTGAAAATCCCCTAGCTCGCTGTGAGACGTGCAGGTCGGGGGCATCCTGCGCGTAAGGAGCGGATAAGAGTTGAGCCTCCACGACTCATGTCTGTTGACCGAGCGGCGGACGTCGTGCACACTTGAGCCTGTTCCACTCAAGTCATTGTTGGAGGAATCGAAATGGCACGTGCGGTCGGCATCGACCTGGGCACGACTAACTCCGTCGTCAGCGTTCTGGAGGGCGGCGAGCCCACCGTCATCACCAACGCCGAGGGCGCCAGGACCACGCCGTCCGTCGTCGCCTTCGCGAAGAACGGTGAGGTGCTCGTCGGCGAGGTCGCCAAGCGCCAGGCGGTCACGAACGTGGACCGGACCATCCGTTCCGTGAAGCGTCACATGGGCACGGACTGGACGATCGAGCTCGACGGCAAGAGCTTCAACCCGCAGCAGATGAGCGCCTTCATCCTGCAGAAGCTGAAGCGCGACGCCGAGGCGTACCTGGGCGAGAAGGTGGCCGACGCGGTCATCACCGTCCCGGCGTACTTCAACGACTCCGAGCGCCAGGCGACGAAGGAGGCCGGTGAGATCGCGGGCCTGAACGTCCTGCGCATCGTGAACGAGCCGACCGCCGCCGCCCTGGCGTACGGCCTCGACAAGGACGACCAGACCATCCTCGTCTTCGACCTCGGCGGCGGCACGTTCGACGTGTCCCTGCTGGAGATCGGTGACGGCGTCGTCGAGGTGAAGGCGACCAACGGCGACAACCACCTCGGTGGTGACGACTGGGACCAGCGCGTCATGGACTACCTGGTCAAGCAGTTCCAGGCCGGTCACGGCGTGGACCTGTCCAAGGACAAGATGGCCCTCCAGCGCCTCCGCGAGGCCGCGGAGAAGGCCAAGATCGAGCTGTCCTCGTCCACCGAGACCACGATCAACCTGCCCTACATCACGGCGTCCGCCGAGGGCCCGCTGCACCTGGACGAGAAGCTCACGCGCGCCCAGTTCCAGCAGCTGACGGCCGACCTGCTGGAGCGCTGCAAGACGCCGTTCCACAACGTCATCAAGGACGCGGGCATCCAGCTGTCCGAGATCGACCACGTCGTCCTCGTCGGCGGCTCCACCCGCATGCCGGCCGTCGCCGAGCTCGTCAAGGAGCTGACCGGCGGCAACGAGGCCAACAAGGGCGTGAACCCGGACGAGGTCGTCGCCATCGGCGCCGCCCTGCAGGCCGGTGTCCTCAAGGGCGAGGTCAAGGACGTCCTGCTCCTCGACGTCACCCCGCTGTCCCTCGGCATCGAGACCAAGGGAGGGATCATGACCAAGCTCATCGAGCGCAACACCACGATCCCGACCAAGCGGTCCGAGATCTTCACGACGGCCGAGGACAACCAGCCGTCCGTGCAGATCCAGGTCTACCAGGGCGAGCGCGAGATCGCGGCGTACAACAAGAAGCTCGGCATGTTCGAGCTGACCGGTCTGCCGCCGGCCCCCCGGGGCGTCCCGCAGATCGAGGTCGCCTTCGACATCGACGCCAACGGCATCATGCACGTGACCGCGAAGGACCTCGGCACGGGCAAGGAGCAGAAGATGACCGTCACCGGCGGCTCCTCGCTGCCGAAGGACGAGGTCGACCGGATGCGCCAGGAGGCCGAGAAGTACGCGGAGGAGGACCACGCCCGCCGCGAGGCCGCCGAGAGCCGCAACCAGGGCGAGCAGCTCGTCTACCAGACGGAGAAGTTCCTCAAGGACAACGAGGACAAGGTCCCCGGCGAGGTCAAGACCGAGGTCGAGGCGTCCGTCGAGGAGCTGAAGACCGCGCTCAAGGGCGAGGACACCGCCGAGATCCGCACCGCCACCGAGAAGGTCGCCGCCGTCTCGCAGAAGCTGGGCCAGGCCATGTACGCCGACGCCCAGGCCGCGCAGGCCGCGGGCGGCGACGCCCCGGGCGCCGAGGCCCCGAAGGCCGACGGCGGTGACGAGGACGTCGTCGACGCCGAGATCGTCGACGAGGACCGCAAGGACGGTGCCGCGTGACGGAGGAGACCCCGGGCTTCGACGAGCAGCCCGACGTCCCCTCCGGCGCCACCTCCGACGACGCCGATCCGCAGTCCGCCACCCCCTCTGCGGAGGGGGCGGCGGCCCCGGACGGGGACGACAGCGCACAGTTGACCGCCCTGACGGCGCAGCTGGACCAGGCACGCACCGGTCTCACCGAGCGGACCGCCGACCTCCAGCGGCTCCAGGCCGAGTTCCAGAACTACCGCCGCCGCGTCGAGCGTGACCGGATCGCGGTCAAGGAGATCGCCGTGGCGAACCTCCTGACCGAGCTGCTGCCGGTGCTCGACGACATCGGCCGCGCGCGGGACCACGGCGAACTCGTCGGCGGATTCAAGTCCGTCGGGGAGTCCCTGGAGACCGTCGCGGCCAAGATGGGGCTCCAGCAGTTCGGCAAGGAGGGCGAGCCCTTCGACCCGACGATCCACGAGGCCCTGATGCACTCGTACGCGCCGGACGTCACCGAGACGACGTGCGTGGCGATTCTGCAGCCGGGGTATCGCTTCGGCGAGCGCACCATCCGCCCCGCGCGGGTGGCCGTCGCCGAGCCGCAGCCCGGGGCGCAGACGGTCAAGGCCGAGGAGTCGGCCGAGACGGTCGAGGACAAGGAGAGCGGTGGCCCGGACGAGGGCTGAGCTTGACAGCGGAAGGAAGGAGGGACGTCGGGGATGAGCACCAAGGACTTCATCGAGAAGGACTTCTACAAGGTCCTCGGCGTCCCCAAGGACGCCACCGAGGCCGAGATCAAGAAGGCGTACCGGAAGCTCGCCCGCGAGAACCATCCGGACGCCAACAAGGGCAACGTCAAGGCCGAGGAGCGCTTCAAGGAGATCTCCGAGGCGAACGACGTCCTCGGTGACCCCAAGAAGCGCAAGGAGTACGACGAGGCCCGCGCCCTCTTCGGCAACGGCGGCTTCCGCCCGGGGCCCGGCGCGGGCGGCGGCAACTTCAACTTCGACCTGGGCGACCTCTTCGGAGGCGCCCCCCAGGGCGGACAGGGCGGCCAGGCCGGCGGCTTCGGCGGCGGCATCGGCGACGTCTTCGGCGGCCTGTTCAACCGCGGCGGCGCCGGTACGGGCACCCGTACCCAGCCCCGGCGCGGCCAGGACATCGACACCGAGGTCACGCTGAGCTTCACCGAGGCGGTGGACGGCGCGACCGTTCCGCTGCGCATGACCTCGCAGGCACCCTGCAAGGCGTGCTCGGGCACCGGCGACGCCAACGGCACACCGCGCGTGTGCCCGACCTGCGTCGGCACCGGGCAGGTGGCCCGGGGCTCGGGCGGTGGCTTCTCGCTCACCGACCCGTGCCCGGACTGCAAGGGCCGCGGCCTGATCTCGGAGAACCCCTGCGAGGTCTGCAAGGGCAGCGGCCGTGCCAAGTCGTCCCGGACCATGCAGGTCCGGATTCCGGCGGGCGTCAGCGACGGCCAGCGGATCCGGCTGCGGGGCAAGGGCGCTCCCGGCGAGCGCGGCGGACCCTCCGGCGACCTGTACGTCACCGTCCACGTCGACACCCACCCGGTCTTCGGCCGCAAGGGCGACAACCTGACCGTCACGGTGCCCGTCACCTTCACGGAGGCGGCGCTCGGCGGGGAGGTGAAGGTACCCACCCTGGGCGGGCCCGCGGTGACCCTGAAGCTGCCGCCGGGCACACCCAACGGACGCACCATGCGGGCCCGCGGCAAGGGCGCGGTCCGCAAGGACGGCACCCGGGGCGACCTCCTCGTCACCGTCGAGGTGGCGGTGCCCCAGGACGTGTCGGGCAAGGCTCGCGACGCGCTGGAGGCGTATCGCGAGGCGACCGCGGGTGAGGACCCGCGGGCGGAGCTGTTCCAGGCCGCGAAGGGAGCATGACGGAGCCATGGACACCACCGGTCGGCGGCGCAATCCGTACGAACTGACCGAGGAGACGCCGGTCTACGTCATCTCGGTGGCCGCCCAGCTCTCCGGACTGCATCCGCAGACCCTGCGTCAGTACGACCGGCTCGGCCTGGTCTCCCCCGACCGCACCCCCGGCCGGGGCCGCCGCTACTCGGCTCGCGACATCGAACTGCTGCGCACCGTCCAGCAGTTGTCGCAGGACGAGGGCATCAACCTGGCCGGCATCAAGCGCATCATCGAGCTGGAGAACCAGGTGGCGGCGCTCCAGTCCCGGGTCGCCGAGCTCCAGTCGGCCCTGGAGGGCGCCGCGGTGGCCATGCAGCAGCGCGAGGCCGCGGTGCACGCCTCCTACCGGCGGGACCTGGTCCCGTACCAGGAGGTCCAGCAGACGAGCGCCCTGGTGGTCTGGCGTCCCAAGCGGTCGCCGGACCAGTGACCGTGACACCCGGGAGGGGCCCGGAGGCAACGGCCTCCGGGCCCCTCCCGCGTGTGCGCGCCCCGGGGCCCCGGCTCTCCCGTCTCCGGCGTCCGCCGCTCTCGTGTCCCCCTCCCGGCTGCCGGCTCCCGGCTCTCCCGAGGTCTCGGGGCCCGGTGTGCGCGGACTCACTCCGTGACCGTTTCCGATCGATGACGGACCGGATGGCTTGATCCTGACGTTCCGGACGGAATCGGTGGTTTGGTCGCTTTCGCGGTGCCGGATCGGGCCGCGGTGCCGAGGGGCGTTTCCGCCGGGGAAACGGGTGCGGGGCGGCCCGTCCTCCGGGCTCCCGTGCACCTCAACGGCGGTCGGCGCGGCGGCGGGTGGACCGTCGCGGGACGCGCCGCCACCGCGTCGGTGTGGATGACGGAAGGTGAAGCTGAGGGGATTGCCGGAACGTTGGGCGTAACCTCTTCCCACAGTGTTCACTTGTGGAACACGGAACGCTGTTGCCATCTCGTTAAGTGGCTACTCCTTGACGCTGAGGTGATCGCCGCGTTGGCTTTCAGCCACCTGGGTCGCAATGCTGCAACCTCGCCCGGAAGGCACCTGATGTGAACACTCGTAACACCGGTCTCCGCCGTACCGTCATAGCCCTGACCTCGTCCGCCGTCGCCCTCTCCCTCGCGGGCTGCGGTGTCGTGGACGGGATCGGTGGGAGCGACGCCAAGGCCAGCCCCACGAAGGGCGACGACATCACGGTCGGGCTGCTCCTTCCGGAGAAGGAGAACACCCGTTACGAGAAGTTCGACTATCCGATCATCAAGGAACAGGTCGAGAAGCTCACCGAGGGCAAGGGCGAGGTCGAGTACGCCAACGCCGACCAGGACGCGGCCAAGCAGCTCACCCAGTTGCAGGGGATGATCGACGACAAGGTCGACGTCATCCTCGTGGACGCGGTCGACTCGAAGTCGATCGCCAAGGGCGTCGAGAAGGCCAAGGCGGCGGGCATTCCCGTCATCGCCTACGACCGGCTGGCGCAGGGCCCGATCGACGCGTACATCTCCTTCGACAACGAACTGGTCGGCGAGGTCCAGGGCAAGGCCCTGGTCGGCGCGCTCGGCAGCAACTCCGCGTCGAAGAAGATCATCATGATGAACGGCGCGACGACCGACCCGAACGCCGCGCAGTTCAAGGCCGGAGCCATCTCCGAGCTGAAGGACAAGGTGATCGTCGCGGCCACGTACGACACCAAGGAGTGGAAGCCGGCCAACGCCGCGGCCAACATGGAGGAGGCCATCCAGAAGGTCGGCCTCGACAACATCGCCGGCGTGTACTCCGCCAACGACGGCATCGCCGGCGCGGTCATCGACACCCTCAAGAGCGCGGGCGCCTCCAAGGTCCCGCCGGTCACCGGCCAGGACGCCGAACTCGTCGCCGTCCAGCGCATCATCAAGGGCGACCAGTTCATGAGCGTGTACAAGTCGTACCCGCAGGAGGCCAGCGCGGCGGCGGAGATGGCGGTCGCCCGCGTCCAGGGCCGCTCCATCGAGTTCGACGCGCTGACCCGCGACAAGGTCAGCAGCCCGACGAACAAGGACATCCCGGCGCAGCTCGTGCCCGTGGTCGACCTCACCGCGGACAACATCCAGGACACCGTGCTCCAGGACGACATCTACACCGTGAAGCAGATCTGCACCGCCCCGTACAAGGCGGCCTGCGACGCTCTCGACCTCAAGTAGGACGGGGCCGGCCCCCGACGGCCGCCCCGCGTCGGGGGGGGGGGGGGCGCGCGCGGCCCCCGCCCCCCCCCGGCGGGGGCGCCGCTGAGCGCCGCCGCCGCG
>NZ_JBICWL010000004.1:404479-408383 GCF_043199735.1 Streptomyces sp. NPDC048566
CGCACCCGGGGGGGGGGCCCCCCCCCCCCCGCCCCCCCGGGGGGGGGGGGCCCCCCCCGCCCCCCCCCCCGACACCCGCTCCGAGGGCCCGGGATCTCCCCGGGCCCTCGTTCGCGTTCCGGGGCCGGAGCGCCGCGGCGAGGGGCCGGCGCGCACCGGGCCGCGCCGCCCGTCCGCCGGTGCGTGGCGCGGGCCGCCGCTCGCCGGCGTCCACGACCGGCGAGCGCCCGTCCCCGCCGGACGGCGCGGCCCTCGCGTCCGTGCGAGCGGCGAGCGCCCTCCGGGCCGGGCCGCGGTCCGGCAGCGGTGTCGACGGGGTGCCCACCGGGTCCGAGGTCCCCGGCGTCGCGCGGGGGCGATATCCGGCCAGAACCGGGAGGGCGCGGCGACGTCGTCGGAGGCGGCCCGGCCGCGGTGGCGGGTGCCCGCGGGGGCGCTCCTTGCAGCTTGTTGCAACGGGCGCGTCGGAGGTGGGTATTTATGCGGAAAGGGCGGGGCGAACGGCCGCGCCGGAGCCCCGGAGCCGTGTTGCGGTGCCGCACGCGTCCGCGCATAGTTGCGCTGCGGAGGACGCCCGGACGGGGGCTCACGCCACAGGTCGGAGCTGGAGCCAGGGGTGGGAGATGGCCGGGCACGGGACGGACAGGCATCCACACGGCGCCGACCGACTGTGCGAGGCCGGCGACCGGGTGTACTCGCGGGCCGTGCGGCGCGGCCGGGTGCCGCGTGAGGACGCCGCCCCGGTGCCCTGCCTGCTGGAGCTGGCGCTGCTGCACCCCGACCCCGACGACATGGGCTGGCTGGTGCCGACCTCGCCGCAGGAGGTCATGACCCGACTGCTGCGCGGGGTGTACGAGGAGGTCAGCGCGAGCCAGGCGCGCGTGGGCGACGCGGTGTCCGCGTTCGAGTGGTACGCGGGGCTCGGCGGCCGGGTGCAGGCGCCGCCGGAGGGCGCGGCGATCCGCGTCCTGGACGGACTGCCGCGCATCCGGGCCGCGATGGACCAGGCGACCCAGGAGTGCGCGCGCGAGGTCCTGACCGTCCAGCCCGGCGGGATCAGGCGCGAGGACGAACTGGTGGAGGGCCTGCATCGGGCGCTGGAGATGCGCCGGCGCGGCGTGCGCATGCGCGACCTGTACACGCACGTGGCGCGGCACGGCCAGGGCCTGCTGAACTACATGGAGCTGATGGGCGACGCGGCCGAGGCGAGGACGCTGGACGAGGTCGTGGAGCGGCTGATCCTCTTCGACCGGAAGGTCGCCTTCATCCCCGCGAACTCCGACCGCACCATCGCGCTGGAGCTGCGCCATCCGGCGCTGGTGGACTACCTGGTCACGGTGTTCGAGCGGCTGTGGCGGCTCGCGATCCCGCTGGCCTCGCCGCTGCCGGCCACGGGCATCGAGGGGATCACCCACCGCGAGCGCTCCATCGCCGCGCTGCTGGCGGAGGGGCATCAGGACGCCGTGGTCGCCGAGCGGCTCGGGATCAGCGTCCGGACCTGCCGCGCGCACATCGCCCGTCTCTCGGAGACGCTCGGGGCGGCCAGCCGTACCCAGTTGGGGGTGCGGATCGCGCAGGTGGGTCTGGACGGCCCGCCGCGGTCCGAGGAGCCCGCGGCCGTCGCGGTGCCGCGTCCTGCCGCGGGTGCCGCCGGTCCCGGTGCCGCCGGGGTCCCGGGGATGCCGGGCCGGGGCTGAACCGGCCGCACGGGAGCGGGCGAGGGCTCAGCCCTCTTCCTCCAGGATGCCCGACTGGGCGATCAGGAAGCCGAGTTGGGCCCGGCTCCCGCTGCCCAGCGAAGCCGCCAGCTTCGCGATGTGGGCGCGGCAGGTGCGGACGTTCATGCCGAGCCTGCGGGCGATCGCCTCGTCCACGTGCCCCTCGATGAGCAGCTTGGCGATGGAGCGCTGGATGCCCGTGATGCCCTCCGGGGTGGACTCGTAGGGGACGTCCTCGCGCAACGGGGTGGCCCGCCGCCAGAGTTGCTCGAACACCCTGGTCAGGTAGCGGACGAGGCCGGGGTGGCGCAGTTCGAGGGCGAACTGGTTGTCGTCGCTGGCGGGGATGAACGCGACGGTGCCGTCGCAGACGATGAGGCGCTCGATCAGCTCCTCCAGCGTGCGGATCTCGATCTTCCCGCTGGCTATGCGGTCCATGTAGGCGGCCGTGCCCTGGCTGTAGCGGACCGTGTGCTGGTAGAGCGTGCGGATGCGCACGCCCCGGTCGGTGAGCGGGCGGTCCCGTTCCAGGGCCTGGTTCAGGATGTGCTCGCTGCGCCGGCCGCCGGGCTGGATGGTGAGCATCTCGGTGTGGCACTCGGAGGTGGCGATGTCGAGCGCGGCGTTGATGCGGTCGATGCCCTCCAGCACCGTGATGGCGTGGGTGGGGGCCGGCGCCATGGCGCTGACCATCATGAACGGCTCGAATGATTCGGTCAGTTCGATGGTCCGGCGCCGGCGCTCCTGGATCTCGCGCTCAATAGGGTGGAGGCGCTGGGTGAGGGCCACCGAGGGCGGCACCGGGCGCAGCCAGTTGGAGTCGTCGGGATCGGGTCGTAGCAGGGCGAACTCCAGCAGGCACGGCGCTGCGGCGACTTCGGCCCGGGCGATCCGTCCGGTACTCAAAGCGCTCGTGTACAAGCGTGCCCCTTCGTCACAAAGTTCCGTGACGGGATGGGGATGTGTCTGGTTTATGCGGTTTATGGGCAAATCGCCACCCCCCAGGGTCCTGAACATGCAGGAACATGATGCATCGTGTCGGTGGTGGTGACGTGCCTGAATGAGACATCGTCTTCATTACCGGGGGAGAGGATCCGATCAAGTGAGGACGAAGCCGACTATGCGCAGGAGAATGCTTCGCTCGGTACTTGCCACCGCTTTCTCCGCGGTCGTGACTCTCGGGGCCCTGAGCGGTGCGGGACTCGCGGCGGGGGGAGCGTCGACCGCCTCGACGCCACCGGACAGCGGCTGGGGCAACGCGCCGGCGGTTCGCGCTCTGGACAGTGGCTGGGGCAACGCGGCTCAGGCGGTGCCGGCCGACAGCGGCTGGGGGAACGCGGCGCAGGCGGAGCTCGGCGACAGTGGCTGGGGCAACGTCGTGCAGGCGGACGACAGCGGCTGGGGCAAGGTAGTCGTCCAGGCGGGCGACAGTGGCTGGGGCAAGGTCGTGCAGGCGGGCGACAGTGGCTGGGGCAAGGTCGTGCAGGCGGGCGACAGCGGCTGGGGCAAGGTCGTGCAGACGGTGCCCGCCGACAGCGGCTGGGGCAACGTGGCGCGGACGGTGCCGGCCGACAGCGGCTGGGGCACCGTCGTGCGAGCGGTACCGGCCGACAGCGGCTGGGGTTTCGTCGCCCCGGTCGGCAGTGCTTCGAGTGACGTCGCGAAGGCCTGAGTGGACCCATGACTACACCACCCGACGACCGTTCGTTCCGGCGCGAGATGGCGACCGCCTACCGCTCCGGCTGGCACTTCATCGACCTGGTCACCGCCATCCCCCACAGCGGTGACTCGCTGATGGTGACCGTCTTCGGTGAGCCCGTCGTCGTCACGCGCGACGACGACGAGGACGTACGGGCCTATCGCTGTCTGCGGCGGCCTCGGGGGGCGCCGCAGCCGGTACGGTGCGCCATCCGGTACGGAATGATCTTCGTGAACCTCGACCAGCGTGACCACCGTCTGACCGGGCCCGACATCCCGGACGTAGAGACCATCGCAGCCACCCCCCGCAGTGCCTGACGCGATTCCCCCGTCGTAGTAGATCGCGCAGGTACTTCCCCCCGCAGCGGGGGGGGGGGGGGGGGGGCGCGCGGGCGCCGGGGGCGGGGGGGGGGGCGGCGCGCGCGGGGGGGGGGGGGCGCCCCGCCCCCCCCCCCCCCCCCCCCCCCCCCCCCCGCCCCCCCCCCCCC